>JBEKEK010000197.1:0-13880 GCA_050013875.1 Trebonia sp. | reverse complement strand
GTGCCGTACTCGCGCAGCAGCAGCATCCAGCCGCCGAACGCGCCCGGCACGGTGGCGGCGAGCAGCCCGCTGCCAGGAACCAGGTCGAGGCCGGCGTACGCCTCGACGGTCGCGGCGGCCGGCGCCGGGCCCTGCCCGCTGACCACGAACGTCTCGCCGCGCCTGCTGTCATGCGCGATGACCGGCACCTCGCCGCCGGGCCCGTTCAGGTGGGGCTCGACGACCTGCAGCACGAACCCGGCAGCGACGGCGGCGTCGAAGGCGTTGCCGCCCTTCTCCAGGACGGCCATCCCGGCCGCGGACGCCAGCCAGTGAGTGGACGCGACCATCCCGAACGTCCCCGCGAGCTCCGGCCTGGTCGTGAACTCAGGAGTCATGCTGTCCTCCTCGCCGCTGTGTTTTCCCCGCTCGCCGCCGGGCGCTCTTGGCCCCTGTCTCCTCCCTCGTCGCGCGGCCAAAACCGCCGCACTCCTCAGTCCGGGGACAGGGGCGCGCCCTTTGGCTCGCGCGGGAGGCTTTCCCCGCTCGCCGCCGGGCGCTGTGTTTTCCTCCTCGCCGCCGGGCGCTCGGAGCGCCCTTTGGCTCGGAGGGGAGGCTTCTCGTCCGGGCAGCGCGCACGTCCACCATCCAACATGATCCCATCGCCTTCGCGCGAGTAACGTCTGGTGCATGGAAGAGTTGGACGCCCGGGTACGGGCCATCTGCGATCTCAACGTGGCCGAGGCGCGCGAGTACGCCGGGAGGCACGAGTACGACGGGGTGCCGCAGGATCTCTCGGCCGACGGAGTGGCCGCCGGGCTGGCGCGGCTGGCGGCGGCCCGCGAGTCCACCGCGGCGCAGCAGGACCCGCACGACGAGGCCCATCTGCGCGCGTCCGAGGATCTCCAGCGGGTCGTCTACGCCCACCTGGAGCTGCACCGGAGCAACCCGATCGCACATCTCGGCGAGCTCGACCTGGCCTGCTACGACAAGGACTACGCGCCCGAGGCGGACCGGTACGCCGCGCGCGCCGCGCACCTGGCGGCCTGGCCGGCCGTGATCGACGCGGCCGTCGGCACGCTTGACCGCATCCCCGCCCCGATCGCCGACTCGCTGCTCGGCGCGGTCCGCGGCCTGGCCGCGGGGATTCCGGCCGACGCCGACCCGCAGGCGCGGGAGGCGGCGCTCGCCGCGCACGTGCGACTGGTCGCCCACGTCCAGCGGGCGGCCGACTCCGGGCCGCCCGACGCCGCGCTCGGGCCGGACGCGCTCGCCTCGCTGCTGTCCTCGGCCGAGGCGATCGACGTCGACCTGGGCGCGCTCACCACGCGGGCGGACGCCGAACGAGACCGGCTGATGGAGCGGCTGGCCGAGTCAGCCGCCCGCCTTGACGGGCAGCGCCCGCCCCTCGATCTCGCCCGCGAGCTGGTCAAGGACCATCCCGACCGGGCGGGCGTGATCAAGACGGCCAGGTACTGGACCGAGCGGGCGATCGAGTTCACCCGCGAGCGGGACCTGGTGCCGGTCCACGACGGTGTGTGCCTGGTCGGCGAGTCGCCGGAGTCGCGGCGCTGGGCGATGGCGATGATCTCCACCAACGCGCCCGCCGAGCGGGACGCGCCGTCCTGGTACTGGATCACGCCGCCCGACGAGTCCTGGCCAAATCAGCAGGCCGAGGAGTGGCTTGAGGTGTTCAGCGCCTCGACGCTGCCGGCCATCACCGTGCACGAGGTCGCGCCCGGGCACTTCTCGCACCACCAGGCACTGCGCCGCACCCGCGGCGACGTGCGCCGGACCCTGTTCTCCAGCGCCTTCGTCGAGGGCTGGGCGCACTACGCCGAGGAACTCTGCGTTGAGGAAGGGTTCCTGGCCGATGACCCCCGGTTCGCGTTCGGCGTCTGGCTCGAGGCGCTGGTCCGGGTGACCCGGCTGGCCTGCGCGCTCGGCGTGCACACGGCGGGCATGACGGTCGAGGAGGCCGCGGCGCGGTTCGAGGCCGACACCCACCTGACTGGCCCGGCTGCCCTGTCGGAGGCCAGGCGGGCGACCTTCGACCCGACCTACGGCCGCTACACCTGGGGCAAGCTCGAGATCATGGCACTGCGCGAGCGGGCCAGGACAGCCTGGGGCGCGGGCTTCACGCTCAAGCGCTTCCACACCGCCCTGATGGACCTCGGCTCCCCGCCCCTGGGGCTGATCGGAACCGCGATCGAGCGGGGGTAGCCTGTTGGTCGTGCAAAGGTACATCCGGGTCGCGGGGCTGGCAGGCGTCGCTCTGGCGACCGTGTTCGGGGCCGCGGGGTGCTCCTCCGCTAACCATGCGGGCGGTTCCGGCATCGTCACCAACGGGGCCTACGTTGAGCAGTCGGTCTCGGTGGGCCAGACCACCGTCGGATACCTGGACATCCGCAATAACGGCGCGGCGGACGAGCTGATCTCGGTGTCCACCAGCGTCGGCGGTGTGGTCGAACTGCGCGGCCCGGTCACTAAGGGGGTCTCGCCGGTGGTCATGCACACGATCAAGGACATACCGATCCCCTCCGACAGGACCACGCAGCTGATCCCGAACAGCTATCACCTGCTGATCACCGACCCGGGCGCGATGCACGACGGCAAGGACATCTACCTCAAGCTCACGTTCGCGCACGCGGGCTCGATGACCGTCATAGCCCTGGTCACCAACCCGGCGAACGGCGGCTCAAGCTACTTCCTCAACTGAGGCACGAGCGTTACGTCAGCTGACTCCGCCATCGCGGCCGGGGAACCGGGGTGAGCGCCCAGCACGCGGGTTGGCGAGCACTATCAGGGCTAGCGCGCCCGCCGGGTGAGCGGCAGCCGGGCACGGGTCTGCTCGTCGGCCGGGGTGTAGACGGTCAGCCGCGCCTCGGGCAGTACCGGGAAGTCGAGTTCGGTGACCGCGAACGTGACCGGGCCCGCCTTCGGGTGAATGAACGTGCGGGTGCGCGGCTCGGGATCGGTCACCTCGTGCCTGGCCCACAGGCCGGCGAACTCCTCGCTCAGGCTGGACAGCCGCCGGATATCCTCCTCCCAGTCCGGGTCGCCGACGTGCCTCGCGTACGCGGCCCGAAGTCGCGCGACCAGGTACGGCACCTCCTGCTCGTACTGCGGGAACTTCTCGCGGGCGCTCGGTTCGGTGATGCAGCACCACAGGGTGTTCTTGTGGATGCACGGCATCTCGTGCCAGTCCCAGAACAGATCCTCTGACGCGTCGTTCGAAAGCAGGATGTCGAACCGGCCGTTGGTCAGGCTGGCTGGCAGCGGGTCGAGCGAGCTGACGATCTCACGGACCTCCGCCGGGATAGGACGGCGCGCGGAGCCGGTCAGCAGCGGCGAGGCCTCGGCCAGCCAGTACAGGTGCTCCCGCTCCGCGCGGTCCAGCCGTAGCGTCCGCGCCAGCGCGTCGAGCACCTGCACGCTCGCGTTGATCTCGCGGCCCTGTTCCAGCCACGTGTACCAGGTGACGCCAACGCCAGCCAGCAGTGCGAGTTCCTCGCGGCGCAGCCCCGGCGTGCGCCGCCTCGACCCGACGGGCATGCCAAAGTCTTCCGGCGCCAGCCGCGCTCGCCGGGCCTTGAGGAACTTGCCGAGTTCCTCCCGCCGTCTGCACTGCACCTCCGCGCCTGCCGACACCGTGCCCGCCGGCACCGTGCCCGCCAACACCGTGCCCGCCGGCACTACGTCCGCGCCCACTGACACCGTGCCCGCCGACACCGCGTCCGCGCCTGCCGATACCGTCACGCTGGCCGCCTCCCGCACGCTGACCGGTACCCGCGCGCTGCCAGGCCCCTGCGCCTGTCTGGACTCGTAGGTAACCACGACACGTCCCCTCGTCCGGGTATCTGGTCCCAGATTAAGGACCGCCACTGACATTCGAGCGAAGCGAACGCGCGCCGCCGGGTGGCTGGCAACCGGAGCCGACCCATCCATCGGCACCACCGGCTTAGCATCGACTTTGATAGATACCGCGACCACGCTGGGCCCGCTTCGGCGGGGGGTTCGCTTGCTTGCGCGATTGTCGCGATATATCGTGGATCTCACTATCGCCTCTGGCTGGAGGAAACTGTGGCTTCGGGATACGACATGAGGGTCGGAGACGCCGAGCGGGATGCCGCGGCGAACGAGCTGCGTGAGCACTTCGCCAGCGGACGGCTGACCCAAGACGAGCTCAACGAGCGGCTGGACCAGACCTTTGCCGCCAAGACGCGCGGGGACCTGAGCGGGCTCTTCACCGACCTGCCCTCGCCATCAGCATGGCAGGAAGCGTCGGCCGGCGCGGCCGGCGGCTTGGCGGGCGGCCCGTTCGGTGCCAGGGCACCGCTCGGGCGGCCCGGTCAGCAGTGGGTCGACTGGGGCACAGGTAACGACGGGCGGACCGCCTCCGGTACCGGCGACCCGTTTGCTGACAGCGACGGCGGCCGTTCCGGCGGCTTCGGCAGGCGCACACTGGGGATGGTGGTTGTCCCGCTGCTGCTGCTCTCGGCGTTGCTCACCCTCGGCATCTTCTCGATATTCGGCGGTGGCCCTCGGCCGTTCGGATTCGTGCTCATCCTGGCGGCGTTCGCGCTGCTCAGGCGGCTTGTCTTTGTCATTCTCGGGCGACGCCGGGGCGGCCGTGGCGGCTCACGGCGCGGCGGCGGCGGCCCGCGGCGGCGCGGGCGGTAGAACGACTACTGCACGCCATCCGCATGGTCCGGGTTCCCTGGCCGGGATCCACGATTTATCGTGGAAGAGACCGAACTTCCGAGCGAACACGGAAGGCGAGATGGTGTGATGCGTTACTACGCTCCCCTGCCTGGCGGCGGCGACCCGTTCTGGCCGCGAGGCCCGCACGCGATGCGTGTTGGGGACGCAGAGCGCGACGCCGCGGCGGCCGATCTCGGCGAGCACTACACGGCCGGCCGGCTCACCATCGATGAGCTGCACGAACGCCTTGAGTCGGTCTTCGCGGCGAAGACGTTCGGACAGCTCGCCCGGATCATGTCCGATCTCCCCGGATCGGCGCGGCTGGCCGCCCTCAGCAGCCCCTTCGGTCCCGTGGCGATGCCGGGCGCGCCCGGGTTGCCGTGGATGCCGGCCACCCGGCCGCGCTACCACTGGGGCGGCTACTGGAACACCAGCACCAGGCACGGCGCGGCCATGGGGCCGACCGCCGGTTTCCCGCCGGGCGCGCGGTTCGGGCCTGGCGGGCGCTTCCAGGCACGGGACGGGCAGCGCGAGTCGCCGCCAGTGGACCGCGTGGCCAAGTTCGCCGCGCTCTCGCTACTGATCCTGGCCATGCTGATCTGGCTGTTCACCGCACTACTGTTCGCCCGCCATGGCGGCCTCTCGACCCCGCTAGGCACCGGCGGCGGTTCCTTCCCCGGCCACTAAGCGCCCGCGAAAACCGTCCCGGGCGCCCGGCGGCGAGCGGAACACCCCCGCGAGCCAAAGGGCGCGCCCCTGTCCCCGGACTGAGGAGTGCGGCGGTTTTGGCCGCGCGACGAGGGAGGAGACAGGGCTAAAAGCGCCCCGCGGCGAGCGGACACCCCCGCGAGCCAAAGGGCGCGCCCCTGTCCTCGGACTGAGGAGGGAGGGAGCGCAGCGACCGAGTGACGAGGGAGAGGGCAGGGGCTAAGAGCGCCCGGCGGCGAGCGGGGAAAATACTGTAACCGGGCGACGCGCTGGGGGACCACGAGGTAGCGGAAGTCCCCTTCGGCCTGCTTGGCATCAGAATCCGGGTCCGGTTGGCTGGAGATGACGGCGGGCTTGCTCGCGCTGGTGAACCAGAGCCTGACTCGCCCGCTGACCGCGGCGCGTTCACTTCCGGCGGCGGCCGCCTCACCGGACGCTGTGCCCGCGCCGGCAGCAACGGCCCGCCCGCCGGTCGCGTGGCCGCCGGCGCCCGCCGCCGGGGAGCCGGGCGGCGTGGCGGTCGCGGCAATGACACCGTCCAGTAGATAGTGCGGGCTGAAGGCGATCGCCGGCTCGTCGCCGGTGAAGTCCGCGGGCACCGACTCCCTGGCCCGCGCCTGGCCCTGGGTCCCCGCACCGACCGTGACCCGCCCGGGCGCGAACGTGAGCTGCACCGGGGTACCACGCTCGGCGACGAGCGCGACCCGCCGCACCGCCTCCGCGAACGCCTCGGCGGGGAGGTCGGCGGTGCAACCGAACTCTGCCGGGAACCGGGAACGGTATCTGACGAACTCCCCGGCCAGCAGCCGCGCGGTCAACTGGCGCTGGCCGGCCTCGAAGCCGATCATGGCCTCGGCCGAGCCCGCACCGCCTCCACTCGCGCCGGCCCCAGCCGCCGCGGCATCCTTGCCATCGCCGCTTGGCCGGAGCATGATCCGGACCTCGGTCTCCGCGCTCATCATCTTGGCCGCGTCGCTCAGCGTCCTGGCCGGCACCAGGAGCGAGGCCCTGCCCTGGTCAGCGAAGCCCGGGGCCGGGTTCCATGTCAGTTCCCTGACGGCCAGCCGGTAGCGGTCGGTGGCGGCGAGCGTCATCGTCCCCCCGTCAAACTCAACATTTACCGCGGTCAGCATCGGCAGCGTGTCGTCGCGGCTGGCGGCCGGGGTCACCTGGCCGATCGCGGTGGCGAGCACCCCGCCGTCGGCCGTGCCGGCCAGCTGTGGCAGGTCCGGCAGCTCCGGGTACTCGGCCGACGGCAGGGTGGCCACCGCGAACGATGCCTCGCCGCAGGTTACGGAGATGCCGTCGGGATCGTCGCCGAACTCGACCGGGGCAGCGGGCAGGCTGCGGACGATCTCGACCAGGAGCCGGCCGGGCACCAGGAAGGTGCCAGGCTCGGCTACCTCGGCCCGCACCTGTATCCGGGCCGACACCTCGTAGTCGAAGCAGGACAGAGTGAGCAACCCCGGTCCGTTCCCCCCCGGGTGACTTTGATCTCCCTGCTCGGCGCGGAGCAGCAGGCCCGCGAGCACCGGCAGCACCGGCCGGGTGGGCAGTGCCCTGGCCACCCAGGTGACAGCCTCGCCGAGTGCGTCCCGGTCCACCGTGAACTTCATGCCGCGTCCCTCCACGCGCGCCGCCGACCGCCGCGCGCTGCCCCGCCATTGTCCGTCAGGGGATCGTGCCACGCCCCACCGACATTTCGGGCACCCAATCGGCTTTCTGGCGCCTCGCGACCCCGCCCTGGGCCAAGTCAACTACGCCAACGACACCAACAGAGGCGGTCGTTGGCGTAGCCGACAGGGCCTGACCTGCCATCTACGCCAATGACCAGCTCGAACCTGCCGGTTACGCCAATGACACCAATAGGGGCGGTCGTTGGCGTAGCCGACAGGATCTCGGCCTGTCGATGGCGTAGCTGACCGGTGAGGGCCGGGGGCGGGTCAGGCGGAGAGGTACCGGCCGTAGAAGGCAAAGATCTTCTGCCAGCCGTCGGTGGCGGCCTCGGGGCGGTAGGCCGGGCGGTTCACCGAGAAGAACGCGTGCCCGGCGTCCGGATAGCGGTGGAACTCGTAGGTCTTGCCATGGGCCTTAAGCGCCTCCTCAAGCTCATCCACGTGGGCCGGCGACGGGTACTGGTCGTCGTTGCCGAACAGGCCGAGCAGCGGGCAGGACAGGCTCGGGGTCTTGTCCACGATCGGGACCATCGTCGTCCCCTCGCGCGCCTCGCCCGTGACGAACGCGCCGTAGCAGTCCACCGCCGCGTCTAGCTGGAGGCTGACCGCGGCGAGGAACGACTGGCGGCCACCGGAACAGTAGCCGATGGTGCCGACCTTGCCGTTGGAATTGCTGAGGTTCTTCAGGTACGCCATGGCGCCGGCCACGTCGCCGACCAGGCGGTCGTCGGGGACGCCGCCCTTGGCGCGCGCGGTGGCGGCCGCGTCGTCCGGGCTGGCGCCGGGCGCGTCCCGCCAGTAAAGGTTGGGCATCACCGCGTTGTAGCCGTGGAAGGCGAAGTTGCGGGCGATCTCCTTGGTGGAGTCGTCGTAGCCGGGCATGTGGTGGATGACGACCACGCCGCCGCGGGGCGCCCCGTCGAGCGGGCGCGCCGAATAGGCCTCGATCGTGTCGCCGCCATCGCCGGTGATCGTGATGGACTCGGCGAATATCGCGTCGTACATGTTGTGCTGTCTCCTATTTACTCGTGACTTATCCGCTTGCCCGGCGCGAGCCGGTACCCAGTTCGCGAGCCGGTGCTTCTGTTGCCGGTGCGAGCCCGCTACTCCAGGCCGGGAGGGGCGGAGTCGAGCGTCGCCTCGATCGCCTTGACCAAGGCGCGGGCCGACTCCTGGCTGAGCTCGACCGCCACCCGCCCGGCCGGGCCGAGCTCGGGAGCGAGGAAGTCGATGTTGAGCGTGTGGCCGAACGGCGCGTGCACCGGATGGTCCAGGTAGACCGTGGCGTCGGTCACCTTGATCCAGCCGGACGCCCCTTTGGCGCTCCCGGTGATCGCGATCTTCTCTGTCAGGTACGTGCACATGGACAGGGCTCCTTCCGCTTGCGCCGACGAGACGAACCACGGGCCTGTGGCCTGGGCTGGCCACGCCTTCGCGGCCGGGCTGCCCCATCGGGTCCAGCCGAATCATCCCACCTGAGTCGTTAGCGATGCGAACTCCACTGCCAAGGTCGGGCCGGCAGGCGGGCGTCACCGTGACAAAATATTGGTCATGAGCTACGAAGCTGCCGAAGACAGATACACCAAGCACCCCTACCGGCGCTGCGGTCGCAGCGGGCTGCAGTTGCCCGCGGTCTCGCTGGGCCTCTGGCAGAACTTTGGCGACGAGTCGCCGCTCAGCACCCAGCGGGCGATCCTGCGGCGCGCCTTCGACCTCGGCGTCACGCACTTCGACCTTGCCAACAACTACGGGCCTCCGTACGGGAGCGCCGAGATCAACTTCGGGCGCCTTTTCCGCGAGGACTTCCGCCCGTACCGCGACCAGCTGGTCATCTCGACTAAGGCCGGCTACGACATGTGGCCGGGACCCTATGGGGAGTGGGGCTCGCGCAAGTACCTGCTCGCCAGCCTCGACCAGTCGCTCACGCGGATGGGCCTCGAGTACGTGGACATCTTCTACAGCCACCGCTTCGACCCGGACACTCCGCTGGAAGAGACGATGGGCGCGCTGGACACCGCCGTCCGGTCGGGCAAGGCGCTGTACGCGGGTATCTCTTCCTATTCGCCAGAACGCACCCGTGACGCCGCCGCCATCCTCCGTTCACTGGGCACGCCGTTGCTGATCCACCAGCCGTCTTACTCCATGCTGAACCGCTGGATCGAGGGCGGGCTGCTTGACGTCCTGGCGGCCGAGGGCGTCGGCTGCATCGCGTTCTCCCCGCTGGCGCAGGGCCTGCTGACGACCAAGTACCTGGACGGGATACCCGCCGGTTCGCGGGCCGCGCGGAACGGCTCACTCTCGCAGGAACAGCTGAACGAGAGGACCCTGGCCCACGTCCGGGCGCTGAACGGCATCGCTGAAGGGCGCGGGCAGTCGCTGGCCCAGATGGCGGTCTCCTGGACGCTCCGGGACTCCCGCGTCACCTCGGCGCTGGTCGGCGCGAGCAGCGTGGCCCAGCTCGAGGAGAACCTCGCCGCCGCCGGCAAGACCGCGTTCACCGCGGAAGAGATCGCCGCGATCGACAAGAACGCGGTCGAAGCCGGTATCAACATCTGGTCCGCCTCCAGCTCCCACTAGCCGCGGGTTGCTCTGGGTACGCCCAATCGCGCGTTGCTGGTTGCTTTGGGACGCCGAACCGCGCGTTGCTGGTTGCGGCGCCCCGCCGCTTCTTGCTGTTATCTGGACTTTGACGCTGGGGCGGAAAGTTTGGCCGGCCACGACCCGGTCAAACGTTCAGCGGAGAGTCCCGCTTGCCGTTTCTTGCTGTTATCAGGGTGAGGCAGCAGGCCGGAAAAGATGATGGATCGTTGTGTACACGCGAATGTACACAACGATCCATCACGTTGCCTGGCGTCGAGCCGCGACAGAGGTTCTTGCTGTTATCTAGGCAGTAGGCCGACCATCGGGTTTCTCTTAGGCGGGGACGATGGCCTGCGGGAAGTTGAACAGGCGGGTCGGGTCGTAGGTCTTCTTGACCTTCTGCAGTCGGGCGTAGTTCTGGGCGTAGTACGCCTGTGCCCAGTTCTTCAGGTCGGGGTCGACGTAGTTCTGGTAGGCCTGGCCGTTGGCGTAGGGCTGCATGGAGGCCCAGAACGAGCGGAGCCAGGCATGCTGGTTGTTGATCCCGGTGGCTGACGCGCCGTTGGTCCAGTCGGTCGTGTACTGGGCCCCGAACAGGGCGTTCCTGTGCACGAAGGCGGTCGCGGTGGGCAAGAGCGCCTTGACCTGGCCGCCCAGGGCGTCGAAGGCCACTCCGCCGACACCGCCGGCCGCGCCGCGCACAGACTGCAGGGACTGAACGCCGTGCAGCAGGGCGTTTATCCCGGCGCTTGACAACTGCTTGGAGAAGTAGGCGGACTTGGCGAACTGGGGCTGCCGGTTCAGCTTGCCGCCCGAGGCGTACCAGGGCAGGTGACAGCCCTGCAGGCCGATCGAGGAGCAGCCCGCCTCCAGCAGCATCGCGTTCAGGAAGGAGAACTGGTTGAGGAAGTAGCTGGACGGGTGGGACCCGACCTTGGCGTAGAGCTGGTCGATCAGGTTCGCCGCACCGCTGATGCTGCCCAGGTAGCAGCCGCCGACCTGGATCGTGGGCGTCTTCCCGCCGGGTGAGGCGGACAGGTGCAGGTTCGACCAGAGCGCGTCCGGTGCGTACGGGGCCCAGGACTGCCAGGCGGCGATCACCTTGGCCGCCTTCGACCAGGGCCAGGAGAGGAAGAAGACCACCGGCTTCGGAGCGGGCACGGTGTTGAATTGCAGCCAGGTGACGATGCCGAAGTTGCCGCCGCCACCGCCCCGGCAGGCCCAGTAGAGGTCCGAGTGCTGGGAGGGGCTGGCGGTAAGCGCCTTGCCGTCCGCCGTGATGATGTTCAGGGATGCCAGCTTGTCGCAGGTCAGCCCGTAAGCCCGGGCCATGACGCCGACCCCGCCGCCGAGCGTCAGGCCAGTGATGCCGACGGTCGCGCAGGAGCCGCCGGGCACCGCCCGCCCGTGGGCGGCCAGGCCGCTGTAGAAGTCGATCAGCCGGGTGCCCGCGCCCACGTTCGCGGTCGACCCGGAGACCTGCACGCCCTTGAGGTTCTCGACGTCGATGATCAGCCCGGTGGAGGACGACCAGCCGGCGTAGCTGTGCCCGCCGGAGCGCGCCGCGAACTTGACGCCGAACTTGCGGACGAACGCCAGGCACGTCCCCACATCGTGCGCGTTCTTCACATAAGCGATCCCGGCCGGGTGGATCCCGTCAAATCTCGGGTCGAACAAGTAGCTGTCCACCGTGTAGCTGCGGTCTCCCGGGCGGACAAGCGGGCCGGCCAGATCATGGCCGAGGGCCGTCCAGTCGGCTGGCGTAGGGCCAGCCGACCGGGCGGCGATGCCGACCGGGGCGGCCTGACGGATCACGGCGGCCTGGGCGACCTGGGCAGCTGCGGGCGTGGCGATCGCGGCGACGCCGCCCGCTGCCACGCCAAGGAAGGCCCGGCGCTTCAGCAAGGGTTCTGAGGAATTGGTCACATCTAGAAGGACGCCATGACACGTCCGACGGTTGCCCGGAAAGCCAACGTCAACCGGAGGCCGGAATCCCCCCGCGAGCCGAAGGGCGCGCCCCTGTCGGCGGACTGAGGAGGGAGGGAGCGCAGCGACCGAGCGACGAGGGAGCAGACAGGGGCCAAAAGCGCCCGGCGGCGAGCGGGAAAGCACAGCGATGAGATCTGGGGCGGTTGAGCGTCACATTTATGTACGGAGATACGTCTCAGAGTGCGAGGGATACGTCCGGGAGATATGGGAACGGGGTGAGGGGGTGCCAGCGTCTGGATCCGGGGCCGGGCAGAGCCGTCTGGGCACGGGCGGCGCGATGTCGTGGGACGGGAAGAGCGAGACATGGGGCGGGCAGCCGGAAACGGAGCGAAGAAAAGTTGGCGGGGTCGGGAATTGCTTGAGTTGCTCAACTGTTTAGCCAGTCATGAGCATCGGAGTGCAGGGGCCGGGTGAGACGGGGGCGGACGCGTCCGCGGTGAACCGGGACATCCTGGACACGCTCACCAGCCTCATCAAGCTGGTCGGTGGGGTGGCCCAGGAAATCGCGGCGGAGTTCGGCATCGCTCCGCACGATCTGCTCGCCATGTTCAAGCTGGACTCCGTGCTGTCCATGAAGGAGCTCGCGCAGCATATGGGGTGCGACGCGTCGTTCATCACGACCGTCGCGGACACCCTGGAACGGCGCGGCTTCGTCAGGCGCGAGCCCAGTCAGCGGGACCGTCGGGTGAAGAACCTCGTCCTCACCGAGGAGGGCATCGCCGCGAAGGAGCGGCTGATGCGGGAACTGGCGGTGAAGATGCCGTGGAGCTATGCGCTTGACGACGCCGAGCGGTGGTGTTTCCTCGGGCTGCTGAAGAAGGCGCTCGCAGGCTCCCGCCCTGACGTCTGCCTCAGTGACGAGAACGGGGCGGGTGGCGCGGAGACACGCGTCCGTTCCGAACATATCTAAAGATTTTCAAAACGAGACGCAGTAAGTGCGTGGGTCAAACGCGCCCAAAATCAGGTAAGGGGAACAACAGTGTCCACAACCTCAGGCCAGACGGGGAGCGCCCCCGTCGTGGCCACCGGCCCGGCCGGCGGCGTGGCGGCCGACGGGCAGACGGCCGAGCGCCCGCGACGGCTCGGGCTCGCGCTCGTGGTCATCGCGGCCGCGCAGTTGATGGTCGTGCTCGACGCGACCATCGTTAACGTCGCGCTGCCGCACATCCAGGACGCGCTGCACTTCTCCGGCACGAACCTTGAGTGGGTCGTGAACGCCTATACGCTCGCCTTCGGCGGCCTGCTGCTGCTCGGCGGGCGCATGGGCGACCTGCTCGGACGGCGCCGGATCTTCATCGCGGGCATCGCGCTATTCGCGATCGCCTCGCTAGCCGGCGGGTTCGCCCAGGACCAGGCGTGGCTGCTCACGGCCCGGGTCATCCAGGGCATCGGCGGCGCGCTGGCCGCGCCCGCCTCGCTGTCGCTGATCGCCGTCACCTTCCCCGAGGGCAAGGAGCGGAACCGGGCGATGGGCGTGTACGCAGGCGTGTCGATCTCGGGCGCGGCGATCGGGCTGATCGCCGGCGGGCTGCTGACCAGCTACCTCGACTGGCGCTGGGTATTCTTCGTCAACGTGCCGATCGGCCTCATCCTGGTGCTGCTCGCTCCCCGGGTCATCGGCGAGTCCGAGCGGACCCGCGGCCGGTTCGACCTACCCGGCGCGATCACCGGCTCGCTCGGCCTTGGCGCCCTGGTGTACGGGCTGTCCGAGGCGGCGACCACGTTCAGCAACGGCCAGGCGATCGGGCACTGGGGCAGCACCAAGGTCATCGTGTCGCTGGTGGCGGCGGTGGTGCTGCTAGGCACGTTCGCGTTCATCGAGGCACGGTCGCGGCACGCGCTGGTGCCGCCGCGGGTGCTGAAGTCCCGCGACCGAACCGCGGCCTACCTGATCAGCCTGTGCATCGGCACCGCGATCTTCGGCATGTTCTTCTTCATGACGATCTTCGTGCAGGAGGTCTGGCACTACTCCCCGGTCCGCTCGGGGATCGCGTACCTGCCGATGGTGGGCTTGATCGTGGTCGGGGCGGCGCTCTCCTCGCAGCTGGTCGCGCGGATCGGCGCACGCCCGCTGATCACCTTCGGGCCGCTGCTTGCGGCGGGCGGCATGTTCTGGCTGTCACGTCTGACCGAGCAGAGCACGTACGCCGGGGGCCTGCTCGGGCCGATGATGCTGACCGGCCTCGGCATGGGGCTGACGTTCGTGCCGCTGTCGCTGGTGGCGCTGGCGAAGGTGCCGAACAA
>JBEKEK010000196.1:0-14001 GCA_050013875.1 Trebonia sp. | reverse complement strand
GGCGGGCTGGCAAGCGCCTTGACCGCGAATCTTCCTGGCAAAGACAGTTTCCTGCCGTTCAATGCGGCGCTTCCCGTCCAGTTGAAAGTGCTGACGGTGCCGATGGCGGTCTCGCGCACCATGCAGACGGCGGGCTCTCCCAGGATCAGGGGCCGGGGCAGGGCCGCCTGGCCCGCGTAACGTGGGAGCACGACCTGGCCTCTTGCCAGCAGTTCGTTATTCGCGGCGCTGACGCATTCGATTCCGATGATGGCCGGGCCGGATCGCACGGCGGCGGGCCCACTGGCGGTCTTGATCAGCTCGACGTGGGTGGCCGGCTGGAAGTGGTAGGTGGCCAGGCATTGAGCGGCCGGCGCCGATGCCGACAGCCTAATCACGCGCAGTTGCGGGACCGGGTGGGTGGTGCGGCCGGCCGTGGCGAGCCCACAATCACCAAAATCGCGTGATGACGGTTCACCAAGCCGGGAGTGAGGTTCGGGTCATCGGAGGCAAGCAGGCTGACGGGAGATCGCTATGACTGACGAGCAGCTGCCTGTGCAGACGACGGATGCCGGCGTCCCGGTCGAGAGCGATAAGTACTCGCTGACCGTGGGCGCCGGCGGCCCGATCCTGCTGCAGGACAGCTACCTGATCGAGCAGATGGCGCAGTGGAACCGGGAGCGGATCCCCGAGCGGCAGCCGCACGCCAAGGGCAGCGGCGCGTTCGGCCGGCTCGAGATCACCAAGGACGTGTCCGCCTACACCAAGGCGGCGCTGTTCCAGCCGAACACCACGACCCCGCTCGGCGCCCGGTTCTCGACCGTGGCCGGCGAGCGCGGCAGCCCCGACCTGTGGCGCGACCTGCGCGGGTTCGCGCTGAAGTTCTACACGTCCGATGGCAACTACGACATGGTCGGCAACGCCACGCCGGTCTTCTTCTTCAAGGACCCGATTCACTTCCAGAACTTCATCCGCTCGCAGAAACGCCGCATCGACAACAACCTGCGTTCCAACGACATGCAGTGGGACTTCTGGACCCTGCTGCCGGAGACCGCGCATCAGGTGGTCTGGCTGATGGGCGACCGCGGCCTGCCGAAGAGCTGGCGGCACATGAACGGGTACTCAAGCCACACCTACCTGTGGATCAACGACAAGGACCAGCGGTTCTGGGTGAAGTACCACTTCAAGACCGACCAGGGCATCGAGTTTTTCACCGACGCCCAGGCCGCCGACCTGGTCTGGACCGACTACGACTACCACACCAGGGACCTGTTCGAGGCGATCGCCCGCGGCGAGCACCCAAGCTGGACCATGTACGTGCAGCTCATGCCGTTCGACGACGCGCCCGGCTACCGTTTCAACCCGTTCGACCTGACCAAGGTCTGGCCGCACGGCGACTACCCGCTGCTTGAGGTGGGGCGGTTCACCCTGGACCGCAACCCGGTCGACAACCACACCGAGATGGAGCAGTTCGCGCCGGCGCCGAGCAACCTGGTACCGGGCATCGGGCCGAGCCCGGACCGGATGCTGCTGGCCCGGATGTTCTCCTACGCGGACTCGCACCGCTACCGGCTGGGCGTCAACTACCAGCAGATCCCGGTCAACGCCCCGGTCGCGCCGGTGCACACCTACAGCAAGGACGGCGCGATGCGGGTGGTGCCGCGGTCCGACCCGGCGTACTTCCCGAACTCCAAGGGCGGCCCGCGCGCCTACCCCGAGCGGTACGCCCCGCCGAGCTGGTACACCGAGGGCGACATCATCCGGACCGCGTTCGCGGCGCACGCCGAGGACGACGACTTCGGCCAGGCCACCGCCCTGGTCCGCCAGGTGATGGATGACGCCGCCAGAGACCGGCTGGTCGCCAACACGGTCGCCCAGCTGCGGAACGGCGTCACCGAGCCGGTGCTGCTGCGCGCCTACGACTACCTGCGGAACGTGGACAAGAGCCTCGGCGACCGGGTGGAGCAGGGCGTGCGCGACGGGCAGAGGTCCTGACCAGGAACCGGCCATGGAAGGGCGCCAGCGTGGGTCGCGGCCGCGCTGGCGCCCAGTCGGGCTAGACGTTCGTCAGACGTTCGTCAGCCCGAGCACTTGGGCCGTCTTGGCGCGGGTGTCGCGGCAGGCGGCGGCGTCCACATAACGTCATGAGCCGACTCATATGAGTGAACAGGCCGGCCCGGTGCCCCGTCGACATGGTTAGCCTCCATCCGTGCCCCCTGCTAGCGGGAAGAGGTGCGCGCCCAGCCCCAGCCCATCAGCAGTAACGATGGGCCAAGACCTGGGGAGGCAGCGAGCTGCCTTTCCTCATACGCACGGTCACTCAACGCGGCACGCCGGCCAAAGCGACCGTGGCTGTGGTGCCATAGGCACTCGCTATAACCGCCTGGTCAACGCGCCGCGCTCGCCAGGTATAGGCGCAGCCGATGGCTCGATAGCGAACGCCTTCTTCGCGGGACCGGCCTAACGGTGGTGAACTGCGCGAATACGGAAAGGACGCCCCATGTTCAAGTCGTCATCCACCTCACTGATTCTGCTTGGCATTCTGGCCGTGGCCATCGGGATCATGGCCATCGCCTGGCCGGGCGTCACGATTCTCGCGCTGGTCATCCTGTTCGCGGTCTACGCGTTCATCGACGCCGGACTGCAGGGCGCGCGAGCCTTCAGCAGCGGGTCCGCGGGCCCGGTCTTCGGCCACCTGCTGATCGCGCTGATCGACGTGGCGGCCGGGGTATTCGCTCTGCTCTGGCCCGCGCCCACCGCGTTCGTACTGGTCATCGTGGTGGCGGCGTGGGCACTGGCCGGCGGCGTGGCCGAGTTCTTCGCTGGCTTCCGCAGCGGTGAGACCGCGGGCACCCGCGCGCTGCTGATCACGTCCGGGCTGGTGTCGTTCGCGTTCGGCGTGCTGCTGTTCGCCCGGCCGGGCGTCGGCGTGCTCACCCTGGCCCTGCTGTTCGGCTTTTACGCACTGATCTACGGGTTCTCGCAGATCAACGTCGGCATCCACCTCCGGCGCCTCGGCACCGACATAGAGCCGCTGTCCGAACTGCGCCACTCAGCCTGAAACGGCGGGCTCCCGCAGACTCATGAGGACGCCCTGGGGAGACCATTTTCCGGCCCGCGGGTACTCGATAACCCGGCGGCCGACGACTTGTGGACATCGCTGACCGGCGAATACTTCCCACTGGCGCCGATGGCGCCTCCATTAGCCGACCCCAGCACGGCGAAGACGCTCACGAGCCGCATTCTCGGTGAGTGAGAGGACGGGTTGCCCGACTGCGTGCTGATACCTGGCATCGTAGGCCCGGGTCCAGGCACCGGCTGCCCATGACCGTTCGAGTTGGTCCGCGCTGAGTTCCCGGCCGTGCGCATCGCGGTAGGCCACGAGGAACTGCTGCGTTTCCTCGACGGTGGCTTGCTGTTTCACACTGCCGGTCGAATACAGTGCGGCAGCGAATCCGGCGAGGACAGCTTCGCTGTCGGCGGTGACGCTGTCCCAGTCGTGAACCACCAGCGGTTTGTCCCCGTTCCAGCGCAGGTTGGCGGCGAGCCAGTCGCAGTGGCCGATCACGGCTTCTGACGCGCCGGCTCGCAGTCTGTCCCTGGCACGGCGACCGGTGTCATCGATCCATGCGGGGCCGGCCACTTCGTTGAGGTTGACGTCAGGGTCCTCGGGATGCGGCCACAGCCCAGGCCCGGCGTGATTCCAGTCCGCCCACGACGGTGGCGGGTCAAGGGAAGGCACCTCGGCTGGCTGCGGGGCGAGGGTGACCAGCCGCGCGAATGCCCCGGCGAAGGCCCAGGCCGAGCGGCCCGCGCTCGGGAGCAAGGCGCCACCGGGGACGTAGGCCTCAGCGGTGGCCACGCCGTCACCGAAGGGGGCGGCACCGGTGAGCGGCTCGGGACACGGATAGCCGGACTCGAACAGGCGGCGCTGGACTTGCACACAGGCCGTCATCCGCTGCGAATCGGGACGTACCTTGACCACAACGGCCCGGCTGTCAGCTAGCCGGAGCCCGATGACCGCCGAGAGATGCCCGGACCTGAAGATCTCACCGGCCGGCGGGCTACCGAGATGCCTCTCGCACCACAGCGCAAGGTCGGCAGGATCGACGCCAGGCAGACGAGGCGACACCTGGGTATTGTCGCACGACCCGGACGTACCCGCCGTTTTTGACCAGGAAGATGACCGGCTTGCCATCACGCTGTTTTAGCGTGCGCCGTCAGGCTGGCTGGCGTCCTCTTCCAGTTCCTGGAGTGCGGTCTGCCGAACCTGCTCATGCTGGCGATGGGCAGCGCGCAGCTCGTCGTCGGAGCCGTGCTCGAGCGCGAGCAGTGAGTTGTCCGCTTCCGGTAGCACCCGCAAGATCTCGTCGAGCTTACGCTGGGTCGCCGCCTGATGGCGCGCCTGCGTGTGCTGGATGACGAACACCATCGCCACCGTTACCGCGGCGACCAGCGTCTGGAAGATCCTCTCCCACTGATCCGGGAAGTCAAAGACCGTGCTCAGGGCCACCCACGCGATCCCGGCGGCCAGCACGCTCACCGCCGTCAGCGGAGACCCCGTCCACCGGTCTACGCCCCACAGCAGCCTGCTACCCCGGGACCGCCTCTCCTCCACCGAGGGCAACCCGGAGGCAGGTTCTTCCCCGTAAGCGCGCCCTTCGCCCGTCCGCACCCAGCAAGCACTCCCCACGCAACCATCGCCAGCACAGTTAATCCCCGTCGGCAGCTGCTCGCCAGGCATCCCGGCCAGCCTCTCCGCCAGGCAAAGCAACAAGCGGACGGCCACCGATCTTCCCCGTCGCGGCTCTGCCCGGCTGCGCGGGCATTGAGGAAGGGCGTGATGCGACGGTCAGCCGATGGGGGCGGCTGGCGTACTGAGCGCGTTCGGGAGCTGCGCTCGCCTGGCGACGCCGAGTTTCCGGAAAACCTTGCGCAGGTGGTAGTCGACGGTGCTGGCACTGACGAAGAGCTTGGCGGCGATCTCCTGGTTGGTGGCACCGTCGGCGGCCAGGCGGGCGATCTGGGCCTCTTGCGGCGTCAGCGTTTCCGGGGTTCTGCCGCGGGGCTCGGCGGCATGCTCGCCGGCGGCACGCAACTCGGCCTTGGCCCGCTGGGCGAATGCTTCCATGCCCAGCGTCCCGAACAGCTCGCAGGCGGTGCGCAGTTGCTCGCGCGCACCCCGGCGGCGCCGCCGCCGGCGCAGCCACTCGCCATACAGCAGGCGACCATCCGCGCCGCCTCGAGCAGGACCGACGTCGCCGCGGCCGACTCGCCGGCCGCGAACAGAATCTCGCCTTCCAGTCGCCGCGCCCGCGCGCGCACTGCTGGGTCCGACAAGTCGGGGACCGCTTGGCCGAGCAGCCCCCGCGCGGCCGACGCCTCACCCGTCATCAGTCTGGCCTCGGCCGCCGCCACCAGCCGGCTGGCCTTGCGTGCGGGCGCCCGGGTGAAGGCGATCGGGCACCCGGCTCGGTAACAACGATGCCGCCTTTCGCGCGACGCCGAATCCCGCGAACTCGTAGCCTTCCGCTGACACTCCCTACGAGACCAAGTGAGCAGGCCGGCCGCACAGAAACGGCCTTCTCAGGACATAAGCGTCAGGCCTGCGCTCACCGCCTCCCGGCGGAGGGGCCGCCTTCGCGTTGCCGCCCTCTCGGCAAGCCCGCCGGATTGTGCAAGAATCCGCGAGTGGACGTCGATGTCCCTCCTGCGGTCGCCCAGCTGATGGGCGACGTCGCGGCGGCTGTGGCCCGCCGGGTCGCCGTGGTGCGCAAGGACGTCTACGAGACGATCATCAGGGAGATCCCGCGGCTCCGTGAAGACCAGCCCGTGCTTGCCCTGCTCGCCTCGAGTGTCGACAGCAACGTCGAAACCTGCCTGCAGGTAGTGCAGCACCGGATCGACCTGGACGACGTGCGAGCCCCCGCCGCGGCGGTGGAATACGCACGCCGGCTGGCGCAGCGCGGGACGCCGCTGACCGCGCTGCTGCGGGCCTACCGAGTGGGGCACGCGTGCTTCGCCGGCTGGCTGTTCAAGGAACTAGCCGAGCAGGCACATGACGCCCAGAACATAACCGCCGCCACGTTGAGCATGTCCATGATCGTGGCGGGTTACATCGACCGGATATCCGAGCAGATGGTCGCGGCCTACGCGGAGGAAAGGGAGAACTGGCTGCGGAACCGCAGCGCAGCGCGGACGGCCAGGATCCGTGACCTGCTGTCGGGTGAGCGGATCGATGCGGGCGCCGCCGAGGCTACCCTCGGCTACCGGCTGCGCCAGTACCACGTGGGCCTGGTGTGCTGGGTAGGCGACGCGGCGAGCACCGCTGTCGAGATCAACCGGCTTGAGCGTGCGATCAGCCACGTCGCCGGCCGGGCGGCCTGCGATAGTGACCCGCTGTTCCTGCCGCGCGATGAATCGAGCGGCTGGGCATGGCTGCCGCTGGGAATCCGGGACACATTCGAGTCCGCCGCGCCGGACATCGCCAACATGACCGACGTGGACCCGGACATTCATTTCGCTTTCGGGGCCGCGGCGAAAGGCACGACCGGGTTCCGGGTCACCCACCAGCAGGCCGTCGCCGCCCAGGCGGTCGCGCTCGCCGGAGGATCTCCGGCGCCCCGGGTAGTGACGTTCAGCCAGGTCGCGCCGGTGGCAATGATGCTCACCGCCAGGGAACTGCTGCGGCCCTGGGTGCTCAGCACGCTGGCGGGCCTGGCCGGCGACGACGGGCATCACGCCCGCCTGCGCGAGACGCTGCTCGTCTTCCTGCGCAGCGGTGGCAGCTACAAGACGACCGCCGAGCAGTTGATGCTGCACAAGAACACGGTCCAGTACCGGATCCGCAAGGCGGAGGAGAGCCTTGGCCGGCCGGTCGGCGATCACCGCCACGACGTCGAACTGGCGCTGCAGGCAAGCCGCTGGCTCGGCTCGTCTGTGCTGCGAGCAGTGGGCACGCCGACGTACCACCGGGCGAACGGCCAGCTGCGGGCGAAGGAGATCGCCGACGCCGACGCCGGTTAAGCCAAGACGGCTCCGGCCCGCATGCCTAACAAATAGTCGCAATACAGACATAGGCACCGGATGCGGGACGTCCTGCTGATGATCCTGGTCGCCGGGTTCGTCGCCGCGATCCTCAATCCCATGGTCATCTACGCGCAACGGTATGTCCGCCGGCGTGGCTGGGCAGTGGCGGTGGTGATCGGATGGGCGTTCCTGGTGTTCATTGGGCTCGCCCTCTTGTTCGGCTACCCGCTGCTCAACGGGCTGAGCCACCTAGCCGCCGGTCTGCCCGGCTACGTGCAGGACGCGGCCGATGGCCGGGGCTGGATCGGCCAGCTTGTCCGGCGCTTCCACCTGCAGCAGTGGGCGGCGCAGAACGCGCCCAAGCTGCACACCCTGGGGACGGACCTGGCCAGGCCGGCGCTGAACTTCGGCAAGGGCGCGGCGTCGGTCCTCGAGACGTTGGTGACGATCCTCGCGCTTGCCTTGCTCCTGCTGCTCGAGGGGCCGAAGATATGGTCCGGGCTGCTTGACTCGCTGTCACCGGCGCGGGCGGAGCGGTGGTCGCGGACGGCCCGCGAGATCAACCAGTCGGTCACCGGGTACGTGGTGGGCGACCTCCTCACGTCGATCATCGCGGGTGTCGTCGTCTTCCTCACGCTCGCCGTCCTCGGGGTGCCCTTTCCCCAGCTGTGGGCGCTGTGGGTCGCCTTGGTGGACTTCCTGCCGATGATCGGCGGCGCGCTCGCGGGCATCCCGACCGTGCTGTTCGCGACGGCCCGCTCCCTGACCGACGGCATCGTGGTGGCGGTCGTGTTCCTCGCCTACCAGGAGCTGGAGAACCACGTACTTAACCCGATCATCATGAGCCGGACAGTGAAGGTCAACCCGCTGCTCGTGCTGCTGGCGATACTGTTCGGCACGTCCTTGGGGGACTGGGTGGGCGGGGTCTTCGGCGGATTCGTGGCCGCCTTGCTCTCGATCCCCTGCGCGGCGGCGCTGCAGGTCGTCATCCGGGAGATATGGCGCTTCACCGAACCTGACACCCGGTTACCGAGAGGAAGGGGCAGCGATGGGGCACCCGGTGGGGGCTGGAGGCGAAACCTCAGACTGGCGTGACGGCGCTGCCTGCCGTCACCACGATCCCGAGCTGTTCTCCCCTGAAGGCACCGTCGGCCCCGCGCAACGGCAGGCCGACCAGGCCAAGCGAAAAAGCACAGCCCCTCACCCTCCGGGCGGGCGGGGCCGACCCCCGGCTCGGCGCGCAGAACCAGCGTGGGCCCGCAGTGGTTGGTTTGAGCAGATTCTCCCGAACGGTCCCGTGGCTCCGCGTCCGCCGCCAACGTTCGCCTTGCCAGGCGGCTCCGCGGGATCGTGCCGTCGGCCCAGGGAATCGCCGCATCCTCGTGCCGGCGGGACGTTATCCGCCGGTTCGCCTCGGCCTAGCGTCTGGAGCAGACCGCGGAAGGGGCGGGGCTGAAACCATGGAATTTGACGTCTTCATCGAGATCCCCCGGGGCAGCAGGAACAAGTACGAGGTCGACCACGACAGTGGCCTGATACGCCTGGACCGCACGCTGTTCACCTCGACGCAGTACCCGGCCGACTACGGATTCGTGCCGGAAACCCTGGGCGAGGACGGCGATCCGCTCGACGCCATGGTGCTGGTGCTTGAGCCGACGTTTCCTGGCTGCCTGATCCGCAGCCGCCCGATCGGCATGTTCCGGATGACCGACGAGAAGGGCCCCGACGACAAGATCCTCTGCGTGCCCGCCAGCGACCCGCGCCAGGAGCATCTGCGCGACATCCAGGACCTGCCGCAGTTCGAGCAGCGCGAGATCGAGCACTTCTTCCTGATCTACAAGGAACTGGAGCCGGGCAAGAGCGTCGCGGGCGCGTCCTGGGCCGACCGTGCCGCCGCCGAGGCCGAGGTCGAGGCCTCCCGGCGCCGCCTGCGGGAGACCCAGGGGCAGCCGCCAGGGTGAGGTGGGGTGGGGTGCCTCCGCACGCCGCGCATGGGTGACTCGAGACCAGCACGAGAAAAACTTGCTAGATATAGTTAGCGCTTGATATAGTTAGCAGCATCGGCCCCCGCCTGGAGGGCCGCCACAGAGAGCCTCGGGTCCCTGCGACCGGGCCCCGCCGCGGGCGGCCGGCGGCACGCACGAGGAGCCGGGCACGGCCGCCGAATAGGAAATCCGCATCACCGCCCGCGAAGCCCGCGCCAGCGCCGAATCCCGGCGGGCGACGGCACCAGTACGCGGCAGCACCGAACTCCGGCGCTGCCGCGTACTATGTTAAGCGGTACTTGATGCGGTAGTTGAGGAGGTGGCCGTGACGGACTCATGGCAGGTGCAGCGCGAGGCCCTCGGTGCGTTTATCCGCAGCCAGCGCAAGCTGGCCAACCTTTCGCTGCGCCAGCTGGCCGACCTCACCAGCTTGTCCAACCCGTACCTCAGCCAGGTCGAGCGGGGGCTGCACGAGCCGTCGGTCCGCGTCCTCAAGGCGATCTCCGACGCGCTGAACGTGTCCGCCGAGACGCTCCTCGCACAGGCAGGCCTGGTCGACGCGGTGGCCGGCCAGCGCCCGGATACCGCCGCCGGGACGGGCGAGGAAGAGCGGACCGAGGATGCGATCGCGGCCGACAAGCGCCTCAGCGACGATCAGAAGGCGGCGCTGCTCGCCGTGTACCGCAGCATGGTCGACCGGCCCTGACACGCGGGGCTGGCCCCGGCAGCTCAGCCTGTCCCTGACGGCCAGGCCGACGAGCCGCACTGGTTCACTTCGATAGGCGGAACCTATAGCGGGAGAGCCGCTGCCACTTTCCCCGCCGTTAACTCTTCTGGTGGACTGTTGGGTACGCACGCCCCGATTCCGTAGGAGGCTCAGCATGCCCACGATCACTACCGCCGACGGTGTGGAGATCTACTACAAGGACTGGGGGTCGGGGCAGCCGATCGTGTTCAGCCACGGCTGGCCGCTGTCGTCCGACGACTGGGACGCCCAGCTGATGTTCTTCCTGCTGCACGGCTACCGGGTGGTCGCCGCTGACCGGCGCGGGCACGGGCGCTCCACCCAGACCGCGGACGGCCACGACATGGACCACTACGCCGACGACCTGGCCGCGGTGACCGGGCACCTCGACCTGCACGACGCGATCCACGTCGGGCACTCCACCGGCGGCGGCGAGGTGGTCCGCTATATCGCCAGGCACGGGGAGAGCCGGGTGGCGCGGGCGGTGCTGATCAGCTCGGTGCCGCCGCTGATGGTGCAGACCGAGGCCAACCCCGGCGGGCTGCCCAAGTCGGTCTTCGACGGATTCCAGGTCCAGGTGGCCGAGCATCGCTCGCAGTTCTACCGTGACCTGCCCGCCGGCCCGTTCTACGGGTTCAACCGCCCCGGCGTCGAGCCGATCGAGGCCATCATCGACAACTGGTGGCGGCAGGGCATGATGGGCGGCGCCAAGGCGCACTACGACGGCATCGTCGCGTTCTCGCAGACCGACTTCACCGAGGACCTGAAGGGCATCTCGGTGCCGGTGCTGGTCATGCACGGCGAAGATGACCAGGTCGTGCCCTACGCCGACTCCGGGCCGCTGTCGGCCAAGCTGGTGCAGCACGGGACGCTGAAAAGCTACCCGGGCTTCCCGCACGGCATGCCCACCACCGAGGCCGCGACCATCAACGCCGACCTGCTCGCCTGGCTGCAGTCCTGACGCGACTTCCTGGCTTGCCACCGGGTTGTTGAGCAGTCGTCACCGGATTCGGTGATCGCCGCCGGATTCGGTGACGACCGCGTCAGCCGCCTTCTTTATCGGCTTTATCCGGTTTAACCGCTTTATCCGCGCCGGGCACTCCCAGGGCGGACAGCCGGTCCTTGATTTCTGCGGTGACGTCGTCGGGCGGCTGGTCGGCGTTGACCGTGACCAGGATGCCCCGTTCGGCGTAGTAAGGGACGAGCGGGCCCGTCGTCTCGGCGTACACCTGGAGCCGGTGACGGATCACGTCGATGGTGTCGTCGGTGCGGCTGCCCTGGCCGGCCCGGCCAAGCAGCCGTTGGGTCAGCACCGCGTCCGGCGCCTGCAGGTAGATCGCCGCGTGCAGGGTGAAGCCGAGCCGGTCCGCGAGCTCGGCCGCGGCAACCGCCTGCGGGAGGTTCCGCGGGAAACCGTCGAGGATGAATCCGCCCCGGGCGGCCGCCGCGACGATCGCCGGGGTGAGGGCATCCACCACGATCTGGTCGGGGACCAGATCACCGCGGGCTTGGTAGGCGGCGATCTCGCGGGCCAGGTCGCTCCCGGCCGCGGCCTCGGCCCGCAGCACGTCGCCCGCGGCGATGTGCTCGGCGCCGGACCATGCCGCCAGCCGCGTCCCTTGGGTGCCCTTGCCGGCGCCCGGCGGGGCGAGCAGCAGCAGCCTCACGGTGCCGTTAGCCTCACGGCGCGGTCTGCCTCACGGTGCGGTTAACCTCCGAGTGCGGTCAGATCGGACGGGATGACGATGTCGCGTTTCTGGATCTTACCCGTCCCGCCCTTGGGCAACTCATCGACAATCCACACGTGGCGCGGGTACTTGTACGCCGCGACCTGCCCCTTGACATAGTCGCGCAGTTCCTCGGGGGTGACGACGGCGCCGGGCTTGAGGGCCACCGCGGCGGCCACCTCCTCACCGAGGGATGCGTGCGGCAGCCCGATGACGGCGGCCTCGGCGACCGCGGGATGCTCGTACATCACCTCCTCGATCTCCCGCGGGTAGACGTTGTAGCCACCGCGGATGATCATGTCCTTCTTCCGGTCGACGATGTAGAAATAGCCGTCTTCGTCGACCCGGGCCAGGTCACCGGTGTGGAACCAGCCGTCCCTGACCGCCTCGGCGGTCGCCTCGGGGCGCTGCCAGTAGCCCTTCATGACGTTCGGCCCGCTGATGACGATCTCGCCCACCTCGCCCGGCGCGACCTCGTTGTCTTCGCCGTCCACCACCCGCATCCGCACGTCCCGGATGGGGATGCCGATCGAGCCGGGCTTGCGCTCCCGGCCGGGGAGGTTGAACGAGGCGACCGGCGAGGTCTCCGACAGGCCGTATCCCTCAAGCACCGGGACCCCGAACGCCTCGTCAAACCCGCGCAGCACCTCCACCGGCAGGGCGGCGCCGCCGGAGACGCACGTCCGCAGCGCGGCGGTGTCGTACTCACCGCGGTCGGGCTGGTGCAGCAGGGCCACGTACATGGTGGGCACGCCTTCGAAGACGGTGACCCGGTGGCCGGCGATGATCCGCAGGGCGTGCGCGGCGTCGAACCGCGGCAGCAGGGTCAGGCAGGCGCCGGCCGCCACCGCCACGTTGAGCGCGACCGTCTGCCCGAACACGTGGAACAGCGGCAGGCCGCCGAAGATAACGTCGTCCGGCCCGGCCTGGACGATGTCGGCCCGCGACACCTCGGTGTTGCTGCGGAGGTTGCCGTGGGTCAGCTCGGCCCCCTTCGGGTGGCCGGTTGTGCCCGAGGTGTAGAGGATCACCGCGGTGTCCTCATCGCCGGCGTCCGCGACCCGGTAGTCCGGGGCGGCGGAGGCCAGCAGGTCAGGGAAGCCGACCCCGTCCACGACGATGGTCTCCGCGTTCACCTGGCCGGCGCCGTTAGAGGCGGCGTCGGCGAACGCGTGCCAGGCGAAGACCAGCCCGGCCCCGGAGTCGCCGAGGTAGTAGGCGACCTCCCGCGGCTTCAGCAGCGGGTTCATCGGGACGACCACGCCGCCCGCCCGGAGCACCCCGTAATACACCACCGGGAGCTCGGCGACGTTGGGCATCATGAGCCCGACCCGGTCGCCGGGCTTGAGGCCGCGCTCGTGCAGCAGCCCGGCTACCTGGGCGCTCGCCTCGTCAAGCGCCCGGTAGGTCATGGCCGCGTCGTCCACCCGGATGGCCACCCGTCCGGCGTGCGCGCGGGTGGTGTCGGTCAGGTTCTTGGCCAGGTTCGTCATGTGAACGCTCCTATTCCGGTGACGGCGCGGCCGACGATCA
Organism: Trebonia sp.; assembly: GCA_050013875.1. GTDB lineage: Bacteria > Actinomycetota > Actinomycetes > Streptosporangiales > Streptosporangiaceae > Trebonia. The sequence continues at coordinate 1,003 of JBEKEK010000196.1, read as the reverse complement.
GCGTCTGCATGGTCTCGGTGCCCTCGAACGTGTGGATCGCCTCCAGGTCCACCATGTGCCGCATGACCTGGTAGTCGAGCAGGATGCCGTTGCCGCCGAGCATGTCGCGGGCGTCGGCGGCGATCGCCCGGGCCTTGCGGGTGTTGTGCATCTTGGCCAGCCCGGCCACGGTCGGGGTCAGCCGGCCCGCCTCGCCCAGGCGGGCGATCTGCACGCAGTACAGCTGCATCGCGGTCAGGTCGGCCAGCATCGACACCAGCCGCTGCTGGATGATCTGGAAGCTGGCCAGCGGCTCGCCGAACTGGCGCCGCTCCTGCGCGTAGCGCAGGGCGGCGTCGTAAGCGGCGGTGGCGTGGCCAAGCGCCGCCCAGGCGCAGGTGCTGCGAGTGGTGGCCAGGATCCGGCTGGTGTCCTTGAACGAGCGCGCCCCCGGCAGCCGGTTCGCGGCCGGCACCCGCACGTTCTCCAGCGTGATCTCGGCCTGCCACACCGAGCGCAGCGATATCTTGCCCTCGATGACCCGTGCTTCGTATCCCGGCGTGCCTTTCTCCACCACGAACCCGTTGACCTGGCCGTCCTCGGTGTTGCGGGCCCAGACGACGACCAGGTCGGCCACGCTGCCCAGGCCGATCCACCGTTTGCGGCCGTTCAGCACCCAGCCGTCGCCGTCCGGACTGGCCGAGGTTTCCAGCGCGACCGAGTCCGAGCCGTGCTCCGGCTCGGTCAGCGCGAACGCCCCGAGCTTGTCCATCCGGGCCATGTCCGGCAGCCAGCGCGCCTGCTGCTCCTCCGAGCCGCACATCGCGATCGACTCCATGGCCAGCCCCGCGTGCACGCCGAGGAACACGCCGAGGCTGCCGTCGCCGCGGTGCAGCTCCATGGTGACCAGCCCGCACGCCATCGGGCTCATCCCGGCGCACCCGTAGCCCTTGATGTCCTCGCCGACGATGCCGAGCTCGGGCAGCCGCTTGACCAGCGGCCAGCAGATCTCGGCCCGTTCCCA
>JBEKEK010000195.1:0-14041 GCA_050013875.1 Trebonia sp. | reverse complement strand
GGCACCGACCAGGCGCTGCACTTCAAGATGGTCTTCGCGGTCGCGCGGCAGGCCGGCTGGCTGCCCGACAGCGCCGACTTCGAGCACGCCCAGATCGGCATGGTGCAGGGCAAGGACGGCCGTCGGCTGCGCACCCGGGCGGGTGACAACGTCACGCTGAGCGAGCTGATCTCCGAGGGGCCGCAGCGCGCGCGGGCGCTCCTTGACGAGGTCGAGCGGGACGAGACGGGCCTCGACCTCGACGCGATCGCCCAGGACGTTGGCATCGGCGCGATCAAGTACGCCGACCTGTCGACCGCACGGGAAAGCGCCTACATCTTCGACTGGGACCGGATGATCTCCTTTAAGGGGAACACCGGCCCGTACCTGCAGTACGCGACGGCCAGGATCAGGTCCATTTTCCGCCGCGCCGGGATCGAGGAGGCCGCCGCGGGCGGCCCGGTCGTGATCCAGGCGGCCGCCGAGCGGGAGCTGGCCAGGAAGCTGCTCGAGTGGGGCGCGGTCATCAATCAGGTCGCCGAGTCGGCCGAGCCGCACCGGCTCTGCTCGTACCTGTTCGAGGTGGCCAGCCTGTTCACCTCGTTCTACGAGCAGTGCCCGGTGCTCAAGGCCCCCGACGAGGGGGCGAGGAACTCCCGGCTGGCGCTCTGCGCCGCCGCCCTCCGGGTCCTCACCGCCGGCCTCGGCCTGCTGGGCGTCCCCATCCCCGACCGCATGTAGCGCGGCCCGCACCCACCGGAAAGCGACAGGCGACACGTCATCACCTTGAAAGAGTGATGACGTGTCGTTTTGTGTGGGGCCTCGAGTCCGTTCCTTGAGCTGCTGTTTTACCTCCTTAGCAACAGCGACTGCTTACGTGCCTCCAGAATCGCTGACTCGCCACGCCGAGCACGGCAGGCTCAGTGCCATCGGAACCAAAGGACGCAGGGCGGGCGACGTCCACCGAAGGAGGCATCGATGATTAACCGCAACAAAGGCGGCATCCGAAGTGTCAGCGTGAAGGCGCGCCTGGCAGTAGCCGCGGCGGTACTCGTCGGCGGCGGCGCGGCGAGCGTGGTGGCGGTCGCCGCCAACCATGGCGGCAGCGCGGCAACCACGACTGCCGAGTCCGCTGGATACACGAGGAGTTTCCACCACACGATCAGCGAGCAGCTCGCGCTCACCGAGGCCCTCGGGCAGGGCATGTCATGGCAGGCGTCGACGACCACTCTGGCCGACATGGCGCCGGTGCGCACGTTCAGCCAGTTGGAGTACCGCCACCAGACGCTCGCCGTCCAGCGCGGCATCGTGCTCGTTGCGACCAGGAAATTCCTTGTCGTCAGGTCCGCCAACGGCGCCATCCACCTGTGGTGGCTGAGCGGGGCCACACGGGTCAAGGACGTGGTCTCGTCCGCGAGCGGGATGGCCGCGATGACCGGCAGCTACACGGCGACGAACACGGCGATGTTCAGCGGCAACTTGATACCGACCGAGAACGTCGTGGCCGGCTCCACCAGCGTGGTGAGCCAGCTGACGACGCCGGTGGCCAAACCGACCACGATCACGATCAACACAGGCGGTGAGATCATCACGATCACCGTCGCCAGCTCCACCGCCACGGTGACGCAGCCGACGACGACGACGCAGCCAGTGACGACGACGCAGCCGACGACGACGACCCAGACCACCTGGACCCGCCAGTCGGCCTGGTGGACCACCGATGGCGTGCAGCGGGGCGACTTGGTCCTCGTGGCCGGGACGCGCACGAACGGCAAGCTCAAGGCCGAGCTCGTGCTGTTCGCGGCCCCACTCACCAGCATGCCGACGCCGAGCGTCAGCCCGACGTCGACGACGTTCCCGACCCAGACCGCGACCCCGTCGGCCATCCCCACCCCGGTCACCACCATCACCGGACAGCCGGCGTCGATCGGCAAGTCCAGCTAAGCCAGGAAGGAACAAGCAACTGCCCGTGGGCCGCACCGCCGCCCACGGGCAGTTTCACGTTCTCGTACCTTTTGCCCGTTCCCGCCGGTGCGCGGCAGACCGCGACGAATTGGGCGGCTTGACGTACTCTCGAAGATAACGAAGGACTGGATCGCGGGTTGGGAGCGCCCGCCAGATGCGCGGGAGGCGGCCACGTGAGTGGCATCGTTCTGCTTGTGCTTATCGGCATCGGCGCCGCCTGGCTGTTCACCGGCGGCCGCAAGCGGCTAAGGCTGCCGACGACCGGCAAGCACTGGATCTGGGTGGTCATCATCGTGGTCGTCGTGCTCGCGATCCTCTACGGCGCCGAGCACTCCCCGCACACGACCGTCGGCCACTGACGCCAGCCGGCTGCAGGCCAACGCCGGGCGTCCTTGGCGCTAGCCGTCCTTGGCGTCCAGCGGGATCTCGAACCAGACCGCCTTGCCCTCCGGGGTGGGGCGGGACCCCCACCGGGTGGCGAGCTGCTCGACCAGGTACAGCCCGCGGCCGCCCTCGTCGGTCGCGCGGGCGGTACGCAGCCGCGGCAGCCGCAGGTCGGGGTCGAACGCCTCGACCCAGACCGACTCGGCGCCGCGCCGTAGCCGGAGGATGAACTCGCGGGGCCGGTAGGACCGCGGCGGGTGCGCCGCCACCGGGAAGCCGGCCGCCGGGGTGAGCGTTCCGACCGGAATATCGCCCGCCAGGCCGACCGTCTCAAGGCCGCCCGGGCCGTTCGCCGCCAGCGGGTCCATTTCCAGGTCGAACCGGCGGCCCGACGGACTCGGCGTCACCGACGCGTGCAGCACGGCGTTGGTGACCACCTCGGAGACCAGCAGCAGGGCCAGGTCGGCCTGGTCCGGGTGCATGTTCCAGTCGGCGAAGGTGGCCTGGGCGAGGCGTCGGGCGTCCGAGACCATGATCGGCTCGGCCGGGAAGGAGCGCTCGACCGAAGCGAGGTCCTCGGGCGAGGAACGGAAGACCAGGATCGCCATGTCGTCGTCGATGTCACCGGGCACGGCGGTCTCCGCCGCCGAGGCGATCGCGCCGGCGCTGGCAGGCGCGGCCAGCATCGCGTCGCGCAGCATGATCAGCGCCTCGGCCTCGGTGTAGTGGCCGTCCCCGTCGTACCGCATCCGCCGGTCAGTGAGCCCGTCGGTGTAAAGCACCACGGCCGCGCCCGGAGGGAGGGTGATCGACTCGTCCCGGTAGGTGGGAAGCCCGCGGATGCCGCGGCCGCGCACACCGAGCAGGACTCCCTTGTGCTTGACCTCAAGCATCCGGACGGTTCCGTTCACCGACAGCAGGGGCGCCGCGTGGCCGGCGTTGGCGAACGTGAGCTCGCGCGACCAGGCGTCGTAGATCAGGTAAATGCAGCTGACCGTGGGCGGGTCGCCGCCCGCCCCCGGCGGGGCGGTATTGCGGACCCACTCATCCAGCTTGCGCATGATGTCCGCGGGCGACTTCTCGTCCTGCGCGTAGGCGCGCAGGACGGCCCGCAGCTGGCCCATGGTGGCCGCCGCCCGCGCCCCGCGCCCCTCCACGTCGCCGATCACCAGCCCCACCCGGCCGGCCGCGAGCGGGATGATGTCGTACCAGTCCCCGCCCACCTGCGTCTGGATCCCCTGCCCGACGGTGGCCAGCGGCTTGGCCGGAACGTAGCGGAACGCGACCTCAAGACCGTCGAGCACGGGCACCGACTGCGGCAGCAGGGACTGCTGGAAGGCCAGCGCTGTCCGCCGCTCGCTCTCGAAGAGCATGGCGTTGTCGATCGCCACCGCCACCCGGCCCGCGATGGCCCCGATCAGGTCGCCATCGGACAGGTCATAGTGCGGGTCGGGGCGGTCGGTAATGCGCGACAGCGCGAGCGAGATCACCCCTAGCAGCTCACCGCGCGCGTACAGCGGCGACGCCAGCACCGAGGTGAGACCCGCCTGGTCGGCGGCGGACATCGACTCCTCGCTGGGCGCCGGGTAGAAATCGGCCTGCAGATCGGGCACGACGATGGTCTCAAGCCGCGACATGGCCTGCTCCATGAAGTGGCCAGGCGGGTACTGTATGGCCTCGCCGACCTGCGCCCAGGTGCCCGGCGGCGGCTGCCAGCCGCCCGCGTGCGCGGCCGCGCGCCTGATCAGCTTGTCGCCGCTGAACAAGTCGATGAAGCAGTGGTCGGCGAACCGGGGGACGAGGATCTGCGCGACGTGCCGGAGCGTCGCGTCGAACTCAAGCGAGCCCGCCAGCCGCGCACCGATCCGCTCGAGCAGGCGGATCCGGTCGGGCTCGCGCTGCGCGTCCCGGCGCCCGGCCTCGCTGACCAGCACCACCATGCCGTCGATGTCGCCCGACGGGCCGCGCAGCGGCACCGCGAACTCCCGCACGAAAACCATGGTGCCGTCGCCCCGGCGGGCGGCCAGGGTGTCCTCCCACGACAGTCCGCTCAGCACTTGACGGGAGACCTCGTCAGCCTTGTTCCGGTCTTGGATGAGCCCGGCGGCCGCCAGCGGCCGGCCAGCCAGCGCCGCCGCCTCACCGGTCAGCCGCAGCAATCGGGCAACGTGTTCGTTCGCGAACTGTATGTTGCCATCGGTATCCGCGACGATGACACCGATCTCCGCCTGGCCCAAAACGAGATCGGCCGGCAGGTACCTGGCGGGGGAACTCTCGCTCCAGCGCGTCATCGCCACGCTCCGGTCAAAGCACAGGTCTCCTGGTCACTCCCTCGACACGAATACGTGTGAGGCGATCTCGTCGGTTAGGTCGGCCGACGCCACTGGCTCCGCTCCATCCTGGCAGCGGACCCTGACACCGCCTTCAACCGCCCCGAGCAAAACCTCGCGTCCGGGTTGTATCCCGGCGCGCTTCAGTTTAAGCATCAGGACCATATCGCTTTGGAGTTGCTCGGTGATCCGCGTAACAGTGACCCGCACGGCCCCGTCAGAATCACGCAACACATCGGTCATCGTCTCATCAAACGCTGGGGTCGCCAGGCCGGCCATGAGCGAATCCGCCGCATCGGCCGGGTCCGCCAGCGCCGCCAGCACCGGCTCCGGCTCGCGCCGGGCCGACGGGACCGCCGCCAGTTCCGCCAAACCGGGGATCGGGTTCCCGTGCGGGCAGCGATCCGGGTGGCCGAGCAGATCGTACAGCCGCCGCTCCACGCTCTCGGAGATCACATGCTCCCAGCGGCACGCCTCGACGTGCACCTCTTCCCACGGCATCTGGATCACGGAAACCAGCAGGCACTCGGCAAGCCGGTGCTTGCGCATGACCCGGGTCGCCAGCCTCCGGCCCGCGTCGGTGAGCGCGAGCTGCCGGTCGCCCGCGACATGCAGCAGACCGTCCCGCTCCATCCGGGCGACCGTCTGGCTAACCGTCGGCCCCGATTGGGAGAGGCGCTCCGCGATACGCGCGCGCAGCGGGACGATCCCCTCCTCTTCAAGTTCGAACACCGTCCGGAGATACATCTCCGTGGTGTCGATAAGCCCATGGGCAGTCACTGCAACCTTCCTCCTGACTGTGATGCTACGCGCTCACGCGAACACAGCCACCGGCGTTCAGCCCCGGCTGAACGGCTCCCTGGCTAGGGCGACAGCCGGTCAACGGACCAGCCAGCGCCGGAACGCCGGTACTTGAGCCGGTCGTGCAGCCGGTTCGGCCGCGACTGCCAGAACTCCACGGCGTCGGGCACGATGAGGTACCCGCCCCAGAAATCGGGCATCGGCACTTCGGTCCCCTCCGGCCAGCGCCCGGACAGTTCGGCGACCCGGTCGTCGAGCTCGGCCCGGGACGCCAGCACCGCCGACTGCCGTGACGCCCAGGCGCCGATCTGCGACAGCCAGGCTCGCGAGTGATAGTAGGGCTCGCTCTCCGCCGGTGACAACGGTGTCGCGTTTCCCTCCACGATCACCTGGCGGCCTAGCCCGTACCAGGGGAAGAGCGCGCAGCAACGCGGGTCGCCCGCCAGATCCTGCCCCTTGCGGGAGGTCCGGTTGGTGTAGAAGGTGAAGCCCGCGCCGTCATGAGCCTTAAGCAGCACGGTCCGCGCGTGCGGGCGGTCGCCAATGGTGGTCAGCACCATCGCGTTCGGCTCGGGGAAGCCAGCGGCAACGGCGTCTTCGAACCACCGCGCGAACTGCGTCATCGGCGAACTGTCAAGCATGTCCAATGTCAACGCCCTGTCCATAAATGAAAATCTTTCCATGCTGGCGGACTACCACGACCGTGATCAGTGGCGTTTCAATCGAAACGGCAGCCAAGGACGTCCCAAGAGGAGAGCCTGATGTCAGACTTCAAGCCGGGTCTGGAAGGCGTGGTCGCCTTCGAGACCGAGATCGCCGAGCCCGATAAGGAAGGTGGTTCGCTCCGCTACCGGGGCGTGGACATCGAGGACCTCGTCGGCCACGTCTCCTTCGGCCACGTCTGGGGGCTGCTGGTAGACAACTCCCTCACCCCCGGGCTGCCACCGGCCGGCCAGGAAGAGCTCCCGCTGCACACCGGTGACGTGCGGGTCGACGTGCAGAGCGGCACGGCCACGCTCGCCGCGGCCTGGGGGCTGCGCCCGTTGTTCGACAGCAGCCCGGAGCAGGCCCGCGCGGACGTCGGCCGGGTCTGCGCGACGATGCTCTCCTTCATCGCGCAGTCCGCCCGCGGCGCCGACCGGCCCGCCGTGCCGCAGCACCTGGTGGACGAGGCGGACAGCGCGGCCGAGGCCTTTCTCATCCGCTGGCGCGGCGAGCCGGACCCGCTGCATGTGAAGGCCCTCGACGCCTACTGGGTGAGCGCCGCCGAGCACGGCATGAACGCCTCCACCTTCACCGCCCGGGTGATCGCCTCCACCGGTGCCGACGTCGCCGCCGCGATGTCGGGGGCGGTCGGCGCCCTGTCCGGGCCGCTGCACGGCGGCGCCCCCGCCCGGGTGCTGCACATGATCGATGAGGTGGAGCGCAGCGGCGACGCGGAAGGTTACGTGCGGGAGGCGCTCGACCGGCACGACCGGCTGATGGGATTCGGCCACCGCGTCTACCGGGCCGAGGACCCCCGCGCCCGGGTGCTCCGCCGCACCGCCAAGGAGCTTGGCGCGCCCAGGTACGAGGTGGCGCTGGCACTGGAGAACGCGGCCCTCGCCGAGCTGCGGGCGCGGCGGCCCGACCGGGTGCTTGAGACCAACGTGGAGTTCTGGGCGGCGATCGTGCTCGACTTCGCGCAGATCCCGGCGGACATCACCCCCTCGATGTTCACCTGCGCAAGGACCGCCGGCTGGGCGGCGCACATCATGGAGGAGAAGCGAACCGGCCGCCTCATCCGCCCCTCGGCCCGCTATGTCGGCCCGGTGCCGCGCGAAGCGGCTAGCATCGTAGGGTGACCAGCATCGCTATCCCCGACCGGCTCAAGCCGGCTGACGGCCGGTTCGGCAGCGGCCCGACAAAGGTCCGCGCGGAGCAGGTCGCCGCCCTCGCGGCGGCGGCCGAACTCGGAACGTCGCACCGGCAGTCACCGGTGCGGGAGGTCGTGCGGCGGATCCGCTCCGGCCTTGCCGAGCTTTTCTCGCTTCCGAACGGGACCGTGGTCGCACTTGGCAACGGAGGGACCACCGCGTTCTGGGACGCGGCCGCCTTCGGGCTGATCCGCGACCGGTCGCAGCATCTGTCGTTCGGCGAGTTCTCCGCGAAGTTCGCCACCGTGACCACCCGCGCCCCGTGGCTCAAGGACCCGTCGGTCATCTCCGCCGAGCCGGGCGGTCACCCGCTGCCGCGCGCGGAGGCCGGCCTGGACGCCTATGCGCTCACTCACAACGAGACGTCAACCGGGGTCTGTATGCCGGTCCGCCGTCCGGCCGGCGCCGACCCCGGGTCGCTGGTGCTGGTCGACGCGACCAGCGCGGCCGGGGCGCTGCCGGTCGACCCGGCCGAGTTCGACGCCTACTACTTCGCCCCGCAGAAGGTATTCGGCGCCGATGGCGGGCTCTGGCTCGCGCTGCTGTCCCCCGCCGCCCTGGCCCGGATCGACGAGATCGCGGTCAACGGCCGGTACATACCCGACTTCCTGTCGCTGCGGGTCGCGGTGGAGAACTCGGTCAAGGACCAGACGTACAACACGCCCGCGATATCGACGCTGGTACTGCTGGCCACCCAGATCGAATGGCTGCTTGAACAGGGCGGCCTGGCCTGGTCGGCGAAGCGAACCGGCCGTTCCTCCGAAATTCTCTACTCCTGGGCGGAGCGGTCCGATTTCGCGACGCCGTTCGTGACCGACCCCGCGATGCGCTCGCCGGTGGTGGGCACGATCGACCTCGCTGACGCGATCTCGGCCGACGCGATCGCCAACGTGCTGCGGGAGAACGGGATCGTGGACACCGACTCCTACCGCAAGCTCGGCCGCAACCAGCTCCGGATCGGCATGTTCCCGGCGGTGGACCCCGACGATGTGGCCGCCCTCACCGAGTGCATCGACTACGTGGCCAGCCGGCTGGCATTAGCGCCCCGCGCTAAGCGCACGACGGCACCGACCACCACCACGAGCACCAGCAGCGCGAGCACGGTCGGCAACAGCCACCGGGGAACCCTGTTCACGTGATCAGCGTACGTGCTTGGGATTCATAATGCGGCTGTTCGTCGGGCTCGCACCGCCCGCCGCCGTCCTCGACGACCTGGACGCGGCGTGTGCCCCCTTCCGGCTGACCCGCGATGACCTGCGCTGGACCAGCCGGGAGCTGTGGCACGTGACGCTCGCCTTCCTCGGCGAGGTGAGCGAGGAGACGCTCGGGCGCCTGACGCGGGGGCTGGCAAGCGCCGCCGGGCGGCACCGCGCGTTCACCCTCAGCGTGGCGGGCGCGGGCGCGTTCGCCAATCCGGTGCGGGCCAACGTGCTCTGGAGCGGCGTGTCCGGCGATCGCGGCGCGCTCGCCGGCCTCGCGCAGACGGTGTCCGCCGCCGCGCGCGGGGCGGGCGCCACGCCGCCCGGCGCCGACCACGGGTTCACCCCGCACCTGACCCTCGCCCGCTGCCGGGCCCCGGCCGACGTGCGCGAGATCGTCGCCACCCTCGGCCGCTACCAGGGACCGGGCTGGACCGTCGAAGAGATCTACCTGATCCGCAGCTCGCTCGGCGGGCGGCCGCGCTACGAGACGCTCGCGACCTGGAAGCTGCGCCCGGTCGTCATGACTGACTGAGCTTCTCCAGGATCGGGGCCGCGGCCAGCAGGGTGGCGCGCTCGCCCGGCGTGAGCTCCTGCAGTCGCTGGGCCAGCCAGGCCTCGCGGCGCCGGCGGACCAGCTGCACCAGGTCCCTGCCCTGCTGGGTGACGGTGAGGATGACCTGCCTGCGGTCGGTGGGGTGGGCAGCCCGGCGGACGAGGCCGCGTTCTTCGAGGACCGCGATGACGCGGGTCATCGACGGCGGCTGGACTTTCTCGTGCTCGGCGAGCTCGCCGGGGGTCATCGCGTCGTGCCGCTCCAGGGCCGCGAGCGCGGCCAGCTGGATGTCGGACAGGACGGCCTCGGTCCCGCCGAGTCCCAGGCGCTCCACGCGGAGCCGCCGCGCGAGCCTGGTGATCGAAATCCGCATCGCGGTCGCCAGACTCGCATCCGTTTGCAAACCCGCCTCAGGCATCCACCAAGTACACCATGTTTATTGTCCCCCGCTCGCCGCCGGGCGCGCCCTTTGGCTCGCGGGGGACTCGCGCGAATGCCGGGGCCACGCGGTGGAGGCGCGGGTGTTACCTGCCTACACGGACGTGATGGCTGGACGCGCCGGTTAACCTTGCGGTGTGAGCGAGAGTCGGCAGGGCGGACCCGGAGCGCGACGCCCGGCGCCGCCGCCCAAGGAAGCGGACGACCGCCAGGTTACTGCCGTGATCACGGCGGGCTGGGCGATCGCGTTCGCGGTCGTGCTCATCGTCCGCCACTCGCTGCCCGCCGGCGCCCGCTGGTGGGTGTGGACGTGCGCCTTCGGTCTGGCGATGGGCCTGTTCGGGCTCTGGTACGTGCCCTTCCTCAAGCGCCACCGGGCCCGTCTGGCGGCCCGGCGGAGTCAGCTGTCCGACTCCCCGGCCCCCGGCCCCTCGGTGTCGGAGGCCTCTGACCTCGGCCCATCGGTCTCCGGGGTCCCGACGCCGCCGACCGGACCTGACTCCGGGTACGTCTCACGGGAAAGCGGCTCGAACACGGTCTCCTCGACAGAAACGCCCGGCAGGTCCACCAAGTCGTAGCCGAACTCGTCGATCACCGGCGCGGTCGCCTGCGCCGCGGACCCGGTGAGCACCGCCTCCGAGTGCGCACCGCAGCCGTGGTCGGCCGACACCACCCGTCCGTCGTCGGGGGCGTAGGCGTTGCCGCAGGCACCGAAGACGCGGCCCAGGCTGCCGCTCAGCGGCACGAAGAACCCGCAGCTCACGCACTGCGCGGGGGCGGCGTGCGAGAGCGGCGAGCGCGGCCCGTGGTCGCCTTCGTACCAGCGGTCGGCCGTGTCCTCGCGGCCGAAGCCGGACAGCACCCGGGACCGGCCGGGCACCGGCATCTCCTCGGCCGTCCCCGGGCCCGCCTCGGCGTCCTCGGAGTCCGGCCGGTCCGCAAACCAGTCGGTCACCGCGTCATCGCCGTCAAGCACGACCAGCGGGACCAGGCGCTCGTCATCGGCGCTGGCGGGCAGCAAATCCCCGATGCCGACGTCGCCGGGCAGCAGCCGGTCCTGCCAGGGGACCCATGGCGGCGCGAGCAGCGCGTCCGGGCCGGGCAGGAGAACGCTCTCGTCCACCGTCACGACCTTGGACCTGGGCGCGCGGGTGACCGTGACCGCCCAGCGCCAGCCCGAGTACCCGGGGTCGGCGCAGCGGAAAAGGTGCGTGACGACACGGTCCGCGGTTGCCTCGACGCCAAGATGCTCGCCGATCGCGTCGGGGCCCACCCCAGTATCGGCAAGCGACTGCCTGGCCAGGTCAACGGCGTCCGCGCAGATCTGGTCAGGCTCCTTCGCACGGCTTCTGATAGTGCTCACGACAGCCAATTCTCGCTCCAGGGGCGGCGCACCGCGAGGGCCGGCCCGCTAGGACATCCCCCATAGGGCTCGTCGCAGTGGCGCGGACCAAGAATACTGTGTACATGAGGATGTCCGATGCGCTTAACCGGGCGGGCGGTGCGGCCAAGTCGACCGGGCGCGCTTTCCGGTCGGGCGGCCGGGCGGGCGGGCGGGCCTCCCGCCGCACCGTCGCCTGGGTGCATCGCCTCACCGGCGCGCAGGGCGCCGACCGGACTGGCCTCGGCACGCTCATCGAGATGACCGCCACCAGCGGGGCCGCCGACGCGTTCGTCACGGTCGCGCTGGCAGGCACGATCTTCTTCAGCACCTCGGTGGACCAGGCCCGGGGCAAGGTAGTGCTCTTCCTGATCATCACGATGGCCCCGTTCGCCTTGCTCGCCCCGTTCATCGGGCCGGCCCTCGACCGGATACAGCAGGGCCGCCGGTTCGTGCTGGCCGGCACCATGCTGACCAGAGGGCTGCTCTGCTACGCGATGTCCGCCAACGTCGGTGACTCGGTGACGCTGCTGCCCGCGGCGTTCGGCATCCTGGTGCTGCAGAAGGCGGGCGGGGTGGTGAAGGCGTCGGTCACGCCGCGACTGCTGCCCGCCGATCTCAGCCTGGTGACCGCCAACGCACGGGCCGGGCTTATCTCGATCATCGCCTCTACCGTCGCGGCCGGGCTGGCGGCCGGCATCCAGTACACGACCGACGCGGCTTGGACGCTGCGCGTCGGCACCCTGATCTACCTGGCCGCGATGGTCCTCGCGCTGCGCCTGCCCGAGCAGATCGACGTCCCGGCGCAGGGGCCGGCCCCGATGCCGGCTCCGGCCGGCGGCGGGCAGCCCGCGGGCCAGCCCGAGCCGGACGGCCAGCGGGCCACTCGCGCGGACATGCCCCGCCCCACGCTGCCGCTTGGACCGGGCGAACTGCCAGACGGCGCCCAGGGCGGCAAGGGGCGACGCAGACACTGGCGCAGGCTCCCCGACGTCGGGCCAGTCGTCGGGGAGGCGATGGCCGTCAACGCGGTGCTGCGCGCCTTCTCGGGCTACATCCTGTTCCTGCTCGCCTTCCTGCTGCGCAGCGTGGACCTGGGGACCGTGTTCCACCATCCGGTGACGCACAACTTCGCCCTGGGCGCGCTGGCGCTCGGCCTGTCGGCCGGCAGCCTGACCTCCATGGTGCTCGGCTCCTTTTTCCGCAGCCGGGCACCGCAGCTGATCATGTTCACCGTGCTGATCATCGCGCCGCTGGTGACCGCGGTATGCGCCTGGGGGTTCGGCCTGTGGGCGGCCGTCGTCGTCGAGTTCACCGCTATCTTCTGCGCCAGCCTGGCCAAGCTGGCGCAGGACTCGATCGTCGGCCGCGAGATCGGCGACGAGATCAGGTCCTCGACGTTCTCCGTCTCCGAGACCATCAACCAGGTCGCTAACGTGGCCGGCGGCCTGGCCGGGGTGGTCGTCTCGATTCTGGACAACGGGCAGGCCGGCCTGGCGATCGCCGCCGGCGGCCTGGCCGTCGCCCTCGTCCTGCTGGTGCTGCGGCGCAGGCGGCAGCGGGTCCAGGTGCGCCAGCCGGGCTTCCCGCCGCCCGCGCAGGCGGCCGCCAACCGCTAAGGCACCAACCGCTAAGACACACCGTCCCCCGGGGCCTGCCCGGGGGACGGTGTCCTTCGCGGTCCTCAGGGCGCGATGTCCTTGGCCACGGCCGTGAGCAGGTCAGAGATCTGCTTGGCTTCCTTTGGCTCCGGGTGCTTACCGCGCCGGTAGACGTCGGAGATCCCGTCGAGCAGCTTCATCAGATCCTCGATGATCGGGATCATCTCGTCCGGCTTCTTGTGCGGGTGCTTGGCCGCGGCGGCGACGACCGGCGGCGACTCGAGTAGCCGCACCTGGAGCGCCTGGGCGCCCTTGCGGCCTTCCGCGATGCCGAACTCGACCCGCTGCCCCTTCGCCAGGATTTCCGTCCCGGCGGGCAGCGCGGAAGAATGCACGAAGACCTCTCCCCCGTCATCGCGGGAGAGGAAGCCGAACCCCTTTTCGGCGTCATACCACTTGACCTTGCCGGTAGGCACGAGCAAGACCTCACGTCATTAGAAACTGACAACCCGGCGACCACGATCGCCGACGGGATGTGTTGGGCGCTTCTAAGGCTAGCGGTACCGCAGGGGTAATGGCATCACCGTTATTGTGCCCTCAGCGCAGCGGCCCCCGGGGGGCGCCCGCCCTGGCTGCCGCGCTCGGCGGCAGCCAGGGGACGCCAGTCACGGCCCCACACGTTCGGATGGTGCTGGGACGGGATCGCGTGCGAGGCCGTGAGTCCATCGGCAGATCCCCGAAAACCCCCCGGTTACAGGATCGCACTAGCGCTATACCCAGCGTATTTGCACGAAAACATCTAACATCACACCCGCCCCAACCGACCCGACGCGCCCCCGCGCCGAGGCCGTCTCGGCGCGAGTAAACGCGAAAACGGCCCGGGTTGCCCCGGGCCGTTCGCGTGATGCGGTGCAGCAGGCGGACTTAGAAGTCCATGTCCCCGCCGCCACCGGGGGCCGCCGGGGCCGGGTTCTTCTCCGGCTTCTCCGCGATGACCGCCTCGGTGGTGAGGAACAGCGCCGCGATCGACGCCGCGTTCTGCAGCGCCGAGCGGGTGACCTTGGCCGGGTCGATGATCCCGGCCTTGAACATGTCGACGTACTCGCCGTTCGCCGCGTTCAGGCCCTCGCCGGCCGGGAGGGTCTTCACCTTCTCGACCACAACGCCGCCCTCAAGGCCGGCGTTGACCGCGATCTGCTTCAGCGGCTCCTCGACGGCGCGGCGCACGATCTGCGCGCCGGTCGCCTCGTCGCCCACCAGGTCCAGCTTGTCGAAGGCGGTGCGGGCCGCCTGCAGCAGCGCGACGCCGCCGCCGGGCACGACACCCTCCTCGACCGCGGCCTTGGCGTTGCGCACCGCGTCCTCGATGCGGTGCTTGCGCTCCTTCAGCTCGACCTCGGTCGCCGCGCCGGCCTTGATGACGGCCACGCCGCCGGCCAGCTTGGCCAGCCGCTCCTGCAGCTTCTCGCGGTCGTAGTCCGAGTCGGTGTT
>JBEKEK010000194.1:0-16044 GCA_050013875.1 Trebonia sp. | reverse complement strand
ACTCCCCGGTCTGGTTCAACGTCGGCACCAGCGCCCAGCAGCAGGTATCGGCGTGCTTCATCCTCTCGGTTGACGACACGATCGAGTCGATTCTGAACTGGTACAGCGAAGAGGGCCAGATCTTCCGCGGCGGCTCGGGCGCGGGCGTCAACCTCTCCAGGATCAGGTCAAGCAAGGAGCTGCTCACCTCCGGCGGCACCGCCAGCGGGCCGGTCAGCTTCATGCGCGGCGCGGACGCGTCGGCCGGCACGATCAAGTCCGGCGGCGCCACCCGCCGCGCGGCCAAGATGGTCGTGCTCGACGTGGACCACCCCGACATCGCCGACTTCGTCGAGACCAAGGCCCGCGAGGAGAACAAGATCCGCGCCCTGCGCGACGCCGGGTTCGACATGGACCTCGGCGGCCAGGACATCGTCAGCGTCCAGTACCAGAACGCCAACAACTCGGTCCGCGTCAGCGATGAGTTCATGCGGGCGGTCGAGGACGCCGGGCCGTTCGACCTGCTCGCCCGCCGCACCGGCGAGGTCCTCGAGACGGTTGACGCGAAGAACCTGTTCAGGAAGATCGCGCAGGCGGCCTGGGAATGCGCGGACCCGGGGCTGCAGTACGACGACACGATCAACGACTGGCACACGAACCCGGAGTCCGGGCGGATCACCGCCAGCAACCCCTGTTCCGAGTACCTCAGCCTTGACAACTCCTCCTGCAACCTCGCCAGCATTAACCTGCTCAAGTTCCTGCTCCCCGACGACACCTTCGATGTCGAGCGGTTCGCGCAGGTCAGCGAGCTGATCATCACCGCGATGGACATCTCGATCACCTTCGCCGACTTCCCGACGGAGAAGATCGGCCAGATCACCAGGGACTACCGTCAGCTCGGCATCGGCTACGCCAACCTCGGCGCGCTGCTGATGGCGACCGGGCATGCCTACGACTCCGACGGCGGCCGGGCGATCGCCGCCGCGATCACGTCGCTCATGACGGCATCCGCCTACAAGAAGTCGGCTGAGCTGGCGGGCATCGTCGGCCCCTACGAGGGGTACGCGAAGAACGCGGCCGCGCACAAGCGGGTCATGCGCAAGCACGCGGAAGCCAGCGCGAGCGTCCGCCCGGCGGCCGCGTTCGACGAGGTCATCCTGGACCTGGCGAACAAGACCTGGGAGCAGTGCCTCACCCTCGGCGAGGCCAACGGCTACCGGAACGCCCAGGCCAGCCTGCTCGCGCCGACCGGCACGATCGGCTTCATGATGGACTGCGACACCACCGGCATCGAGCCCGACCTGGCCCTGGTCAAGTTCAAGAAGCTGGTCGGCGGCGGGTCCATGCAGATCGTCAACCAGACCGTCCCCCGGGCGCTGAAGAACCTCGGCTACCAGCCCGAGCAGGCCGAGGCGATCACCGAGTTCATCGGCGAGCACGGCCACGTGGTGAACGCCCCCGGCCTCAAGACGGAGCACTACGAGGTGTTCGACTGCGCGATGGGCGAGCGCTCATCTCCAAGACCGTGAACATGCCGGAATCGGCCACGATCGAGGACGTCGAGGAGATCTACTACGGGGGCTGGAAGCTCGGCCTGAAGGCGCTGGCGATCTACCGCGACAACTGCAAGGTCGGGCAGCCGCTCAGCGTCGCCAAGCCGAAGGACAAGGAGGAGGCGGCCCCGGTCGCGGCCCCGGCCCCGGCGGCGGAGCCGCACGAGCACCGCCCGGTCCGCAGGCGGCTGCCGAAGACCAGGTCCGCGACCGTGACCCGGTTCGACGTGGCCGGCGCGGAGGGCTACATGACCGCCTCCACCTACCCGGACGACGGCGTCGGCGAGGTCTTCCTCAAGCTCGGCAAGCAGGGTTCCACCCTGGCGGGCGTGATGGACGCGTTCTCGATGGCGATCTCGGTCGGTTACGGCATCCCGCTCGAGTCCTACGTCGCGAAGTTCACCAACCTGCGGTTCGAGCCGGCCGGCATGACCGACGACCCGGACATCCGCATCGCGACCTCGATGATGGACTACATCTTCCGCCGCCTCGCGCTCGACCACCTGCCCTATGAGCAGCGCGCCGAGCTCGGCATCCTGTCCGCCGCCGAGCGCGCGGCCGAGCTGGCCGGCCAGGACCCGGCCACGCTGGGGGTTGAGGTTGACCCGGTGACGCTGGCCCAGTCCTTCGGCACCGAGAACAACGCAGCCCACCAGGAGCGGACCGCGGCTTCGGCCGTCCCCGCCCCGTCCGCTCCGGCTGCGCCGTCGGCGTCCGCCCAGGCGAACGGCTCGGTCGCCAAGAGCGGCCCGCACTCCACCGCCGAGCTGATCGAGTTCCAGCAGGGCCGCACCGCGGACGCCCCGCTCTGCCTCACCTGCGGTACGAAGATGCGCCCGGCAGGCAGCTGCTACGTCTGCGAAGGCTGCGGCTCCACCAGCGGCTGCAGCTGACTACCCGAAGTGATCCGCCACATCACCGAACTGCTCTCGCAGGGTTCGCGGCGGAACACGCCATTCACCGAAAACGCCAGATGGCTCTTCCTGGGACACGGGGCCGGAGCGCACCTGCCCTCCGACCGGCTCGGCGTCCGGCCCCGAAGACCTCCTCGAAGAGCTCGGTCTCGTCTAGTGCCCTGAATCGTGCGTCATCCGAGCCGGGGTGGTGAGCAGCATCGGCAGGCACGACGTGGTCCGGCCCAGGGCCTAGCGCGACGGCCTGATCAGCCCGGCCGGGCCCGTCGGGGCTGGCGCAACGCGGCCCCTGCGTACTGAGCCCGACAGGACGCCGCCAAACTCGAAAGACTTCTTTCGCGTTCCGCTGTCGCGTGAAGGATCCGAGCGTTGTGTTTCGAAACATGAGTCTCGGATCGCGGCACGCGCCACCGCCCGGTGACGGAGACAGCACAGCGGGGGAGCTTGAGCTAACTGATGCTCGCGCCATGCGCGCGCTTGCCCACCCAGTCCGGCTGTCCCTGATCGACCTGCTCGGCTACCACGAGTCCCTGACCGCGACGCAGGCCAGCGAGCTGCTTGGCGAGTCACCCACCAACTGCGCCTTCCACCTGCGCACTCTGGCGAAATACGGATTCCTGCGCGAAGCGGCCACCGCTAGCCGCCGGGAGCGCCCCTGGACCCTCGTCAACCGATCGGTGCGGATTAGCCAGCACCAGGCTGACCCTCAGGCAGCCCTGGCGGCCAGGGCACTCGTCCGGGCCAGGCTGGACCGGTGGCTCGACCGGGCCCGGCAGCTCTTTGGCTCCCCCACCCAGATTGCAGGCTGGCACCAGGCGTCCGGCTGGTCGCAGAAGCACGTGTTCATGACCCCGATCGAGGCCGCGACCGCGCGCGCTGAGATGGACAAGATTCTCGACCAGTACGACGACAGGCAGGCCAACCCGGCCCTGCGCCCGCCGGGAGCGCACCCGGTCGAGTGGACCACGTTCACCGCGCCGATCACCGACTGGGCGCCAGACGACCCCGGTTCCTCGTCCAGCCCGCCAGCCAGTCCCCAGCCGCAGCGACCCACATCTCACCAACAAGCAGACACAAAGGACGGATGAGAATGCCGCATATCTCGGAGATTTCCGCCGCGCCCACTGACCAGCCAACCGCCGATGCCTATAACAGCTTCGCCGCAGCGTACGCCGCCGAGTCCGAGACCGGCCAAACAGCCCGCTGCCCTACCCCGACGGCGCGTTCGACGACGTCATCGCGGCCCTGGTCCTGCACTACCTAGAAGACTGGACCGGACCACTGGCCGAACTGCGGCGCGTACTCAAGCCAGGCGGACGGCTGATCGCGGCCGTCGATCACCCCTTTGCGATGGAGCTCCTGTATCGCCAGCAGACCGGCAAGCCCGCCTACTTCCAGACCCGCAGCCGGACCGAGGAATGGACATACGCCAGCACCAGCGCCCAGTTGACCTTCTGGACCCGACCATTGCACGCGATGGCCGACGCATTCACCAAGGCCAACTTCAAGATCACCCGCATCAGCGAGCCGCCCCCCGCAGCGGACACACCGCGCGAACTGCTTCCCGACCTCCAGGCGGAGAACAACCCCACGGGATCCTTCCTCGGTTTCCTCTTTTTCACCCTTGAGGCCAGCTAATCCCTGTGGCAACTTTATCTGCGTTTTTTTCAAGGTGCGTTGATCAGGCCCTTTAGAAGCGTCCCTGCCAGTCCTCGGTGACGGCTGCCCAGTCCGCCTCGTTGAGGAAATGGCACCAGGGGAGGTTGCTGGCGGGGAAACTCAGGGGCTTGAATCCCGACCAGCATGCGACCTCGACATGCCCTAGCTTGTAGCGTGCCACCGTCTCAAGGGCGGGCAGTAGGTCGGTATCGCTTGAGAACAGGACCGGTGCGGCGTACTCAGGCCTACTCTGCGCGTCAAAGGGGGGTGGAAAGACTGCCGCTTCTCCCCGGTCGCCAGGGGAGGCGACGCCGATCACGAGGTGCCCGCCGAGGGCGTTGCCGGCATCGGCCCAGGCACCTGGCGTTCCAGCCGAAGTACACGTAGATCCTGTGGTTCCTTGACGACTGCCTCGCGATACCCTGCAGCGGATCCCGCGGCTCCTCGCGCCCGGTGGCCCGCTCCTCGTCGTCGGCCTCGCCAAGGTCAGCTCGCCGGCGGACGCGGCGGTCGACCTGATGTCGGCAGCGGCAAACCCGGTCATGGGCCTGATCAGGCACCCACGGTCGGCCCGCCCGGCCGACGAGGCCGACTACGAACCCATAATGCCGGTCCGCGATCCCTCCACCACCCTGGCCGAGATTGCCGCGACAGCGAGCGCCCGCCTGCCCGGCGCCACGATCCGCCGCAGGCTGTTCTTCCGCTACACCCTTGGGTGGGGACAAGCCACGATGACCACCCGCCGCCAGTCGGCAATCAACTCGGCACACCTGTACCCCCACCTGGTCCCAGTATTCAGCGTCGCTCGTAGCGAAGAAATCGCAGCTCAGGAGGGGTACGGTCGAGAGGCTGTGCCCCTCCTGAGTGCCTTTTCTGGGGCCTGTTGTTGGATCTGATGCAACCGGCCTGATCGTGACGTGAACCCTCCGAATAAGTGCACTGCCCCAGTAAAAGGGAACGTTTATAGCGAAGAGTTAGCAGCTAAGGAGGGGTGCGACTAGATAGTCGCGCCCCTCCTTAATGCTCATCAGAGCCCTCCTGTTGCATCTGGTGCAACGAGCCTACGCAGGAAACCCGCCAAGCGAATACCGCACCTCGTGAATAAGTGCTCTCCGCCAGTACTACCGGCACCGTTCTGCCGTGATTTCCCCGCGTACGGGCGGTCAAGTAAATAGCGTCCCTGGTCAGGGATTCACGAGAGTATCCGCGTGCCAGCATCAAGTGATTTACCTAATCTTTACTAAAGAATGTCAAATTGTTCGGCCGTGCTCCTCAAGCCAAGAAGGGTGATCGGCCCGTATTGGTTAGTGAGCATCATCGACCGAGGGAGTAGGCAATGCTTCATGTCAGGTCCTGGGCTACTGCAATCGTGGCCACGGGTGCCGCGCTGCTGCTCGGCATTGGGTCGGCGGCGGCCGCGCCGAGCTGGGCGATCGTGTCCGCGCCGCCGGCCGGCGAGAACGGGCAGCTAGCCGGCGTCAGCGCGGTGTCAGGCACCGACGCCTGGGCGGTCGGCAGCACGAACGCCGCGGCCAACGGTGTCGGCGCGAAACCGCTGATCGACAACTGGAACGGCACCGCCTGGACGCAGGCGGCCACGCCGGCCACCCCGGGGAACACGGCCAGCCTCGCCGCCGTCAGCGCGAGCAGCGCCACCGACGCCTGGGCGGTCGGCCGCACGCAGGTAAACCGGGAGGACTTCGCGCCCCTGGCCCTGCACTGGAACGGCACCGCCTGGTCGGTCTCGGCCAGCGCCGCGACCGCACTGGCCGGCCAGATCGGGGACGGGGTCGCCGACATCGGCCCCACCGATGCGTATGCGATCGGCGGCGGGCTTGGCAGCGCGGACACCGGCCTGGTCGCCCAGTGGAACGGCTCAACGTGGAGCCGGGTGACGGTGCCGCAGCCGAGCAGCGACGGGCTGGCCAGTGACCTGGACGCGATCTCCGCGAACGGCCCCGACGACGTGTGGATCGTCGGGACCTTCGAGGACGAGATCAGCTCAACGTTCTTCCCGGACGAGACCTACTCGCTGCACTGGAACGGCAGCACCTGGAGCGTCGTGCCGATGCCGCTGGTCGGCAGCTCCAACGTAAACGCCTTCTTCCACTTCAACGCCATCCAGGTGAACAGCCCGACCGATGCCTGGGCGGTCGGTGATCGGGGCGTGGTGGACGGCACCAGCACCACGCTCATCGAGCACTGGAACGGCACCGCGTGGAGCATCGTCCCCAGCCCCTCACCCGGCTCGGGCGCCAACCTGTCCGGCGTGACCACCAGCAACGCGGCGAACGATGTGTGGGCGGTCGGCCTGTACACGCCCGCCGGCGCGACGGGAGCGCAGACCCTGACGCTGAACTGGAACGGCACCGCGTGGGCGCAGGTCGCCAGCCCGGACAACGGCAGCCCGAGCGAGCTCCACTCGGCGTCCGCCACGCCGGGCGCGAGCATCGTCTGGGCCGTCGGATCCAGCGGCACCTGCTGCACAGAAAACCCGCTGGTCCTGCAGAACGGCTAGCGTCACGCCAACCGGAGGCCGCGCCCGCCAGCAGGACGGGCGCGGCCTCGCGGGCAGCAGAACACTAACCAGGAGTGGTGGCGTCGTCGTTTGCCCTGAGCGGGCGAAGACCGCTCGCCCCTGTTATTGGGTTGCGGTCGCCGGGCGGCGGGTGCTGTATTGAAGGCGGACCGAGCGGACGACCAAAGGAGAATCCAGATGCGTGCCCCAGTCATGTTCGTCGAGACGGCAGCTTCCGCCTACCCGAAGGACATGACGCTCAGTGCCAGCGCTCAATCTGAGGATCCTGACTCGCCGAAACCATAACAAAGAGCCCGGGGTCGCGGCCGCCTTCCTGCGGTGGACGTGCGCGCGGGCCGTGTTCCACCGGGGGTACGTCCTTACCTCGGGCATCTACTTCGTGGTCAACGCCCGGTTGTCCGCGTCCCGGATCATCGGCCTCGGCACCGTCATGGCGGTCACGCTCACGCTCACTGACATCCCCGCGGGTGCCTGGTCCGACACCTTCAGCCGCAAGTGGCCGCTGGTCGCCGGGCACGGATTCCTGGCCGCCGGAATGGTGCTGACCGGCCTCGTCACCGCCTATCCGCTGATCCTCTGCACGCAGGTGCTCTGGGGACTGGGCTGGGCGCTCTCAGGCGGGGCGGACGTCGCCTGGCTGACGGACGAACTCGGCCGGCCAGGCCAGATCGCCCGGGTGCTGGCGGCACGTGCCCGGTGGGACCTTACTGGCGGCGGGGCCGGGGTGATCGCATTCGGCCTTCTCGGCTGGATGGTCGGCCTCCCCGCGGCGATCGTGGCATCCGGCGCCGCGATGGCGCTGCTAGGGGTCTTGGTCGCGGTCAGGTTTCCCGAGGACAACTTCACGCCCGTCCAGGTGCGCCGGTGGGCCGCATCGCTGCGGGTGCTCAAGCGAGGGGTCGCCCTGGCACGCCGGGACCGGGAGATCCTGCTGGTGCTCGCGGCGACGATGGCCGTCAACGGCGCGGACATGATCAGCTGGCTGTTCGCGCGACGGCTGGTTGATCTCGGCCTGCCCGGCGATCCGGTTGTCGCTTACGCGGTGGTCGGGATCCTGGCGTCGGCGGCCGGCGTTATCGCGCTGCGCCTGGTGGAGGCACGGATCGAAAGGGCGGCCGCGGCCCGCCGCGCTTACGCGGCCGGATGCTTGGCAGGTGCGGCTGGCCTGGTCATGCTGGCACTCGCCCCTGACATCCTCGTCGGTGGCATTGGTTTGCTGCTTGCCAGTGGCGTCGCCTTCAGCGTTACCAGGGCGGTTAGCGTGATCTGGGTGAACCGGCGCACGCCGAGCGATGTCAGGGCGACGGTTCACTCCTTTCTCTCCCAGGCCGAAACTGTCGGAGAGGCCGTCGGTGGCCTCGCGCTGGCGGTGACCGCCCAGGCGGCGGGCATGTCGGCGGCGTTCATCGCCTCCGGCGCGCTCATCGCCTGCGTCGGCGCACGGATAGCGTGTCGTTCCCGGGCCTGGCGACGGCGTTTCTGTGGAGCTCGTGACGGGCGGCGCGTTTCGGGACGCATCATGGGATATATGCGTACCTCCTTCCGCTGGTGGACCGGGCTGAGCCCGCGGCGCCGAATCCTCCTCGGAGCGCTTGCCGCGGCCGTCGCCGCGGCCGCCGTCGTCACCGGGGTGCAGGTATCGGGAGGGCCGCCGGAAGCGGTACCCGGGCGGCCGGGCGCGGTGCTGCTCGTCCCTGGGTACGGTGGGTCGACGACGTCACTGGACGAGCTGGCCGCGCGGATCCGGAGCACCGGGCGGACCGCGACCGTAATGCCGCTGGCGGGCAACGGCACCGGCGATCTGACTGTGCAGGCCCGCGTGCTTGACGGGTACGTGAACCAGGCCATCGGCGCAGGGTCAGGGCCAGTCACCATCATTGGCTATTCGGCGGGTGGCGTCGTGGCGTGGCTCTGGTATGTCGACTATGGCGGCACCTCGCGGGCAGGCAAGATCATCACCCTGGGGTCCCCGCTGCACGGTGCGCGCATCGCGGCCGTGGGCACCGGGTTCGACCCGGCCGAGTGCCCGGTCGCCTGTCAGCAGCTAGTCCCCGGCAGCGCGCTGCTGACCCAGTTGCAGCAGTCCACACAGGTGCGGCCGTCCTGGCTGTCACTGTGGAGCACCGATGACCAGACGGTGCAGCCGCCAGACTCGGCGAGCCTGCCCGGTGCGGTGAACGTGCCGCTCCAGTCCGTCTGCCCCGGGGCGGACATCCAGCACAGCCAGCTGCCCACCGCACCGCTCGTCGTCGGCCTGGTCCTCCGCGCGCTGGCCAGCAACCGCCTCACCGCCCCGCCCCACGGCGACTGCGCGACTCTGCAGTCCCTCGGCCGGTGACCTTCAGCTGGTTACGTCCCTAGTCGCGAAGTTAGCCCAGGCGGCCGCGAGGAACACGACCACGTACACCGCCTGAATGCCGAACCCGCGCTGGATGTCCCGCCAGAAGATGGGCTGCCGGAAAAAGTCGATCCACGCCAGCCAGTACCGGGTCGGCAGGTACGGCTGCACCACGCTGGCCGCATTCAGCGTGACGAGTATTTCGCTGGCAACCAGCGTCGCCAGCGCTCCCAGCGCGGCCCCGAGCGCGGAGTCGGTGAGCGTGGACAGGAAAATCGCGATGGCGGCCACGCCGAGCATCGAGACGGTGATGAACGCCATCGCCCCGAGGACGCGCTCGACGAGCTCGAGGGTGGTCAGCGGCGCACCGGACAGCGACGTGATGGCCGCGCCGGCCTGCAACCCGGCCGTGGGCAAGCCGTTGCCTCCCGGCGCGATCGAACCCGAGAGCCCGCCGGTGCCGACGGCCGCCGCGCGAGACGGTCCGAGGATCAGCACACCGGTCGCGTATGAGGTGACGGTGACAGCGATGACGGCGAGCAGCGTGAACGTGGTGACCGAGATGAGCTTGGCGACCAGCAGCCGGGTCCGTCCCACCGGGCGGGCAAGCAGGTAGCGCAGCGTGCCCGCGGACGCTTCGCCCGCGATCGAGTCGCCCGCCACCACCGCCACGGCGACCGGCAGGAACACCGGCAGCACGAGGGCCAGCGCCGCCGCCGGGTAAAGCTGCCCGTCGTCGAGCACGGCTGAAAGGAACGCGCTGCCTTGCCCCGGCGGCGGAGCGAGGTGCGTGACCGCGATGAAGATAGCGACGACCAGCGGCAGCGCGCACATCAGCGCGATCGAGAACCAGGTCCGCACTCGCCGGACGAGCTTGAACAATTCGACGGCGATCACGATAGTTCGCGGTCTTCGGGGGCGGAGGGAATGGTGTCCGCCTGGGCGGGGGGATCGGCGTCCGCGGGGGCAGTGGGTTCGCCTTCCCCGGACGGGGCCGGCGGGGCTTCCACCGTGCCGCCGGGTTCGGAAGCGGGCACGCCGAACTGGTCGGAGCCGGCCCCGGTCACGTCAAGCACGATCTCCTCCAGGCTGCGCCGCTGCGCGGTGAGTGAGCGGACCGGCACGCCGGCTTCCACCAGGCGGGCGTTCAGCTCCGCCGGATCGGCGGACCGGACTACCAGGTCCGCC
Organism: Trebonia sp.; assembly: GCA_050013875.1. GTDB lineage: Bacteria > Actinomycetota > Actinomycetes > Streptosporangiales > Streptosporangiaceae > Trebonia. The sequence continues at coordinate 5,874 of JBEKEK010000194.1, read as the reverse complement.
CCGTCCCGGTGCTCGACGAGGCCATCCAGAGTCGCGACCGCCCGGTCCGGATCATCGGTAGAGACCAGGACGCGGCCGGTCAGTTTTTCCAGGGACGCGAGCTGATCTTGCAACACCAGCCGGCCCGAGTCGAGCACGCCGATCCTGGTGCACAGCGCGGAAACTTCAGGCAGCAGATGGCTGGAGAGGAAGACCGTCACGCCCTCGGCGTTCAGGCCGACAAGCAGGTCGCGGATGTCCCTGATGCCACGCGGGTCGAGGCCGTTGGTCGGCTCGTCGAGGATGAGCAGCCGGGGGCGGCGCACCAGCGCGGCGGCCAGGCCGAGCCGCTGCCGCATGCCAAGCGAGTAGGCGCGGACCGGCCGCCGGTCGATGCCCGCCAGGCCGACCTGTTCCAGGGCGTCGTCCACGCGGCGGCGCCGGGTGCGCCGCTCCCCGTGTGGTCCCGCCGCGTCGAGCAGTCGCAGGTTGGCGCGCCCGGACAGGTGCGGATAGGCCGCGGGCCCCTCGATCAGCGCGCCGATCTCGGGGAGGACGCGGCTGACATGCTTCGGGACACGGTGCCCGAGTACGGAGATCTCGCCGCTCGTCGCGTACACCAGGCCGAGCAGCATGCGGACGAGGGTGGACTTGCCGCTGCCGTTCGGGCCGAGGAGGCCGTACCGGTCCCCCTCGCGGACGTCCAGACTGACCTCGCGGACCGCCTCGACGTTACCGAAGCGCTTCGTCAGGTCCCGTGTCGTGATCAATGGTCAAAATCCTGATCCGGTTTGGCGGCCAGCACCGCGCCCGCCCGCTCAAGCGCGGTCTTGCTGACCAGCCCGACCAGCAGGAACGTGTCGGGCGAGCGGTACGGGTGCACGAGGACGAGGTTGACAAGCGGAGCGCTCGCGACCGCCCCGGTTCCGTCGTCATACGTCAGCGGCGCCGCGCCCGCGTCAAGCGCGCCGCTGAGCAGTTGCCCGCCGGTGCCGCGACGGAAGGTGAGCACGGCGAACGTGGTCAACCCGTCGCCGAACACGCCGATCTGCGGGACGGGCGACCGCTGCCGTGCGAACCCGGCGAGGCTGCCGGGAAGCACCTCGTCGTCCAGGTTCTTCAGCACGCCGATGAATCCGGCTGGCGTGGTGGTGGTGAACCCGGTGCCCGGCCCGCGCTGCGGGGTCAGAACGCTGGCGTCGGGCGTCCACGGGCCGGCCTGAAGGAACTGGGTTTCCAGCGCCGGCTGGGCCGAGCCGCGGTTGAAGACCTCCACGAGCAGCGGCAACCCGGTGCCCGGTGAGGCCCAGACATCGGCCTGCGCAATCGTGGACTGCGGGCTGGCCGGCGTGATCTCCAGCCCGGCCGCGCTCTCCCCGGCGACGCGCCGTGGCGGCAAGAGGCCGAGCTTCGCTCCCGGTCCGGCCTCGCTGATGATCCGGATGGCCAGGGCCGACGGCACGAGGTCGGCGGCTCTGGGCAGCCGGACGACTTGCGTCCCGTAGATCCCGGTGAGCAACTGCTCACCGGAGTCCCACACGAAGGCATCGGACCCCGCCTGGTAGGCGTCATCCTCGCCGGCGTCGGAAAGCGTGTCCACCCGCCAGTGATCGGGCGAGGCCTGCCAGACCCGCATCCGGGTCACCCCGTCAAGTAGCGGTGTAACGCTGGAGAAGGCGGACAGCGGGGGGAGTCCGAATGTCGCGTTGCTTTCCGCGTAACCGGAGAACGACATGCGCTGCGAGCCGAGGATACGCTGCTCAAGCTGCCGCGGGGTGAACCGCGGGACGCTGGCGGGGAGCGCACTGGCCAGTACGGGCAGACAGCAGAGCACGGCGACGCCGGCCAGCACGGCCAGCCAGCGCCGTCCCAAATGCCAGGCACGCCCGGGATGCACCCACTTACGATACGGTAACCGCCTCGGGAGCGGGCCCGCCGAGGGCTGGCAGTCACGAAAATGTAAGGAACGTACTCGCCGTCGCGTGCCTGGAAGGCGAAATCACCGCAGCAGGGGCAGTCGGCCTGATTGACGCGCTGCGTGCATCTGGCCACCGATTGCCCTGCGCGGGTTCCCCGTGCGCGCTCATCGCATGCGCCGGCACGCTGATAGCCATACCCCGACATTCCGAGCGCAGCCGTGTGACGGCGGATTCTCTGCTGCTGAGTGTTATCCGGCCTCAGCCCTGTTGCAGGTGATGCAATTCTGACACCGAGTTACTCGAGTGATTGATGTGCCCAATTCAAGATGTGAGCCTGTTGCGCAAAATTTGCGGAAAATAGTTGTTATTTTGCGGCAAGTATCTACATCAAGATGCGCGGGGATGTGGCCTAGCTTGTCCCTGGGACCGCGATGGACGCCATACATAACGGGCATCCGTGCGAACGAGCCCTCTGAGCTGGCAATTCTTGCTGAGTGATAGTTATATCTTTGCTGCGATCCGTTTATCTCAACCTAAATAACGTCTAGATATTGCAAAGGGATGCCAAGAAGTTTAGCTTCAAAGCCAAGCGCCGGGGATGAGCCCGGCGCTAAGCGTCGAGAGGGGCAATGGTGTTCCACTCTGTCCGAAGACTGAGCCGCATGCTTGCCATAGGCATCAGTACCGTATCGCTCGCCGCGGCAGGGGTCGCGGCCATAGCAATCCCGCCCGCGTCGGCGGCGTCGGGGGCTACCGGCGGGAGCGGGGCGAGCCTGCCCTACACCGAAGTCCTGGCCCAGAACTCCCCGACCAACGGCACGGTCATCGGCCCCAGCTATACCCAGGGGCAACTCGCCGACGAGGCGGTCGGCCGCAAGGCCGTCACCCTCGCGGGCAACGGCTCCGGCCAGTACGTCACGTTCACCACCCCGGTGACGACCAACTCCATCGACTTCCGCTACAGCATCCCGGACAGCTCCGACGGCTCGGTCTACACCGCCCCCCTGTCGCTGTACATCAACGGCGTCAAGCAGACTGACTTCACCCTGACCAACGCGTACAGCTGGTACTACGGCAGCTACCCGTTCGTCAACACGCCGGGCAGCGGCACCCCGATGCACTTCTACGACGAGGTGCACCGGCTGTTCAGCACCACCTATCCGGCCGGCACCACGTTCAAGCTGGAGGTCGACTCGGAGGACACCGCGTCCTCTTACACGATCAACCTCGCCGACTTCGAGAACGTCGCCGCGCCGCTGGCCCAGCCCGCCGGCTCGGTATCGGTCGTCAGCGAGGGCGCCGACCCGACCGGCGTCAACGACTCGACCACCGCGTTCAACAACGCGATCGCCGCGGCCGGCGCGGGCGGGACGGTCTGGATCCCGCCGGGCAGCTATGACATCCCCGGCCACATTATCGTCAACAACGTCACCGTCGAAGGCGCCGGGATGTGGTATTCCACCATCACCGGGGCGGCGCCGGGCTTCTACGGCAACGGCGAGCCGAGCAACTCCCAGGCCGGCAGCACCAACGTGCACCTGTCGAACTTCGCGATCTTCGGCAACGTCCAGATACGCGACGACAGTGCCCAGGTCAACGGCATCGGTGGCGAATTGAGCAACTCCACCGTGTCCAACATCTGGATCGAGCACGAGAAGGTCGGCGCCTGGATGGACGGGCCGATGTCCAACCTGACCTTCAGCGGCATGCGCATCCGCGACACCACCGCTGACGGCATCAACCTGCACGGCGCCGTCACCAACTCGACCATTACCAACAGCAGCATCCGCAACACCGGTGACGATGGCATCGCCCTGTGGGCGGACGCGAGTGTCGGCGCCGACTCCGGCGACGTGATCTCCGACAACACGCTGCAGCAGCAGCAGCTTGCCAACGGCATCGCGGTGTACGGCGGCAACAACAACACCGTCACCGGCAACCTGGTCGAGGACACCGGCATCAACCAGGGCGGCGGTATCACGGCGGCGCAGCGCTTCGACTCCACCCCGCTCGGCCTGACCACCATCTCCAACAACACCATGATCAGGGACGGCCAGCTCGACCCGAACTGGCAGTTCGGCGTGGGCGCGCTGTGGTTCGACGGCAGCCAGGGCGCGGTCACCGGCCCGATCAACGTGACCAACGCGCTGATCGAGCAGAGCCCGTTCGAGGCGATCCAGTGGGTTGAGGGCACGGTCAGCGGGGTCAACCTCAACAACGTGTCCATCATCGGCACCGGCACGTTCGCCCTGCAGGAACAGACCGGCGGCTCGGCCACGCTCACCAACGTCACGGCCACCGGCGTGGCGCAGGCGAACGAGGGCAACGACCCGAGCTACAGCTGCGAGGGCGGCAACTTCACGCTCACAGAGACCGGCGTCTCCGGCGTCGACCCGGCCGGGTGCAGCGTCGGCGACAACCCGACCCCGGTGTACCCGCCGTACCCCGTCACCGGCGTTAACGCGAGCCCGACGGCGCTGACCTTCGGCCCGCAGGTAACCGGGTCGACCAGCGCCGCGCAGAGCGTCACGGTCGCCAACCCGACTGCCGCGGCTGCCCCGGTTTCGTCCATCACCGCCAGCGGCCCCTTCGCCGAGACCAGCAACTGCGGCTCGTCGATCGCGGCCAACAGCTCCTGTACCGTCAGCGTTACGTTCTCGCCCACCGCGACCGGCACGAGCACCGGGAGCGTCACCATCAACGCCGGCGGCGTCACCAACACGGTGAGCCTGACCGGCACCGGCACGGCACCAGGACCGGTGCTGAGCGCCTCCCCGGCTAGCCTGTCCTTCCCCGCCACCCTGGTCGGCTCGTCCGCCGCCACCCAGACGGTGACGGTGACCAACTCCGGTACCACCGCCGCGACGGTCTCCGGCGTCTCGGTGACCGGGGCCTACAGCCAGACCAACAACTGCACCACGATCGCGGTCAACGGCACCTGCACGGTGACGGTCAAGTTCACGCCGACGGCGGCGGCCAACCCCGGCACCCTGACCGTGAGCAGCAACGCCAACAACACCCCGCTGACCGTCGGGCTGACCGGCAGCGGCATCACCTCAACCACCAACATTGCCCTCAACCAGCCGGTCACGGCGAGCAGTGACTACGAATCCTACGTGCCCGCCAACGTCACCGACGGCAACACCAGCACCTACTGGGAGAGCTCCGACGGCGCGGGGTACCCGCAGACCATCACGGTCGACCTGGGCTCGACGCAGTCCATCGGGTCGGTCACGCTCGACCTGCCGCCGTCGTCCGCCTGGAGCACCCGGACGGAGACGCTTTCGGTCCTCGGCAGCACCAACGGCACGACGTTCAGCCAGCTCGTCGGGTCGGCCGGGTACACCTTCAACCCATCCACCGGCAACACGGCGACGATCAGCCTGCCGTCCGGGACCAGCGACCGCTACGTGGAGCTCAGCTTCACCGGCAACACCGGCTGGTCCGCCGCTCAGCTCTCCGAGTTCGAGGTCTTCCCCGGCGGTGCGAGCAGCGGCGGTACCGCGTTGACGGCATCGCCGTCGAGCGAGTCGTTCGGCAACACGACGGTTGGCTCGACCAGCCCGGCGCAGTCGGTGACGGTAACGAACCCGGGCAGCAGCGCCGTGTCGATGTCCTCGATCGGCGTGACCGGGCCGTTCGGCGAGTCGAACAACTGCGGCACGTCGCTCGCGGCGGGCGCCTCCTGCACGGTCAGCGTGTCGTTCGCGCCGACCGCGGCCGGGGCGGCAACCGGGACGCTGTCGGTGAACAGCAGCGCGCCGGGCAGCCCGCTGACCGTGGCGCTGTCGGGTACCGGCACCGCCTCTTCCACCACCGACCTGGCGCTCAACATGCCGGTCACCGCGTCCAGTTACACCCAGGTGTACACCCCCGCCAACGCCGTTGACGGGAACACCAGCACCTACTGGGAAGCCAACAACGGCGCCTGGCCATCCACCATCACCGTGAACCTGCAGTCGGTGCAGACCCTCGG
>JBEKEK010000193.1:0-14336 GCA_050013875.1 Trebonia sp. | reverse complement strand
GCCCCGTTAGCTCAGTCGGCAGAGCGTCTCCATGGTAAGGAGAAGGTCTACGGTTCGATTCCGTAACGGGGCTCCAGCTCAGCGAGATTTTTCGAATACTTAGTTTCAAGATCAAGTGACTAACCAAGTGATGCGGCTCCAGATGATGGCAGGCGCAGCGCGGCGTATTCAGACATCGGTGGCCCCTCTGGCTTGCGGGAGTCAGACTCAATGCGACGGCGTCAGACAAAACCGCCACGCATTGTCAGGAGAAGGTCCGGATTCGGCCGGTGCCCGTCTCCGTTGCAGAGAGAATAGGGCTCGGTTCCCTGGCCCTACAGGCAGTCGGGCACGAAGTTCGCCTCTGATCGCCGTCGACGAAGCACCAGCTTCTCGTCCGCATGGCGCCGACGGCGGAGCGCCTAGCTCACTCTGCTCTCAGCTGTCCCGGGCCGGAAGCGAGTGGAGGGCAGTAAGGTCCCAATAGGACATGGCGGCTCCAGGGAGCGGGCTTCACGCGCTCGCCAGGCGGGCCGCCCGCCGTCGGCCGCCGAACATTCCGGGGGTGGATGTGCCCGCGTTTGAGCTTCCGCCCGAGCTCGCCGGCGCTGACACTATCGGCGTCATCTACGACGAGATCGATGGGCTGAATTTTTATAACGAGTACGGGATGCTACGCGACCTGTTCGCCGACCCGGCTCTCGCCTCCGACAAGGGGTACGGGGACAAGTTGCGCGGGTATCTGCGGGCGGAGACGATCGGCCCGCTCCCGTTTCGCCGTCTAGCCGGCGCCCACCCCCAGACGGTCGACGCCGTATTCCGGAAGGTCCTGTGCCAGCCGCATTTCACCTGGGCCGAGCACGGCGAGGCCCTGCTGCGTCGGCGTAAGCCCTGGTACTACGAGCACGAGCCCCGTCCTGACCGCACTGTGATCGGCGCCCGCCTCAGCGAGCTCATCAGCAGGTAACCGGCGAGACCAAAATCCGTCCCGGGAGATGATGACCAGCCATGGAAGTCGGTGCCGAAGAATGGGGACGCCAGGGCGCGACGCTGAACGACAAGACTGCTCGCTCGCAGTACGGGCTGACGCAGGAGGAGATCTACGCGGCGATCGACGCGGGCAAGCTCCGGTACCGGCCCGCCGCGATGCACGGCAACCCGTGGCTGCGGCTGCTACGCCGCGAGGTCGAGGACCTGGTCAGGGCCCGCAGTGGTGACCGTTACCTGCGAGAACGGAAGGCGCGGACCGAACTGGCCCAGACCAACCGCGAGCTGAAGCAACTCCGCGTACAGCTCACCGCCCTCGAGGAAAGGCGAGTAGCGCTGCTCGCCGAACTCGCCGAGCAAGCTGATCGTCCAGCATGACCGGCAAACGCACCTGCTTAACCCGGGCGGGGCCGGGGGCCCGCCGGCGTAACCCGCAAGCTCACCGCCGTACTTCTCTCATGGTCCCGAACGGCCTGGGTTCCTCGCGCGGTAGCATCTGGAGCCATCATGGCCGGCAGCAACCGCCGCAAGAAGCAGAACCGGGCCAAGGCTGCGGCCAAGCATGCGGAGGCGCGGCGCCGGCGGGCCGCGACCACGCGGATCCGCTCGGTGCAGGCGCGCCTGAGCCGCATCTACGATCCCGGGACGTCAGCGGCCGAGCTGGCCATCCTGCTCGCCGAGCACTACCAGGGCGTGCCGGTCGCGGGCTGGCTGGCCGCGGCGCTACTGCGGGAAGGCTCATCCCTGGCGCGGCTTCAGGATGCCGCCGAACTGACGCTGTCCAGCCAGGACGCGCCCTGGCTGACCGCCCTGACGTTCGCGGCCGCCGTGGCGGGTGCCGCCAGGAACGCGGGGGAGGAGCGGCGCCTCATCGGCCAGGCGCTGGCCGCGGTCGAGGCAGGCGACCCGGACGTGAGGCTGGAGGTCGTCGATTTCATCAGCACCCGCGGGCACGCTGCGGAGGCCGTAGAGCTGCTCGAACAGAGGCTGAAGGAGGCGCCGGACGACGACTTCGCCGTTGACCTGTACGGCGCGGCGATCGAACGGGCCTACGCCACAGCCTGCGCAGATGAAACCGCCGCTCGCGAGCGTGCCGCGGTGGACCGGTTCACTGACCGCGCGGGCCTGGTCGCGGTCAAGGACGCCGTCAGCACCTTCCTGGACGGCACCGAACTCGGCGAGGCGGTCCGGGCGCGGGTGACTGAGGAGCTGTCGGTGACCGATGACCTCGACTGGTCGCCTGAGGATGGGGTGGCGTTTGGCAAGCTGGCAGAGGAAATCGCCTTGCTCACCGTGGACCTCGGCCAGGGCGAGGGCGAGACGCCGGGCGATATCGGGGATTTGCTGGCGGATGATGATCCGGGCACCCCGCTGCGGGCGTTCGCGGCCGACCTGTCGACACTTGCGGCGCTGGCGGCTAGGGCCCTGGCCTGGCACGAGCACATCCACTACGGCCTGTGGCGGATCGATGATCGGGTCCCGGCGCCCGGCCTGCGGTGCATCGATATCGTCTCCGGCACCGAGCGGTACGTCGAGTTCCCCACTGAAGCAACCACCGGGCTGCCGCGATGGACGGTGTGGCTGGGCGGCATAGTGCCGGTGGACGGAATCTGGCGCAGCACCGGGGTTGGGGTCAGGCTCAGCCCGACGGAGGCAGACGCGGCGGCCGAGTCCGTCGATGAGGCCGCCCTGGCGATGCTCCAGGCGCTCGCGGGGGAACCTGAGGCCCCGCCCGCGCCTATCCCGTTCGGCCATGCCGAGCCGCACGGCGTATACGCCGATGACCAGGAACCGGTATCGGCCGAGATGGTGAGCCTGATGGGGAAGGCAGCCGGTGCCATGATCACCGGCATCGCCGCGGACGTGCACCGTTACCGCGCCACGCCGCCGGCGATCGCCAACACCGACGGTGACCCCATGTGCCTGATCGGCGCGACGATTGCGGTGGAGGAGGGCACGTTCGGCAAGCTGGCCGCGCGCCCCGATTTCGATCGCGACAGCGACGAGCCGGACCGGGTCATCTGGTGGGGCGCGCTGATCCCCGATGGCCAGCGCGAGGCGATGATGGCAGACGCCATGGCGCAGTTGCGCGCCCAGGGGCACCAGGATGTCGAGGCGCCCGACGGCCCTCAGCGCTGGGTACGGGGTGTGCTGCGGATCCGTGGCCGCGAGATCACCATCGAGGTGAACTCTCAGCAGCGGCTCACCCGCCTCCTCGACATACTCCGCGAGATCGGCGGCAACCCAGTAGTTACCTCGGAGAAGCGGATCGACCCGGCAATGGACTTCGCCTGGCCCGTCGGCCAGCGGGCATCTCAGGGTGGCACGGCTGCCGCGGCCGAAGGCTGGGAGAAGTTCTGGCTCGATGAGAAGGTTCCCGCGTTGTTCGGCCGAACACCCAGGCAGGCCGCACAAGGCCGGGAGCGGCCGTACCTGGAGGCGATGCTGCGGCAGTTCGAGTACGAGGTCGACCTCCTGGCCGTTGACGGCAAGACCGGCGTCGACACCGCCTGGCTGCGCGAGCAACTCGACATGCCAAGCGAGCTCGCCGACTGAACGCCTGGACGGCCGGTCGGGGCTCGTATTGGCGTTCTCGCTGTTACAGCCAGCACTCGCCGTTCGCCAGATCCTCATCGCCGGGATATTCGGCCAGCTTCGCTTCGAGGGCGGTGATGATTCGTCCGGTGTCGTCCTTGGTGCGCCGGTAGGTGCCTGGCATGAAGATCACCCCGAAGTGTCCCGGGCCGCCTGGGGTGATCGCGTCGGCGTGGAGCGGCCGGTAGTCGCGCAGGTTGTTGGTGACCACGGCTCGGCGCTCGGTCCGGGCAAGGGCCATCACCTCGGGATCTGAGAGTGCTACCCACCCCGGATGGTCCGCTACGGCTAGTACGTCATGTCCCCGTTCGCGGAGCTCGCGCGCGATGGCGGGAGACAGCATCTCATCCAGCAGCAGCCTCACGGCCTGATGGCATCCTGGCCGGCGGACCAGGCGGCATGGGCTTCGGCTGCCTGCTGCTCGTTGGCCTGGATCCACTGATCGATTTCGTCCCGGTAAGCACCGTAGTAGCTGATGGCGGCCTGTACGAGTCCGAGCGGGATCTCGAGGTAGCGTGCTGTCTCGGCGGCGTCGCCATTGTTGTCGCGTACGGCCGTGATGATTTCCCACACGTCTTTGCCCGTTCCCACCAGCCGGGCTCGCCTGCCCGATGGGCCATCGGCGAACCGGATGAGCGGGTGCTCATCCATCCTCAGCCCTTCTTCCACGTACCGCTGTGCCAGGGTGCGCGGGGCCAGGTGCATGCGCTGTGCGTGCCTGCCAAGACGCGCGATCGTGGCATCATTCAGGCGGACGCTCAGCGGATGGCTCATGTAGTACATTGTAACACGCTGCACTACGATAGTCAGTATCAGCTATTTGCCTGCTGGTGCGCCTGGCTACTCCAACTGCGTCTTCCGGTGTCGGCGGAATCAGTGACAAGCCAAGCGGCAACGGCTCCAGGCAACCACGGACGCAGCACGACTAGATGCGCCCGGCCTGCTGGCCGGGGTCTGCGGCCCCGCCAGATGTCGCTGCTGCGCGGCCGCAGCGGGTGGCCGCGGCGGCCGTGCCACGCTAGCCGCGCCGAGGGCGCCTGGCCACGAGCCGCACGACGATGAAGACGGCCATCGCGATCAGCCCGGCAATAGGAACGTCTCGAGCGTTGCGAAGATCCCGCCTGCTGCCATGCCCGCAAGCCATATGGCGAGGATCACGCCGAGGATTATCCCGATGATCCCGCGCAGCTGGAGCGCCGGCATAGCCGATGTTAGACACGCACGCCCCGAACACCTGGCGTGCGAGATGACACCGTCGGACAGACGGCCCGAGCCGAAGAGATCCGGCATTTCCGGGGTCATCAGGCAGGTCACGCACCTGGGCGGGGACGCCCTGCCCGGGATCGGGTTTGACGCCGAAGACCCGCCCCAGGGCACCGGCGGCCTGATAATCCGCGCTCAGCCCGCGTGCAGGAGGCCGACGGCCGCCTTCTCGATCGTGGGTTCGTCGAGCAGCACCGCGTTCGCGGCCGGGCCGAGCGGGATGAAGCTGTCCTCGCTGGTCACCCGCGTGGTCAGGCCCGCATAGCCGGCGTCGGTCAGGGCGGTGACCACTCCCTCGGAGACCCCGCCAGTGCGCCGGGTCTCGTCCACGACCAGCACCCGCCCGGTCAGCCGCGCCTCGCGCAGCAGGTCGTCGGCTGGCAACGGGGCCAGCCAGCGCAGGTCGACCACCCGCGCGCCGATTCCGCGTACCGCGAGCCGGCGGGCGACCCGCAGGCTCATCCGCAGCCCGTTCCCGAACGTGACCATGGTGAGATCGGTGCCGTCGCCGTAGCTGCGCGCCCGTCCGGCCGGGACGTGCGCGTGCGGCGCGGGATAGGCCGCCAGCCAGCCGCCATCGCCGTCGTTGTGCAGGTCGCGCGTGTGGTAGAGCGCGATCGGCTCGAGGAAGACGCACACCGAGCCGTCTTCCGCCGCGGCGGCCAGGCAGGTACGCAGCATCGCGGCCGCGTCGTCGGGCCGGGCCGGCGACGCGATCACCAGTCCCGGGATGTCGCGCAGCGCCCCGACCGCGTTGTCGTTGTGGAAGTGCCCGCCGAATCCCTTCTGGTAGGCGTACCCGGCGACCCGCACCACCATGGGATTGCGAAACTGGCCGGCCGAGAAGAACTGCTGGGTGGCGGCCTCGCCGCGGATCTGATCCTCGGCGTTGTGCAGGTACGCCAGGTACTGAACCTCGGGTACCGGCAGCAGGCCGGTCAGCCCGCCGCCGAGCGCGACGCCGAGGATCGACTGTTCGTCCAGCAGCGTGTCGAAGACGCGGGCCGGCCCGAATCGCCGTTGCAGCCCTTTGGTCACGCCGTACACGCCGCCCTTCCGCCCCACGTCCTCGCCGAACACGCACATGCCCGGGTAGGTGTCGAGCAGTTCGCCGAGCGCCAGGTTGACCGCCTGGGCCAGCGTGACCGGGCCGCCCGCGGCCCCCGCGCGGTCCGGGCCGGCGGTGGCGCGTTTTGCCACCCGCTCTGGGTGACGCGGTGCCAACGGGGCCATCACCTCCGCGGCGCTGGCCAGCGGTCGGCTGGATAGGGCCTGCTCGGCTGCGCCGCGGACCCGCTCGCCGACCGCGTCGTAGCGGGTCACCGCCTCGGCCGGGGTCAGCAGGCCGGAGCCGACCAGGGCGGCCGCGGTCGCCACCAGCGGGTCACGGGCGAGGTCGGCCGCCAGGTCGGCGGGCGTGCGGTACGCCGCCTCAGGGTCGCTGCCCGCGTGGCCGAGGAACCGGGCCACCGACAGGTGCAGGAACGCCGGCAGCCGCCGGGACCGGGCCAGGCCGACCGCCCGGGCCGCCGCGTCGTAGGCCGCGACCGGGTCGCAGCCGTCGGCTGCCAGGTCGTGCAGGCCCGGCCGGGCCCCGAATGACGCCGCCACCCATCCCGGCGGGGTGGGTACGCTGATCCCGATCCCGTTGTCCTCGCAGACCAGCAGCAGCGGGACCGGGATCCCCTGATAGGCGGTGTGGCAGGCGGCGTTGATCGCGCCGACGGCGGTGGAGTGGCTGGCCGAGGCGTCTCCGAACGAGGCTACTGTCACCGCGTCGCGCGGCCACGGGCATGTCACCTCCAGTTTCGCCGCCCGGCCGATGCCCAGCGCGACGCCGAGCGCGCGGGGCAGGTGCGAGGCGATCGTCGACGTCTGCGGGACGATGGCCAGCTCGGCCCGGCCGAACACCTTGTGCCGCCCGCCGGCGATCGGCTCGTCCGCGGACGCGGCCACCCCGAGCAGCACGTCACGGACCGGGTCGACGCCCGGCACCTGGCGGGCACGGGCGCAGTAGAACCCGCCGGACCGGTAGTGCAGCAGCGCCGGGTCGGTCGGCCGCAGCGCCGCGGCCAGCGCAGCGTTGCCCTCGTGGCCGGCCGAGCCGATCGTGTAGTAGCCGCTGCCCTGCTGCTGCATCCACCGGGCCGCGAAATCGAGGTGCCGGCTCTCCGCCTGGGCGTCGAAGATGGCCAGCAGGGTGGTGCCGTCCAGCTGGCTGCCCGCGCGCACCGGCGCGGCCGGGTCAGCGCGCGCCGGGCCGCCCGGCAGGCCGCCCGCCGCCTCCCTGAAGTGCCGGTCAAGCTCGGCTGGCGTGGTCACCTCGCCTGCCTTGCGCCCGCTCGCCCTGCCGCGGTCACAGCCGGAAGTCGCGGTCCGGCGTGAGCTCCGCCACGTCCATCTGCGCCTTCTGCAGCCGGCCCGAGTAGTCCCAGTTCAGCGCCTGCCACCGGGTGAACTGGTCGAGCACCCACTGGCCCGACTGGCGGGAGCCGTTGCCGGACTTGCCGTTCCCGCCGAAGGGCAGGTGCGCCTCGGCGCCGGAGGTCGAGTTGTTTACGCTGACCATCCCGGCCGACACCCCGCGCCGGAACCTGAACGCTTCGGTGGCGTCGCTGGTATAGATCGACGACGACAGTCCGTATCCGGGGGCGTTGGCCAGCTTGACCGCCTGATCCAGGGTCCGGTAGGTCGTCACCCCGACCAGCGGCCCGAACGTCTCCCGGTCGAAGATCTCCTCGCCCGGGCGCACCCCGTCGACGATCGTCGGGTGGCAGAAGATGCCCGCTTCCGGGTCGCCGACGAAGCGGGCCCGGGGGTTTGCCGCGGTGATCCGCCCGATGCCCGACGAGCCCATGACCTTGTGTTGCGGGCCGATCCAGGTCAGGAACCGTTCGAAGCGTTCAGAAAACCGGATGTCGAGCATCGGCCCGTAGAGCACGTCAGCGAACGGGTCGCCCACCGCGGCCGCCGCCGTCGCCTCGGCGAAGCGGGTAAGGAACTCGTCGTGCACCGACTCGTGGCAGATCACCGTGCCGAGCGAGGTGCACCGCTGCCCGGCGGTTCCGAACCCGCCAAACAGCGCCCCCTCGACCGCGAGGTCGAGGTCGGCGCTGGCGGTTACGACCATTGGATTCTTCCCGCCTAGCTCCAGGCAGGCCGACTGCAGGTGCCGCCCGGCGAGCTCGCCGATCCGCGCGCCGACCTCGCTGGACCCGGTGAACCCGACCTTGTCGATCAGCCCCGCGTCCAGGGCCTGCTCCAAGCCGGCGTACGTGGTCGGGCCGTCGGCGTAGACCACGTTGAACACGCCGGGCGGCAGCCCGCCGCCGCGGCAGAACAGCTCGTGGAACGCCTCCGCAGTGGCCGCCGAGTACTCGGCCGGCTTCCATACGACGGTGTTACCGCACAGCAGCGCAGGGACGATGTACCAGGAGGGCACCGCAACCGGGAAGTTTCCCGCGGTGATCACCGCCACCGCGCCGACCGGGTTGCGGAACGTGAACAGCTGCTTGTCCGGCATTTCGCTGGGCACAGTCTGGCCGTACAGCCGTCGGCCCTCGCCAAGGAAGAAATCGCAGGTGTCGATGACCTCCTGAACCTCGCCGAGCGCCTCGGGGTACGGCTTTCCGATCTCGCGGGTGACCAGAGCGGCCAGGGCCTGCTCGTTGTCCTCCACCAGTCGGCCGATGTGCGCGATCGCCCGGCCGCGCATCGGCGCGGGCACGTCCGCCCACGCCCGCTGCGCGTCGCGCGCCGCGCGGGCCGCGGTCACCAGCAGCGCTGCGTCGCCAAGCGCGACATCGGCGACCACCTCGTCGAGCCGCGCCGGGTTGGTGGACCGGATCCGCCCTCCTGGGGCGTCTGCTACAGGGCAGCCGGCGATCACGGATGAGACGGTGCGCTGATCCATCGGTAACATCCCTTGTTCGTCAGCGGGCCAGGGTGGTCAGGGTGCGGTCCAGCGCGGCCAGGCCGAACTCGAGCTCCGGCTCGGTGATGTCCAGCGTCGGCCGGAACCGGATCGAGCGCTCTCCGCACGGCAGCACAAGAACATGCTCCTCCCGCAGCAGCTGCTGTGCCACGTCGCGGGTCCTGGCGTCCGGGAAGTCGAACGCGCACATGAGCCCGCGGCCGCGGACGTTCGAGGTCACGTCGGTGTGCCGCTCGCTGAGCGCCGCCAGCTCGCCGAGGAGCCAGTCGCCGATCTTCGCCGCGTGCTCAATCAGCCTGTCGCGATCGATGATCTCCAGGAGCCTGCGGGAACGGACCATATCGGCCAGCCCGCCGCCCCAGGTCGAGTTGATCCGGCCGGACACCGCGAACACGTTGTCGACGACTTCGTCCACGCGCCGGCCAGCCATGATGCCGCCGAGCTGCACCTTCTTGGCGAACGCCACGATGTCCGGCTCAAGGCCGAGCTGCTGGTAGGCCCACGCCGTACCAGTCAACCCGACCCCAGTCTGCACCTCGTCGAGCACGAACAGCGCGTCGCCCTCGCGGCACATCGCCTGCATGGCCTGCAGGAACTCTGGCCGCATGTGGTTGTCGCCGCCCTCGCCCTGGATCGGCTCGGCGATGAAGCACGCGATGTCGTGCGGGTACCGCTCGAACGCCGCCCGGGCCTGGGTCAGCGCCCGGGCCTCGGCCCGCTCGACCTCGTCCCGGTGGTCCGTCAGCGGGAACCGGACTGCGGGCACGTCGATCCTGGGCCAGTCGAACTGGGGGAACCGGTCGGTCTTGCCTGGCTCGGTGTTGGTCAGCGACAGAGTGTAGCCGGACCGGCCGTGAAACGCTCGGGTGAGATGCAGCACCTTGCCGCCAAGCCCAGCTGGGCGGCCGACTGCCTCGTTGCGCCGGCTCTTCCAGTCGAACGCGGTCTTGAGCGCGTTCTCGACGGCCAGCGCCCCGCCCTCGACGAAGAACAGGTGCGGCAAGGCCGGGTCCCCCAGCACCCGTGCGAACGTCTCGACGAACTGCGCGTAGTGCGTGGTGTACATGTCGGGGTTGGCTGGCTTGTTCGCCGCCACCTCGGCTAGCACGGCCATGAACTCCGGGTCGTCGGCCAATCCTCGCGGGTTTGACCCCAGCGGCGCTGATGCGAAGAACGTATACAGGTCCAGGTACTTCTCGCCGGACCGCGCGTCGACCACCCAGGAGCCACGGCTGGCCCGGGTGTCGTAGACCAGCCTGAAGCCGTCAGCGAGCACGTGCTGGCCGAGCACCTCGTGCACCTGATCCGGGGCGACCTCGCGCGACAGTGCGATATGATGCTTCACCAGGAAGCCCTCCTGTCGTCGAGGCTGTCTAGCGAATAATCTTCAGTATAGGCACCCCTGAACGGCGTATCATGTGCCGCTATGCGGGCCGCTGAGCGGCTGGGAAAGCGGACAGAGCCCAGCCTTGCGATGCGATAGTCAGCCGACAGCTTCAAGGCGATGAGGGAACGATCATCCAGGATGCGCATCGTGGCGCAGCCGTACCCTTCGCGCAGCTCGGCGAGCCGCAGGTCGATCATGCCTTTGCGCAGGGCGACGCGCTCGGCCTGGAGGCGGGGATGACCGCAGCCATCTCCCAGCCGCAGGGCCCATGGTTTCAGCCGCGGCGACGCGCTGTGATCCTGTGCCCGCTGCCACCGGACCAGTCGCTCGGTGAGTCCGTAGATCCGCCCACCGGGCAACGTCCTTCGCGGCGACCAAGCCGGACAGCGCGGCCCGAATGGTCCCGTCGGTAAATGCCGAACAGTTCGCCTACCCGCGCCAGAGCGCTGATCGGGAGCTCGAGCGGGTAATAGCAGAGCAGCGTGCTGAGCGCGATCGACCAGGCCATCAGCGGCTGGATGGCGGGCAGGTACCGCCCGGACGCGGCCGCGCCGCCAGCTGCCTGGAGATCCGGAGCCAGTGACAAGCCAAGTGACAACGGCTCCGGGCAACGCCCGACCCGGCGCGACGTACCCAGACAGTAACATCCCTCTGAAATGCGGTAATCGGACCTAACGCGACGTCATGCGACGAAACCGGCATGCATGGTAAGGAGAAGGTCTACGGTTCGATTCCGTAACGGGGCTCCAGGTCAAGGAGTTAATTCGAACAGCTCGAACGGGCCTTGGGGGCCATTCCGGGGGCCAAGCTGGCCCCATCCGCGGGTCCCCGCCCACAGTGGATGTGGCGGATGTGAGAATGTCCGGGCCTGACGCTAACCGACCTCTCACCCGCGCCAGGGCCACCCGGCCAACTGGTCCGCGGACGTGCAGCCGCTGGCTCCTATTCCATGCAGCAGGCCGACCAGCAAGAGCACGACGCCAGGGAGGAGAACCGCGCCGCTGGCCAGCACGACACCCAGGAGGGTGAGCAGCGCGCCAGTAAGCAGGAACGTGGCCCGCCAGCGGGTCCGCACGGCGCGCGCGAACTGCATTATCCTGCCGGCGCGGGCCGGTGCATCCGGGCCGATGCCCACGGGTGTTTCACGGATGTCAACGAGCATCTCGGCTCCCTCCTTCGTGCCGGGAGCCACCAGGCTCTGCCGGGGAACTTACTCGTTCCCTGTCTGCAGGATAACCGCCTGACGATGACCGGGCGGGATCAGAAGTCACCTGTCCTGGGGGCGAATGGCCCGGGCGAGGGGCTGGCCCGGGCAACAGTCGCACCGTCAGCAGGCCGTGACCTCTGCCTCGGACGATGAGCCGCTAAACATCGGGTGCGTCTTTTTGCGCGGTATGACTTGTCGCTTATACCGGGTTGATTGTCCTGATATTCGGGGCGTCCGGGTTTTTCGGTCGTATCTCGCGTAACCAATCGTGATACTTGCTGGTCAGCGGCTGTACTGGCGGGTTTCCGGGGGCGCGTCAGGGATGGCTGTGCCGTGCCAAACTCACACGCTGGCCTGAGCTGGTGTTCTCTGTGCCGTCAGGCTGCTCTCCGGTACTCGCTGATCAAGCCGTGGACGACGTGCGTGCGCTTGATCCTGCCGGTTATATCGACCGGCTGGCCGGGTTCGTGCAGCGGAGGTCGTTGGTCCTGCGACTGGTGCGGCCGGTGTTCGTTATAGTGCCGCGCGTACTCGGCCAGGACACGCTGGAGGTGTCGCTCGCCGTAGATCAGCAAGTGGTCCAGGCACTCGCGCCGCAGTGTTCCCACGTACCGCTCCGCAAAGGAATTCGCCCTCGGCGACCGGAACGGCGCCTTGATGATCCGCACGCCATTACCGGCGAACACGTCATCGAAGACGGTCGTGAACTTGCTGTCGCGGTCGCGGATGAGGAACTTGAACTGGCCGGCGCGTTCGCCGAGGTTCATGAGCAGGTTGCGGGCTTGCTGGGCGGTCCATGCCCCGGTGGGGTGCGCGATGACGCCCAGGGTGTGCACGCGGCGGGTCTGGATCTCCATCACGAAGAACACGTACAAGCGCTTGAGGAACACGGTGTCAACGTGCAGGAAGTCACATGCCAGGATTTCGGATGCCTGGGAGGCGAGGAACTGCCGCCAGGTCGGTGACGTCCGGCGCGGCGCGGGGCGAGCCCGGCGGCGGCCAGGATCCGCCGGATGGTTCCCGCGCCGATGCGGTGCCCGAGGCTGAGGAGCTCGCCCTGGATGCGCCGGTGCCCCCACCGCGGGTTCTGCCTGGCCAGGCGCCGGACGAGTTCGCGGATCTCCTCCGGGACCAGCGGGCGTCCGGTGGTGTTCGGGTAGGTCCACTTGTTCTTGACGATTTGCCGGTGCCAGGCGAGCAGGGTGCCGGGTGTCACGATCCGGTGCAGCAGAAGGTGCCTGGGCAGCAGTCGGGCGAGCGCGGCGATCGCGGCGCGGTCGGCCCAGTCCGGTTCGGGCGGGTGACCTGGCGGCGGAGCACCCCGACCTCGTGCCGCAGCACCAAGATCTCCACGTCTTTCGATGTGCCGCTCCGCGCGAGCAGCACCAGCCAGCCGAACAACCGGATCATGAGCAGATAGGCGAGGCGGAAGAGCATGAGTGCCGAGGATAGAAGCCCAGGTCAGATGCTCTGCGCGAGTTCTGGCACGGCACAGGTCGTTGCGCAGGGCCTCCCCCCACAGCTGGACGGTGACCCGCCGCGACCGCTGTTCGTCGGGTTCGGCGAGCCGTCCGAGCGAGACACGCGCAAGCTGGCGCAGCACGGCCCCGAGATCCGCGCCTGCCTCCACATCGGCAAGGACGGCCGCCTCCCGGCTGTGATGCTCGGCGGCGATGGCCGCCACGATGCCCTCTTTGGCGGGAAAGTACCGGTAGATAGCACCAGCGCTCAGACCCGTCTCGGCCACGATGTCCTGCATCGTCGTGCCATGAAAGCCATGCCGCGCGAAGCACGCAACGGCGGCCTCCATGATCTGCCTGCGCCGGGACTCCAGGTAACCGTCATCCACCCGGGGCACGTCAGAGCTTCCTCGACTCGACGACATGGTAATAGGGGGCTGCCGGGCATCTCCCGGCCGGGTAGAAGCGCCTTGCCACGTCAGATACCCGCTCGTCCCGTACCAGCTCGGAACCCCGGCCGTTAAGGTAGCCGGGCACCTGGGACGGGACGGCCCCGAACGTGAACGGCTCGCCGGCACGGCGCGCGGCCCGCATCGTCGTCTCGGCGCCGCCGAAGACCGCAGACGCGTCGAGCATGCCGACGTCGACGTAGGTGAACAGGACCGGTGAGCCGGATCCGAGCGCCGAGGCCAGCAGAGCGCTACCCAGCGTAATCAGCAGCGTCTAGAGCAGCGCGCACACTGCCGCCGCTATGTACTGGAACACTCTCCTCGGTACGTTCCGTTGGAGGCGCGCAGAACGGCACTTTCTGTCGCGTTGGCGTCTTCCGGCGAATGCGCCGCGAAGTTCAGCAGCCCGAAACGATAGCGTCTGGTCCCGGAAACTAAGACGGCGGTGTGCGGGACCGGTCCCGTCGACTTCGAGCGGTACCCTCACGCTGGCCCGGTATCCCGCACTGGGCGCGAGCTGGAATTTCGCCCCGCGGATGAGAGTTGCCTGACCTGGTGAGTCCGGCCAGCACCGACCACGGCGAAACGTGCACCGCAGCAACGCGTCGTACGGGGTCACGCCGGGATCAGCCCAGCACCAGGTCTCCCGGCATTTACACTCGCGGCCGGGGGCCTGAGATGTTTACAGGAAATTCCCGCCGATCCGCAAGGGAAGCGTAGGGTCTGCATGAACGACTGACGCGTCCGTGGCCGACGAGCCGAAGGCCTCCTTCGCGACCGCATTCGGTCTCCGTCTTCGCCCAGTTTCGTTTCAACAGGGACCATGAGCGGTCCGCGCAAGCAGAGCGGCGCGGACCCAGAAAGGAGCGGCAGGTATGCCGCTACGCAGACTTATTGTTCTCTCAGGCTTGGTGCTCCTCGCGGTCACTGCCATCAGCCCGGCAGCCGCGCTGGGGGCGGCAAAGGGCACCGACCGTCCGCTGAAAGGCACAACCACGGGGTCCCTGACGGCCAGCCTTGCCACGGGGGCCGCGACCAGCAGCTTCACCGGTAACCTCTCCCACCTCGGAGCGAT
>JBEKEK010000192.1:0-14409 GCA_050013875.1 Trebonia sp. | reverse complement strand
TTCATGTCCGTCGAGCTGATGCTGAACGCGTGCAACCTCGCGTTCGTGTCGTTCGCCCGGCTGCACGGCAATCTGGACGGCCAGGTCGTGGCCTTCTTCGTGATGGTCGTCGCCGCCGCCGAAGTGGTCATCGGGCTCGCGATCCTGATGGCCATCTACCGCGCCCGCAAGTCCGCGTCGGTTGACGACGCGAACCTGCTTAAGTACTGAGGGGATTACTCGCGATGACGACGCTCGCCGCCACCGGCATGTTCCGCCTGTCGTGGCTGCTGCTCGCCTTCCCGGTGTTCGGCGCGGCGGTCCTGCTGCTCGGCGGGCGGCGCACCGACAAATGGGGGCACCTGCTTGCCGTCCTGATGTCGCTCGCGTCGTTCGTCTACGGCGTGGTCGCGTTCTTCGCGCTGCTCGGCAAGAACGGGGCCGGGCGCAGCCAGGACCTGCACATGTACTCCTGGATCCCGGTGAACGGGTTCCAGGCCAACATCGGTCTCCTGATCGATCCGCTGTCGATCTGCTTCGTCCTGCTGATCACCGGGGTCGGCTCACTGATCCTCATCTACTCGGTCGGCTACATGGCCCACGACAGCGACAAGCGGCGCTTCTTCGGCTACTTGAACCTGTTCATCGCGGCCATGCTGCTGCTCGTGCTTTCTGACAACTTCCTCGGCCTCTACGTGGGCTGGGAGGGCGTGGGCCTCGCGTCCTACCTGCTGATCGGGTTCTGGCAGTTCAAGCCGACGGCAGCGGTGGCCGCTAAGAAGGCGTTCATCGTCAACCGGATCGGTGACGCCGGCCTGTCGCTGGCGATCATGCTGATGTTCTCGGAGTTCGGCACGTTCAATTTCACCGGGGTGTTCGACTCGGCGAAGTCGGGCGGGACCGGCGTGACCACCGCCCTCGGCCTGCTGCTGCTGCTCGCCGCCTGCGGCAAGTCCGCCCAGGTGCCGCTGCAGTCCTGGCTGCTCGACGCGATGGAGGGCCCGACGCCTGTGTCGGCCCTTATTCATGCGGCGACAATGGTCACGGCTGGCGTTTACCTCATCGTGCGTTCCAACCCGATCTTCAACGCCTCGCCCACCGCGCAGCTCGCGGTGACCGTCGTCGGCGCGGTGACGCTGCTGTTCGGTGCGATCATCGGTTGCGCCAAGGACGACATCAAGAAGGCGCTCGCCGGGTCAACGATGTCGCAGATCGGGTACATGATCCTGGCCGCGGGGCTCGGCCCGGCCGGGTACGTGTTCGCCATCGCGCACCTGCTCGCGCACGGGTTCTTCAAGGCCGGCCTCTTCCTCGGCGCCGGCTCGGTGATGCACGGGATGGACGACGAGGTGAACATGCGGCGCTTGGGCGGCCTCCGCAAGTTCCTGCCGATCACGTTCGCGACCTTCGGCCTTGGCTACCTGGCGATTATCGGCATCCCGCCGTTCTCCGGGTTTTTCACCAAGGACGGGATCATCGACGCGGCCTGGGCGAAGGGCGGCACGGACGGCTGGATTCTCTGCGCGTGCACGATCGTCGGCGCCGCCATCACCGCCTTCTACATGTCCCGGGTCATGCTGATGACCTGGTACGGCCCGAAGCGCTGGGAGGAGCAGGGCGTGCTGGGCGGTGCGGGCGCGCACCCCGCCTATACGGAGCCGCACATCCCGCACCCGCATGAGTCCCCGCTGACCATGACGGTGCCGATGATCCTGCTCGCGGTTGGTTCGGTCGGTGCGGGCGCGTTGTTCATCATCAACGAGCGGTTGCAGAACTTCCTGGCGCCGGTGATCGGCGTGCCGTTCCCCGACCACGGCATCTGGTCCTGGCCGGGCATCATCGCCCTGGTGCTTGTGGTCCTCGGGGTCGGCGTCGCCTGGGCGCTGTACGGCCGGGTGGCGGTGCCGGCCGTCGCGCCGCGCGGGTCGGTGCTGACCCGGGCCGCCCGGGCCGACCTGTACGGCGATGCTTTCAACGAATCGGTTCTGATGCGCCCGGGCCAGTGGCTGACCAGGCTCTCGGTTTTCTTCGACAGCCGCGGCGTCGACGGTCTCGTCAACACGCTGGCGGCGACGGTGGGCGGGAGCTCGGCGAGGCTCCGCAAGCTGCAGAACGGTTTCGTGCGCTCTTACGCGCTGTCCATGCTCATCGGCGCCGTGCTGCTCGTGGCCGGCCTTCTGGTGGTGAGGCTCTGATGGTTGTTGCTACGTCGGCTATCACGGTGGCGGGGACCGGGGGCTTGCCCTGGCTGACCGTGGCCGGCGGTATCCCGCTGGTCGGCGCGGTCGTGGTCGCTTTCGGCCCGGCCCGGCTGACCAGGTACATGACGCTTGCGTTCTCGGTGATCACGCTGGGCTGGGTGATCGCGATGGCCACCCAGTTCAATACCTCGGGACCGACCTTCCAGTTCACCGAGGAGTACTCCTGGATCCCTCAGTTCGGCGTGCACTACGCGCTCGGCGTGGATGGGATCGCGCTGGTGCTGCTCGGCATGACCGTGGTGCTGATGCCGGTGGTGGTGCTGGCCTCCTGGCATGACGCGGACGACGCAAAACGGTCGCCCAAGGTGTACTTCGCGCTGATGCTGGTCCTCGAGACGATGATGATCGGGGTCTTCGCGGCCACCGACGTCTTCCTCTTCTATGTGTTCTTCGAGGCCATGCTGATCCCGATGTACTTCATGATCGGGTCGTTCGGCGTCGGGGCGCGGCAGTACGCGGCGGTTAAGTTCCTGCTCTACAGCCTGCTCGGCGGCCTGCTGATGCTGGTCGCGGTGATCGCGCTGTACGTGTACGCGGGGCAGTCGGCGGCCACCGGGCACCACGGGACGTTCATGTTCTACTCGCTGGCGCAGGTGGCCCTGTCGCCGACGGTGCAGAAGTGGCTGTTCCTCGGGTTCTTCATCGCCTTCGCGATCAAGGCGCCGCTCTGGCCGTTCCACACCTGGCTGCCCGACGCGACCGCGTCCGCCCAGCCCGGCGCGGCGGTGCTGATGCTCGGCGTGATGGACAAGGTCGGCACGTTCGGGATGATCAGGTACTGCCTGGAGCTGTTCCCGGCCGGGTTCCATTACTTCACGCCGCTGATCCTTGTCCTGTCGGTGATCTCGATCATCTACGGGGCCATCGTGGCGATCGGGCAGACCTCGATGAAGCGGCTGATCGGTTACACCTCGATCTCCCACTTCGGCTTCATCGTGCTCGGCATCTTCGCGCTGACGTCGCAGGGGCAGTCGGGGGCGACGCTCTACATGGTCAACCACGGCTTCTCCACCGGCGCGCTGCTGCTGATCGCCGGGTTCCTCATCGTCCGCCGCGGCTCGGACAAGATCTCCGATTACGGCGGCGTGCAGAAGGTCGCCCCGATGCTGGCCGGGCTGTTCCTCGTCTCCGGTCTGGCCGGCCTCGCGCTGCCCGGCCTGTCGACCTTCGTGTCGGAGTTCCTCGTGCTCGTCGGCACGTTCTCCCGGTACAAGGTGGCGGGCTCGTTCGCGGTGGCCGGGATCGTGCTCGCGGCGATCTACATCCTCTGGATGTACCAGCGCACGATGAACGGGCCGACCGCCGAATCGGTGTCGGCGATGCCCGACCTCAGGCCGCGGGAACTGCTCGCGGTGGTGCCGTTGGTCGCGCTGATCATCGCGATGGGCGTCTACCCTAAGCCGGTGCTTGATGTGATCAACCCGGCCGTCAAGTCAACGATGTCTCAGGTGGGCGCGACCGACCCGGTGCCCGCCCACCCCGCAGTCGCCCAGAAGGGACCCCAGCCGTGAGCCTCGCCGCCGCCGCTGTCGCTGCTGCCGTTCCCGGCGCGATCCCGGCCCCGAGCATCGAGTACAGCCAGCTGGCACCGATGCTTGTCGTGTTCGGTGCGGCCGTCGTCGGCGTGATCGTCGAGGCCTTCGTGCCCCGCGAGCTGCGCCGCGCGGTCCACCTGCTGCTGACATTCGGGGCGTTGGTCGCCGCGTTCGTCTGGACCTGCGTGATCGCCGCCTCCTCGACCCTGTTCGCGCACGGCAGCGCGGGGCACGTGGCCGCCGAGGGCGCGGTGGCGGTGGACCGGCCGACGCTGTTCATCCAGGGCACGATCCTGGTCCTCGCGGCCGTCTCGGTGCTGCTGATGGCGGACGCGTCGCACGACGTGTCCTCGTTCGCCGGCCAGGCGGCCGCCACCCCGGGCTCCGCCGAGGAGCGCGAGGGCCTGCTGGCCGGACTGGTGCACACCGAGATCTACCCGCTGACCCTGTTCGCGGTCGGCGGCATGCTGCTCTTCCCGGCCGCCAACGACCTGCTGACGATGTTCGTCGCGCTTGAAGTGCTCTCGTTCCCGCTGTACCTGCTGTGTGGCCTGGCCCGGCGCCGGCGCCTGCTGTCGCACGAAGCGGCCATGAAGTACTTCCTGCTCGGCGCCTTCTCCTCGGCGTTCTTCCTGTTCGGCGTGGCGATGCTGTACGGGTTCTCCGGATCGGTCTCGCTGACGACCATCGCCTCGTCCGCCTTGTCCGGCACCGGGAACGACACGCTGCTCTACGCCGGGATCGCGCTGGTCGGCATCGGCCTGCTGTTCAAGATCGGGGCGGTGCCCTTCCAGAACTGGAAGCCGGACGTCTACCAGGGTGCGCCCACCCCGGTCACCGCGCTGATGGCGTCCTGCACCGTGGTCTCCGCGTTCGGCGCGTTGCTGCGGGTCTTCTATGTGGCGTTCGGCACACTGACCTGGGACTGGCGGCCGGCCATGTGGGTGGTGGCGATCCTCACGATGGTCGTCGGCGCGGTGATCGCGATCACCCAGACCGACGTCAAGCGCCTGCTGGCCTACTCCTCGATCGCGCACGCCGGGTTCATCCTGACCGCGGTGATCTCCTCGTCGGTGGCGGGCCTCTCGTCGTCGCTGTTCTACCTGGCCACGTACGGCCTGTCCACGATCGGCGCGTTCGCGGTGATCACGCTGGTCCGCGACAAGGGCGGCGAGGCGGACCATCTCTCGCGCTGGGCTGGCCTGGGCAAGCGCTCGCCGGTGGTTGCCGGGATCTTCGCGTTGTTCCTCCTCACATTCGCGGGCATCCCTCTGACCTCCGGGTTCGTCGGGAAGTTCGCCGTCTTCCAGGCGGCGATCGCGGGCGGGGACCTGGCACTGGTGGTCGTCGGTGTGGTGTCCTCGGCGATCGCGGCGTTCTTCTACGCACGGGTGATCGTGCTCATGTTCTTCAGCGACCCGGTGCCAGACGGCCCGGTGGTGGCGGTGCCGTCGGTGTTTACCGGCCTCGCGGTCGGCGTCGGCGCTCTTTCCGCGGTCGTGTTCGGTATCTTCCCTGAGCCGGTGCTGTCCCTCGCCAACCATGCGGCGACGCAACTGTTCGTCCGCTTATGCCCGGTTAGTCAGTTTCGGCAATGGCCGTCGCCCCGCGCTCGCTGAGTGCGGCGACGGCCATTAGCGTAAAGTTAAGAGTTGGATGCTTTTGTCGGCTGCGGTCGGCCCGATTTCGCGATCAGGCGTGCCCGAAGCCGGCGTCGGGGGTACGGGGGTCATGCCCCCTGGGGGTGACTGCGTATGCTGGTGTGTTCGTACGCTCGGGTTAAGTGCGCCGACGACATGGAGTTCGTGTGACCATCGCTGTTCCCGTCGATTTCGCTGACGCGACCCTCACCGCGGAGATGACGGAGGATCTCACCGCCGTGGAAGCCGTCCTGCGCGCCAACTCCTTCGGCGGCGACGAGATGTTCGCCGAGGTCTCCCGGCACATGATGACGGCTGGCGGCAAGCGCTTCCGCGCCATGCTGGTGCTGCTGGCCGCCCGCTTCGGCGACTGCCGCGACAAGCGCATCGTGCCCGCGGCGGTCGCCATCGAGCTCACCCACCTGGCCACGCTCTTCCACGACGACGTGATGGACGAGGCCGCCATCCGGCGCGGCCAGCCCTCGGCCAACTCCCAGTTCGGTAACTCCATTGCCATCCTGGCCGGTGACTACCTGTTCGCGCGGGCGTCCCGCATCCTGGCCGACCTGGGCCCGGACGCGATCAGGATCCAGGCGGAGACCTTCGGCCGCCTGGTTGACGGGCAGCTGCGGGAGACGGTGGGGGTCCGGCCGGGCGAGGACCCACTCGACCATTACATGCACGTGGTCACGGAGAAGACCGGGTCGCTGATCGCCACGTCGGGCCGGTTCGGCGCGATGTTCTCCGGAGTGTCCGAGGAGAAGACCGACCTGATCGCGGACGCCTGTATGCGGATCGGCGTCGCCTGGCAGCTCTCCGACGACGTGCTCGACGTTGCCTCCACGTCCCTGCAGTCGGGCAAGGAGCCCGGTACCGACCTGCGGCAGGGAGTGCGCACGCTGCCGGTCTTCTACGCGCTGCGCGGCACCTCGCAGGAGCCCTCGCAGGTCCGCCTGCGCGCGCTGCTCAACCGGGAGGACCTGGCCGACCAGGAGCTGCACAGCGAGGCCCTGGGGCTGCTGCGCGAGTCCCCGGCGCTTGAGGAGGCCAGGGAGACTGTGCGGTCCTGGATCGGCGGCGCGACCGCCCTGCTGGCCAAGCTCCCCGACGTCCCTGCGCGCGCCGCCTTCGAGTCCCTCTGCGACTTCGTAATCACCCGCACCGCCTAGATGATCGCTTCCAAGGCATGGGCTGCGCGGGCTTGGAGACCGGCAAGGGCCTGACAAACCATGACCGCGGCCGGCCAGCTACCGCCGGCCGGCCGCGGCCCGGGTCAGCTGGGGCGGACCTTGTTCTTAGCGGCCGACAGGCTCGTCCAGTACTTGGCCAGGGTCTGCTTGACCACTCCGCCGTCCTCGGGCGCCCACGAGGTCGTGCGCGGCTTGAGGGTGCCGACGTCGATCAACTCGTAGGCGTAGCCCGCGATCGACTTGCGGGTGACGCCGGGCGGCAGCGACATCTTCCGGAACCCGTGGTAGGTGTTGTCGCTGGTGAGCATGAACACGGCCCGGTTGAACAGCGGAGCGATCGCCCGCGGCTCGTTCTTCGGGTCGGTGCGGATCAGCAGGTCGCCGGCGCCGTTCTCGCCCGGCCAGTCCTTGTTCAGGTACAGCAGCACGTTCAGCACCCGCAGCCAGTCGTCATGCTTCGGGTGGATGTTGAAGTCAACGTGCGTGTCCAAGTGGCCGCCGTCGCCGCTCTGGTGGAAGCCGCCGCCGTGGAACGAGGCGTCCATGAAGAGCTTGCGGCCGGTGATCGTGCTCACAACCTCGGCAAACTCCGGCGACAGCAGGTAATCGTGGTAGGCCTTGGCCGCCGGGCCCGCCTTGGCGAAATCGGCCTCTTCCCGCTTGTCCCCGAAGATGTAGTCCTTCGAGTGGGCCATCTCGTCAACCGACGGGAACTCCGCCACCAGCTGATTCGCGAAGTCCTCGTCCAGGAAGCCGTCGATCACCACCAGCGGGAACGGGTCACCGTTCTTGTATTCTTCGGCGAGTGCCGGTACGTCCTTCGACCATGGTCCGAGCATTGCATCTCCGAGTTCTATGGCGATTCCCCACTGGAGTAGTCCAGATTACTCGCGAGCGGTAGCGAAACGTGGCAAGTTCACCGCTGTGCTCGTCGTGACGAGCCCATCACCCAGTGAATCTACCCAGAGGTGCCTCGCACGGCACTCTTCCGCGTCGAATGGTCACCGGTTACCCGACTTCCCAGGTGTCGTTGCCCGCCAGGAGCTTGGCCAGGCTGCCTTCGTCGGCGGAGCGGGCTTGGTCAAGCTGGGCGGCCATCAGGTCGTCGTAAGACGGGCGCTCGACCGCGCGGAAGACGCCGATGGGGGTGTGCGTGAAGTCGAAGCTGTCCAGCCGGGAGAGGGCGAACGCGTAGGACGGGTCGGTCCTGGCGGCGTCGTGCACGATCAGCTCGGACTCGCCCACGGTGGCCGCTTCGACCGGTGTGAGCGCGCCGTACGGGCCGTAGGTGAGGCCCATCGACTGGTCGGGGCCGAACCGGATCGGCGAACCGTGCTCGAGCCGGATCAGGCCGGGCGCGTTCGGCTCCTTGATGGGGGCGAACGCGTCGTCGTTGAAGATCGGGCAGTTCTGGAAGATCTCGATGAAGGCGGAGCCACGGTGGTCCGCCGCCGCCCGCATCACCGACTGCAGGTGCTTGCGGTCGGAGTCGACCGACCGGGCCACGAAGGACGCCTCCGCGCCCAGTGCGAGCGACACCGGGTTGAACGGGTAGTCGAGGGAGCCGTAAGGCGTCGACTTGGTGACCTTGCCCTGCTCGGAGGTGGGCGAGTACTGGCCCTTGGTCAGCCCGTAGATCCGGTTGTTGAACAGCAGGATCTTGATGTTGACGTTCCGCCGGAGGGCGTGGATCAGGTGGTTGCCGCCGATGGAGAGCGCGTCACCGTCCCCGGTGATCACCCACACCGACAGGTCCTGCCGCGACGCGGCGAGCCCGGACGCGATCGCGGGCGCCCGGCCGTGGATCGAGTGCATGCCGTAGCTCGACACGTAGTAGGGCAGCCGGGACGAGCAGCCGATGCCGGAGACCACGACCACGTTCTCCCTGGGCACCTCAAGCTCGGGCAGGAACGACTGGAAGGCGGCGAGAATGGCGTAGTCACCGCACCCGGGGCACCAGCGGACCTCCTGGTCAGACTTGAAGTCCCTGGTCGCCAGGCCGGCCTTGTGCGGGACCAGCGTGAGAGACCGGGAGCGCCCCGGTCCGTTAATCTCCGTCTGATGATTTTGAATGTCACTCATGTCCGAGCACCTCTTCGATCGCCTCGGCCAGCTCGGCGGCGCGGAACGGCAGGCCGCTGACGCGGTTGTAGGAGATCACGTCGACCAGGAACTTGCCCCGCAGGAGCAGGGCGAGCTGGCCAAGGTTGATCTCGGGGAGGAGCACCTTGTCGTAGCGGCGGAGCACGTCGCCGAGGTTGGCCGGGAACGGGTTCATGTGCCGCAGGTGCGCCTGGGCGACCGCGTGCCCGTCCCGGCGGGCGCGGCGGACGGCCGCGCCGATCGACCCGTAGGTGGATCCCCAGCCGAGGACCAGCAGCCTCGCGTCACCGGAGGGGTCGTCGACCTCAAGCGGCGGGATGGTGGCGGCGATGCCGTCGATCTTGGCCTGCCGGGTACGGACCATGAGGTCGTGGTTGTCCGGGTCGTAGGAGATCGTCCCCGCGCCGTCGGCCTTCTCGATGCCGCCGACGCGATGTTCCAGGCCCGGGGTGCCCGGGATCGCCCATGGCCGGGCGAGGGTCCTCGGGTCGCGCTTGAACGGCAGGAACTCCGCCCCGTCGGGCGCGTCGGCCGCGGCGGAGGCGAACTGGAACTCCGCGCTCAGGTCCGGGAGCGACCCGACGTCCGGGATACGCCACGGCTCGGAGCCGTTGGCCAGGTAGCCGTCGGACAGCAAGATCACGGGCGTCCGGTACGTGATCGCGATCCGCGCCGCCTCGATGGCCGCGAAGAAGCAGTCCGACGGGGAGGCGGCCGCGACCACCGGCACCGGCGACTCGCCGTTCCTGCCGAACAGCGCCATCAGCAGGTCGGCCTGCTCGGTCTTGGTCGGCATCCCGGTGGACGGCCCGGCCCGCTGCACGTCGACGACGAGCAGCGGGAGCTCCACCGAGACGGCCAGGCCCACGGTCTCCGCCTTCAGCAGCATGCCAGGGCCGCTGGTGGTCGTCACGGCAAGCGCCCCGCCGAACGCCGCGCCGAGGGCGGAACTGGCGGCCGAGATCTCGTCTTCGGCCTGGAACGTGCGGACGCCGAACTTCTTGTGCTTGGCCAGCTCGTGCAGGATGTCGGAGGCGGGGGTGATCGGGTAAGAGCCGAGGAACAGCGGCAGCTTGGCGAGCTGGCCGGCCGCGATCAGCCCGTAGGCGAGCGCTGTATTGCCGGTGATGTTCCGGTACTTGCCCGGTGCGATCGGGGCCGGCTTGACCTCGTAGCGGACGGAGAAGTCCTCGGTGGTCTCGCCGTAGTTCCAGCCGGACTGGAACGCGGTCACGTTCGCCTTGTAGATTTCCGGCCGCTTGCCGAACTTCGCCTCGAGGAAGGAGAGCGTGCCCTCCGCCGGGCGGCCGTAGAGCCAGGAGAGGAGGCCGAGCGCGAACATGTTCTTGGACCGCTCGGCGTCCTTGCGCGAGATGTCCTGATGTTCAAGCGCCTTGACCGTCAGCGAGGTCAGCGGCACCGGGTGCAGCTTGTAGCCGTCGAGCGAGCCGTCTTCCAGCGGGTTCTTGGCATACCCGACCTTGGCCAGGTTGCGCTTGGTGAACTCGTCGGTGTCGACGATCAGGTCCCCGCCAAGCGGAAGGTCCTTCAGGTTCGCCTTGAGTGCCGCCGGGTTCATCGCCACGAGCACGTCAGGCGCGTCGCCCGGCGTGAGTATGTCGTGATCCGCGAAGTGCAGCTGGAAGCTGGACACGCCGGGCAGGGTGCCTTGCGGTGCGCGAATCTCAGCGGGGAAGTTCGGCAGGGTCGACAGGTCATTGCCGAAGACCGCGGTCTCCTGGGTGAACCTGTCACCGGTCAGCTGCATGCCGTCACCGGAGTCGCCTGCAAAACGAATGACTACGTGATCTAGCTCCTGGACCTGCTTGGTCACAGCGCAAAGCCTCCTCCGCACGCCGGGACCGGGCGCCCCTCGTGCAGCACCACCCCAAAGGCCGGGGCTTGAGTGCGGGACAGGGTAAATTCTATGCGGACTCGGGTGCCGCATGGCCGTCCACACGAGTGTGGGACACGCCACCTTTTTGATGTGATGCGGCAAAGTTATTGTTATTTGCTCATAATGCCGGCGCCGCTCCGGCGGTGATGGTGGCGGGCGATGCCCGCGGGGCGCTTGGGTGGCCAGTGGCGGGCGCGGGCCGTCGGCTGGCGTCTGCTGGCTTGCGGGTTGCCGCACAGCCCGCGCAGGCTCGCGGCGCGGCGCGGGAACCTCGTGGTCGGCGTCAACCGTTAAGCGGATGAGCTGCTGATTCATAGCGGCAAGGTGGGAAGGAGCCGCGGTGCGCTACTACGTACTGCGCGCGGCGCTACTCGCCGCCGGGCTCTGCGTGGCACCTGTGGTGGTCGCCGCGCTCTGGCTCGGGCTTGGCTGCGCCGCGGTGGTCAGCGCGCTCCTGATTGCCTTGGCGTGGATCATTTACTTTCACGCGGAACGGGCGGTGCTCACCGCGCTCGGCGCCCGTCAGGTGAGCGAGGTGGAAAGGCCCGATCTCTACCGGCTGGTAAGGGAACTCGCCCGCTCGGCCCGGCTCCCGATGCCCCGCCTGTTCGTGTCTCCCGCCACCCAGCCGAACATCCTCACCGTGGGGTACGGGCCACGGTCGGCCGCGGTGTGCTGCACCGACGGGTTGCTGAAGCTGCTCTCGCCGGCCGAGCTGCGGGCAGTGCTCGCGCACGAGCTGTCCCACGTGACCCGGCGCGATGTGGCGGTGTCCTCCTGGTCAGCCGGGCTGGTGGCGCTCGTCGCGGTTTGCCCGCTGAAGGCGCTGCTGCTGCAGCTGGCCGCCCCGGCGGGCCGTGAGTACGACGCGGACATCGGGGGCGCGCTGCTGACCGGCGAACCGCTTGAGCTCGCGAGCGCGCTACGCAAGATCGACTCGTGCGCGGCGGACCTGCCGCCGCGCCCGCGCGGGCCGCTCGCCGCCGCCAGCCATCTGATGATCGCCTGCCCGTTCCCGCCCGGGCGGGGCGGACTGGGCGGTCTGCTCCGTACCCACCCGCCGACCGGCGAGCGGGTACGCCGGCTGGAGGGCCTGGCCGGCTCGGCGGGCACCGCTGCACCCTAGCGGGGCGGGCTTTAGCCGGCGGCCGCTAGCGGTAGTTGACGAACTGCACCGCGAAGTCGAAGTCCTTGCCCTTGAGCAGGCTGATCACGGACTGCAGGTCATCCCGGCTCTTGGACGAGACGCGCAACTCCTCGCCCTGCACTTGGGCCTTGACGCCCTTCGGCCCCTCGTCCCGGATGATCTTGGACACCTTCTTGGCGTTCTCCTGGGAGATGCCCTCCTTGATCGCGATGGCGATCCGGTACTCCTTGCCGGACACCTTCGGTTCCGCCGCGTCCAGGTGCTTGAGGGAGATGCCCCGCTTGACGAGTTTCTCCTTGAACACGTCAAGGACCGCGTTGGCGCGCTCCTCGCTGTTGGCGCGGATCTCCACCCCGTTCTCGCCCGACCAGGCGACTGACGCCCCGACGTTGCGGAAGTCGAACCGGGTACTGATCTCCTTGGCCGCCTGGTTGAGCGCGTTGTCGGCTTCCTGACGGTCGATCTTTGACACGATGTCGAAGCTGGACTCGCTTGGCATGAACCACAGGGTAGACGGGTATGGTGCCCGTCGTCACCTCGGCCACGCTCGTTCACGGCAAGTTCGTCGCCGTGGCCGTCGCGGCTGGTTGGTCCGCGGCCCGCGTCGCAACCGCTCGCGATGTCCGCTATTCTTCTCTCTGCTACCGCCGCTGTGCGGCGGCGCACGGCAGGTTGCCCGAGTGGCCAAAGGGAGCGGTCTGTAAAACCGTCGGCTCAGCCTACGTTGGTTCGAACCCAACACCTGCCACCACCTGCGATTATGGCCCGCTAGCTGCGTATATGCGCGCTAGCGGGCCATTTCGTCTCTGTCCCAGCATGTGTCACCTTGTCACGCTGTAGACCCCCGTGTTGCGGTGTCCACGGACACATAGCGGACGGGAATCGGGTCCAGGGAGCGGTGCGGGGAACCGTCGGCTTTGCACGGACGGCCACGGACGAGGGCCGCGACCACGGACGAGCCACGGACCAGGTCGGCGGAGTCGGCCCGTGCGCGGCTTGACGTTCGCGGTGGAGCTGAGCGTGCATTTCCCTGCGTCCCCCCGCCTGCCCGGTCGGCTTCCCGGGGCGGGGCGGCCGGGAAGGGCAGGTGTGGTGATGGCCAGGGTGACGGTCCGGGAGAGCGTGACGCTTGCCGGGCGGGCAGAGCGGGCGAGGGTCGCCCGCTCCTTCGTGAGAGGGGTACTCGGCTCGGGGCACCCGTGCGGGGATGCGGCGGTCTTGCTGGTGAGCGAGATCTTTGGTAATTCTGTCCGGCACTCCGGCTCGGGTGCTCCCGGCGAGACGGTCACTGTCGCGGTCATTGCCGGGGACGGCATCGTCCGGATCGAGGTCACCGACCGCGCCGGGCCGGGGACGCCAGAGCTGAGTCCGACCGGCGGTGATGCGGAAGGCGGTCGCGGGCTTCAGCTTGTTGCGGGGCTCGCGGCGCGGTGGGGGTGGCGGCTGCGTGGCGGGCGGATGGAGACCTGGTTCGAGCTGCGGCACGGCTGATTTTCGTGCCAGCCTGTGTGCGTCTGAGTTAGCTGAGCGGTTTACCCGGATGTCCGCAATTGCCGGAGGGTGGAGTGCCCGTATTGGATGAGCTGGATGTCGTGGTTCTGGTGTCCCCGGGCGATAGCGGTAAGGGAGTCCAGGGCACCGAGGTGCTGCAGCGTTTCGGTGTCGGAGCCGGTGAGGTCGCGCCCGTACCCGTTCAGGAATGCGTCCTTGAGGTCGGGGCGGTCTGGCCATGCGCGGAAGCGGAGCCGTACGAGGTCGCGGAGCGGGAGGTCGGTGCGGGCGTGCTCGAAGTCAACGAGGTAGAGGGCTGCGGCTGGGCCGAGGAGCCAGTTGCGGGGCTGAAAGTCGAGATGGCAGGGCACTCCCCGCGGGTCGGCGGCTTGCTGGAGCACGGCGAGGGCGGCGCTGGCGTTGCCGAGGTCTGCTGCGTTTATGAAGGGCCTTGCGCGGCCGATCCAGTAGGCAGCGCGGTCTCGTAGCCAGTCGCGGTAGCCCGGGAGTAGGCGAGGGGGCTCGGCGTCGTGGAAGCGGCGCAGGATCATCCCGGCCTGGTGATGAGCCGTCGGCGTCAGCGGGTCTGGGTACGGGCGGCCGTTGAGGGCCGTGGTGACGATGGTCAGGGCCTGAGCGTCGGCGGCGACGAGTTGCGGGGCTGAGGAGCCGAGTGCTGGTGTCCAGTGCTGGTAGGCATGGACTTCGCGGTCGTGCTTGTCGCGGTCGGCGTGCTTCTTCACGACGTATTCCTCACCGCTGCGTGCGGAGATGCGCGCGACAGCGGGGCCGAGGGTTTCTGTAATCTTGCACGGGCCGATGAGGCGGGCGGCGGCTTCGAGCGCGGCCTGGATGGCGGTCACGACGGGCGGGCCTGGTCCCACGGGAAGGGATAGCGGCCGTTGCCGGCGTAGCGCGCGGTGAGGATGTGGTGGATCTCGGCCCAGCCCATCAGCTCGTTCCAGGTGACATGGGGCAGGGCCGGGCAGTGACTGTTCGCGGCGAGGCTGTAGGCGCTTAGTGCTTCGGTGATGGCGGCTGCGGGGATGGGGCCGTGGGTCATGGCGAGGGTGACGATGAGCTTGGCGAGGTCGTAGCCGAACGGGGCGAGGGTGAGGTCGTCGAAGTCGATGGTGACCGGGGTGCCGTCGGGGGTGATGAGGAAG
>JBEKEK010000191.1:0-15111 GCA_050013875.1 Trebonia sp. | reverse complement strand
TCCGGGGTCAACGTCACCTCCAGACGGTCATCCCATGAGCCAGTGACAGTCGCCCCGCGTACGTTCGAAATCTGGGTTATCTCCACCAGCCGCTGGCCGGTGACCGGATCCCGGCAGTCCGGACACGGGCAATTGTGCCTGAGCCAGACCGCCGGGAAGCCGAGCGCCTGCGTCACCAGCGGCCGTCAGCCCGCGGTCGGGATCACATGCACCGCCGCCGACGGGACCCCGACCGCGACCGAGGCGCCCGGGATCATCGCCGCCGCCGTGGTCGACGGGATGTCGACCAGGACCTGGAGGTCGCCCGAGAGCAGCACCGTGATCCGGCTGGTGGCGCCGAGGAAGGTGCGCAGGAACACGATCCCGTTGCCGTTCTCGGCCGGCGTGATGGTCAGGTTCTCCGGCCGGATCAGCGCGCTCACCGCGCCCGCGGCGGGACCGCCGGGCTGGACCGGCACGGTGGTGCCGAGCACGGTGACGGTTTCGCCGCCGCTGCCCAGGTCGCCCGGGATCCGGTTCATCGTGCCGACGAACTCGGCCACGAACGCGGTGGCCGGTTTGTCGTAGAGCTGGTCCGGCGCGGCGACCTGCTCGAGCCTGCCCGCTCGCATGACACCGACCCGGTCGGCCATCGACAGCGACAGCGCCTCCTCCTGGTCGTGGGTGACGAACAGGGTGGTGGTGCCGAGCCGCTGCTGCAGGGTGCGGATCTGCTCGCGGAGCTGCAGCCTGACCTTCGCGTCGAGGGCCGACAGCGGCTCGTCAAGCAGCAGCACCCGCGGCTCGATCGCGAGCGCGCGGGCGAGCGCGACCCGCTGTTGCTGGCCGCCGGAGAGCTGGTGCGGGAACTGCCCGGCCTGGGCGGACAGGCCGACCATCTCCAGCAGCTCGCCGGCCTTCTGGCGGCGGACGGTGGCGCTCGCCTTCCGCATCCGCAGGCCGAACCCGACGTTGCCGAGGGCCGACATGTTCGGGAACAGCGAGTAGGACTGGAACACCATGCCCATGTCCCGCTTGGCGGCCGGCACGCCCGAGACATCCCGGCCGTCGATGAGCACCTCGCCGGTGTCGGCGGTCTCAAACCCGGCGACGATCCGCAGCGCGGTCGTCTTGCCGCAGCCGGACGGGCCGAGCAGCGCGACGAGCTCGCCCGGGGCGATCTCGAGCGACATCCCGTCCAGCGCCCTGGCCGCGCCGAAGGCGCGGGTGAGTTCGCGCAGCGACACGCTGGTGCCCTCGCGGGCGCCCGCGGCCGTGCCGCCGGCGGCCAGGCCGGACGAGCCGACCGTTCCGGCCGCGGTGGCTACCTCGTTCGTTGCCATCAGCTCTCGCCAATCGTCTTGGTGTTTGCGGTAACAGAGAACAGGTTGACCTCGCCCGCGCCGGTGCGGCGGCCCCGGCGGCTGCCGATCGTGACGATCAGCATCAGGAACAGCCAGGTCACGACCAGCGCGATGATCGAGGCGGAGACCGAGATGTTCGCGTTCAGCTGGTCGGTCTCGACGATCCAGACCGGGAACGTGGTGACCAGGTTGAGGCTGGCCATCGTGAACTCGCCCAGGCAGAGCGCGACGATCAGCACGGTCGACGAGAGCAGCGAGGTGCCCAGGTTCGGCAGGATCACCCGCCGGATCGTGCTGGCCCAGCCGGCCCCGAGGTTGCTCGAGGCCTCGGTCAGCGTCTTCAGGTCGATGGAGCGCAGGCCCGCGTCGATCGCCCGGTAGGCGAACGGCATCGCCAGGATGACGTACTCGATGCCGAGCAGCCACATGGTCGCCTTCAGCTGAACCGGGAAGACCTGGAGGACGCCGACCGTGAGCACGATCGGCGGGATCACGATCGGCAGGATCGTTATCGACTCAAGGAACCGGCGCATCGCGGGCAGCCGAAGGTGCACGTAGATCGTGGTCGGCACCATCAGCGCCATGGTAATCGCCCAGGTCATGGCGGCGATCTGGATCGAGGTCCAGAGCGCCGCCCCGAATCCCGGCTGGGTGAACACCGAGCCGAAGGCCTTGATGCCGGCGAACCGGAGCGCCGCGTACAGCGGGAGCAGGAAGTAGATGCCGGCGATGAGCAGGATCACCCAGCGCCAGACGGGGAAGCTGACCGACCTGCGGGTCGCGGACTCGTTTATCGCAGCCATTTCGCCGCCCTCCGCTGGAGCATGACGTACAGGACCATGAGCACGCCGATGATCAGCACCAGGCCGAGGCTGAGGGCCTTGCCGACGTTGCCCTGGCCCGCCACCACGTTCCCGTTGAGCAGCGTGCCGATCTGGATCGGGACCAGCGCGATGGTGCCGCCGGTGAGCGCCTCGGCGGTCGCGTAGGCCGACAGCGCCGACCCGAACAGCAGCATCAGGCAGCTCAGGAACGACGGCATCAGCACCGGCCCGCCGACGTGCCGCCAGTAGCTCCAGGACCGCGCGCCGAGGTTCTCGGCCGCCTCGCGCCAGGCCGGGCGGAGCCCTTCGAGCGCGGGCAGGATGATCAGCACCATCAGCGGGATCTGGAAGTACATGTAGACCACGGCCACGCCGGCCAGGTCGAACAGGGTGAACCCGTCGCTGTAGATGTTCAGCCCGATGTCGTTCAGCCACCCGGTGACGAGCGCGGTGGAGGCCAGCGAGGCGATGAACAGGAACGCCAGCGGCACCCCGCCGAAGTTGGCGAACACGCCGGAGGCGGTGATCACCATCTGCCGCAGCAGCTTGCCGCCGCGCTTGGCGGTGAAGATCGCGTAGGCGATGAGCAGCCCGAAAACGCCAGGGATGATCGAGGCGATCAGCGACAGCTCGAGCGAGTTCTCGAAGCCCTTCAGGTAAGCGCCGTGGGTGGCGATGTCGATGTTCGAGAAGGTCCACGCGCCGGTGGACGCGTTCTGAAACGCCCCGATCAGCACCGCGATCAGCGGGATGAACAGGCCGAGGATGATGTAGGCGGCGAACGGCACGAGTCCTGCCAGCCGGACGACCGCCTGCAGCGGCTTAGGTAGTCTGGCCGGCCGCCGTGGGATGCGGCCAGCCCCGGGGCCCGCCTGGGGCCCCGGGGCCGTGACCAATTCGGTCGTGTCAGCCACTATCAGCCGCTGACGCTCGGCCACTGCTGGGTGACGACGTTCTCAGCGGCGGTGTTCTGCGCGGTGGTCGGCAGGTCGAGCCCGCCGCCGCCCGGGACGGTCGGAAGCGCCGCCTCCTCGGTCTTGTTGATCGTGCCAGCCGAGATCATCGCGCTCATCTCGATCGGCCGGGTCTCGCCGCCGAGGAAGAGGTTCTGGCCCTCGGCGGAGTAGAGGAACTCCTCCCACAGCCGGGCGGCGGCGGGGTCGGGCGCGGTCGCGCTGATCGCCTGGTCGTAGTAACCGGCGTACTGGGCGTCGGACGGGATGACGACCTTGAAGCCCTTGACCACCGGCTGGACCTCGGACGCGAGCAGGTAGTCCCACCAGACCAGGATCGGGGTGGCGCCGGACTGCACGGTCGCCGGGGTGCCCTCGGTCGGCACGAAGTTGCCGGCCGCCTTCAGCTGCTTGAAGTAGGCCACGCCGGGGGCGATGTTGGACAGCGAGCCGCCGTTGGCGAGCGCGGCGGCGTAGACGGCGGCGAACGCGGACCCGGTCTGGGTCGGGTCACCGTCGATCGCGACCTGGTTCTTGTAGATCGGGTTAAGCAGCGACTTGAACGACGTCGGCGGGGTCTTCACCTTCGCCGGGTCGTAGCCAATGGCCACGTAGCCGCCGTAGTCGGCGTAGTAGTCGCCGTTGCTGGCCTTGGCCGCGGCCGGGATGTCGCTCCAGGTCGCGACCTTGTACGGCGCCCACAGACCCGAGGCGTCGCCGCTGACGGCGAATGAGCTGCCGACGTCAACGACGTCGGGGGCGCTGCTCTTGCCCTTGAGCTCGTTGATCGCGCTGATCTCGTTGGCGCTCGAGCCCTCGGGGTTGGCGTCGGTGATCTTGATCCCGTACTTGGCGGTGAACGCGTTCATGATCGCGCCGTAGTTCGCCCAGTTCTTGGGCAGCGTGATGACGTTCAGCTGCCCTTCCTTCTTGGCGGCGGCGATGAGGCCGTTCATGCCGCCGAAGGCGGCGGCCGAGGTGGCGGTGCTGGCGTCGACCGGCGCGGTGCTGCCGGTCGCCGTGCTGCTGGCGCCGGCGGCGCCGCTGGTGGTACTCGACGAGCTGCTGGCGCAGCCCGCCGCCAGCAAAATGGAACCGACCGCGGCCGCTGTGGCCACGATCGCCTTGGATGCGCGCAAGTAAAACCCTCCCCTTGCCGCCCCTGGGTAGGGGGCGAGCTTGGCATCTTGGCTAGACAAGTGGTAATCCTGGCCAATCAGCCTGAACGGAAGGTTTCGCGACGATTGACGTCAGCCGTCCGTCTTATCGCGATTTACGCGGTTTGGCCGGGTAGTGGACGCCAAGCGCGTCCGCGCATGCCGAGCCCGAGCCAGTAGACCGGGAACACCTGTCCGATGGCCTGCAGCCAGCCGGGCAGGTGGGTGATACGGCGAAGTTCATCCCGATCACGCTGGGCGGCGTGAGCGAGCCGAGGGAGAACGTCGTGCCGGGCACGTGGTGGCCGCGCATCAGGAACAGCACGAAGATCGACGCGCCGCTGAAGAACAGCGCCTGCACCAGGTCCGGCCAGTAGGTGAGGGTCTGCCGGAGCTCGATCCCGCCGCGCGCCAGGCCGAGCTTCACCGGGCCCAGCCGGATGGGAACCGTCACGCCGCCCGCCGCGCTCACTGGTCGTACTCCGCAACCAGCGCCATGTACGTATCCTCCAGGCTGGGCCGCCGCACCTCGAGATCGGTCACCGACTCGCCGAACTGCCGGAACAGCTCCCGCGTGAACGTGGTCACCCGGTCCGTCGGGTGCGCTGTACCCGGGCGAGATCCTCGGCCTCGTCGAAGACAACGGCGCCGGCAAGTCCACCCTGGTCAAGGTGCTGTCCGGGGTCCACGCCGCGGACAAGGGCGAGCTGTTCCTCGACGGCACTCAGCGGCACTGGAAATCCCCGCACGACACCATCGAGGCAGGCGTCGAGACCCTCTACCAGGATTCCGGTCTCGCCCCCGACCTGACCATCGGCTCCAACGGGTTCCTCGGCCGCGAGAAGGCCAAGCCGGGACTGCTCGGCAAGCTCGGGTTCCTGGCCCAGAAGGAGATGGAGACCGAGGCGCTCGCCGACCTCGATCGCGTCGGCATCACCGTCCCGCCGTCAAGGCGCACCGCCTCCCAGCTCTCCGGCGGCCAGCGCCAGGCCGTCGCGATCGGCCGGGCCATCGCCTGGGCCCGCAAGGTCATCATCCTCGACGAGCCCACCAACCACCTCGGCGCCCGCCAGGCCGCCGGGGTCCTCTCGGTGATCAAGGCCGCCGAGGACAAGGGCCTCGGGGTCATCTTCATCTCCCACACCCTGCCGCACATACTCCAGGTCACCGACCGGGTCGTGGTGCTGCGCCTCGGCAAGGTCGTCAGGGACGCGCCCACCTCGGAGTTCGACGCCGAGAACCTGCTCGGAACCATCACCGGCCTCATTGACTCGGTTTGACGCGGCAAGGTTAGTGGCCGCGGAACGCTTCGGCTAGCCACCAGGAGGGTTGGCCGCGGGTTACCTTCGCGTCCACGACCAGCGGGTGGTCCCGGGGTCCGCTGATCCAGTCGGCAACGGCGGCCAGGTCGGCCGGCGCCCGGACCGTGACGCCGGCGCAGCCGAAGCCGCGGCCGATTCCAGCGATGTCGGCGGGCGGGAACGTGACGTGGTCGAGCGGATGCCCGTCCGGGCCGAAGTGATGGACCTCCGCGCCGTAGGCCTCGTCGTCGTACACCACCACGAGCAGGTCGAGGCCGAGCCGGACGGCGGTCTCAAGCTCGCTGATCCCCATCAGCGCGCCGCCGTCGCCGAGCGCGGCGACGGTCAGCCGGTCCGGGCGGGCGACGGCCGCGCCGATCGCGGTCGCGAGGCCGAGGCCGATTGACTGGAAGGCCTGGGTGAAGACGAAGCCGTCAGGGTCCGGCACGTCGAGGTACATGGCGGGATAGCCCATGAAGTTGCCGGAGTCCACGGCGATCGTCCGCTCGGCGGGCAGCAGGTCATCCAGGGCGGCGGAGAGAGTGCGAGGGTCGACCCGCCCGGCTTCGGCGTCCTCCTCATACGGCACGTCACGCCAGCGGCCTTCCCGTGCCAGGCGTTCGGCGACCTTGGCGGAGCGGTAGCCGGGCACGTGGTGACCGCGGCGCTGGAGTTCCCGCTCGACGGCGTGCGCGGTCGCCGCGACGTCGCCGACGAGCCCCAGATCGATCCGGTGGTGCGCGCCGAGCGCGTCCGGGTCGAGGTCGACCTGGACCACGGTCGTGCCGTCGCCGACGAGCGCGCCGTGCCGTAGCGTCCACATGTTCAGCGCGCAGCCCCAGCCGATGAGCAGGTCCGCGTTCCTGATCAATTCGGCCGCCACCGGAGTGGCGAATCCGCCGCTCACGTCGAGATCGAACGCCTCGCCGCGGAACAACCCGCGGGAGACGGCGGAGGTGGACAGAAGCGCCCCGGACCGTTCGGACAAATGATTTATTTCTTCCTTCGCCCGGCGAGCGCCGCGGCCCGCGAGAAAGACGGGCCGCCGCGCGGCGGCCAGGGCGTCGGCCAGCGCCGAGATCGCATCGCGATCCGCCGCCTGCGGCATCGCGGCGGGGTAGGCGGGCAGCTCGAACCGGGCCGGAGCCGGGGCGGCCTGCACGTCCAGCGGCAGGTTAAGCAGTACCGTCCGTCGCTCGGCGACGGCGATGTGGTGTGCGCGGGCCAGGTCAGCGGCGGCGGTGGCCGCGGATGTGACCCGTTCCGGGACGGCGCCGACCGCGGTGGCCAGGGCGAATTGGTCGATGTGGAAGTTCGACCGTGGAGCGGTCGCCTCGGCGGCCAGGACCAGCATCGGGGTGCGGCTCTTGGCCGCCTCGGTGATCCCAGTCATCGCGTTGGTCAGGCCGGGTCCCTGATGGACGCAGAGCACGCCGAGCTCGCCGCTGACCCGCGCGTAGGCGTCGGCCATCACCGCCGCGCCACCTTCGTGCCGCGCGGGGACGAATCGCGCGCCCGCCGCGGTCAGCGCATTGATGACGTGGAAGTTCCCGCTGCCGACCACGCCGAACACCGTCGTGACACCCAGTCGCGCCAGCGCGGTGCCGACCGCGTGCGCGACGGTGGTCACCTCTCAACCAGGGCGAGCACCCGGGCCGGCGACCCGGAGCCGGCGACGATCGGCAGCGGGGCCGCGATCACGATCGCGCCCTTCGCGGGCAGCCGGTCAAGGTTGCGGAGCTGGGTCAGCCCGTACTTGCCCGCGCCGAGGACCGCCTGGTGGCACGGGAAGGCGGGCTGGAAGCCGAAGGCCTGGCCGGCGTCGGTGCCGACGGTCTCCACGCCGAAGCCGAGCAGGTCGGTGCCGGCCAGGTAGCCGGCCGCCGCCGGGCTGACGCCTGGCGTGTGCGCGCCGCGCTCGTCGGCGTTGGCGAACGCTCTCGGGTCGTCACCGCGGGCGCTCCAGCCGGTGCGGAACAGCAGCCAGCCCTCCTTGGGGAGCGGGCCGTTGGCCTCCTGCCACTGCTCCAGGTCGGCGACGTCGAGCACGTAGTCGGGGTTCTCGGCGACCTCAGCGGTCTTGTCGATGACCACGGCCGCGCCGATCAGCCGCCGTGGCGGGATCTGCGACACGTCATCCAGGTCCTTGCCCGTGACCCAGTGGTTCGGCGCGTCCAGGTGCGTGCCGGTGTGCTCGCCGGTGCGGAAGTTGTTCCAGTACCAGGCGGGTCCGCGGTCGTCGTACCTGCTGATCTCCTCCAGTTGGAACGGCACCGTCTGGCCGAGTTCCGACGGCAGCTCCAGGATCGGGGTCCCTGAGTGCAGCGGCGACGTGAGGTCGATGACCTCGATCGTGCCGTCGATGATCCGCGCTGCGAGCGAAGCGAGGTCGGCCATGCGAGTCCCTCCGGGTGATCGACGTTGCGACCGTAACGGGGTTCGCCAGATTCCGTCAATGGCCGGCGCCTGCGCGGCCTGCATCACTGCTGGTGGATGGCTTGCTCGGCCCAGATGGTCTTGCCCCGGAGAGTCTGCCGGGTTCCCCAGCGCTGGGTGAGCTGGGAGACAAGGAGCAGGCCGCGTCCGCCCTCGTCGAGGGCGCGGGCCTGGCGGAGGTGCGGGGCGGTGCTGCTCCCGTCGGAGACCTCGCAGATGAGCGTCCGGTCCCGGATGAGACGGAGCTGGATCGGGCTCTCGGCGTAGCGGATCGCGTTGGTGACGAGTTCGCTGACGATGAGTCCGGTCGCGAACGCCGCGTCGTCGAGACCCCAGCCCGTGAGCCGCAGGGCCACCTGTTTGCGGGTGTCGGCGACGATGGCCGGGTCGGCGGGCAAGTCCCAGGTGGCGACCTGGTCGCCGTCGAGGGCGTGAGTGCGGGCGATGAGCAGCGCGACGTCATCCGCGGGACGGTCGGGGAGCACTGCCGCCAGGACGTTGTCGCAGGTGGTTTCCAGCGACGATTCCGCCCGGGTGAGGGCGCGGCGCAGGCGTTCAAGCCCGATGTCGATGTCGTGGTCCCGCGACTCGACGAGGCCGTCGGTATAGAGAGCGAGGATGCTCCCCGCGGGCAGTTCGATCTCGGTGCTCTCGAAGGGCAGCCCGCCAAGGCCGAGCGGCGGGCCGGCCGGCAGATCGATGAAGTCGGCGGCGCCGTCCGGGGTGACGAGCACCGGCGGCAGATGGCCGGCCCGGGCCAGGCTGCACCGACGGGATACCGGGTCGTAGACCGCGTACAGGCAGGTAACGCCGACATCGCTGCCCGCGTCGTCGCCGTCGCCGGCCTCCGCTTCGGCGGAGAGCCGACTGACCAGGTCATCAAGGCGGGTGAGGAGCTCGTCGGGAGGCAGGTCGACGTCAGCCAGCGTTTGCACGGCGGTACGCAGCCTGCCCATGGTGGCGGAGGCGCGGATACCGTGGCCGACGACGTCGCCCACGACCATGGCGACACGGGCTCCGGAGAGCGGGATCACATCGAACCAGTCCCCGCCGACGCCCGCATGGGCACTGGTGGGCAGGTAGCGGCTGGCGACCTCCACCGCCGACTGCGCGGGGAGCCGTCGCGGCAGCAGGCTGCGCTGCAGGGCCACCGCGGTGGTGCGCTCGCGGGTATAGCGGCGGGCATTGTCAAGAGAAAGGGCGGCTCTGGCGGTTAGCTCCTCGGCCAGCAGCACGTCGTCCTGCTCGAAGGGTTCCGGGCACCGACCGCGGAGGAAGACCGCGACGCCGAGGGTGACGCCGCGCGCGCGTATCGGCACGGTCAGGACCGAGTGGATCCCGTACTTGCGGATCGTGGCCGCCCGAGCCGGGTTGCGGCCGGTCGCCGAGAGAAAGGTGGGATCGTTCACGCCGGTCAGTACCGCTTTGCCGGTGGCCAGGCAACGGGCCGACGGGAAGGAGCC
Source organism: Trebonia sp. (assembly GCA_050013875.1). Classification (GTDB taxonomy): domain Bacteria; phylum Actinomycetota; class Actinomycetes; order Streptosporangiales; family Streptosporangiaceae; genus Trebonia. Next base: position 5,634 of record JBEKEK010000191.1, on the reverse strand, counting down.
CGGATGAACGTCGACGTCCCCTGGCTTGAGCACGGCCTCGGGAACCCCTTCGAGGATGGACTGATGGGCGACGCGACGCAGCGCGACCGTGCCGGTGAGCGGCCCCGGGCTCGGCTCTCCGCCGCTGAGCACCGCGTCGAGCAGGTCGACGATGGCCAGATCGGCGAGTCGCGGTACGACCATGTCCGCCAGCTCCTGAGCGGTCCTGGAGATATCCAGGGTCGTGCCGATGCGAGTGCCGGCCTGGTTCAACAGGGTCAGCCGCTCGCGGGCTGCGTGCTGCTCGCTGACGTCGAGCACGCCGATCCACACTGCTCGCGTCCGGCCGGCCCGATCCTTCAGCGGCGAGACGGAAACCGACCAGGCGCGATCGCGGGTCTCACCGGGTACCCGGCGGTAGGTCTCCCGGTGCGCGGGCTCGCCTGTGTCGAGCACGTGGCGCAGGTAGCGCTCCAGCGCGGCGTACTGAGGACCGGGCAGGACGTCCGTGAGGCGCCGCCCGCGCAGATCGTCTTCGGTGAGCCCGAACATCCGGCACATTCGGTCGTTGACCCGCAGGCACAGCAGGTTTGCGTCATGGATCGCCAGCGCGACCGGTGACTGGGTGAACGCCCAGTTCATGAACGGCTCATCGCCGCCCGCACGGTTTATCCCGGCAGCAGGGCGGCAGTCAGCGAGCGTCACCAGGTTCCATCGCAGGCTGCCGTCGTCGCACCAGCTCGGGTGGGCCAGCACCCCCAGGTCCACCCGGCCGCCCTCCCGGTGCCGCAACGAGATCGTGCCGTTCCAGTCTCTCGGCTCCGCCAGGCACCGCCGGGCCGTTGCCGGAAGGGCCGATGCCAGCAATGCGGCCGCCGGACGTCCCATCACATCGTCAGCGGCATACCCGAGCAACCGCTGGGCACCCGCGCTCCAGGCCAGGACGCGGCCCCGCCCGTCGATCACAGCCGTGGCCGTGTCGATCGAGGAACCAAACCCCCCGTCACCGTCCGGAGGGATGCTGGTGAAGCTGTCCATAGCCGCTCTTTACCCGCCCTCGCAGGAGCTCTCCCTATCGTCACCGCAGGTCAGAGAGCATAACCGCTCACGCGGCGTGTACAAAGTAACACAGATCGAGCGGTAAGCGGCGGCTCGGGCTTGAGCGGGGCTGCCCTCGACCGGCCGGCTGAGCCCGCGCTGCGGGGAGCGCCGGCGGGCGGCGCCCAGCCGCTCAGTGCACCGGGCCGAGCGTGACCAGCAGCTGGGCGGGGCTGCCGCTGGAGACGGGCCCGGCCTAGTTGACACCCCCGTCGGGGTCAGCGGGGTGCCGATGGAGCACCGACCGCACGACCCCAGGGTTCCTCTACCAAGCAAGCGCTTGGTAGAATCCTGTTGCCGCGCCCGTGCGGGAGAGCCGATGCCGATGAGGGAGACGAGCAACGATGCCGGTCAAGTACCTTTCCCCGGAATGGATTGACGCCTACAACGCCGCCGTGGCCGGGGATGCCTCAGTCCGCACGGCGATGAAGGGCAAGAACGCGGTCATCCAGATGGTGATCTCCGAGGCGCCCGAGGGCGAGATCCGCTACTGGATGCGGATCGGCGACGGCACCGTCTCGGCCGGTCTCGGCGAGTCGGACGCCGCCGAGGTGACCATCAGCCAGTCCTACGACACCGCTGCCAAGGTCAACAGCGGCGAACTGGACGGGCAGAAGGCCTTCACCCAGGGCAAGGTCAAGATCAAGGGCAAGATGCTGAAGATGATGCAGCTGCGCGGCCCGCTGGCGGAGGTCCAGAAGGCACTGGGCACCATCGACACCGAGTACTGATCCGCGCCGGACGTCAGAGCTCGATCCCCGGGTAGAGCGGGTGGCGGCCGAGCAGTTCGGCGCAGCGGTCCCGGCAGCCCGCCCCGACCGTGGCGTCGAGGAGGTACTTCGCCTTGGCGGTGGCCGTGGCGGGGGTGGTGGCGCCAAGCGCGGTGGCGACGATGTCGGCGACCTCATCCAGCTCATCCGGGCCGAACCCGAGCGTGGTCAGCGCCGGGGTGCCCATCCGGATCCCTGAGGTGTACCAGGCGCCGTTGGCGTCCAGCGGCACGCTGTTGCGGTTGGTTACCACGCCCGCTTCGAGCAGGGCGGATTCTGCCTGGCGGCCAGTCAGCCCGAAGCTGGCGGCCACGTCAGCGAGCACCAGGTGGTTGCTCGTGCCGCCGGTCACCAGCCGGACTCCGCGCCGCAGCAGGCCCTCGGCCAGTGCCTGGGCGTTGCCGATGATCGCGGACGCGTAGGCGGCGAACGAGGGCTGACGCGCCTCGGCGAACGCGATCGCCTTGGCCGCCATCACGTGCGGCAGCGGGCCGCCGAGCACCATCGGGCAGCCCTTGTCGACGAACGGGGCGTACTCGGCGGTGCACAGCACGAACCCGCCGCGCGGTCCGCGCAGCGACTTGTGCGTGGTGGACGTCACCACCTCGGCGTGCGGCACCGGGTTCAGGTCCCCGGTCAGCACGCCGCCCGCGACCAGGCCGGCGAAGTGCGCCATGTCCACCATGAGGGTGGCGCCCACCTCGTCGGCGATCTCGCGCAGCAGCGCGAAGTTCGGGGTGCGGGGATACGCCGAGTACCCGGCGACCAGCACGAGCGGCCGGAACTCACGGGCGAGGGCGGCGATCACGTCGTAGTCGAGCAGCCCGGTCTCCGGGTCGGTGCCGTAGCTCGCCTGCTCGAACAGCTTCCCCGAGATGTTCGGCCGGAACCCGTGGGTCAGGTGCCCGCCCGCGTCCAGCGCCATCCCCAGCATCCGCTGCGAGTGCAGCTCCGTCCGCAGCCGCCGCCAGTCCGCTTCCGGCAGGTCGTTCACGTGCCGGACGCCGGCGGCGCGCAGGGCGGGCTCTTCCACCCGGCGGGCCAGGATGGACCAGAACGCGACCAGGTTCGCGTCGATGCCCGAATGGGGTTGCACGTAGGCGTGGTCGGCGCCGAACAGTGCCTGGGCGTGCCCGGCGGCGATCGACTCGACCCGGTCCACCATCTCGCACCCGGCGTAGAGACGATGGCCGACGGTCCCTTCCGCGTACTTGTCCGACAGCCAGTTCCCCATCGCGAGCAGTACCGCAGGCGAAGCATAGTTCTCCGACGCGATCAGCTTCAGCTGCCGTCGCTGTGACGCCAACTCGCCGGTGATCGCCGCCGCCACATCGGGCTCGACGGCCGCGATGGTCTCAAGCGCCGCCGTATACGCCGCGGCGGCGGAAGCTGAGGTGATACGGGCCGCCGCGACGGCAGTGGATATGGGACTGGTCATGAGCATGCTCCCTGGGATGGCGTCGGATAACACTCGCCCAGGCGCACGGCTCACCCGGCCACAGCCGAGGGACCGTTCCCCGGTGGTGCTCCACCTGAACGCCAGTTACGGCCCGCCCTAACCGTAGTGGGCGCCCTTCGGGCGGCGCAAGCCACCCGGCGGTTACATCCAGTCGGCGTGGCGCGGCCACGCGAGCAGCGTGTCGACGACCTCCGGCGGCCCGTCGGCGCGGCCGGGGTCGGTCGCCGCGTACCGGCCACGGTAGAACAGCAGCGGCTGGCCCGGCTGGCACGGGCCGAGCGCGGTGACGCCGCCCACCACCACGTAGTGGTCCCCGGCCTCGTGCACGGCCGCTACCGCGCACTCCATCCAGGTGAGCGCTCCGGCCAGCACCGGTGCCCCCGATGGCGACGGCGACCAGCTCACGTCAGCGAACTTGTCCGCGCCGGAGACGCCGAATCGCCTGGCGATCTCCTGCTGCCCGGCGGCCAGCACGTTGACGCAGAAGTACCCGGCCCGGGCGATCGCGGGCCAGCTGGCCGATGACCTGCTCGGGCAGAACAGCACCAGGGGCGGGGTGAGCGACAGGGCGGCGAACGCCTGGCACGCGAAACCGGCCGGACGGCCGTTCTCGGCGCCGGTGATGACGGTGACCCCGGTGCAGAAGTGACCGAGCACCTGCCGGAACCCGGCGGCGGTAAGGTCAGCCCCGGCGGGCGGTCCCAAACTTCCCGCCTGGGGGGCCTCCGCCCCCCATCCCCCCCGGTCAGGGCGCGGCAGGGCCGGCAAAGCTGTGCCCCCAGAGGCTGATCGCGGTGGTCTCCCGGCTCACCCAGGTCGCGTCGTCGACCAGCCGGCCGTCGGTGCCGTACTCGATGTCGAACCCGCCCGGGGTGCGCACGTAGAACGACACCATCAGGTCGTTGGCGTGCCGCCCGAGCGACGCCGACACCGGCGCCGCGCGCCGCGCGCACCGTTCGAGGGCCCGCCCGACGTCGTCGAGGGTCGCTACCTCGATCATTAGGTGCACGATCCCGGCCGAGGCGGGCGTCGGCGCCAGCGCCAGCGAGTGATGCCGCCGGTTGCAGCCCAGGAACCGGAACCAAACCGGCGGGTCGCCTGGCGCACCGCCGAAGAACTCCGGCGGCATCCGCATCGAGTCCCGCAGCCGGAAGCCGAGCACCTCGGTGTAGAAGGCGAGCGCGGCGTCCGGAGCGCCGTCCACGGGCAGCACGACATGCCCCAGGCCCATGGCGCCGGTCACGAACTGGTTCCCGTACGGGCTGACGGCCGGCCGGTGCTCAAGCGCCGCGCCGCAGAACACCTCGATGGCGTTGCCCGCCGGGTCGTCGAAGCGCAGCAACTCCCCCACCCGTCGCGCGGCGAGCTCGTCCGGGGTGGCCGCCTTGACCGGGACGCCCGCGTCGGCCAGGGCGCGGCCGACGGCGGCCAGCGCTGCCGCGTCGGCCACCTCCCAGCCCGAGGCGAGCAGCCGGTCCCGGTCACCTGGCACGATCACCAGCCGGGCAGGGAAATCATCCATCCGCAGGTAGAGGGCGCCGGCCTCGGGGCCCCGCCCCTCGGTCAGGCCGAGAACCCGGACGCCGAACTCGCGCCACGCCGCGACGTCGGGCGAGGAGATCCGCAGGTAGCCAAGGGACCGGATCAACGGTCGCCTCCTTCCAGGAAGCTGATCGCCAGCCGATTGAACTCATCGAACTTCTCCCGCTGCGCCCAGTGCCCGCAGCCGCCGAACACGTGCAGTTGCGCGCGCCTGATCAGCTTGAGCGCGACCAGGGCCCCGTCGAGCGGGTTGACCCGGTCCTCACGGCCCCAGATCAGCAGCACCCGGTTGCGCAGCCGGTGCGCCTCCCGCCACAGCAGGCCGTCCTCGAAGAAGGCGGGGTCGTAGAAGGAGGCGCCGAGCGACGCCATCGCCGCGAGCGTCGCGGGCTCCGACGCGGCCGCGTAGCGCTCGTCGATCAGATCGTCGGTCACCAGTCGCTGGTCGAATACCAGCGTCCGCAGGAACGCCGCCATCTTCTCCCGGCTCGGCCCGGGCGGGGCGGGAAACTCCGCCAGGCGCTTGATCCCCTCGGTGGGGTCGGGGGCGAACACGTTGAGCGACAGCCCGCCGGGCGCCATCAGGACCAGGCGGCCCGCGCGTTCGGGGTACCGCAGGGCGAAGCGGACCGCGGTCCCCCCGCCGAGCGAGTTGCCGACCAGATGCACCCGGTCGATGCCGAGTTCGTCGAGCAGGTCCGCCAGCGCCTGGGCGGCGAAGGTGAAGTAGTTCCCTTCCACCGGCGGCTTGTCGGACTTGCCGAAGCCGGGCTGGTCGACCACCAG
>JBEKEK010000190.1:0-14474 GCA_050013875.1 Trebonia sp. | reverse complement strand
TCGGGGGCGCTGCCGTTCTCCACCCAATCGACCACCGCATGGAACAGGCCCTGCCAGAGCATGCCGAACTTGGCTGTTGCGGGGATCTCGGCGTCCGCGGGCCCCAGGAAGTCGAAGCCGTCCGCTGACCCGCGTGTGCCGTGGTGCATTCCCGGAACGATGAAGTAGCGGAAGAAGTCTTGAGTTCTCGCGAGGCCACCCTGCTTGGCCACCACACGCTCGTAGTAGTTGGTGATGGTCGGCTCCGGGCAGATCGTGTCCATGGCGCCGCTCGCCATGATCATCTTTCCGCCGTGGGCTCGGAAAGCGTCGAGTTCGGCCGTATCCGCGTTGAGGTCTCGCGTGAGCTTGCGCAGTGAGTCGACATCGGCGTCGAAGTCGAACGAGCGCCAGTCGTGGTCCGCGTACTTGACGCCCAGCCCCCACCGCACGGGGTAGAAGGACGTCACGTCGTAGCCGGGTGCGGCGACATAGTTGAGCCCGAGGGGGTGGCATTCGCCGCCGACGGGAAGTCCGCAGAAGATCCGCTCCCCCGTGCGCGGATTGACCGGGCCGCGATAGACATTCGACAAAGCGTTGAGCTGCTCGCCGGTGAACTCGCCGGTCGCACCGGCCAGCCGGAGGACCTCCTCGCGGTCCCCCTCGCCCAGGTAGGGGTTGCTCACGAACTCGTCGGAGGGCGCGCCGTCGCCCCGGGCTCGGAAGAACCCGCGGGTGATGCCGGCCAGGCGCTGGACCTCGACGTCGGAGAACACCGTCGATCCGTCTTCTCGCAGCAGGCTGACGGCGTTCCACAGGGTGTAGACATGCAGGTAGGTGCGCCCGATCGCCGGTACCAGGGCCGCGATCCCGTCGAAGTCGCCGGGCGTGTTCTCTGCCGCGGACACGCCTTGCTGCCCACCCGTCGAGCACCCGTAGAAGTATGAGTACTGCGGCTTCGCGCCGTAGACGATCTCCGCGATCTGCTTGCCGATGACCGTCATCAAATGCGTCGCGCGCCAGCCGAAGTCGGCCCAGACGGCAGGCGTGTCGGCTCCGCGGTCGAGGTCCGGGCCGGTTCCGAGGTTCCCGTGGATCGCCGCGTAGTTCTCCTGGGTCGCGGCGATCAGGCCGGGCGGGATGAGTCCCGTCGCCGGCCCTCCGTTGCCGATCGTGACGACCCGCCCGTTCCAGTCGTCGACAGGCAGCCAGACCTCGAACTCGAAATGAGACCCCGGAGCCGCCTCGGCCGTCACGCACACCCGCAGGAACGGCGGGACGTGCCGCATCCACTCCACCCAGTCGAAGGCGGCCATGAACGGGTCGGCCGTGATCTGCTCGACGAAGGAGAAGCCCTCAGCCCTGGAGTGCTCGACCGACGTGATCGTGTGCCCTTCCCAGGGCTGGGCCGCCAGCTTGGGGGCGATATCTGCCAGGTCCACGGTGCTCTCCGCTTCTACGTTGAATGGGTGCCTCAGGTGTTGGGCCGTGCCGGGTCAGCGGGCAGTCCAACCGCCGTCGAGCGCATAGGAGGAACCGGTCGCCATGCCGGCGTCCGGGCCGCACAGCCAGGCGACGAGCGCCGCCACCTCCGCCGGTTCGACGAGTCGTTTGATGGCACTGCCTGCCAGCAGGACCTGCTCTAGGACCTCGGACTCCGCGATGCCGCGCAGCCGGGCCTGCTCGGCGACCTGCTTCTCGACGAGCGGCGTACGCACGTAGCCGGGATTCACGCAGACGCTCGTGACGCCATGCGCCGCCCCCTCCAGCGCGATCACCTTGGACAAGCCCTCCAGGCCGTGTTTCGCCGCGACGTAGGCCGCTTTGAACTGACTGGCGCGCAGCCCGTGGACGCTGGAGATGTTCACCACCCGCCCCCACCCGCGCGCATACATGGCGGGCAGCACGCTGCGCGTCAGCAGGAACGGGGCAATGAGCATGAGATCGACCATGTGGCGGAACAGCGCGGGTTCGAACTCCTCGATCGCGTGGACCGACTGGATGCCCGCGTTGTTGACGAGGATGTCCGCTTCGAAGCTCATGCCCGCGAGAGCGCCGACGTCCATCAGGTCGATGACCCGAGACTCCCCGTCGACATCGTCCGCCACCCGGCTCGCGCCCGGAGCGTCTATGTCGACGGCGATGACGTGCGCTCCCTGCTCGGCAAGTGCGTGGGCGCAGGCCTCGCCGATGCCGCTCGCCGCCCCGGTGACGATCGCCGTCTTGCCGGTGAGCGCTGCTGTGCCGACCTTCACCGTTGCAGCGTATTGCACATTCAACGCAACGGAAGAGGATTGTTCTGTGCAATTATGCAGATGTGAGCTCACAGTTTCCGGCATCTCCGAGCGCGGCGGACGACCTGCTCGTCCTTCTGACCGTCTCCCGGGAGGGCAGGTTCACCAGCGCGGCCAACTCCCTCGGCGTCAGCCACACCACCGTGGCCCGGAGGGTCGGTGCCCTGGAGAAGTCCCTGGGCGGCCGGGTGCTGCTCGCCGGCCCGGACGGCTGGAAGCTGACTCCGCTGGGCGAACGAGCCGTGACGGCCGCTCGTGACATCGAAGCCGCCATCGCCCAGCTGCGCCGGGAGGAGTCGGGCGCAGACCTGGCCGGGGTCATCCGCATGTGGGCGACAGACGGGTTCAGCGGCTACATCGCCGCGCCCGCGATGGCAGCGTTGCGCCGGAAACACGACCGCGTCTCCCTCGAGTTGATCACCTCGACCAGGCAGGCATCGCAGCATCCGGTGGGCGCGGACATCCAGGTCGTCGTGGGCAGGCCGCACGTCCAGCGGGCGAGGGCCGTCTGGCTGGCCGACTACGCGCTCGGCCTGTACGCGTCCCGCGAGTTGCTCTCCCGCCCGGGGACGCCGCAGAGGGCGAAGGATCTCGACGGCGCACCGCTCGTCTACTTCGTCGAATCTCTGCTGCACGTCGACGCGTTGGACGATGCGCGGCGCGCGATTCCCGGCATGGTCGCCGCGATGACCTCCACGAACGTCTTCGTGCAGGTGGAGGCGACGCGTGCCGGCGCGGGATTCGGCCTGCTGCCCGTCTTTCTCGCCGACCGCGATCCGGATCTCGTGCGGGTCCTGCCCGACGCGATCGAGCACGTGCTGCCGTACTTCCTCGTCGCGCGGCCGGGCACCTTCGAGGTCCCGCTGATCGCGGCGTTCCTGGCGGAGCTGCAGGCGCGGATCGAGCTTGTCCGCCCCGTCCTGCTGGGCACGGCACCGCCAGAATCACCCGGCTGAACTCGGTCAACTCGCAGCGTCCGTGAGTGCCGTCAGCTCGCTTCTCAGCCGGTCGGCGGGGTCAGTTCCCGTCTCGCGGCGGTGACGAAGTCCTCCACCAGTTCGCCGTCACTGCCGGCGCGGGTGACCACCGCGACCTTGCACGGCTCGATGCCGGTCACCGGAACGGCGACCAGGTCGTCTCGCAGCGTCCTGCGTCTGCCGCCCAGCGGAATGATCGCAACGGCCCGGCCTTCGGCGATCAGCTCCAGCTTGTCCTCGAAGGTGTCCACCCGTTCGAGCACGAAGGCGTTGCTGCCGTCCGGGCGCGGCTCGGCACGCCAGAAGGCCGTCCACACGTCGGCGGTCGTGGCACAGCCCACGAACGCCTCCTCCGCGAAATCGTCCAGCGTCACCGACGGCCGGTCCGCCAGCGGATGCGACGCCGGAACGACCAGCAGGCGAGGCTCCTCGTACAGCACCGTCATGCGCAGCTGATCCGCCGGGCAGGCGAGCGGCAGCCTCGCCACGAGGACGTCGACGTGCCCCAGCGCGACGACCTCTGCGTCGCGCCACGCGACGTGGCGCGTGAGCACCCGTGCATCCGGGTGCCGCTCGCGCACCGCCCGCACTGCCGCAGTGACTATCAGGTCGTCGGCGTAGCCGACCGTCAGGGTGTGCGGCTCACGTGCCGCCTGGGTCGTGACCACGGCCGCGCGGGCCGAATCGAGCAGATGGCGCGCCTGCGGGAGGAACGTTTCGCCCGCGGGGGACAGCGAGCTGCCCTGAGGGGTCCGCTCGAACAGCGTCGCGCCGAGCTGGCGCTCCAGACGTTGGATCTGCCTGCTCAACGAGGGCTGTGCCACGTGCAGTGCTTCGGCCGCGCGGCCGAAGCCCCCGTGCTCGGCAACAACGGTGAAGTACCTGACCAGGCGCAGATCCAGGTCGGCACCCCCGCTCCACGGAGACGGCAACGGCGAGACGGACACCTCCTGAGCCTAGCAAGGCGAGCCGGGCCATGCACTCGGTGCATGACGGGGTGCAGAACGGGTCTTGGACGGGCCGTCGCTCCCGGCCGTCCAATGGACCTTGCCCGCGACCGGCGTACGTCCGGGCACCTGTCGAATCGAAGGAGCAATACGTCCACATGGGCCAGTACACAGGGAAAAACGTTGTCATCACTGGCGGGAGCAGCGGGTTCGGCCTGGAGACGGCCAAGCTCTTTTGCGAGCTGGGCGCACGTGTCCTGATCACGGGCAGAACCCAGGCGACATTGGACTCCGCACTCAAGGAGCTCGCCCCCGACAGCATTGCCGTGCGCAGCGACTCAAGCTCGCTCGCCGACATCGACGACCTCGCCGAGCGCGTCCGGTCCGACTTCGGCTCGGTCGACGCACTGTTCGTGAACGCCGGCATCACGCGATTCGTGCCGTTCGAGGCCACCCCCGAAGAGATCTACGACGAACTGTTCGAGATCAATGCGAAGGGAACGTACTTCACCGTGCAGAGGTTCGTCCCGCTGCTGCGTCCCGGTAGCGGCGTCGTACTGACCACCTCCGTCACGAACTCCTTGGGCATCCCGATGATCAGCGCGTACTCGGCGTCCAAGGCCGCGATCCGGTCGATGGCGCGCAGCTTCGCACGCGAACTGCTCCCGAAGCAGATTCGCGTCAACGCCGTCAGCCCGGGCCCCGTCGACACCGGCATTCTTGATCGTTCGATGCCGCCGGAAGCGGTCGCGCCGGCCAAGGCGGAACTGATCGCGCAGATCCCGATGCGGCGGCTCGGCGAGTCCTCGGAGATAGCGAAGGCCGTGGCCTATCTGGCGTTCGAAGCGACTTACAGCACCGGCCTCGAACTCGTCGTCGACGGCGGAGGTTCGCAACTCTGACAGCCTCGTCACGCCGGTTTCGGGTAGTCGGCGACCGGGCTGGAGGCCCCGATCTGGTACCCGAGGCCGAGCAGTTCGCCCTGGATCCGCTTGCAGCCCCAGCCCGGGTTCTCGCCCGCCGTCTGCCCGATCAGCGCCGCGAGCTTGGCGTCAACTGGCGGCCGTCCTCCTTTCGGAGGATAGGCCCATCGCCAGCGGACCAGGCGCCGGTGCCAGCGCAGAGTGTCCGGCGTCACCAGCCGACTCATCCTCAGCTGCCTGGGCAGGAGCTGGGCCAGGGCGGCGAGCACCATCCGGTCGGCCCAGTCCAGCCCGGGCCCGGGGGTTCTGCGCGCAGCGCGGCGACTTCGTGTCGCACCACTAGCAGCTCGGCGTCCTACGACGCCGCCGAGCGCGCCAGCAGCGCCATCCAGCCGGCCAGACGGACGAAGATCAGGTAGAGCATCCGCAGGAGTCACAAGCCCGCGATGATGCCAGCCGCATAACCAGCACCGCAGGCGAACCCGCAGGTCAGAAACATATGCCCCGTTTTGGAACCCCAGCATAACCCAGCACTGCGCATTAGGATCGGCGGTATCACCCGTCCTGGCTAACCTGTTCATGCATTATGCGTTCGATTCGTTCCTGGCCCGGGAGTTCCCCGGCGTTCAGTTCGAAAGGTACGCGGCCGACGCGGTCGTGCACTGCGCGTCGGAACGGGAAGCCCGCGTGGTGCTGGCCGTACTCACCAGGCGGATGGACGAGGTCGGGGCTGCGGCTGCACCCGGCGAAGACCAAGATCGTGTACTGCAAGGACGACGGGCGGCGTGGCTCGTATGAGCACACCTCGTTCACGTTCCTCGGGTACACATGCCGGCCCAGGGGCGCAAGGAGAGCCGACGGGAAGATGTTCGTGGGCTGCCAGCCCGCGGGCACCCCGGAGGCGGTGAAGAAGATGGGCCAGCAGGTCCGCCAGTGGCGGATTCACACGTGGACCAGGCACGACCTGGACGAGCTCGCCGCGCTAGTCAACCCGGTCGTAGCGGGCTGGATGAACTACTACGGCCGGTTCTACCGGTCGCAGCTGTATCCCCTCCTGCGGCGCATCAACACCTACCTGATGCGGTGGGCAGGCAAGAAGTACAAGCGGCTGCGCACCTATATGAGAGGTTCAAGCGGTGGTGGTCTGGGGTGACCGAACGGGAACCCCGGCTATTCGCTCACTGGGCCTGGACGGGCGAGCTGGCCGGATTGCGATGAGAAGAGCGGAGTGAACCGAGAGGTTCACGCTCCGTTCTGTGGGAGCCCGGGGTGCGATTCCCCCGGGCGACCCGACCAGTGTCGCGGCGATGGTCAGGATCGAGTTGCCCGGACCGTTTCGTCCGTGGGGGAGCGGCGTACCACCCCGTACCCGAGGAGGCTTTCGGCGGTGTCGATCACGGACTCGCGGACCGGCCTCATCGTCCAGCCCAGCTCGTCCCTGGCTTTCCTCGCGGTCACCAGTTGGCGGCGGCCGGCGAAGGTCAGCGCCAGCCGGGCGGCGGGGTCGAATCGGCCGATCATCCACAGCAGCCAGTACGGCATGACGCGGGCCGGGATCCGGTAGCCACGCGGGCGGTACTCCTCGGCCAGTATCGCCGCGACGTCGCGCGCCCAGAGGTGGTCGCCGGAACAGATGTAGCGGTTGCCCGCCGCGTGCGGCGTCCGGGTCGCGAGCAGGTGTGCGGCCGCCACGTCGCGCACGTCCACCGAGGACAGTCCGAGGTCGGGCACTGCGGGCAGCTCGTGGCCGAGGATCCGCCTGATCATCTCCAGGGATGTCGGCCGGTGCGGGCGTTGCAGTGGCCCGAGGACCTGCCCGGGGTTGATCGTGACCAGCTCCATGCCGGACTCGCGGGCGAAGTCCCAGGCCGCGCGCTCGGCGAGCGTCTTGCTCTTCTGGTACGGCTGAGTGTCGTCCAGTAGCGACCAGTCCGATTCATCGAGCACGCGGCTCGCGTCGTGTCCGACGGCGATCGCGGCGATCGACGAGGTGAGCACCACGCGGCGGACAGACGCGCTCGCCGCGGCCGAGCGAAGGACCCGGAGCGTGCCGTCCACGGCGGGGCGAATGACCTCGTCCTCGTCTCGCGGCACCGTGGCCGGGAAGGGCGAGGCGATGTGCCACACGTATGCGCAGCCGTCGACCGCGTTATCCCACCCGGCATCGGAGTCCAGGCCGGCCTGCACGAACTCCAGCGAGCCGCCGGTGCGCGCGGCGATCGCCTCAAGGTGCGCGACATCGGCCGTCCGCTGGTCGCGGACCGTGCCTCGCACTGCGTATCCGTGGGTCAAGAGCTCCTCCACGCAGTGCCCGGCGATGAATCCGGTCGCCCCGGTCACGAGCACTCTGGTTCCTTCCACGCTCCACCCTCGCCATCTATACAGTGTTTAGATTCTAAGCACCGTATAGATCTGGGCAATTGATTGTCAAGGACACCTATGCTGGCGTCCATGCCTGCGAGCAAGACGAGGACCAGCTACCATCACGGCTCCCTGCACGAGGAGATGATCTCCGCGTGCATGGCGCTGATCGAGTCCGAGGGCATCGGCGCGGTCAGCCTGCGCCGTGTCGCACGCGAGGCCGGCGTCAGCCCTGGTGCGCCCTACCACCACTTCGCCGACCGGGCCGAGCTGCTCAACACCATCGCGGCACGCGGCTACGAGGAACTGACCCGCGCGATGCGCGAGGCCCGCGAGTCCGCAGCCTCGCCGGTCGAGGCACTCGGCGCGATGATCGAGCGCTACGTCCGATTCGCCCGCGAGCACACCGCCTACCACCGGCTGATGTTCCGTCCGGAACTCTCCCGGCCCGAGAAGCACCCGGCCACCGCGGCCGCCGGCAACACGGCCCTGCTCCTGGTCACTGAAGCCGTGCGGGACTGCCAGCGCGTCGGGGCCGCGCCGCCCGGCGACCCGATGCCGCTGATGACGATGGCCTGGTCGATCGGCACCGGCCTGGCGACACTGTGGCTCGACGGCCCGCTCGAACACCTGTGCGCTGATCAGGACATGACCGTCGAGGACCTGACCGGCCAGATCACCCGTCTTTTTCGAAGCATGCTGCACCGGTAACGGCAGCTCGGCGATCGGACACGCAGTCCCCTGCCGGCGACGACAGCACCAGGCGAGGCCATCCGGGCAGTCGGTGACCAGGGCAGTCAGCCGTCGCAACCCGGGAGTCCGGACGTGACCAGCGGCGCGGGCGCGGATCCGCGCCCGTAAACGGCGCCTTGGTTTCGCCCCGTCGCCGGGACTGCCGCGTCCGCGTCCGCTCCGACGCACGGGGCTGGCGGGCCGATTTGGGGCAGTGAGAATCGATGGCAAGTTGACGGCTCCGACGAGAACGAGTACCGTCCGCAGAGTGTGTCCGTACACGTACTAATATGCGGACGGCGTCTCATCCAGCCCTGGATCGGCTCTGAAGGAGGCCTCGTGGCCGCCATTCGCTTCCGCGACGACGACCCTGCACTCGACGCTTTCTATGCCCAACTCGGGGACGCGGACCTGCAGCCGCTTTGGCGGCTGCAGGGTCTGCTGACTCCTCGTCCGTCGGTCGCCACCCGCCCCTTTCGCTGGAGGGCCGCGGTGCTGCGAGAGCTTGCCGCCCGAAGCGGGGAACTCGTCGGTCTTGACCGGGGCGGCGACCGCCGGGTCCTGGCGTGCGCTAATCCCGGACTCGGCGGAGCCCCCTTCGCCTCGTCGACGATGTGGGCGGGCGTTCAGTTTCTCGGGCCGGGTGAGTCTGCCCCCGCACATCGTCACTCGCCGGCGGCTCTGCGGTTCGTCCTGGACGGCGAGGGCGTATGGACGCTGGTCGACTCGGATCCGCTGCACATGGCCCGTGGTGATCTCGTGCTGACGCCGAGCATGACGTTCCACGAGCATCACAACCCGGGCTCGCAGCCGATGATGTGGCTCGACGTGCTCGACCTGCCCGTCGTGGCCGCCCTCGACGCCGTGTTCTACGAAGACGGCCCGGCTGAGGAAGCGGACCCGCGGATGGCCGACCGCTCGGATTCCGAGCACCGCTACGGCGGCGGCCCGGGCTTGCTGCCGGCCGTCGCGGGGAAGCAACGGCAGCCCGGCCGTCACTCGCCGTTGCTCGCTTACCGGTGGGCTCAGACCGACCATGCCTTGGCGTCTTTGCTGGCGTCCGATTCCGCCCGGCAGGCGGTCGTCAGGTACTCCAACCCGGTGACCGGCGGAGACGTAATGCCCACCATGCGCTGCGAGATGACGCGAGTGCCGGCCGGCGGCCAAAGCGATACCAGCAGGCAGACGGGTTCCCGGATCGGGAGCGTCCTCAACGGCCGAGGCAGCGTCCGGATCGGGCCGGAGGCATTCGATCTCGTTCCCGGGGACGTCTTCGTCGCTCCCTCGTGGTCGACCTGTCAATTGCAGGCCAACGCCGAACTGGATGTGTTCGTCACGAGCGACGCGCCGATCCTGGAAGCGCTCGGCCTTTACCGAGAGGATGCCGGGTGAGCTTGGCGGAACCCCAGACGGCAGCGCCCATCCTTATCGTGGGCGGCGGGATCGGCGGGCTAGCCGCCGCCCTGGCCATCGGTCAGAGTGGGCGCGAGGTACATCTGCTGGAACGGGCGCCGCAGTTCGCGGAGATCGGCGCGGGCCTTCAGGTTGGCCCGAACGCGACACGCGTGCTCGACCGGCTCAAGCTTCTGGACCGGGCTCTGGAACTCGCAGTGCCACCCGAGCATGGCGTGATGCTCGACGCGATCACCGGTGAAAAGCTGACCGTGCTGGATCTCGGGGCGGCTTTCCGGGTCCGCTACGGTTATCCGTACGTCGTCCTGCACCGCAGCGATCTGCTAGCGATCTTGCTCGACGCCTGCCGCGAGCTGCCGAACATCACGCTCGAGAACAACAAGACGGTGGCGTCAGTCTGGAGCACTGCCGAGGCGGCCGGCGTACGGTGCGCCGACGGCAGCGAGTACCGTTGCGAGCTGCTCATCGGCGCTGACGGGCTGCACTCCCGGGTGCGGACGCTTATCGACGACTCCGAGCCGCGGAACAGCGGTTACGTCGCCTACCGGGGCACGCTCCCCATGAGCGAGGTCAAGGCCGAGGTCTCCGCCGACGACGTCGTGCTGTGGATCGGTCCGGGCCTGCACCTGATGCAGTACCCGATCCGGCGCCGCGAGGTTTACAACCAGGTGGCCGTCTTCCGCAGCGACCAGTTCCTGAGCGACCAGGACCCTTACGGCACCGTCGAGGAGCTGCGGGCGCGTTTCTCGGTAACCTGCGATGAAGTCCGCCGGCACGTGTCCCGGATCCAGACCGACCGGAACTGGCCAATTTACGACCGGGATCCGCTGCCGAACTGGATCGCCGGACGCGCCGCCCTGCTGGGCGACGCCGCACATCCGATGCTTCAGTACCTGGGCCAGGGCGCCTGCCAGGCCCTCGAAGACGCCTACGAGCTCGGCCGCCAGCTCGCTCGCAGCCCACGCGACATCCCCGCCGCGCTCGCCTGCTTCCAAGAACGCCGCATTTCCCGCACGACCCGCTGCCAGCTAAGCGCGCGCCCATGGGGCCAGACCTGGCACACTGCGGACGCGGCGATGATCGGGCTGCGCAACCGGGTACTTCGCCAGCGCCGGCCCGACGACTATTCCGAGTTGGACTGGCTGTACCTCGACCAGGATCTGGCCTCATGAAGGGCCTTGCCCAGGGAGTCACGCGATGAAGTTCGTCAGCTATCACGCCGCCGTCCCGCGAGTGGGGGCCGTCCTCGGCGACCCGCCAGCCCTGCACGACGTTCTCCTCGACGGCGATCCCTGGCCGTCAGGCTTGCGTGAGCTCATCGAAGCCAGCGGTGGTGACTCGCGGCGGATCACCGCAGCGTCGCCCGTTAGCGCCCCGCTCAGCGAGATCCGCGTGACCGCGCCGGTGCCCGATGCCTCCAAGATCATCGCGGCGCCCGTCAACTACATCGACCATCAGGCCGAGATGAACGAGGCCTCCCATATCGAATCCCTGGGCGTCTTCCTCAAGGCGCCTTCGTCGCTGCTGGGTGACGGCGGGACCGTTCGTCTGCCGTACCATGATCGCCGGTTCGACCAGGAGGGCGAGCTCGCGCTGATCATGGGCAGGACGGCCAGGAACGTCACGCCTGAGCAGGCCCTCGCCTACGTGTTCGGTTACACGTGCCTGCTGGACATCACGATGCGCGGCGGGGAGGACCGTTCCACCCGCAAGTCGTTCGACACATTCACGCCTATGGGTCCCTGGCTGGTCACACCAGACGAGGTCGGAGACCTCGGGCACCTCCGCCTTACCTGCTCAGTCAACGGGCAGCTGCGACAAGACGCGGATGTCGGCGATCTGATCTGGGGCGTCCCCGACCTGATCGCCTATGCCTCCTCGGTGATGACCCTGCTGCCGGGCGATGTAATAACCACCGGCACGCCAGCCGGGGTCGGCCCGCTCACAGGCGGCGACCAGGTGAGCGTCAGCATCTCCCGGATCGGCCTCCTTTCAGTGACGGTTGACGCAACGGGAGCGCTGCCCTGCCCAACCCGAGGCGTCGGCCACGGGCCCGTGCCCCCGGCCGAGCTCACCCCTATCCGGGGCGCAGCTGGAAGTTCACCGGACCTTGGCGGGCAGCCGGCGTGAGCGACAGGCCGGATCGATGCCCGGCCGCCCGGGGCAAGTCCTGGACATCACGGGTCGGCTCGGCAAGGTCGTGCCCTGCCACATGAGCCGAATAAAGAGGTACAAGGAGCCTGTCACCTGGCGTCGGCAGTGGCGGATTTCCTGCAATACCAGGGCCCGTGCGTCGGGCTTCCGCGTTCTGCCGGCAGTGACTGGCCTCGTTCGCCCGTGCTGCGCAGGCTGATGGTCTTAGTAGTCGCCGGGACTAGTCCCCGGAGGCGCGACGAGGCGCTGAAACGGAGTCAGGATGAACGTCACGACACCGATGACGGGACGCGCAGCTAGCGCTCTTGCGGAACCACCCGCGCTTGGCATGGGCGGCGCCTATCCCAAGCCAGGTGCAGACAACAACCAGAGGCCTGGCCTCTTGTCGAGGCTGCCCCGGAAGGGCTCCGTGTACTCACGGACGATGGCGGTGTGCGACAAAGTGGCCGCAGCAGGCGTGCAAGGCGCCGACGCCGCCGAGCTCACCAAAGTCTTCGCCCAGGCATCAGGGAAGACGGTCGTACTGCTGGACCCCGAGTTCCAATTCCAAGCCCAGGCCGGTGGAAGGCCGGGCGACATCAGGAGCTTGGATCCGTGTGACGCCAGCACCGCCAGCCTGCTCCGTGAGCTGGCCATCGGTCGGAGGACGCTGCGCGTGCCGCGTTTGCCCGGCATGGCCCCGGCCAGGGAGTGCCTGGCGACGCCAGTCATGTCGGGTGACACCGTACTGGGGTACTTGCTGATGGCAAGCGAATCAGCCGACGCGACCGATGACGATGTTGATCTCATCGTCGCCAGTTACACGGCCACACTTTTTGCCGTTGCCCTCGCAAGAGCACAGACGGGCCGCGAGTTGGGTCAGCGCTACCAGGAAGCGGTCATGGATTCGCTTCTGAGCGGACACTTCCTGGACACCGAGGATGCCCGCCGCAAAGCTCGCATCCTCGGGATGGCCGATTCCCGGCCCTACCGCGTGGCTGTCGCCCGGGTAAGCGAATCAGGGACGCTGCCTCGTCCCGGTGAGGACGAGCAAGCCGGCGGTCTGCTCGCCAGCCTTGGCGTCTGCGCAACTTCCCCCGCTCTCGTCCGCGGCTCCGAGTTGGTGATGCTGCTCCCGGATCAGGAGCTTCCAGATGCGGCTGGGCGCGATCACGCTGCCGGAACTCACCGGGCCAATCCGCTCCCTGCGCTGACGGCTCAGCAGATGTCTGACGCGCAGCTTACCTGCGGTGTCAGCGACCTCATGCGGCTGCCAGAGCATGCTCCCCGGGCACTGCTGCAGGCGCAGCACGCAATTGACCTGGGGATCCGCATCGGCCGGGTCGGGCAGATCGTCTGCTATGACGAGCTGGGCATCTACCGGCTCCTCCTTCAGATCGGCGACATGAATGAGCTGGTTCAGTACGCTCAGGATGTGCTCGGCCCGCTGATCGACTACGACTCGCGTCGTAAGTCCGATCTGCTCGGCACTCTCTCCGTTTACCTGAATCAGCGGGAGAGCCCCAAGCAAGCCGCGCGCGTACTGCGCGTACACGTGAACACAATTCTTTACCGCGTCCAGCGCATCGAGTCCTTGACATCGCTGGACCTAACCAATCCCGATCACCGGCTGAGCGCGCATGTTGCCACAAAAATCATCGAATCGCAACGCTCAAGTCTGAATAGATAGCAGTCAGCAGCGGGCACGCAGGACAGCTAATCGGCCTTCCGCTCGCCTCACCCTGCTATCGAGCCGGGCCGGTGGGCCGGCTCGAGGGCGAGTTGCTTGATGTGGCGCAGGACCAAGGCCGATTCGACTGCCTGCACGCCGTCTAGCGCGCCGATCTGTTCACTGAGGTAGGTGAATACCTGCCGGGTGTCCCGGCAGACAAGGACGGCGAAGATGTTGGCGTGGCCGGTGACGGACGCCGCGAAGATCACCTCCTCGTGCTTGGCTAGCGCGGTTCCGACGGCGGACAGCGCGGCAGGGGACACCGACAGCCACAGCATCGCCGTGACATACTGCCCCAGCAGTTCCAAGGTGTACTGGACATCGAAGTAGAGGACGCCGGTAGCGCGCAGGTGCGCCAAGTGGCGGCGGACCGCGTCCTCGGACAGGCCCGAGGCGCGCTGCAGTTCGGTCATGGCGGCCCTCCCGTCGAACTGAAGCACCGACAGCAGCGCCTCGTCCTCGTCGGTCACGGGGATCGGCGCCCCGGCCGGCTCTGCGGCGGGCAGCTGAAGTGCGGCTTCCTCCTCGGGGCTCAGGGCGCTGATCTTGTTCAGGCCGCCGGCCGGCCCGCCGTAGAAGGAGTGCAGTACGCAATGGGCGCTGACCCCGATGACGCGGGGGGAATGTTGCAAGCGGTCAAGCAGCAGTTCGTCACGCTCCTGGTCGGTGCGCGGTCGCATCGCGCAAGTTACTTCTGTTCCACCGGAGATGAGGGCGACGTAAGAGGTGTCGGCACGGCGGGCGAGTGCTCCGGCGAGCCTTTCGGCGCCATCCGGGGTGCAGTGCAGGCGCATGACCCACATGGTGCGCCCCAGCCTGCTCTCGTCGGTCATCCCGAGGACCCGCAAGTTACCTGAGCCGCGCATTCGCTTGTACCGGCGGGCGATGGTCTGGTCGGAGACGCCGAGGACCGCGGCGATGCGGCTGAACGGCGCCCGCCCGTCGAGCTGCAGCGCTTGCAGCAGCTTGCGGTCCAGCTCGTC
>JBEKEK010000189.1:0-14727 GCA_050013875.1 Trebonia sp. | reverse complement strand
AACCTGAGCAAGGTCCTCATCGCCATCGGCGTGATGATCATCATGGTGATCGGCGTGAACGTGCTGTTCTGGCGGCCGATGACCGCCTGGGCGGAGCGGTTCAGGGTGGAGGAGTCCGAGGCCGCCGAGCGGCCGCGCAGCCTGGTGCTTGACGTGCTGCGCCGCTCAGAGGTGCCGCACCTGATCGGCCGCCCGCTGCGGCCGGTCGGCCGGTGGCTTGACCGCGCCACCCGCCCGCTTGGCCTGGCCGAGCATCCTCTCGGGGGTTCGCCGACGCGGGAGCGGACCGCGGATGCGTTCTTCGGCGGGGTGGTCGCCGCGGTGGTGGTCTTCGGCGCGTGGCGGGCGTTCGTGTACGTGAACGCCACCATCGGCCTGGGCACGTTCGGGCAGGCTCTGCTGTACGGGGCGGCCACGTTCGCCCGGGTCGTGGTGCTCACGATCGCGGCCACCGTGGTGTGGGTGCCGGTCGGGGTCTGGATCGGGATGAATCCGAAGGTCACCCGGTTCGCGCAGCCGGTGGTCCAGGTGCTCGCGAGCTTTCCCGCGCTTTTCGTTTTCCCGTTCGCCGTCGTCGTCTTCCTCGACCTGCACATCTCGCTCGACTACGGCGCGATCCTGCTGATGGCGCTCGGCGCCCAGTGGTACATCCTGTTCAACGTGATCGCCGGCGCCTCGGCGATTCCCTCGGACCTGCGCGAGGCGATGACCAACTTCCGCGTCCTCGGCTGGCTGAAGTGGCGCCGGTTCATCCTGCCCGCGATCTTCCCCTCCTACGTCACCGGCGGGATCACCGCCGCCGGCGGCGCCTGGAACGCGGCGATCGTCGCCGAGGTGGTCAGCTACGGCAATCACCACCTGGTCGCCTACGGGCTCGGCGCCTATATCGCCCAGGCCGCCTCGGTCGGAGACTTCCCGAAGATCCTGGTGGGGATCAGCGTTATGAGCTTGTACGTGGTGGCGGCCAACCGGTTGATCTGGCGCCGCCTGTACGCACTGGCAGAGACTAGGTACGCGCTATGACCATGACCCGTGACCACAGCCCCCGCGCCACCGGGGCGGTCATCATCCAGGCCGATGCGGTGTCCAAGGCGTTCACCAGCCCGGACGGCCAGGCCCTGCTGGTGCTCGACGGCATCAGCTTCACCCTGGCCGAGGGCGAGATCGTGGCACTGCTTGGCCGGTCAGGGTCGGGCAAGTCGACGCTGCTGCGCTGTGTGGCCGGGCTCATCGCCCCGTCGAGCGGCACCGTCTCCTACCGGGGCGTGCCGCTGCGCGGCGCGAACCCCGGGGTGGCGATGGTCTTCCAGTCCTTCGCGCTGCTGCCCTGGCTGACCGTACAGCAGAACGTCGAACTCGGCCTTGCCGCCCAGGGCGTGGCCGAGGCCGAGCGGCGCGAACGGGCGCTTCGGGCGATCGACCTGATCGGCCTGGACGGCTTCGAGGGCGCCTATCCCAAGGAACTGTCCGGCGGCATGCGCCAGCGCGTCGGCTTCGCCCGCGGCATCGTCACCGAGCCGGACGCGCTGCTGATGGACGAGCCGTTCTCCGCGCTTGACGTGCTGACCGCGGAGAACCTGCGCACCGAACTCGTCGGCCTGTGGGAAGGGCGTGAGGCCCCGGTCAAGTCGATCCTGATCGTGACGCACAACATCGAGGAGGCCGTCCTGCTCGCGGACCGGATCCTGGTGCTCTCGTCCAACCCGGGCCGGATCCAGGCCGAGCTGTCGGTCGAGCTGCCCAGGCCCCGCGACCGGCACGAGCCCCGCTTCGAGGCGCTGGTCGATACCGTCTACGGCATCCTCACCGGCCGTGAGACGGCCGCCTCGGCAGCGATCGCGCCCGCTCCCGCCACTGACAACGGGGGAGGGGGCCACCGTACGGCGGGTACCCCGGTCACCATGCCGCTGCCGGCCGTCAGCGTGGGCGGCCTCGCCGGACTGCTCGAAATCCTCATTTCCCGCGGCGGCGAGGACGGCCTGGCCGAGATCGCCGACGAGCTCAACTTCGAGATCGACGACCTGCTGCCCCTGGTCGACGCCGCCGTGATGCTTGGCCTGGCCAAGGTGGACGGCCCCCGCATCGCCATCACCGGCCAAGGCAGGGAGCTGTCCGCCGCCGACATCCTCACCAGCAAGCAGATGTTCGCCCGGTTCGCCGCCCACCGCGCCCCGCTGGTCCGCGCGATCGTGCAGGCCCTGGCCGCGACCGACGACCACACCCTGCGCGAGGGATTCTTCCTCGACCTGCTCCGCCGAGGCTTCAGCGCCACCGAGGCCCGCAACCAGCTGGAGACCGCGATCGACTGGGGCCGCTACGCCGAGCTCTACGACTACGACCGCGACGACGGCGAGCTGACCCTCGAGCCGGGCGCCCAGGCCAATCTCTAGGCGCCCTCGACCAGGGATTTTGACGGGCGCGAGGCGCTGTCACGGAAAGCGAGCATGGGCAGGACCGGGCCTCCTTCCGGACTAGGCAGGCCCGGTCGCCAGCCGCAAGGAGGGACCATGTCTAACCCCTAGAGCGCAGCCGATCTCAGGTTCCCCCGTGACTACCGGATCGCCGATACCCCGGTCGGCTTCGACGCCACCGCCAAGCCGGTCAAGGCCGGCCCGGCCCGGCTGTTCATCGGTGTGCGCGGTGACCCGTTCGTCGCCGACGCGGACGGTGCCTTTCACGGCTTCCAGCGGATCGGGCAGGACGCGTTCGCGAACCGGAACATCCCCTCCATCGCGCTCGAGGTGCCCAGCGACATGCTCGGGTGGGAGCCGGAGATCGGCGTATGGGCAACGGTCAGCGTCCGCCGCGACGGCTTGCTCGTGCAGGTTGACCGGGGCGGTCATCCGACCATCAACCCCTTCATCAACCCGAACGACGCCAAAGACGACTACAACGCCAGCCAGCCCTGCGACGACGAGGCGAAGTGCCTGGGCGCTTCTCGGTCGCACTGGAAGACAACGGGTACCCGCCCGATGAGGCCAGGGCGGTCGCCCTCACCGTGCTGCCCGACATCCTCCGCTTCGACCACAGGAGGCCAGCCGCCTACCCGAATGGCCGCGCCCTGCCCGATGACGTCTTCAGCGCCCGCTTCGCCTGGCTGACCCGCGACAAGGTCACCTCCGACGGCCTCAAGCCACACGACGACCTGCAGGCCCGACTTCCCCTACCTCGGCCTGCCCAACGTCTACCCAGCCTGACCGATGCTCTTGAGGAACGCCAGAGCTGTTTCGGCGACGTCTTGCCAGCCGCTGTCGAAGACCAGTGAGTGACCGCGGCCCGGGATCTCCCGGATCTGAGTGGCGGCGCGATTGCGTTGCTGCTTTCTGTAGGAGGCGGCGGCGATGGCGTGCGGGGCGATGTGGTCCTTCTCGCCGGTGACGATCAGCAGGGGACCGCGCTCCGGGTTCCTGGTGTCCACCTTGATCTCGGTGAACGGGTTGACGTTGGCGGCCGCGGCCTGGAAGAGCGGGATCCCAGAGCCCGGGACGGGGTAGACGTCATACAGCCGGCGGGCCTCGTTCTCGCTGACCGCGTTGGCGAAGGAGTAGCGGAACTGCTCGTAGGTGAGCATGACCGCCCGCCGGTAGTTGGCCGGGTTGCCGATGACCGGCATGGCCGAGCGGAGCGCGGACACTGGCAGCGGCAGTACCCCGCGGAACGGGGCCGAGTCGATCGCGACCGACGCGATGCCCAGGCCTTGGCCGGCGAGCTGCTGGGTGATCAGGCCCCCGAAGGAGTGCCCGATGATAACTGGCTTGCGCCGCAGCGCGCCGATGGCTTCGGCCATGTGGCTGGTCACCTGCCCAACGCTCTTGCCCGCGAAGACCCGCGGGTTGGCCCGGGCCTCGTCCACGGTCGCCGGGTCATCGGGCCAGCCGGGGGCGACGGTGGCGTAGCCGTTCTCCTCAAAGAACGTGCGCCATGGCTGCCAGCTTGAGGCGAGCATCCACAGGCCGTGAACGAAGACCACCGGAGGCAGGCCGGCCGCGTTGGCCCGGCTGATGTCGTGCTTCTCGCTGGTGCCGAGGCTCATTGAAAATACCGCCATTCGGGATGGGAGTCGGGGTATCCGCCGTGCCGCGTAGGCGACGGGCGGACTGTCGGACTTCTGCCATCCTTTCGGGCTGCCCGCCGGAAGTCGATGTCCGGCGAGGCACGGTAACCGGGCATAGATTGTTCCATAGGACAATCCACTGGCTATGAATGGTCGTTAGGTGGCGATATAGTCCGCTCTCCGGATCTAATATTGTCCTGTGGAACAACCGACGGATGACGCTAGCGCCGGGCTCGCGCTGCTCGGCGCAGAGCTGAGGGAGCGGGCGGGCGAGTTGGCCGATGGGATGGCCACGCGGATCAGGGCAGCCGTGCCGGTCTATGGCACCGGCACGGTGATCAGCGACGAGGAGCTGCGCCGGACCTGCCTGGACAACATCGGCTTCGTCTTCGGGCCCATCGGGCGCGCTCCGGCGGTCGCGTCGCCGGAATCACGCGAGAACGGGAGACGCCGCGCGCAGGCCGGCCTGCCGCTGGCCGCCGTGATGGCGGCCTACCGGGTCGCGGCCCGGTACCTATGGGAATGTCTCGCCGCCGCCGCCTCGCGCAACGCGGTGCCTGCCGACGTCACGCTCCGCGCCGCCTCCGAGATGTGGCTCGCCCTGGACACCTTCACCCAGGAGATGGCCGACGGCTACCGGGAGGAGCTCACCTTCCAGGTTCTCAGCCGCGAGGAGGAACGTTCGGCCGTGGTCCAGGCGCTGCTGGAAGGCAGGGTGGATGAGGCCAACCTCTGGGAGGCGGCGGACATCCTGCGGATTCCGCTGCGGGGCAGCTACGTCGTTATCGCCGCGCAGGTATCAGGCCCCGGACGGCATGCGCTCCCGCAGGCGGAGGCGGCGCTCAGACGCATCGGGGTAATCTCGGCGTGGCGCCTCCTGCACGATGCCGAGGTCGGGATCGCATGGCTGCCCGGCCCACGGCCGCACCTTATCCGCCTGGCTGATTCCCTGCGCTCGCTCAGCTCGGGCCTGGTCGGGGTCAGCCCGTGCTACGACGATCTCCGGCATACCGCTCTGAATCTGCGGCTGGCCAGAATCGCGCTGCGCAGCGCATTTGCCGCTCAGCAGGTAACGGTCTTCGACCGCGACCTGCTCGCCGTCGCGGCGGGCAGTGACCCGGAGGTGATGCGGCGCATCGCCAGCAGCATTCTGGCCGGCCTCGACCAGATCCCGGCAGTTCAGCGGCCGGTCCTGCTCTCGACCCTCGGCGCCTGGCTCGACAATGGCGGCTCGGCCGGCGACGCGGCCAGCGTCCTGTTCTGCCACCCCAACACGGTTCGGCACCGGATACGCCGGCTCGAGCAGCTCACCGGACGCTCCCTGTCTGATCCCCGCGGCATAGCCGAACTGAGCCTCGCCTTCGAAATCGACCGCCGGGACAGCCTTTGACGGACGCCGCCTAGGTGCGAGAGGGGCGCCCGCGGTCAGGCCGGGACCTGGACCAGGGCGCGGACGGCGTCGATGACCACCGGAGCCTCGGTCCGCACCAGCCAGTCCGGGTGCACGTCGGCGAACGTGACCACGCCGCGGGAGTCAAGCACGACGATCGTGGGGTAGGGCAGCTCCCACTGGCCGGTGCCGAGTTCGGCCGCCAGCCCGCCGCCCTTGGCCCGGTCGCGTTCCTGCTGCTCCGGGCTGGCGGTGAAGGTGATGCCGAGGCTGCGGGTCAGCTGGTAGTCGCGGTCGGACGCGACCGGGAAGCCGAAGCCGAAGCGGTTCCTGATCGCGGCCAGCTTCTCCGGCACCTGCGGGCTGACCGCGACCAGGGTGGCGCCGAGCCCGGCCAGCGCCGGGTACAGCTCCTGCTGGTAGTGGCGGAGCGAGATGTTGCACGCGGGGCAGTTCGCGAAGCGGAAGAACAGCAGCACGACCGGGCCCGCCGTGAGCAGCTCGGCCAGGTCGACGGTGCCGCCGAGGACCTCAGGGAGGACGAACGGCTCGATCACGTCGCCCGGCTTGACCCAGGCGGCGCGGTCGGCGGTCTCCTCCAGGTGCCGCCGCTGGTCGATGTTGGCCTGGAGCGCCTCGGGGGCCAGGTGGGCGACGCGGAAGGCGTGCAGCTCGGCGAGTAGGCGGGTGACGGAAGGCGCTGGACGGTCGGTCATCGCGATGTGCCCCTTAACTCTGGCGGTGCTTGCTCTTGGAGGCGCACTGAACCTATTGTCGAGTATACCTACCTGTTTGGGCGAGTATAGGGGAAGCCGCATGCCAATCGAATTCATCGGGTCGCTGGTCAACGGCTCCGCGGCCAACTTCCGGCCGGGCGGGTACGACTCCGGCTACCCGGCCCGGATGGCACGCCTGCACGAGGAAGCCGGGTTCGACCGGCTGCTTGTCGGCCACTCCTCGAGCGCGCCCGACGGGTTCACGGTGGCCGACACCGTGCTCAACGCGACCAGCAGGCTCGGGGTGCTGCTCGCGCACCGGCCCGGGTTCGTCGCGCCGACCGTCGCCGCCCGCCAGTACGCCACCCTCGAGGCGTTCCACCCGGGCCGGGTCGCGATGCACATCATCAGCGGCGGTGACAACGCCGACCAGGCGCGGGACGGCGATTTCTCCGACAAGGCGGCCCGCTACCGGCGCTCGGACGAGTTCCTCGACATCGTGAAGCGGGAATGGTCGTCGGCCACCCCGTTCGACTACGACGGCGAGTTCTACCAGGTCAAGGGGGCGCTGTCGGCGGTCCGGCCGGAGGGCGGGGCGCTGCCGGTGTACTTCGCCGGGGCGTCGGCCGACGCGGTCAGGGTCGGCGGCCGGCAGGCCGACGTCTACGCCTTCTGGGGCGAGCCGCTGGCGGCCATCGCCGAGCGGATCGCCGCGGTGCGGGAGTCCGCGGAAAAAGCCGGGCGGTCGATCAACCGGTTCTCCGTCAGCACCCGCCCGATCGCGGCCGCCACCGAGGAAGCCGCCTGGGACCGCGCCCACCGGATCCTCGAGGCCGAACTGGCCAAGGGCGGACCGGTGGCGACCTTCAGCTCCCGCGGTTCGCTGGGCTCGCAGCGGCTGGCCGACTTCGCCGACCAGTCGGAGATCCACGACAAGCGGCTATGGACACCGCTGGCCAAGACGCCGACCGCCGGCGGCAACGCGACCGCGCTGGTCGGCAGCTACCAGCAGATCGCCGAGGCGCTGCTGGACTACGTCGCCATCGGTGTGACCACGCTGCTCATCCGCGGTTACGACCCGGAAGACGACGCGGCCGACTACGCCAAGATCATCAAGCTGGTCCGCCAGCAGGACCCGACCCACGCTGCCGTCAGCGGCTGACCAGCGAGGGCGACACCCTGCGCGACTGCCTCGGCCTGCCGTTCCCCGTCAACCGCCACACCCGCTTATGACCCGCTCGTGAAAGGCAAAGGCACATGACCGACCAGCCAGCCAAGCCGCGCTTCCGGCTCGGCTTCCTCACCCACGTCCAGGGCCGGGGCGACCCCGCCGCCGCCTACCGCAACGCGCAGGAACTGTTCGTCGTCGCCGATGAGCTCGGCTTCGACGTGGGCTGGGTGGCGCAGCACCATGCCCCGCTCGGCGGCGGCGGGCTGCCGTCACCGTGGACCTTCCTGGCGCACGCGGCCGCGCGCACCAAGCGGATCCGGCTCTCCACCGCGATCACGATCCTGCCGCTTGAGAACCCGGTCCGGCTGGCCGAGGACCTCTCCGTCGTCGACCTGCTCAGCGGCGGCCGGGTCGAGATCGGCGTCGGCAGCGGCGGCAGCGACCTGGAGTACGCCGCCTTCGGCCGGGACGTCACCCGCAAGCGCGAGCTGACCAGCGAAAACCTTGCCGTGCTGCGCAACGCGCTGGCCAACAAACCGGTGGCCGGCACCGAGTTCACCATCCAGCCGCCGGCCGGTGATTTCACCGACCGGATCTGGCAGGCGGTCTTCAGCGCGCCCGGCGCCACGTACGCCGCCGCCGGCGGCTCCAACTTGCTGCTCAACCGGGCCACCTACGGCTACCAGGAGCCGACCGACGAGGTGCAGCGGCCCTGGGCAGACACCTATCTGGAGGCCTGGCGCGAGCAGCGGGCACCGCGGATCGGGCTGTCCCGGTTCGTGTTCCCGGCCAAGGACAGGAAGACCGCGCTCGACCAGATCGGCGCGGACGTGCTGTCGGCCGCCCAGCGGTTCGCCCTGCGCGGGGCGTTCCCCGAGGGCATCGACCAGTTGGAGGCGCTGCGCCGGTTCCACTCCTTCTACGGCCACCCCGACGAGATCATCGAGGCGCTGCGGCAGGAAAAGGTGATGCCGGTCGCGACGGACTTGATTACGCAGTTCAACCCGGCCGTGCCCGACCAGGACGCCGCCATCCGCGCGCTCGAGCTCATCGCGACCGAGGTGGCGCCCGCGCTCGGCTGGAAGCCGTCGGCCACCGCCGGCAGCTAATGGGGCAGTCAGCCGCCGAAACGGGGGAACAGCCTGGCCGCGTTGGCGGCGGTCAGCGCGCGCCAGTCGGTACCGCCAGCGGCGTCACCAGACGCGGCGTCGACCGAGGCGAGCTGCGCGGTCACGCCGGGCGCGGGCGTCCAGCAGTAGTCGCTGCCGTACAGCACCCGGTCGCTGCCGAACGCCTTGACCAGGGCGGGGACCTGGTTCGGGAAAGGTGTCCCGGCCATGTCGAACCACAGCCGCCGCAGCTGCGCCTGCACGGTGGGCGCCTCACTTGACCCGAACGTCGACCCGGCCGCGGCCGCGAAGGCCGACCGGAACAGCTCAAGGCGGTCGGCCAGCAGCGGCAGGGCGCCGCCGCCGTGGGTGAAGATCCATTCGATCCCCGGGTGCCGCGCGAACACCCCGCGGAACACCAGGTCGCTGACCGTCCGGGAGGTGTCAAATATGAACTCCATCATCGGGGCCGGGCGGCCCAGGCAGATGGTGTCGGCGCAGGCCGGCGAGGTCGGGTGGACGAAGACGACCGCCTGCCGCCGGCTGAGCTCGGCCCAGACCGGCTCGAACGACTCGTCGCCGAGATAGCTGCCGTGCGCGTTCGACTCGACGGTGACGCCGTCGCTGCCTAGCTCGTCGAGCGCGTAGCGCAGCTCCTCGAGGCTGCCCGCCACGTCGGGCAGCGGCAGCGACGCGAAGTGCCCGAACCGGCTCGGGTACTTCCGTGCGACCGCCGCGCCGAACTCGTTGACCTGCCGCGACAGTGTCCGGGCGGCCGCGTCGTCACCGAAGTGAGTGCCCGGCGACGAGACCGAGAGCACCGCCGCGCCCACACCCCAGGAGTCCATCAGCTGGAGGTTCTGCTCGGCGTCCCACGATGGCCAGCCCGGCATGCCGTCCGGGTTGCGGCGGCCGGACGCGATCGCCGCCGCCACGTGGTCATCGGTCACGAAGTGAGCGTGCACGTCGATCAGCGGCGTTGACGATCGCGTCATGGTGTCCCCTCCTGTCGTCGTCACCCGCTGTGCGCTCCGGTCATCATCGCCGCGAGGTCGTCCGGGTGCAGGAATGACGGCGGCGGGGGCGGGCCCCAGGAGTACAGACCGCGGGCGCCCTCGAGATCCTCCGGCGTCCACAGCTGGTCGTCGATGATGCAGTCCATGTCGCTGTAGTACTCGCTGAAGTTGCCCGCCGGGTCCTTCAGGTACCAGAAGAAGTTGGACCCGCCGTAGTGCCGGCCCAGGCCCCAGACGTGCCGTTCCGGGTGGTCTTCGAGCATCTTGTGCGCGCCCCGGCCGACCTCGTCGATGTCGTCGACCTGCCAGGAGGTGTGGTGCAGGAACGAGACCGGCGCGGCCAGCACCAGCACGTTGTGGTGATCGGTGGAGCAGCGCATGAACGCGCCGACGCCCTTGATGTAGTCGCTCACCTTGAATCCGAGGCCCGCGACGAAGAACGCCTGGGTGCCCTCGAAGTCGGTCGAGCCGAGCACCGCGTGCCCGAGTTTGCGCGGCCTGACCTTCTCGGTGCTGACCACGCCGGGTGCCCGCTGCCCGGCCCGTTCGTACCGGCCGGGCCCGTTGTAGCGCGCGGCCGCCACCGGTTCCTGCTCGAAGCGGTCCGCGATCTCGAGGTAGGCGACGGCGCCGGTCGCCTTCTCGGCCGCGCTGATGAAGCCGGGACCGCGGCGCACCTCGATGCCGAGGCGGTGCAGGTTGCCCGCCGCCCGGTCGAGGTCATCGGGGTCGTCCACGCCGATGTGCAGCTCGACCAGGCGGCGGGTGGGCGCGTGCACGATGCGCAGCTGGCGGCCGGCGTCGCGGGCGGCGAACCAGCCGTCCTCGGCGGGGGAGAGGCCGAACTCGCGGTAGTACGCGGAGGTCTCCGCGACGTTGGGCACGCCCATGGTGACGGACGTCAGGCGATGCAGGGGCATTGTGCTCTCACTTCCATCAGACCAGCCCTTCCTTCCATCAGACCAGCGGGGTGATGTGGTCCTCGCGGCCGAGCAGTGCCTTGCCGTAGACCTCGTACCCGACGATCGGGAGGATGACCGCGTGCCGCGCGGCCACTGTGGAGTCGCGCCAGAGCCGCTGCAGCGAGCTCGCCTCGGCGAAGCTGGCCGCGCCGTGCGCGGACAGCAGGGTGTCGATCGCCTTGGTGATGTGCTCGATCGCCCAGCCGGTGTCGGCCCGGACCCGGGCACGGGCCAGGAAGTCGGGGTAGACGCCGTCGGCGGCGGCCCGGTCGATGTCGTCGGCGGCGCGGTAGGCGTGCAGGTGCGCGGTGTCGATCATCAGCGCGGCCTCCGCCAGCTGGAGCTGGAAGGCGACCGAGTCCGTCTGCGCGGTGTAGAAGGTGTACGAGATCGGCTTCCTCGGTGCCTTCTCGGTGACGATCCGCAGCGCCTCCCGGCCCATGCCGAGCTGCGGGCCGGCCAGCACCAGGGCCAGGATGGGGACCAGGGCGGACCGGTACAGCGTCTCGTCGGTCAGCTCGGTGCCGTAGTTCCCCTCGATCGCGGCGGGAACGGACATGATCCGGTGGTCGGGGACGAAGACGTCCTTGGCGATCAGGCAGTTGCTCCCGGTCGACTTCATCCCGGCGACGAACCAGGTCTCCTCGTACTCCAGGTCGCTGAGCGGGATCAGGGCCGTGGCCTGGTCGACGACCTCGCCCGCGTCATCGGTGACCGGGATGCCGAGCACCGCCCAGCTCGCGTGCCACGAACCCGAGGCGTAGTACCAGCGGCCGGTCACCCGCAGGCCGCCCTCCACCCGCCGGGTTTCCGCGGTCGGCGCGAGCACCCCGCACACCAGCGCCCCTGGATCGTCGCCCCACACGTCGTCCTGCGCCTGCCGCGGGAACAGGCCGGTGAGCCAGCTGCACACGTTGAGCAAGGTCACGGCCCAGGAGGTGCCGCCGTCGGCCTCGCCCACCGCCGCCGAAACGTCAAGCATGGTGCGCATCGAGGTCTGGTAGCCGCCGTACCGTTTCGGCTGCGCGATCTTGAACACACCGGCGGCGGTCAGCGCGTCGATGCTCTCCTGCGCGACCCGCCGGTCCTGCTCGCCGCGGGCGGCGTTCTCGCGGAGCAGCGGCTGCAGCTCCCGCACCCTGGCCACCAGGTCGGCATCGGACGGGATGCCCGCATCGGTGGTCCGATCGGTAACACTGGTCATGGTTCCTCCTTGAACGTTTAGGGACTGGGTCGAGAACGGGTAGGTCCGGGTCGGGACGGGTCAGCGCGCGCAGGCGGCGATCAAGTCGGCGATAGCGGGCCGCGGGCGCTGCTCGAAGCGCGAGTGGGTGCCGTACGTCTTGTGCGCGTAGACCAGCGGCGGCAGGTCACGGCGGCTGCTGGCCGCGCGCACCAGCCCGAACAGCAGCAGGTGGTCACCGCCCTGGACGGCGTGGTTCAGCTCGCAGGCCATCCAGCCGGCCGTGTCGGGCAGCCGGGGCAGACCGTCGTCGGTGAACCATTGCGTGCCGCTGAACTTGTCGGCCCTGGCGACGGCGAAGTTCCTCGCCAGGTCGTCCTGCGCGTGGCTGAGGACGTTGACACCGAATTCGCCCGCCTGCTGGATCCGGGCCAGGAGGGTCGACGCGCGGTCGAACGCCACGCTGACCAGCGGCGGGTCAAGCGACAGCGACGCGAGCGAGCTGACGGTGGAGCCGTAGGGCACCCCGTCCACGATGGTGGTCACCACGGTGACGGGGGCGCAGACACCGGCCATGAGCTGACGGAACCCCTGCTGATCGATCATCATCACTCCAATTCCTCATGATGATTATGTAGATCCTGCGTCTGCCTACTAGCCATGTCAAGACCTATAGTCATATTCTTTATGAGGATCTCGGAGCGCCGGGATCACCGGCGGGGGCAACGATCCCGGTCGCGGAGGAGGCAGGATGAGCGTGCAGCCTGGTGAGGCCGGCTTCGACGTCCCCGCGCTGCGCCCGCAGGACTGGCACCGGCAGCAGCAGTCCGCCGTCGGCCGCCCGGCCGCCCGGCAGCCCCGCGCCGAGAGCGCCGCCGCGCAGCTCATCGCCATCGCCAACGCCGCCGGACCGGGGGACCGGCTCGGCTCGAAGGAAGAGCTGCGGAGCCAGTGCGAGGTATCGGTCGGGACGTTCAACGAGGCGATCAGGATCGCGCAGTCGCGCGGGATCATCTCCGTCCGCCCCGGTCCCGGCGGCGGCGTGTTCGCGGCCGCGCAGTCGCTGATGGTGCGCCTCGGCAACTCCGTGCTCGCGCTGGACGCGGCCGATACGCCGGTCGCCGAGGCGGTGCGGATCCGCGACGCGCTCGACCCGCTGCTGATCGAGGACGCGCTCTGGCACGCGTCCCCGGCCGACATCGCCGAACTGCGCGAGTTCCTCGCCGACATGCACCTGGCGGTGAAACGGCAGGATTCCATCGGCTTCATCCACGCCAACTGGTCACTGCACGCGCGCATCGCCGCGATCAGCCCGCATGCGATGCTGCGCTCGCTCTACGGCAGCCTGCTCGAGCAGATCGAGTCGCACACCCTGGCCGTGCTCCCGGCCAGCGAGGAGCCGCTGGAAGCGTACGTCGCGTCGCGGCTCGCCTTGCACGGGGCCATCGTCGACGCGCTGGAGCGGCGGGACCGGGCGGCCGCCCTCCGCCTCATCGCGGAGCACAACACGAGTAACGTCTTGCCGGGCGCGCCCGAATCTCCCACTAGCATGGGGGGCTCCCGCCCCCCATTCCCCCTGGGGGGCGCGCGCAGCAGCTAACTGGAGGGCCGCAGATGGAAGCGGAGAAGCGTCGGCAGTTCGTGCGGGATCACCGGACCTGCATCTTCGGTTACGCCCGGCGTAACGACGGCCCGGCGATGACGGTGGTCTACTACGTCATGGACGGCGACGACATCCTCATCTCCACCATGGACGCGCGCAGCAAGGCGAAGGCCGTCGGCCGGGACCCGCATGTCAGCCTCTGCGTGCTCGATGAGCAGTGGCCGCCGTCCTACCTGCAGGTGTACGGCACCGCGGTCATCGAACGGGACCCCGAGCAGTCAGCCGATATGCTGCGCCGGGTGATCGAGCTGATGGCGGGCGAGCCGGTCCCCGACGAGCGGCGGCGCCAGATAGCGGAGATGGCGCGGGAAGAGGAGCGAGTCGTGATCAGGGTGCGGCCCTACGCGACGTTCGCGACGCCGCCACGGCACGTCAACAAGATGGAGGACATCGACACCCTGTCCCACTGGACCAGCTCCAGCCTGCCCTGGTAGCCGTGCCGGGCAGCAGCTACCAGTGCCCGGCTGGCCTGGCAGCTGGGCCCGGGACAGCGGCGGCGGTGCGGATGGTCGCCGTCAGCTGCTCCGGCGTCGGTTTGACCGAGCCGGGCGGCAGCAGCGGGTACCGGCCGATGCCAGAGCCAGCCAGCAGGTCGCTGAATTCGCGGATGAACGCCAGCTGTCCCGGCACGAAGCAGCCGAAGTTCGCCGCCTCGGTGAGCGCGTCCACGACGTTCCAGCCGGTGACCGCCATCCGGTAGCAGGCGATCGTTACCCCGGTGCGTCCCTTGCCGGCCTCGCAATGCACGTAAGTCAGATCCGCGCCTGGCCCGGACAACAGGTCCAGGAGCTCGACCGCCTGCTCGACGGCCGGCGGCTCCATGTCGGTGACCGGGACGTGGCTGGTCTGAAGCGCACCGGCCAGCCCCGCCGCCGTGATCGCCGGGGCGTCACCATCGTCCATCTCGGCGCAGAGGTTGATGGTGACGCGGCATCCCTGCTGGAGCGCCAAGTCAGCCAGCTTGGCCGGGTCGGGCCGCTCCCCGCGTGCTACCAGCCCGGACACCCGGTAGGTGTACGGCGTGACCGGGTAACGCGAAAGGAAGCGCAGCAACGGCGACTGTTCGAGGGTGCCGTAGGTGTCCAGGCCGGCCGTCTCGAGGTCTTCCTCGACCCGCCGCCGGAAGCTGAGGCCCGGCCCCGTCCCGGCGATCTCGGCCGCTTCCTGCCACACTTCCTCCGGCAGATCCTCAAGAGCCCGCGCCACATGCGGCCCGCCCGCGTTCGCCGTCACGACCCCTCCCGTTCACGGTCTCGCCTGCCGTAGAGCTTAGGCTCGGCGGCCCGCGGACGCAGCGCTCTGACCGCGGCCAGCCAGGCCCCACCGGTCGGGGTGCGGGGCTGCCGCCGTGGCGTGAGCGTTCGGCGATTGCCCGGTGCCCGGCGTTCGCGGCTGAGGATCCGGTGAGTCCCGGGAAACCGGCAACGGCAGGCGTGCCAGTACGAGGACGACACCGCCGAGGG
>JBEKEK010000188.1:0-15517 GCA_050013875.1 Trebonia sp. | reverse complement strand
ATGCCCGCGTACCTGGTCACCACGGCGGCGGCGAGCGCGCGCAGCAGCGCGGGGTCGTTCGCCTCGAGCGCTCTCAGCAGCAGCCCGGTGAGCGCATCGTCGTCGGCCGAGCCGAGCACGCCGCCGCCCTGTCCGCCCCCGCCTACGTCACCCTGGCCGGCCGGGCCGCCCTCCCTGCCCGGCTTCGCCCCCGCGTCACGGTCGCCGGCACCGCCGTCCGCCCGGTCGAGGCTGCGGCCGGCGAAATACAGGTCGAACACCATCGAGTAGGCGCTCTCGTGCTGTGCGTCCTTGACCACGGCCGCGCCGATCGCCGTCTTGACCTCGGCCCGGTCGCCCAGGTCGACGAACCGCAGCGCCGACAGCGCGTCGATGTACTCCGATGCCGAGACCGGGATGCCGACCAGCCTCAGCTCGGCGACGAGCCCCTCGACCGCCGCGATCATCGGCCCTGATCGCCCAGCTTCTTCAGCGCGAGCTCGATATCGGCCTGGTTCTTGAGCAGCACCGGCATGGTCTGCTCGATAAGCTCACTGTCGATCTCGCCCGCCCCGAGCACGAGCAGGGTCCGCGCCCAGTCAAGCGTCTCCGACACCGATGGCTTCTTCTTCAGGTCGAGCAGCCGCAGCGACCTGATGGACACCGATGGCTTCTTCTTCAGGTCGAGCAGCCGCAGCGACCTGATGACCTGGGCGAGCTGGGTCGCCAGGGCCGCTGAGATGCCGGGCACCCGGGCCAGCACGATCTCCCGTTCACGCTCGACCGTGGGGTAGTCGATGTGCAGGTACAGGCAGCGGCGCTTGAGCGCCTCCGACAGCTCGCGGCTGCCATTGGAGGTCAGGAAGACCATCGGCACCTGCCGCGCGGACACCGTGCCGAGTTCCGGAATGGAAACCTGGTAGTCCGATAGCACCTCGAGCAGCAGCGCCTCCGCCTCAACGTCGAGCCGGTCGACCTCGTCCACCAGCAAGACGACCGGCTCGGTCGCCCGGATCGCCTCAAGCAGCGGCCTGGTAAGCAGGAAATCCTCGGCGAACAGGCTGCCAGCGTCGGCCGTGTGCAGCTGGATGGCCAGCAGCTGCTTGCGGTAGTCCCACTCATACAGCGCCTTCGCCTCGTCCATGCCCTCATAGCACTGCAGCCTGATCAGCCGCGCCCCGGTCATCGCGGCCACCGACTTGGCCAGTTCGGTTTTGCCCGTCCCGGCCGGGCCCTCCACCAGCACGGGCTTGCCCAGCCGGTCGCCGAGGTGCACCACCGTCGCGATCTTGCTGTCCGGCAGGTAGCCGACGCCGCGGAGCAGCTCGTCCACTCGTGCGCCGGACTCGAACCGGGAGCCCGCGCGGCCGTCCGCATCGCCCGACGTGGCCGTCTCTTCCGTGCTTGTCACCCGATCGCCCCTCAGCCAAATAGTTTCGTAAGTATCAAAACTATAAAACTAGTGACCTATCAGCATTCCAGGTGAGGGCCTAGGGCGCGGGCCTGCGGGAAGGCGCGGAGCAATGTGCGGCCCGGCGCGCTCTTCCGGCCTGGAGCTCAGAGCGTCCCGGTGATCGCCCGTTCCACGGTGATGATCGCGGCGGCGATCTCGGAGACGGGGCCGGCGGCGATCGCGAGCTTGCTGAGCAGTTGGCGGAAGCGGGGGATGTCGGGGCTGGGCTTGCTGATCTCGGCGGCCGCTTCCTCGGCGGTCACCTGCACACTCGCGTCGTCGGCCAGTTCGCCCGCGTGGTCGCGGATCGCGTCGAGCAGGTCGCGCATGAGATCGGCGAGCTCGTCGCGGCGGGCGGCGGCCTCAGCGTCAGCGGCCTGCTGGCTGACCACCTGCGAGGCGCGGGCGCCCGGTCCCTGGGCCAGCGCCCCGATGTGCACGTTGCCGCCGCTGATGACGATGCGCCCCTGCTCGGGTTCCCGTGTCACTGCTCGCCGCCTTGCCTCAAGAGCGACTGAACGCCCTGGGTGAACTGGGTCGTCCCCGCCCGCGCCTGCTCCCCCACCGCGACGCTGCCCGCCTTGAACTCCCCGCCAGAGACCAGCAGCCCGTTGTTGAGGATCATCGACCGCTGCTCCTGGAACTGGGATACATCGATATTGCGCGCATCGAGGAAATCCACGATGGTGTCAAGCACCTGACGGTCGATGAACTTTGTGTTCAGGTCACGATCGACCTGCTGGAAGTATCGCCGGTAATGCCGCGCCTGGGCAAGCTCGCGGACGCTTGTCGTCGCGCCGAAATTGTATTCAGGGTCGGTCTTGATCCGGCGGAGAGCGGCGCGCTCGGTGTGCCAGCCCAGGCCCGTTCTCAGCACCAAGCGGGAAATCCGGAAAGGCGCCCGTATCATCGTCGCGGTAACCGCCCGTGGCGCACTGCGGAGTTCGGTGCGCAACCGCTGCCCCAGCGACCATGAGGCCAGCCGGTCGGCTTGCCGGTATTCGGGCTGCAGCGGCGCCAGCAGGTAATGCTGGACCTCGGCCAGCAGTACAGTACCGCGCTTAGTGAAGTTGACGAAGACAGAAAGGATCAGGTCCCCGTCCCATGCCTGCAGGCGAATGCATTGGTAAGGACGGTTCACCGGCTCCGGCTCACGCGTGAACTGCAGCAGCTTATCGGCGCTGATCTCGGTAACCGGCCGTCCCTCGGCGTCCGGGAGGAACCTTCTGTCGTCTCTTAGGTGCTGGCCGTCTACCAGCAGGCGGTTCTCGACCGTCAGGCCGTCAAGGCCGGACGCCGTGAGGTCGCGCTCCACTTCCCGGTAGAACTCCTCGACCTCGAAGGAGAGCGGCTCAAGGCGGACCTGGCCGACCGCGGTCTCCTTGCCCCGCGCCAGGTTGATCGCGAACGACCAGCCGCCGCGGGAGAAACCGCTGCCGACGAACGGCTGGTAGGTCCCGTACACGCTGATGTCGCCCTCCTGGGCCGCTAGCGCCTGGGCGACCTGCGCACTCTCGGCGGCGGTGACCGACGGGCCGTCATCGCCACCGAACGTCTCCCTGGTGAGCCGGCGGGTGATCCGGTAGCGGCTGATCCAGCGGTCGGCGAACGCGACCAGGCCGGCCAGCACTATCAGGATGAGCACCACCCGCAGGCCGGGCAGGCGGCGGTAATCGAGGACGACCGGCAGCGCGGCGATCAGGATCGCCGCGATCAGGCCGTCCCTGACGTTCTGCCGCCGCCGGGCGGCGAAACAGTGCCTGAGCACGATTCCCATGTCGATGCCAAGCGAGGGGACGACCGCGCGGTGCGGGTCCATCACGACCTCGTCGACCACCCGGCGGGCATAGCGGTCGTCGAGGTGCGGAGCGGTGCACAGATAGCGCGTCGTCTCTGACCGCGCTTGGCCTTGCCGCGCGGCCGCCGGAAAGGCAGTGAGCGAGGCCGGTTCCGTTGCCAGGTTCCGGCCGCCGAACAGCAGAGCGATCCCGGCCAGGGCCATCAGCAGGCCAGCGCCGACGCCAATGTCATCGCCGCTTAGCGCCCACCCGTAAGAACCGCGCAGCGAGATCAGCCACCCGAACAGGTGCGAGTAGCTGAAGTAGAGGAGGGTGAGGATGCCGCCGGTGATCAGCACGCCGGCCGCGAAGGGCCGGTCGGGATCCCGTCGGCCCGCCACGGTGAGGCTGGCGCCAAGCGCGAGGACCACCGGGGCGGCGACCGTCAGCGTGAAGTTCGCGGCGACGCTGAGGACCCAGCTCAACGGGGCCGACGGCCGGGTGTAGAACACGTACTCGTAGAAGGTGCTGACCGCGACCGTGATGACCGCGGCGAGCGCGGCCACCTGGGCGATCAGGACGCTGCCGTGGCCGCCGCGATCGGCGGCCAGATCAGCCGGCCCTGACCGGGCGGGACGGCCGGCGCGGTTCTCCGCGCGTGCGATCACCCCGGCGATCAGCACCACCCCCGACCCGACCATGCCGATGAAAATGGCCCGGCCAGGGCCCGGGGCGGCCGGCAGCCGGTCGAGCAGGAATTGGTCGAGTAGCTGCAGGTACTCCAGGTAACCGAAGGCGCCCGCCGCTATCAGGACACCGCTGGCCAAGCGGTGACCGCGCGGACCGCGCGCGCTGGCCAGCCAGACCGCCGCCGCACAGGAGAAGAACGGCAGCACGGCCAGCGAGGAATACCCGGCCCAGTAGTCGCGCGAGGTCATGACATCGAGCAGCGAAAAGGCCGGATGGTAAACGAGCAGGTTTATCAGCAGGGCACCGGTGCCGACAATGATGATGAGCAGGCCGACCGGGATCGTGATGTTGCGCCAGGCATAAAAAACCGCCAGCATGCTGGCGGTGACAAGGACGGCGACGATCACCGCCTTCCACACCCCGCCCATCGGGGTTACGCCCCCGTAGACGAGTACCTCATTAATTGGATTTCTTGTTCGGGGAGCAAACGGCTGTGCTATGGCCGTGGTAAGTAGCAAGGTGCCGATCGCGGCAACGGCGACGGGAACCACGCCGTGATCAGGCCGGAAGAAACTGCGGAAACCAGTATCTTGTACCGCGGGATCGGCAGCACGGTAAGCCACTCAGCACCTCTTTCGGTCACCCGATCAGAGGTTACCTCGATGGGCCCGGAAAGGGCGCCCATCCGCGATTGTTTCCGGCTGTGGAAAGCGAGTGAAGATCGGTGCTGGTCAGAGATATCGGTGCTGGTCTGAGATATCGATTCCGGTCATAGATTGAGCAGGTACCGCGATCGTTCCCAGTCGGTGACTTCGGCGTGGTAGGCGTCCCACTCCTCGTTCTTCATGGTGACGTAATCGGAAATGAACTGCGGCGCGAATGTCTGGTGCACGAGCGGGTCATCGGCGAACGCGTCGATCGCCTCGACCAGGGTCCGCGGCAGCCGCGTCGCGTTGGCCGGTGGTGTCCGCCAGTCGTAGGTCTGGCTGGTGACCGGCTCGCCCGGATGCAGGTTCTTCTCGATTCCCTCCAGCCCGGCCGCGATGATCAGCGCGGTGGCGAGGTAGGTGTTGGCGGCCGAGTCGACGCCGCGGTTCTCGATGGCCGGCCGGTTGCGTGGCAGCCGGATCATGCACGATCGGTTGTTGTCGCCGTAGGAGGCCCAGATCGGCGCCCACGAGATCTCGCCGTCGCGCAGTCGCGCGGTCAGCCGCTTGTAGGAGTTGACGGTCGGCGTCGCGACCGCGGCGATGGCGCGGGCGTGCTTGAGGATCCCGGCGACGAACGCGTAGGTGAGCTCGCTCCACCCGGTCTCGCCGTCCGGGCCGGCCTGGCGGAACAGGTTCTCACCGGTGCTCACGTCGGCCAGGCTCATGTTGGCGTGGTGACCGGAGCCCCAGCTGCCGGTGTAGGGCTTGGGCATGAACGTCGCCAGCAGGCCGAACTCCTGCCCCACCTCGTGGGCCATGATCCGGAACAGGCTGATCTTGTCAGCCATGCGCAGTGCCTCGTCGTAGGCGAAGTCGAACTCGAACTGCCCGTCGCCGCCCTCATGGTCGAAGCTGAACAGGCCGAAGTTGAGCTCGCTCATGCAGTCGGCCATCCGGTCGAGGAAGCCGATCGCGTCCAATGTGCTCACCGTGTCGTAGGCCGGGGTCGGGCGCAGGGCGCCGCTGCGCGCCATCGGCCGCAGGTAGCCGGCCGGCTGGCCCGGGGGCGGCGGGCCGTCGACCGAGTCCGCCGCGAACGCGTAGAACTCGGTCTCGACCCCGAGGTTGACCGTGTAGCCCGCGGCCGCGGCCCGGGCGAGCTGGCTCTTCAGCGCCGAGCGGGGACAGAGCGCGAAGGGCTCGCGCCCGCCGAAGGACAGGTCGGCCGCCATCCAGGCAAAACGGCCATCCCAGGGGAACACCTGGAGGGTCGCGACGTCCGGCAGGGCCACGCACTCGTCCTCGTGCGGCGTCATGACGCCGATGCCGCCCATCCCGCGCGGCGTGTACCGTTCCGAGCCCGCAAGCAGCTGGGGCAGGTGGTCGACCGGCACGATCTTCGACTTGCTGCGGCCAAGCACGTCGATCCAGCCGCCCATCACATACTTGACCCCCCGGCGGGTCAGTTCACCGGCGAGCTCGGCGTGGGTGGCGGTTACCTCGGTGACGGTGTCCATGTGCTCTCCCGATGGCGGTTGCGGGCGGCGGAGTCAAGGTCAGGGGGTCGAAGTCGAAGTCGTCAGAAGGGGAAGTCCGGGGCGGGCGCGGGGCGCAGCGGCGGCTCCTCGACGCGCCCCCGCTCGACCCGGCCGGCGATCGCCGCCACCACCCGGCGCCGCAGCTCGGCACCGAGGTCGGCCGACGCCTGCGACGGGCGCCCGGTGACACCGTTGCGTGACAGCGCGGGTGCGGTATAGCGGAAGCTGAGGCCGTCGGTCCGGTCCGGGTCGTCGGCGCCGGACGCGCGCTCGGGGTGGACCAGGTGCGGCGCGATCGCCATCATCATGGCGGTCTCGGCCCGGTTGGCGTGGATGTCGGCGCCGTCGGCGGTCACCTCGGCCAGCACCGCCGGGTCGGCCGCCCACCAGTCGAGCGTGCCCACCCGCAGCCGCGGGGCCAGCAGCCGGACCGAGTCGGTGGCCACGTTCAGGCTGGCCGCGTTGCCGAGGTGAGCGTTGACGAAGATGAGCCGGGACAGGCCGCTGACCGACGCCCAGCGCACGTACTGGTGCACGGTGGCCACCAGCAGGTCCGGGGTGAGCGACAGGGTGCCCGCGAGAACCGTGCCGTGCCCGTAGCTCACCCCGAGCGAGATGGCGGGCAGCACCAGCGAACCGGTCACCGCTCCCGCGTCGGCGCACAGCGCGCTCGCGACGATGGTGTCGGTGCCGACCGGCAGGTGCGGGCCGTGCTGCTCGATCGCCCCGACCGGGACCAGTCCCACCTCATGCCCGCGATCGGCGCGCGCGGCGGCGACCGCGAGGTCGGGCGACGCGGTGTCGGACCAGATCGTCACGGAGCGGCCTGCGCGGCCGGGCCAAGGCCGACGCGCAGCGGCCGGCGGGCGACCCGCTGATCCCAGGGCACCCAGGTCTCCGCCCGCTCGGCGGTGATCATCTTGCCGATCGGGCTGGCGACGCAGAACCCGTCCAGATTCTCGCCCGCCAGGGCCGCCCGCAGCACCAGGTCGGCCGCGGCCGCGCCGATGCCGGGCCCGTCGATGTCCCAGGTGCCGTGATGCACCCCGGCCTGGATGAGCTCGACGGCGGCGGGGGTGCCGTTGCGCGAAACCATCTTGACCTCGCCAAGCCGGCCGGCTTCGCGCAGCGCCTCGACCGCGCCGAGGAGGGTCTCGTCGTTGAAGGGGATCAGCCCGTCAAGCGACGCGAAATCGGCCAGGATGTTCGCCGTCTTCTCCTTACCGCCCGAGGCGACGTCGGTGGTGTTCTTGTAGCGGGGGTCCTCGGGGTCGTTCACCCGGGTAAGCCCGGCCGCGTCGAGGCCGTGCAGCAGGCCGAGCATCAGCTCGATGTCATCGACGACGTCGGGGCCGCCCACCACCGCGACCCGGGCCTTCGGCGGCAGCAGGGTGGCGAGGTACTCGCTCATGTAGACGCCGTGGTTGAAGTTCGGGTAGACCACCGACGCGTCGACCGGGAACTGCGGGCGTTCCAGGGTCACCACCGGGATGCCGGCGGCCCGGGCACGTCCGACCGCGGCGGCCGGGACCGCCGGGTCGATGATCCACAAGACGATGGCCTGCACCCCGGCCGCGATTCCGGCATCCACCGCGTCGGCCGCGAGGTCGCGCCAGCCGGGATCGGCGAAGTCGGCGTAGAGCAGCCGCAGCTCGACCCCGGCCTCGGCCAGTGCGTTGTCGAGGCCGTGGCAGGTCGCATCGACCGCCGCGTTCGCCCCGTAGGGCATCGGGCTGACGTACAGGACCGCCATCAGATCTCCCAGAGCTGGGCGGGCAGGGCCGCCGACAGGACCTCGCAGCCCGCTGCGGTGACCAGCACCTGCTGCTCGAAAACGAAGACGCCGGCCAGCCCGCCGTCGGGATGGGCGGGCGCGAGGATCGGCTCCAGGCACAGCACCATGCCGGGGCGCAGCGAAACGTCCTCATCCGGGTTGGCATGCTCCTTGATCAGCGGGCGTTCCCACAGCTCAAGCCCGATCCCGTGGCCGCCGACGACGCCGACTTCAGTGCTGACGCCCGCGGCCGCGACCTCCGCCCCGGCCGCCCGCAGCAGCTCCGACACGCGCACACCAGGACGGACCGCGCCGACCATGGTCGCGGTGGCGGCGGCGGCGACCTCCGCGTAGCGGCGGTCTTCCGCGCGCAGCGGCCCGACCCCGATCAGCCGCAGGATGTCGGACACGTACCCGTCGCTGGCGGCGCCCCCGTCGATGAACACGACGTCCCCGGCGGCGATGCGCCGGTCCGAGGCCGGGGTGTCGACCAGCGGGTAGCGCTCGCGCCCGGACACGCTGTTGACGAACGCCGGCCGGGTGCCGGCCGTGCTGCCGGTGCTGTACATCGTGCTGGCGATGATCGACACCAGCTCTTTCTCGGTCATGCCGGGCTTGGCCGCGTCCAGCCCGGCCTGGTACCCGGCGGCGGCCGAGGCCACCGCCCGCCGGACGCGGTCGATCTCGGCCGGGCTCTTCACCATCCGCAGCGCGTGAATGAGCGGGCTGGCGTCGCGCGGCTCCGGGTCGCTGGCGAGCCGCAGCAGCGCCGTCGCGATGAACTGCGGCACGTTCATGATGCTGCCTGGCCCGTACTCGACGCCGACCGCTCCCGGTGCCACGCCGAGCCCGGCCAGATGCCGCCCGACCAGCGCGGGCAGCGACTCCAGGTCGGTGTAGCCGACGGTCTGGGTCCAGGCGGTGCCGGCCGCGCAGCCGCCGTCGAACACCGAGCCGAACAGCACCGCCTCGCCCGGGTCGCGGGTGACCACCAGCACGGTCGGCAGCCAGCGGCCCACCGCCCACACGACCGAGTTGTAGCCGGACAGGTAGCGGACCGCCTCCTCCTGGGTGAGGATCAGCGCATCGAACCCGCTGTCCGCCATGAGCGCGACCAGGCGCTGGTAGCGGCGCTTGTACTCCGGCAGCGGGAAGTCGGGTGCCGTCGGGACCCGTCCCCCGAGCCCAAAGCCGGCACCGTCAAGCCCGCCGATGATGTCCAGTGCGGCGTCGAAGTTCATCGCATTCGGCCCCATTCGAATTCATTCGGACTCGATCGGTACCGCGCCGGCCGGCGCGTGGTCCGGGCGCGCCTTGGCGCGCAGGCTCACGAACCACCAGACGATCCCGACGACCAGCACGCCGAGGCCCAGGTACTCGATGACCGGCAGCGAGCCCAGGTTCGGGTTGGTGGCCGCCCGCGGCCAGGCCGCGTCGATGAGCACGAAGACCGTCCAGGCCAGCGCGACCACGGTGACCGGCATACCCCAGCGGCGAAGGTTGAACTTCGACTCCGTCTTGGGCCAGCCCTGCAGCCGGC
The DNA here is from genome assembly GCA_050013875.1 of Trebonia sp. Taxonomy (GTDB): domain Bacteria; phylum Actinomycetota; class Actinomycetes; order Streptosporangiales; family Streptosporangiaceae; genus Trebonia. The sequence goes on along the minus strand of JBEKEK010000188.1, from coordinate 6,115 downwards.
GCACGAGCAGCGACCCGAGCACCAGGATGTAAGGAATGATGATCATCCCGGTGATCGCCGCGACCAGGACGTCGACCCGCTTGATGAAGATGAGCGGGATCAGCGACGCGGCAACCGCGACCACGATGGCGCCGATCGGCTCGTCGGTGCGCGGCGACAGCCGGGTCAGGAACCCCGAGCCCGGCAGCTGGCCGTTGCGCGCCATGCCGTAGATCATCCGCACGATCGTCGCCAGGGTGGCGATGGCCGTGCTGAACACCGAGACCAGCGCGCCGACCAGGAACAGCTTGGCGAAGCCGGACCCGAGGTCGGCGGTCAGGACGGACGGGATCAGGTTGGGGTTGCTCATCGCCGAGGCGACGTTCGGCAGTGACAGGATCAGCGCCAGGTCGAAGACGAACAGGACCAGCGCGGTGCCCCCGAGGCCCGCGATGATCGCCTGACTCGGCTTGATCCGCGACTGCCTGGTCTCCTCCGCGAACGCGCCCGCTGTCTCGAAACCGACCAGCTGGGTGACCACCAGCGCTATCACGACGAGGAAGGGCAGGATGTAACTGCCCTTGCCCTGAACCCCGCCGGTCGTGGTCAGCACCGACAGCGGCTGGTGGTTGTGGAACAGCAGCCCGATCGCGGCGCCGAGCAGCACCACGATCTCAAGCACCACGCCGATGCTGTTCAGCAACGCGACCACGCGCACGCTGGTGACCATCACCAGCGCCGCCACCACGGTCGTGATGGAGGCCACGATGACCTCGTTGGTGAGGGTGACCTGCAAGCTGGTGAACAGGCCGGAGAGCACGACGTTCATCACGGTGCCGACGGCGGGCATCACCAGCACGATCCCGACCACGTAGAACAGGCCGGTCATCCAGCCGATGAACTCGCCGCCGAGCTGGCGCCCCCACTGGTAGATGCCGCCGGTCAGCGGGTAGTGCGAGCTGAGCTCGGCCCAGACGAAGGCGACGAGCAGCTGGAAAATGAAGATGATCGGGATCGCCCAGATGAACGCCGGGCCGCCGAGCGCCAGGGTACCCCCGGTGATCAGCAGGGCGCCGGTCGTCGGCCCCTGGAAGGCCACCGCGAACAGCGAGCCGGTGACGAACCCGAGCGCTCGCTTGAACTTGGGCTCGACGCCGAGTTCGCGCAGATAGTCACTGTCGGTCGTGTTGGCCTCGGTACCACCGTGGTCGGGTCTCGTCGCGGTCATCGGTGCCCCCATCGGTCCAGTGGACAGCAAAGATGAAGGCATCATATGGATCTTGGTTCGAAAAACGCAACAGTCTCAGATTGCGACTGCGTAAATTAGGCCCTCTGCCGCTTCCAGCCGTCGAATCTCGACTCGACTAAGCAATCTCCCACTCGTAGGAGAACTTCACGACCTTCAATATGATCGAGGTCTCCAGGTTGGTGACGCCGGCCAGCGCCCCCAGCCGGCGGGTCACGAAGTCGAGCAGGTGCTCCTGGTCGGCGAAGAACGCCTCGACCAGCAGCTCGTAGCGGCCGGCCGACAGGCCCACGTAGCGGACCTCGGGGTAGGTCTTGATCGTCTCGGCCACCGCGTGCATGGCCGGGAGGTCGACCGATACCCCCATGATGGCCGACAGCGTCGCGCCGGCCGCCTCCGGCGAGGGCACCGCGACGATCGCCATCAGCTTCTCGTCGAGCAGGTGGGCAATACGCTTGCGCACGGTGGTCTCGGTGACGTCCAGGGCACGCGCCACCTCGGTGTTGGACAGCCGCCCGTTGACCTGCAGCATCCTGATGATCCGGCGGTCCAGGTCGTCTACCCGGTGCGACCCCCCGTTCCTGGCCGGTTCGGCCGCACCCGGCGGCGGTTCGACCGACTTCTCAGCCACTGGCTCTCCGTTCGAAATCTGATAGCATCTTGGTCGGATGGCTCGATAGTCGAACCGCTTTGGTCATTCTGCGTTGACATTCGTCACAGAGCAAGGACCGGCTTCGAGTCGCACCTCATTTTACGGTGGACGGAAGGGAACACGTGGACCAGGGAGAGCTGGCTGTCCTGCGCGATGAGCTAACCCGCGGCGGCGTCCGATACCTCTTCGGCTCGTACGTGGACATGCACGGGGTACCGAAGGCCAAGTGCGTCCCGGTTGGCCACCTGGCCGACATGGCGGCCGGGTCGGAGCTCTACACCGTCGGCGCGCTCGAGGGCATGGGCGACCTCGGGCCCAACGAGGACGAATGCGTGGCGATCCCCGACCTTGACGCGCTGACCGTGCTGCCCTGGGACCGCCGGTACGCGATCGCGCCCGCCAACCTCTGGCTGCATGACCAGCCGTACTCGCACGACTTCCGGCGCCTGCTGCAGAACCAGCTGGCCGAGGCGGCCGCGCTTGGGTTCCGGGTGAACATGGGCGTCGAGCCCGAGATGTACGTGCTCCGCCGCGAGGGCGACGACTGGGTGCCGTGGATCGCCGAGGACCGGGCCAACGTTCCGACCCGGGGGTATGACCTGGAGACGGCCATGCTCGCCGACCCGTTCCTCGAGCCGATGGTCACCTACATCAACGAGCTTGGCTGGGATGTCTACTCCTTCGACCACGAGGGCGGCGACGGCCAGTACGAGTTCGACTTCGGCTACACCGACGCGCTGTCCATGGCCGATCGCATGGTCATCTTCCGGCTGATGGCCAAGCATGTCGCCCGGTCGCTCGGCTGCATCGCGTCGTTCATGCCCAAGCCGACCCAGCAGGCGTTCGGGTCGGGTGCGCACCTGAACATCAGCCTGGCCGACGGGACCGGGCGCAACCTGTTCGAGCGGGCCGGGGCGGCCGGCCACGTCGGCGGGCTGATGCCGGTCGAGGCGAGCTACGAAGAGGTCGCCTACCAGTTCACCGCCGGGATCCTCGAGCACGCCGGCGCGCTGACGGCGGTGCTGGCGCCGACCGTGAACTCCTACAAGCGGCTGCTGCCGGTCGGGCTGATGAACGAGATCTCGTGGGCGCCGGTGTTCCGCGCGTACGGGCACAACAACCGCACGCTGATGCTGCGGCTGCCGGTCAGCCGGCGCTGCATCGAGGTGCGGGTGGCCGACAGCGCCGCCAACATCTACCTGGGCACCGCGCTGGTAGTCGCGGCCGGTCTGGACGGGATCCGCCGGAACCTCAAGCCGGGCGACCCGGTCAACATCAATACCTACGAGGCGACCCCCGCGCAGCTGGCGGCGGCGTCGATCGAGCGCTTGCCGGCCACGCTGGGCGAGGCGGTCGAGGAGTTCGCGCGCAGCGAATTCGCCCGCGACACCCTCGGGGAGGCGGTGCACCGCTCGTTCACCGAACTCAAGCGGGCCGAATGGCAGACCTACAACACCGTCGTCGGGCAGTGGGAGAAGGACACCTACCTCCAGCTGTGGTAGCCGGCGCGCTCACACCCGACCCGGTTCGATCGCGGTGCGGTCGACCGTCCACGCGGCCGCCCGCTCGCTGAGTGTCAGCCCCAGACCGGGCCGGTCGGGCACGGTCATCTTCCCGCCGGCCACGGCCAGGCGCTCGTTGAACAGCGGCTCAAGCCAGTCGAAGTGCTCCACCCAGGCCTCGTGCGGATAGGCGGCGGCCAGGTGCACATGGAGCTCCATCGCGAAGTGCGGTGCCAGGCTGAGCCTGCGTTGCTCGGCCAGCGCCGCCACCTTGAGGAACGGCGTGATCCCGCCGACCCGCGGCGCGTCCGGCTGGACGAAGTCGGCCGCGCCGGCCGCGATCATGCGTTCATGCTCGGCCACGCTGGTCAGCATCTCCCCGGTGGCGACGGGGGTGTCAAGCGCCGCCGCCAGCGCCGCGTGTCCCTCCGCGTCGTGCGCGTCGAGCGGCTCCTCGATCCAGGTGAGGTCGCAGGCCTCGAGGATCCGGCCGATGCGCAGCGCCTTCGCGCGCGTCCACTGCTGATTGGCATCGACCATGAGCGGCACGGCCGGCCCGATCGCCTCCCGCACCGCTTGCACCCGGCCGATGTCCACCCCGGAGTCCGGGTGCCCGACCTTGATCTTGATGCCGCCGATGCCGGCGGCCAGTGACCGCTCCGCGTTACCGAGCACCTCCTCGAGTGAGGAGGACAGGAACCCGCCCGAGGTGTTGTAGCAGGGGACGCCGTCACGGTAGGCGCCGAGCAGCTTGGCCAGCGGCAGGCCCGCCCGGCGGGCCTTGAGGTCCCACAGGGCGACGTCGAGCGCGGCGATCGCCTGGACCGACAGGCCGCCGCGGCCGACCGACGCACCCGCCCAGGCCAGCTTCTCCCACAGCCGCCCGATGTCGCTCGGATCCTCGCCGATCAACTCGGGCGCGATCTCGCGGGCATGGGCGTACAGGCCCGGCCCGCCGGCCCGTTTGGAGTAGCTGAACCCGAGCCCAGCCGCCCCGTCGGCGGTGCGGAGGCGCGCGAACAGGAACGCGACCCGGGTCAGGGGCTGCTGCCGCCCGGTGAGTACCTTGGCATCGCTGACCGGCGTGGCCAGGGGCAGGAACGCCAGTGACAGGGCGATCGAGTCGATGCGGTCCGGACGGGTCATGCCACGCTCCCAGCCGATCCCGGCGCCGGGTGCGCCCCGAGGACGCAGTCGCCGCAGATATCAGCCCGGCCGCCGGGTGCCACCCGGTAAAGGAGGCAGCAGCTCGACCGGCGGAACGCCGGGCCCGGCGGATGCCGTTCGCTGGCAAGCAGCGGGCTCGCGAACAGCCGGGCGGCCGCCCGCCACGCGCCGTCGGCCAGGTCCGGGCGCTGCCTGGCCACCTCGCGGGCGGCCGCGTTGACGGCCGAGGCCACGTTTCCCCGCAGCACCCGGGCGGAGACGGGGACCAGGCGTGCGATCGCCGCCGTCGCGGGGGCGAGCACCTCATCGAGGAGCACCCGTTGCCACTCCCCCGGCGCGCGGCCGGCCCCGTCGGCGCGGGCACCGCGGGCCGGGGCAGGAACCGAGAGCGGCACCGGGCCGCCCGCTGCTTCCTGCCACCACAGGCCGCCCGGACGCAGGTCAAGCGGGCAGCCGAGGACGGCCGCGCCAAGCGCGGGAGAGGCCAGCCGCGCCGCCAGGCCGAGGTGCACGGTGGACGCCGCGGCACGCTGCTCGACCTCGTCAGCGGCCAGGCCGGCCCGCCTGGCCAGAGCCGCCGCGACCGACGCGATGCGGTCCATGAGCGGCCCGGACGGGCTGAGCAGCTCGCCGGCGGGCCGCCAGGGCGGGATGGGAGCTACCCGCGGCGGGTGCGAACCGACGGCGAAGAAGGGGCCGAGGCCGGCTAGGTCATCGAGCATGCGGCCGCCAGGGACGGTGGAGTTCGGGCACATCCCAGTGTGCCCGACCTTCCTCCGCTGACGCGCCCGGGGCATCGTCCCAGGGCCGCCACTCCGGCCGGGCGCGGGGGGAGCCCCCGCCGACCACCGATGCCTGCCGCCAAGTGCCTTGGGGCCAAAGTTGTACGCGTATAACCACCACAAAAGGTGCATTTAACGCGAAGAACCGTACAGCTTTGGCCCCAAGCATGATCATCGACGCTGCCGACACGCACCGGCACCCCGGTCATGCGGTATGCCGAGGACCAGTGGGTACGCATGGATGCCTGGACCCGGCGGCGGCGCATGGCGTCGCCGGGGACGCCTATCCCGCCCTGCACCGCCCCGGAAAGCGTAGTGACCTAGACGCGCTATTGCTCGCCCCCGACGACCGAGTCGCCGGGGACGGGCAGCTCAACAGTCACAAGTCTCACACCGCCTGAACGAACGGCCTCCTCGTCCGCCCGGACCGGGTTGCGGCCGGCCAGAGCGTGGGAGATGATGGGGTTCTGGCGATGAGGCTCGCCATAACCGCCCTGCTCGGCCGGGCTGATGGCCTCTACCCCTCCCTGAAGTTCAGGGCTGTCACGGGTAGGAGCCGTCATGATGGATGAGTCGCTGGAACCGCCAGGCAATGATCAGAGGGCCGCGCGGTGAGCGCGGCCGTCCCGATCCCCGTCATCCAGCTGCTGCAGGTCCTCACCGTCGCGCTGGGCGCGCCCGGTCTGATGGGCGTGATCGCGAAGGTGGAGGCGCGGCTGCAGGGCCGCCGGGGACCGCGGGTGCTGCAGCCGTACTACGACCTGGCGAAGCTGTGCCGTAAGGAGGC
>JBEKEK010000187.1:0-47530 GCA_050013875.1 Trebonia sp. | reverse complement strand
GCTGCTGCCTGCCAGCCCCGGCTGCCTGGTTATCGTCACCAGCCGCAGCCAGCTCACCAGCCTGGTCGCGGCCGAGGGGGCGTCACCGCTCACCCTGGATGTGCTCACCGACGCCGAGGCGCGGGAACTGCTGAGCCGCTCCCTTGGCCCCGAACGCGTCGCCGGCGACCTCCCCGCCGCGGCTGCGCTGATCCAGCTGTGCGCACGGCTGCCGTTGGCGCTGAGCATCGCCGCCGCCCGCACCTACAGCCAGCCGTGGCTCTCGCTGGGCGCACTGACCGCCGATCTGCGCGATGCCCGCAGCCGGCTGGACGCGCTGGATGCCGGGCACGCGACCGCGAATGTCCGTGCCGTATTCTCCTGGTCCTACCAGCAGCTCGGTCCTACCGCGGCGCGGCTGTTCAGGCTGCTCGGACTGCACGCGGGCCCTGACGTCAGCGCCGCCGCCGCGGCCAGCATGGCCGGCCTGCCGCTGGACGAAGGACGCCGCGGGCTCGTCGAGCTGACCAGGGCACACCTGCTGGCCGAGCACGCTCCCGGCCGGTTCTCCTGCCATGACCTGCTCCGCGCCTACGCCGCTGAGCTGACGCAGGCGGCCGACAGCGAGGCTGAGCGGCGGGCGGCCACCGGCCGGATGCTTGATCACTACCTGCACACGGCTCACTCGGCCTGGCTGCAGCTGCGCTCCTTCAGCAGCCCGATCATCCTGGCCGCGCCCCAGCCGGGCGCGCAGCCAGAGCGCATCAGCGACGCCGGGCAGGCCCTGGCCTGGTTCGAGGCCGAGCGCCGGGTCCTGATGGCGGCCACTGGACGGGCATTGGAGGCCGGCTTCGATACCCATGCGTGGCAGCTCGCGTGGGCGCTGTCAGACTTCCTTGACATGCGGGGCCGCTGGCACGACTGGGCGGTCACCGAGCAGGTCGCCCTGGCCGCCGCGCAGCGGCTCGGCGACCGGGGGGCCCAGGCCGCCGCGCACCAGCGATTCGGCTACGCCAGCGCCAGAATCGGCCGCTACGAGGATGCCCACGCCCATCTGGGGCTCGCGCTGAGCATCCATGATGAGCGCGGGGACCACGCCGGCCGGGCCTACGTGCACAACTCGCTGGCCATCACGCTGAGCTATCAGGGGCGCGACGGCGAGGCCCTCGGCCACGCCCGGCAGTCGCTGACGTCGTACACGGCGGCCGGCGACCGGCCCGGCCAGGCCCAGGCCCTCAACTCGGTCGGCTGGCTCAGCGCCGCAGTCGGGGACCGCCAGCAGGCCATCAGCTACTGCGAGCAGTCTCTTGACCTGTTCCGCGACCTCGGCAGCCAGGAGGGAGAAGCCAGCGCGCTTGACAGCCTCGGGTATGCCCACCAGCAGGCCGGCCAGCACGCCGAAGCCGCTGCCTGCTACCGGCAGGCAGTCGAACTGCATCGCAAGGCCGGCAGCCGCTGGGCCGCGGCCGACGCTCTCGGCCACCTCGGCGACACGTGCCACGCCGCCGGTCAGCCGGAGGACGCTCGCACGTTCTGGGCAGAGGCCCTCACGATCTTGGCGGACCTCCGGCATCCGGATGCTGACCAGATCCGCGCCAAGCTCAGGGAGCTTGGCGCGGGGCCTTCGTTACGGACCTGCGGACGGCTGGCTGGCAGCGCGTCCAGGAGAGACCGCCGCCAAGGCGGAACCGGCCAAGGTCGGGTCAGTCGGCGTCGCCCTGCAGGGCCTCGGCCCTCTCCTCCGCCTCCAGCTCAAGCTCGGCCCCGGCCTCGGCCGACGACGGGCCGTGGGCGAGCGCCGCCGCGGCCGCCGCGGCCTGCGTCTGCTCGGCCTCGCCGAGCAGCTTGTGCCCGCTGGCGAGGATGACGATGCCCAGCAGGATCGCCCCCGCGCCGATGTAGAACGGCAGGTGGATGTTGAAGTCGACGACGAGCCGCCCGGCGGCGTAGGGGGCCAGGCCGCCGCCGATGAACCGGACGAAGCTGTAGGCGGCGGAGGCGACCGGCCGCTCGACCGGGGACACGGTCATGACCGCCTGGGTGGTGACCGTGTTGTTCACACCGCAGACGATGCCGGAGGCGATCACGAGAATGATCAGCACCGGCTTGTGCAGCGTCCAGATCGCGATGCCGAGCGTGATCAGGGCGAAGATGAACAGGTTGGCGTACATGGTCCGCGCGATGCCAAGCCGCCGCTGCAGCCAGGGCGCGCCGAACACGGCGAACACCGCGACCATGATGCCCCAGCCGAAGAACACCAGCCCGAGCTTGATCGGCGACAGTTCCATCGGGAATGGCGCGTAGCCGAGGATCGTGAAGAAGCCCCAGTTGTAGCAGAGCGCGGTGAGCGCCATGGTGAGCAGGCCGCGGTGGCGCAGCGCCTTGAAAGGGGCGGCGAGGCTGGTCTTGGCCGGGGGTTTCGGGGTCTTGTCGACCAGCACCACGGTGGCCAGCAGCGAGATCGCCATCAGTACCGACACCCCGTAGAACGGACCGCGCCAGGAGATCTCGCCGAGCGTCCCGCCGACCAGCGGGCCGACCGCGATGCCGAGGCCGAGCGCGGTCTCGTAGAGCACGATCGCGCCGGCGAACCCGCCGCTGGCGGAGGCGACGATGACCGCGAGGGAGGTCGCGATGAACAGCGCGTTCCCGATGCCCCAGCCGGCCCGGAACTCGATGATCTCGCGGATCGAGCCCGACGAGCCCGCCAGCCCGGCGAACGCCACGATCAGGACCAGCCCGGCGATCATCGTCGTTTTGGCGCCGATCCGGCTTGAGACCCAGTTGGTGAAAAGCATCGCGACCGCGGTGACCACCAGGTAGCTGGTGAAGAGCAGTGTGGTCTCGCTGGGCGAGGCGTGCAGCTGGTTGGAGATCGCCGGCAGGATCGGGTCGACCAGGCCGATGCCCATGAACGACACGACGCAGGCGAAGGCGACCGCGAACACGGCCTTCGGCTGCTTGAACGGGCTCGCTGCCTGCCCGTGGGCGACGGCCTGCCCGTGCGTGACGGCACTCATTCAGTTGCTCTCCTCAGTGCGATGGGCTGCGGGCCGGGTCGTCCGCGCGGGGGATGCTGGCGAGCGCGTCGAGCGCGGCCCTGGCGGCGTCGAGCGCGGCCAGATGGTCCGGGCTGAGCTGGGCGAGGATGACCGCGAGGCGGGTGGCCCTGGTGTCCCGGCGGCGGGCGAGCATCGCCCGGCCCTCGTCGGTGATGGTGACCAGGACGACCCGCCCGTCGTCTGGGTGGGACTCCCTGCGTACCTGCCCGGCATCCTCAAGCCTGCTGATCAGCTGGGTCATGGCCGGCTGGGTGACCCCCTCGCGGGCGGCGAGCGCGGTCAGCCGCTGCGGGCCGAACCGCTCGATCGCGGCCAGGGTCGCGGCGGCGGTCAGCGACAGCCCGTCCGGCGCGGTCAGCGACCGGTACAGCCCCATGATCCGCTCCAGGTCCACCGTGAGCGCGGCGGCGAGCTCGTCGACCATCACGGCTGCGGCGCTGGCGGCGGCGGTACTGCCGGAACTTTGCATAAGCCACTTATATCACTTGCTAATGGAACCTGTGAAGGAGCGACACCACCGCCGGAGGTGGCGGAAAGTCCTTCGCGGCCTGCGGGGGCGGCGCTCTCGACCCGACGCCGTCGTTAGAATATCCTTAGCAGAGGTAACGTTAAAACTCGCCGAACAACTATCCGGGAACGGGGAGCAAGCGGTGACAGTGCGGATGGCGGCCTCCCTCCAGTACCGGAACTACCGGGTGTTCTTTTTCGGCCAGCTCGTCTCGGTGATCGGCACCTGGATGCAGACGGTCGCCCAGTCGTTCCTGGTCCTCGACCTCACGCACAGCGGGACGCAGCTCGGCCTCACCACCGCCGCCCGCTTCCTGCCAATTCTGATTTTCGGCCAGGCTGGCGGGCTGTTCGCCGACCGCGGGAACAAGCGCCGGATCCTGTTCGTCACCCAGTCGTCGGCCGGCCTGCTGGCGGCCGTGTTCGCCGCGGCGACCGGCACCCACGAGATCCGGTTGTGGATCGTCTACCTGCTGGCGATCGCGCTTGGCTTCGTCAACGTCTTCGACAACCCGGCGCGGCAGGCGTTCATCTCCGAGATGGTGCCGCGGGACGATCTGGCCAACGCGGTGACGCTCAACTCGGTCGCGGTGAACATGGCCCGCGTCTTCGGCGCCGCGATCGGCGGTGTCCTCGCCGCGATCGGGCTGACCCTGTGCTTCGCGCTCAACGCAGTCTCGTTCCTCGCCGTCCTGCTGTCGCTCGCCCTGATGAGTACCGCCGCGCTCTACCCGGCCAGGCCGGTGAAAAAGCAGCCCGGGCAGATCCGGGCGGGCCTGCGCTATGTGCGGTCCGAGCCCGCGCTGCTCGTGCCGCTCATCATGATCGCCGTCGTCGGCACGCTCGCCTGGGAGTTTCAGGTGTCGCTGCCGCTGATGGCCAGCCATGTATTCGGCGGTGGCGCCGCCGCCTACGGGGTGATGGCCTCGGTGATGGGCGTCGGCGCGGTGGTTGGCGGCCTGGTCTCGGCGGCCAGGGCGCGGCCAAGCGGCCGCGCGCTCTGCCTGGCCGCGATCGGCTGGGGGATCGCCATCCTGGTCGCCGCGGTCGTGCCGTCGCTGCCGCTTGAGCTGGCGGCGATGCTGTTCGTCGGGTACGGCTCGATCACCTTCAACTCGATGGCCAAGACGGTGCTGCAGCTCGCCGCCACGCCCGAGATGCGCGGCCGGGTGATGGCGCTGTGGGGTCTGGCCTGGCTCGGGTCGACACCGATCGGCGGGCCGATCGTCGGCTGGGTCGGCCAGGAGGCCGGCGCCCGCTGGTCGCTCGTCGTCGGCGGCCTGCCCACCCTGGTCATCGGCCTGCTCGCGCTGCCCGTGCTGGTCAGGATCGACCGCCGCCGCGGCGCCGGAGTCGCCGTCGGCCGCGGGTCGGCCGGGCTGGCTCCCCTCATTTCGCCGGAACGCACGCGTGGCTCCGTCCGGTCAGCTCGTTCCCGGGTGTCCGGCGGAGACGAGCGAAGCGAATACCACCACCGAGTTGAGGTAATGCCTGGTGGCGTAGTCGAACGCCCCGCCGCAGGTGACAAGCCTTAGCGACGCGTAATTGGTCGAGCCGTAGATCATTTTCGTCGGGAAATCCTCCTTCGCGTATTCGCGCACACCAGTGACACGGAAGTCGGCCGTCATTCCGTCCGCGAGCGTCACGTCAATGTGATCGCCTGGACGCAGCGCGCCGAGCCGGAAGAAGACGGCCGGCCCGTGGTCGCTGTCCACATGACCTTCGATGACGGCCGCGCCGATCTGGCCGGGGGTGACCGAGTACTTGTACCAGGCCGCCTCGCCGGCGCTGGTGCTGAGGTCGGGCACCGCGATGGTGCCGTCCGGGTTGAGCCCCAGGCGGAGCAGATTCGATTGCACGCCGATGGCCGGGATGGCGACCGATACCGGGAGCGAACGCCGCAGCGACGGCTCCCTGTGCGCGGCCGGCCCGATCGTCCCGGCCGCCGCGGCGCCGGGCGCCGGCGCGTGCCGCTGTGAGAGCACCGCGATGCCGATGGCCGCCGCGCCGAAGGCGATCAGCGCCACTCCGGTGAGCCCGGAGAGCCTGATCCTGGCCCGCCCCCGCGCCGGTGGAGCGGGGGCGAACTGGCTGTCCGGCCACGACATGACGACGCGCAGCCCGCCGATGCGCGGCGAGCCGTCCCGCGGGTTCCCGCTTCCGCCCGGCCCCCGGCCGGCCGGGCCGGCGGCGTCCGCTGCCATCTTCCGTTGTCGCAAAACCGCTCCTGGTGTTCCAGACAGCGGGGCGGCCCTTTGGCCCACCGAGGGAATCCACTGTCTTCCGCAAGAGGTGCTACTCAAGTAGCCTAATGTCCTAATGGAAAACACGCCATTGTCCGCCCGCTGGTCCCTGCGCGGGCGCGGCTATATATGGCCGTCTATGCGAACGTCTCGTCGGCCGGCGCCCGGAATTTCGCCGGCTGGCCGTGGCGGTGGCTGGCTGTTTGCCCGTTCGCTCTTTCCCTGGCGGTCCGGATGGCTGATGCTCAGATGGGTAGAGCGATGCCATTGTCCGCCGGATATTCGAGGAGGCTTCATGAAGGTGCTCCTGACCGCGCAAGTCGCGACCCGTCCCGCGGTAACCCGGCCGGCGGTGACGCGCAGGGTGTGGCGCCGCGCGGTGCTCGCGGCCGCGGGGGCCAGCGTCGTGTCGGTTACCGTGGCCGGCTGCACCGGCGGCTCCGCGACGTCTGTCTTCACGCCGACCCCGCAGATCTCGACCACCTCCCACTCGGGGGCCGGGTCAAGGACCCCCTCGCCGTCCGGGTCGGCGACCGCGAAAGCGTCCGCGACCGCGAAAGCGTCCGCGACCGGCAAGGCGACAGCGTCTGACTCGCCGACCGCCCGGCCGACGGCCTCGGCCCGGCCGACGGCCTCTGCCAAGGCGACGCCGACCCCCTCCGCGACGCACCGGGTGACGCAGGCGGCGACGCCCCAGGCCAGCCAGTACCCGGTCGGGGCGCCGCAGACAGGCGGCGGCGGTACGGCCGGCCTGCAGGACGTCTCGCTGTTCGGCATCGGAGGGGCGGCAATCCTCGCCGGTATCGGCAGCCTCGCCTACCGCAGGCGCCTCAACCGCAGGCGCCGCACCAACAGCGACAACACCCCCAGCACCCCCACGCACGCCGGCACCCACTAGCCTTTAGCCACTGCGGACTGGCGATCCGGCCATAGGGCATCTTGTGCTTATTGTGTGTACTTAAGGTCGTATAGCGCCCCAAACTGCACACGATGACAGCAGCAGTGCCGCGCGCCCTGCAGCAGACGCCTGAACCAGATACGCGAGCGTCAGCCCGGCAGCAGGCGCCTGGGCGGGGTTTTGGGTTCCCCCTGCAGACCGTGGAGAGCGGGGGCGCGAGTGGTGGGCCTTACCGCCACGAGATGTGAGGCAGAGCCTTCCATGACCGTTTTGTCATAGTTTGGGCGACAAGAACTGATGGGAAGCTGTCGCTGGGGAGAGGCTGCCAGTATTCGCTGGGGGGCGGTGACCGCCGGTGTGATACCCGGCGGGGGTATAGTATGGGACCTGAGCGGGAGAGGGTGAGTTATGCACGGGTATGCACCCAACAAGGACAAGTACCTCACGCGGCTGCGCCGGATCGAGGGCCAGGTTCGCGGCCTGCAGAAGATGGTCGATGACGACAAGTACTGCATCGACATCCTGACCCAGGTGTCGGCGGTGACCAGCGCGCTGCAGTCGGTCGCGCTCGGGCTGCTCGAGGACCACCTCGGTCACTGCGTGGCCGAGGCGACCGCGGAGGGCGGGGACGTCGCGGCGGCGAAGGTCCGTGAGGCGTCCGAGGCGATCGCGCGCCTGGTCAAGTCCTAGGAGTGACGACGACCAGCACCACTGACCTCGTCATCGGCGGGATGACCTGCGCGTCCTGCGCGACGCGGATTGAGAAGAAGCTGAACAAGCTGGACGGCGTCAGCGCCACCGTGAACTTCGCGACCGAGGCGGCGCGGGTCTCCTTCCCCGAGACGCTGACGGTCGGCCAGCTCATCGCGGTGGTGGAGCGGACCGGCTACACCGCGGCGCTCCCCGCGCCGCGCGGCGCCGGGCAGGACGGCGCGGGGGCCGCGGCCGTTCAGCCGGGCCGGGAGCTGCGCCGGCGGCTGGCCGTCTCGGCCGCGCTCGCCGTTCCCGTCGCGGTGCTTGCCATGGTTCCCGCCCTGCGCTTTCCCGGCTGGCAGTGGGTGTCGCTGGCGGCGGCGACGCCGGTCGCGACCTGGGGCGCGTGGCCGTTCCACCGCGCCGCGGCGGTCAGCGCGCGGCACGGCGCGGCCACCATGGACACGCTGGTCTCCATCGGTGTGACGGCCGCCTACCTGTGGTCGCTGTACGCGCTGGTCTCCGCCGTCGCGGGCGCCGGGGCGCACGCCACCTATCTCGAGGTCGCGTCCGGGGTCACCACGCTGATCCTGCTCGGCCGCTACCTGGAGGCGCGGGCGAAGCGGACCGCGGGCGCCGCGCTGCGGGCCCTGCTCGACCTGGGCGCGAAGCAGGCGACGGTACTCCGCGACGGACGGGAGATAAGCGTCCCGGCCGACCGGCTCGGCGTCGGCGACGAGTTCGTGGTCCGGCCGGGGGAGAAGATCGCCGCCGACGGCATCGTCATCGCCGGCCGCTCCGCGCTCGACACATCGCTGCTGACCGGCGAGCCGGTGCCCGCCGAGGTCGGCCAGGGCGACGCCGTGACCGGCGGCTGTGTGAACATCGGCGGCCGTCTCGTGGTCCGCGCCACCCGGGTCGGGGCGGATACCCAGCTGGCACAGCTCGCGCGGCTGGTCACCCAGGCGCAGGCGGGCAAGGCGCCGGTGCAGCGCCTGGCGGACCGGGTCAGCGCGGTCTTCGTCCCGGCGGTGCTCGTGATCACCGCCGCCACGCTGGCCGCCTGGCTGGCCGCGGGGGCGTCGCCCGCCCGGGCGTTCACCGCCGCCGTCGCGGTGCTGATCATCGCCTGCCCGTGCGCGATGGGCCTTGCCACCCCGACCGCGATCCTGGCCGGCACCGGCCGCGGCGCGCAGCTCGGCATCCTGATCAAGGGCCCCGAGGTTCTGGAGCGCACCCGCCGGGTGGACACCGTGGTGCTCGACAAGACCGGCACCCTCACGGCCGGCCGGATGACGCTGACCGGTGTGCTCGCCGCCCCCGGGGTGGCCGAGACCGACCTGCTCCGGCTGGCCGCCGCGGTGGAGTCCGGCTCCGAGCACCCGATCGCCGCCGCGATCACGGCAGGCGCACGGACCCGCCTCGCGGCCGGCGCCCGCTCCGCCGCGAGCGCGGCGCGCTCGCCGGTGCCGCCGGCCGGCCCTCGCACCTTGCCAGGCTCCCCCGGCATTGACGATGTTTCCGACTTCGCGGCCTACCCGGGACACGGTGTCTCCGCCATCGCCGAAGGCCGCGCCGTGCTGGCCGGCCACCGCGCCTGGCTGTCCGGCGAGTGGTCGCTGACCATCCCGCGGCAACTGGCGGAGCGGGCGGACCAAGCGGAGCAAACCGGCCAGACCGTCACCTTCGTCGCCTGGGACGGGCAGGTCCGCGGCCTGCTCGCGGTGGCCGACACCATCAAGCCGACCGCCCAGGCGGCGGTAACCCGGCTGCGGGCGATGGGCCTGCACCCGGTGCTGCTGACGGGCGACAATGAGCGGGCCGCCCGTGCGGTGGCCGGCCAGGTGGGCATTGACGATGTGATCGCGGCGGTGGACCCGGCCGGCAAGCTGGCCGCGATCAGCCGCCTCCGGGCGGCCGGCCGCACCGTGGCCATGGTCGGTGACGGGGTGAACGACGCCGCCGCGCTCGCCCAGGCCGACCTGGGCCTGGCGATGGGCACCGGCACCGACGCCGCGATCGAGGCCGCCGATCTGACCCTGGTCGGCGGCGACCCGCGCGCCGTGGCGGACGCGATAGCCCTGTCAGGGAAGACCCTCGCCACCATCAAGGGCAACCTGGGCTGGGCGTTCGGCTACAACGCGGCGGCCCTCCCGCTCGCCGCTTCCGGCCTGCTCAACCCGGTGATCGCGGCCGCCGCGATGGCGTTCAGCTCGGTGTTCGTGGTCACCAACAGCCTCCGCCTGCGCCGTTTCCGCGCTAATTCCGGCTGACGCACCCGGCAGGGGGCTGCCACCCCGACTGATGGCCCCTGAAGTGCGGGGGAGCCGGGGACTGTCCAGAACGGAGACGTTTCTTTTCCGGGAAAGCGTGCAATTGTAGAAGACGAACGCAGACACGAAGGAGCGTCAATGAAGACAAAAGCCGCGGTCGTCTACGAACCTGGCAAGCCAATCGAGATCGAGGAACTGGACCTCGACGGCCCCCGTGCGGGCGAGGTGCTCATCCGTTACACGTACGCCGGGCTGTGCCACTCCGACGTGCACGTCCAGCACGGTGACCTGGAGGCACGGCTGCCGATGGTCCTCGGGCACGAGGGCGCCGGGATCATCGAGGAGGTCGGGCCGGGGGTGACCCGGGTGGCCCCCGGCGACCACGTGGTGTGCTCGTTCATCCCCAACTGCGGCACCTGCCGCTACTGTGCGACCGGACGCCAGTCCATCTGCGACATGGGCGCCACCATCCTGGAGGGTTACCTGCCGGGCGAGCACTTCCCGTTCAGCGGCCCGCGCGGCCAGTACGGCGCGATGTGCATACTCGGAACCTTCAGCCAGTACGGCGTCATCCACCAGAACTCGGTCGTCAAGGTCGACGACGACCTGCCGCTCGACAAGGCGGTGCTCGTCGGCTGCGGCGTCCCGACGGGCTTCGGCTCCGTTGTCAACACCGCGAAGGTGCGGGCCGGCGACACGGTGGCCATCTACGGCGTCGGCGGCATCGGCATCAACTCGGTGCAGGCGGCGCGCTACTCGGGCGCCAAGTACGTCGTCGCGATCGACCCGCTGGAGAACAAGCGCGCGAAGGCCATGGAACTCGGCGCGACGCACGCGTTCGCGACCGCGGCGGAGGCGCAGGACGCCATCACGTCGCTGACCCGTGGCCAGGGCGCGGACTCCGCGATCATCACCGTCGGCCTGGTCGACGCCGAGGTCGTTGCCGCCGCGTTCACCGCCGTCGGCAAGGGCGGCATCGTCGTGGTCACCGGCCTGAACAAGCTCATGGAGCCAACCATCCAGCTCCCGGGCACGATCCTCACCCTGTTCCGCAAGAGCGTGGTCGGCAGCCTGTTCGGCGACTGCAACCCGACCACCGACATCCCGCGGATCCTCGGCCTCTACCAGGCGGGCGACATCAAGCTCGATGAGCTGATCACCAAGAGGTACACCCTCGATGAGGTCAACGAGGGTTACGACGACCTGCTCAACGGCAAGAACGTGCGCGGCATCATCGTCCACGAGCACTAACCGCGCGCCTCGTCCCGGACGCGGCCAAGTTCAAAATCAGTGATATGGAACGGACCGTGGTTCGCACGCGTCCGGTCCAGTCACCTGGCCGCGTTGGTCACGTGGCCCGGGCGCACGCACGTTCAAAGGCCCGCCCGTTGGCCGACCTCGCTTCCGCGTGGTCGGCCAACGTTGTCGGTTCTGGCTGCTATGCGGGCAGGCCGGGTGTGCGGCAGGCAAGAACTGGCGGGTGGCCGGGGTCCAGTAGTTCGATGTCGGCGAGGTCGGTGCCATGATTTTTGGCGGGCCTAGGAACCGGCCTCCTCCTCCAAGGCGTGGACCATGGCGGTCGCGGCTGGGCTCGGAGTTTCATTGGTCGCAGCCCAGACGGCCCGCCGGGGCCCGCCGGCGTCGTCGTGGACCGGGATCGGCGTCGCGGGCCCGCCACGCTGATCGGGACGGCCGGCGCCTGGCCCGCAGGACGTCAGGCCTCAGCCCGCTTGCGGGCAATGTGCAGCCCGGTGCGGAAGAGTTCGACGATCCCGGTGAGAGGCCGGCGGGCGATAGCATCAATGCCGTGACTAGCCATGAGGTGGCACCGCCCAGTCGTAGCCAGGAGCGGGTCGTCGCCGAGTTCCGGGCCCGTGGCGGGAAGGTGGGCGGTTACCACGCCAGCATGCAGCTCCTGCTGCTGACCACGACCGGCGCGCGAACAGGCCAGCGCCGGGCCGTGCCGCTTACCTACCTGCCCGATGGCGACCGCTACATCGTGACGGCGGGCAACGCCGGCTCCGACCGCCATCCGGCCTGGTACTACAACCTGCTGGCGAATCCGGATGTTACCGTCGAGGTGGGGAGCGAGGCCTTCAGGGCCGTCGCGGTCATCGCTGACGAGGCGGAGCGCCGGGCCCTCTATGAGCTCTTCGCCATCGCCTACCCCCAGCTGGACGGCTACCAGGCCCAGACCACCCGCCAGATCCCTGTCGTCATTTTCACGCGCCGCTAGGCAGCCGCGCCGGCCGGCCCGGCGGACCTCGAGAAGAGTCGGTGCCGCATCGGCCGCCGGCCCGGCCGGCGGATCCCGCGCGCTGAGTGATCGGGACCGACGGCGTAGCGACCCGCTTCGTGGCCTGATGGTGTCACACTGGAATGGGGCGGCTCCCCGCGATCGCCCCCGATCGCACCGCCTTCGATGGACAGGTGAACCGCGATGCATGTCCGTATGGCGAGAGCCCCGGGTCTTCCCTTCGGCGGCGGCCTCAACTTGCTGCTAGTTGCCGGCGCGGCGTACTTCGCGTGGGAGCACGAGCAGGGCCGGCACGGACGGCCGCACCTGCTGTGCCCGCTGTGCCTGCTGAACAAGATCGCCCCGGACCCCCAGGCGTCCGCTGGGCCTCCGGCCGAGCCGCCGGAACAGGCCTGACCGGCAGGCCAACTGGGGCACGGGCTCAGAATCGGCGCAGCCGGACTCGTGTCACGCGGTGATCGGCTCCCTTATGCAGGACAAGGGTGGCCCTGGCCCGGGTGGGCTGGATGTTCTCGACGAGGTTGACCTCGTTGATGGTTGTCCAGACCAGGGTGCCGAACGCGTCCACCTCCGCGGTGCTGACGTGGGTGAGCCTGCGGAACGGTGACTGCGGGTCGGTGAACGCGGTATCACGCAGCGCGTGCAGCCGGCTGAGGAACCAGTGGCGGATGTGGTCTGCGCGCGCGTCGACATAGACGGAGAAGTCGAAGAAGTCGGCGAGCGCGAGAGCGCCAGGCGGGGCTGGCTGCAGTACGTTGATCCCCTCGAGGATCAGGACGTCGGGCCGCTGCACGGACTGCCGTTGCCGGGGGAGAATGTCATACGCCACGTGCGAGTACACCGGCACGCTGAGTTCGGGTACGCCCGCTCTCACCTGCTGGACGAAGCGCAGCAGGGCCCGGCGGTCATAGGACTCAGGGAAGCCCTTGCGGTCGCTCAGGCCGCGCTGTTCCAGCACCGCGTTGGGGTAAAGGAAGCTGTCGGTCGTCACCAGTTCGGTGCGCGGCTGCCGCGGCCACTGCGTGACGAGCGTCTGGAGTAGCCGGGCGGTGGTGGACTTGCCGACGGCGACGCTGCCGGCCACCGCGATGATGAACGGCGCCGGCCGGATCTGCTGGCCGAGGAACGCCCCGACCGTTTCGCGCAACCCGGCGCTCGCCTCGAAGTAAAGGCGCAGCAACCTGCTCAACGGCAGGTAAATGTCCTCGACTTCGCCGAGCTTGATCGGGTCGCCGAGTCCGCGCACCGCTTCCAGCCCTTCGGCCGTTAGCGACATGGGCGTACTGGCCCGCAAGCCGCGCCACGCATCGCGATCCAGATCCAGATAGGGGCCGTCCCCGTTTCGACCAGTCACGCTGCCAACATACGACCCGGCGGCGTCGCCAACTCCGCCCACGGCCGGCCGCGATGCGGCGGCCGATGCCCCTGACTCAGGTTTCCCGGGTGCAGCCCGGCGCGTCAGCGCATACTGGCGGCATGCCTGTCCGACTCCATCACATCGTCGTTGACGCTCACGACCTGCCCGGGCTGGCCCGGTTCTGGACGCAGGCACTCGGCTGGAAGGTCCTTTCCGAGCGCGAGCGCGAGATCGTCATCGGGACGGACGAGAACGCGCCCGTCGGCATGTGCTTCATGCCGGTCACCGATCAGAAAACGGTAAAGAACCGCCTCCACCTCGATCTGACCGCCAGTGCGCAGGACCGCGACCAGGAGATCGAGCGTCTTCTGTCGCTCGGGGCGCGCCGGGCCGACATCGGGCAGACCGGCGCGGAGTCCTGGACGGTACTGGCCGATCCGGAGGGAAACGAGTTCTGCGTGATACGCCCGAAGGAAACGCTCGTCCGGTAAGGCTCGGGGCACGGTGCCCCGGGTCCAGGCCGTGTTCACTGAGCACGGGCGCGTTGCCGTACGCCTTGCGCGATGGCCAGCAGCCTGTGCTCGCTTGTCACGAATCCGCGTTCGTCCACGTTCCCGGCTAGGACCCGGTTCAGGCTTGCGGCGCTGGCCAGCGCGGACTTCCCGTCCACGTCGGCGTGATTGGCGTCGAGGGCGTTCAGCCAGAAGACCAGCGACTCGATGTCACGTACGACGTACTCAACGTCGTACTCCATGAAGGCCAGCAGTCGCAGACCGCTGGCCGCGATCGGCTCCCGCTGGACCGGAGGCGGGCCGGGGGCCTGGCCCAGAGCCGCCTTCACGCAGGCCATGTTCCGCTCGCCGACCTGCTGGGTGATGAAGTAGCCGCCCGGCCGCAGGCGCGCCGCGATCGCGGTCAGGTCGAACGGCGCGTGCCGGTCGAGGATCACGTCGAAGGTCCCCGGCACCGAGTCGAGCTGTTCGCCGCAGACCCGGAAGCTGAGATTGCCGGGCGCTGGGTTCTCGCGTGCCAGAGCCACCATTTCGGGATCTGCGTCGATTCCGAGCCCGTGGCCGAACGAGGGAGCCAGGTCGCGCAGCCTCTCTCCCGCGCCCGTCCCGACATCGAGCACGGCGTCCGAGGTCCGCAGGTAGCGCGGGACCACGTCAAGGTAATCCCACGGCACCGGCTGGCGAAGCTCGTTCATGCCCGTGAAATCCCAGCCTCGCCTGGTCCTGACGCCGTCGAGAAGCTCGTCAAGGGCCTGCTGCGAGTACGACTCCCGCATGACCGGCCAAGCTAACACCCTCACCGGGCCTCCGCCAACTGGTTTGACCGCGAGGCCGGCGAACGACGCCGGGATGCCGAGGCGGAGTGAGCCTCAGCGGGCTCGCCCCGGTTCGTTCAGAAAAGGGCTTAAAGACTTTCCTGAACGAACCGGGGTGACCGCTGCCCGCACCATTTCCGTTACCGGCTACTGGAAGGTGATGGTCGTCTCGCCGGGCCGCTCGCCCGGGTCCACGTCGAAGATCGAGTAGCCGTAGGCGTCGGTCGGGTTGATCGCGGCCGACCAGGGCGCGTCCTCGACCGAGTCGGCGCCGTTCTTCACGAACCCGGCCGCCTCCGATCCGACGACCGCGTTCCTGGTAGTGATCACCTTGGCCTGGGGCAGGTCATCGGTGGCGTCGGTGCCGTAGGAGTTGGTTGGGCCGTTGGTGCCGCCGCCACCGAGGACCAGGTAGACCGTGCCTTCTGAGGTGTTCCAGGCCGGGGTGCCGTTGTGGTCGTAGGGCTCCGTCGTCACCACCGCCGGGCGCCGGGTGTCGACGGCCGCGCCCTTGGTCTGGCCCGGGTTAGGGGCGACGACCGTTCCGAGCTCGCCCGGCTCGTAGCCGCGGACGGGGTAGGTCCGCTCGTAGTCGTGCTCGTGACCGTGGAACACCAGGTCAACCTCGTACTTGTCGAACAGCGGCAGCCACGCCTGGCGGATGGCGAGGTCGGAGCCGTTGCCGGAGGTGGAGGTGGACATCGGGACCTGGTGCATGTACACCACGATCATGTCGACCGACGGGTCACGGCGAGCCTCGGCCAGTGTGGACTCAAGCCACAGCGTCTGCAGGTTGGGACGGCCACCGGCGTAGTCGGGCACCAGCGAGTTGTCCGCCGCGTTGTGCCTCAGGTCGCCGGTGTAGCAGCGCGTGTAGTTGGTGGTGCCGTTCGGGATCTCGGCGCCGGTGGTGGTGGTCTCCGCCGCCGTGTTCGCCGTGTCGATCACGTAGTTGGCGGCGCCGTCCTGGTAGATGACGTCGTCGGCGTCGAGCGAGATGAACTTCACGGTGCCGACACCGAACGTGTAGAAATTCCCCCGCAGCCGGTTGCCGTCCCAGTTGACCAGGCCGTTGTCGGGCAGCAGGAACCGGCTCAGGTAGTGGCCGAAGCCGTACGGGCCGTTCCAGTGGTTCCCCGCCGCGCCCTGCGCGGCGATCCCGCCGGGCGCCTTACCCGGCCGGCCGGCCAGCGTGTCGACGCCGAATTCACACTCGTGATTGCCAAGCGCGGGCATCCACGGCCGGTTCGCCGCGCTGCGCGCGATGTTGTTGCCGAAGTCGCGCCACACGCCCGGCGCGTTGTCGACGTCCAGGTTGGCGTAGCACAGGTCGCCGTTGAGCAGATGGAAGAGCGGCGCGCCCTTGCCGTCGCCCGGGTTCTCGATGGCGGTGACCGCGTACCAGGAGTTGTCGCAGGACTCGTGCCAGATGTTGCCCGACGAGTTGAGGTCCCAGGATGGGGTGGACAGGTCGCCGTAGCTGGAGAAGCGGAACTTGGCCCGGCCGAACGGCGCGGTCTCGAACGAGGCGCCCGCGGTCGACGGTTCCGCCGCCCCGTCGCTGATCTGGTAGTAGTACCGCGTCGCGGGCCACAGGTCGGTCAGCTGGACGTGGTAGAAGTACGTCGTCTGCCCGTTGAGCCCGTCGGTGAAGCTGACGGAGGCGGCGTCGTCGTAGCGTTTGGTCACGTCCAACGGCGCCGGGTCGGGCAGTTTGATCAGCCGGCCGGGGTGCTCGGCCGTGATCGGCCGGGTCGAGACGGCCAGTGTCGGGGCCGGCTGCGCCACCGTGCCCGGCGCGCTCCAGGAGACCGTGACCTCCCTGGCCGGGTCGTTGCCCCAGGTCAGCAGGAGCTGCTCGGGTGCGGTGGTGGTGGGCAGCGGCAGCGTGGTGGTGGGCGGGCCGCCCGGCGCGGTCGCCGCCAGCGCCCGCGGTGCCCGGACGGCCGTCCCGGCCAGCACGGACGCGGCGCCAACGCCGACGGTACCGATGATGAACCGGCGCCTGGTGAATCCGGGCTTGCCGCCTGACGAGGCCTGAATCGAGTCGCTCATGTGGTGACACGGTAAAGAACACAGGTGAACACGGCATGGCGGGTATCCGGCTGCTACCCAGCGATTGCCTGCCGGCCGGGTAACGCGGGCGCGCGCGGCTACTGCCTGGTGATGCTGGCGGCGCCGCCGCGCAGCACGAATTTCTGGATCTTGCCGGTCGCGGTCTTGGGCAGCTCGGTCACGAAGGTGACGCCGCGCGGGGCCTTGAAGTGGGCCAGCCGATCGCGCACGAAGGCGATCAGCTCCGCTTCCGTCGCCGTCTGGCCCGGCAGCAGCATCACGAACGCCTGCGGCGTCTCGCCCCACTTCTCGCTCGGCAGCCCGACGACGGCCGCCTCGCCGACCGCCGGGTGGCGGATCAGCACGCCCTCGACCTCGACCGAGGAGATGTTCTCGCCGCCGCTGATGATCACGTCCTTGATCCGGTCGCGGATCTCCACGTAGCCGTCCGGGTGGACGACGGCGGCGTCACCGGTGTGGAACCAGCCGTCGCCCATCGCCTTCTTGGTCGCCTCCGGGTCGTTGTAGTACCCGTCCATGACCACGTTGCCACGGACGGTGATCTCCCCAAGCGTGGCCGCGTCGGGCGGCACCTCGGCGCCCGTCTCGTCCACCACCCGGAGCTCGCCCGAGGTGAGCAGTTCGACGCCCTGCCGGGCCTTGACCACCGCGCGTTCGGCGGCCGGCAGCTGCTCGTGCTCGGGCAGCGGCGCGCACACGGTAATGAACGGCGCGGTCTCGGTCAGCCCGTAGACATGGGTGATGTCCCAGCCGAAGCCGACCTCGAGCCGCTCGATCGTGGCCGCCGCGGGCGGCGCGCCCGCGGTGACGACGTGGACGCCGGGCGGCACCGGGCCCCGGTTCTCGGCCGGCGCGTTGGCCAGCGAGATCAGCACCGTGGGGGCGGCGGACATCCAGCTCACCTGCTCGTCGCGGATGAGCGTGAACACCTGCGCAGGCTCGACCCGCCGCAGGCAGATGTGGGTGCCGGCGGCGGCGGTCACCGTCCAGGTGTAGGTCCAGCCGTTGGCATGGAACATCGGCAGCGTCCACAGGTACCGCGCGCCGATCGCCATCGGCAGATGCAGCAGCGTGCCGATGACGTTCATGGCCGCGTTCCGGTGGGTGATCATGACACCCTTGGGCCTGGAAGTGGTGCCGCTCGTGTAGTTGATCGTCAGCAGGTCACGCTCGTTGATCTCGGGCCCGGTGAACCGCGGATCGGCCGCCTCGATCAGCGCCTCATAATCCAGCCAGCCCTCAAGGGCACCCTCCAGCGCCACGAAGTGCCGCACCCCCGGCATCTGGTCGCGGACGCCATCGAGCGCCTCCAGGTAATCGCCGTGCGCGCACAGCACCGAGGTGCCCGAGTGGTTGACCATGTAGACGAAGTCATCGGTGGTCAGGCGGTAGTTCATCGGCACCAGGACCGCCCCGAGCTGCGGCACGGCGTAGAACGACTCGAGCTGCGCGTGGGTGTTCGGCGCGATGGTGGCGACCCGGTCCCCCTGCCGCACGCCCAGCCGCTGCAGCACGGCCGACCACCGGTCGCAGCGGTCGAAGAACTGCTCGTAGGTCAGCCGGAGGGCGCCGTCGACGACGGCCTCGCGGTTACCGTGCAGGCGGCGGGTACGGCGGGCGAACTCAAGCGGGGACAGCGGAGTTTCCATGTAGCCAAGCATCGTGCCTGCATGGGTCGGACTTCAAGCCTGGCCCGCCGTTCCCGTCGTGGCTAGCTGGCGGTGGCGTCCTCCAGTAGGCCGAGGTCACGCAGGCTCTCGGCCGACTCCACGATCGTGGTCTCGGCTGGGCGCGGGCGCCAGCCGAGTTCCTCCCTGGCCCGGTCGTTGTGGATGACCGGCCGCGGCAGGTCGTCACCGGGTGCCTCCTGGGTGGGCACCCGGGCGGCCAGCGGGACGAGCCTCCGGCGCAGGGTCTCGGCTATCTCGAGGTAGCTGGTCGAAGGGCCGTCGCCGGCCGCCAGGAAGCGCTTGCCGGCCGCTGCGGGCGCGGCCATCGCGCGGATGTGCAGGTCAGCGACGTCGCGCACGTCGACCAGGCCGAAGCGGGCGCGGGGGGCGACGCTCATAGTGCCGTCGAGCATCGCCTTGAGCAGATGCATCGAGGAACTCAGGCCGGTGAGAGTGGGCCCGAGGATGAACGTCGGGTTGACCGTGACCAGCTCGGTGCCGCCGCCGTCGCGGGTCATCAGGTCCCACGCGGCGCGCTCGGCGACCGCCTTGGAGCGCGGGTAGGGCGCCAGGCCGGGCGTGTCCGGATCGGTCCAGTCGTCCTCGGTGAACTCGGCAGCCGGCTTGGGCGTATAGCCGATCGCGGCGAAGGACGAGGTCAGCACCACGCGCCGGGCGCCCGCGTCACGCGCCGCCCGCAGCACCCGCAGGACGCCCTCGCGGGTAGGGATGATCAGGTCGTCGGGGTCCTTCGGCTGGGTGTAAGGGAGCGGCGAGGCAACGTGGTACACCTCGTCGCATCCGGCCATCGCCGCCTTCCAGCCGTCGTCGGCCGACAGTTCGGCGACGGCGGTCTGCAGGCCGGCGTCGTCGGCGCCGCCGCGGCGCACGGCCGCGCGCAACCCGTACTCGCGGGCCGCCGAGCGCACCGTGGCCCGCACCGGGGTCCCGGCGCGCAGCAGCGCGGTGACCAGGTGCGACCCCACGTAGCCGGACCCGCCGGTAACCAGAACTTGGCTCATTGCGGTAGCTCCGTCCTTATGTCTTTGATGTCCCCTATATCCAGGCGGCGGACGGCGTCGGTGACCCACCGCTGCGCCGCCGCCTCCGCGGCGGCGTCGCCCTGCGCGCGGGCGTCCCATAGCGCCGCCTTCGCGCGGAGGTATTCCAGCCGGGTGTGCTGGGCGGCGATCTCGGCCTCGATGCGCCCGGCGTGGCGCAGCAGCAGTTCGCGCTGCTCGGCCGCCGCCGCGTTCCCGCGGCGGCGGTTGGCCTGGTAGACGCGCATGTCCTCGATGCCCACACCGAGCGATCGCATGCAGGCCAGCGCCCGCAGCACGTCGACGTCCTCGGGCTGGTAACGGCGGTGGCCGCTGCTGGCGTCACGGTCAACCGGGCCGATCAGCCCGATCTCCTCGTAGTAGCGCAGCGTGGGCTCGCTCAGTCCGCTGCACCGGGACGCCTCCTGGATGGTCAAGGCTGTCATACGGGCAGCAAAGCACACCTCAAGCGCTTGAAGTCAAATGCCTGGGCGACGGTCGCCGACACGGGACAGGCGGCCAGCGGGATATGGAATCATATCCGCTGGGCCGGTCGGCGTCTACTACGGCTGCGACCCGAGCAACGACTCGCTCCAGGTCGGCAACCTGATCGGCCTGCTGGTGCTGCGCAAGTTCGCCGACGCCGGGCACCACGCGGTCGCGCTGGCGGGCGGCGCGACCGGGATGATCGGCGACCCGGGCGGCAAGTCGTCCGAGCGGAACCTGCTCGACGCGGTGACGCTCAAGCGCAACTACGAGCGGATCGCCGACCAGCTGCGCCAGATCGCCGGGGTGACGCTGGTCAACAACCTCGACTGGACCGGCAGCCTGACCCTGCTCGACTTCCTGCGTGACGTGGGCAAGCACGCCAGCGTCAACCAGATGGTCGCCAGGGAGTCGGTCAAGGCCCGGCTTGAGAGCGAGAACGGAATCTCGTTCACCGAGTTCAGCTACCAGCTGCTGCAGGCCAACGACTACCTGAACCTGTCGCGCCATGACGAGGTCGAGATTCAGATCGGCGGGTCCGACCAGTGGGGCAACCTGCTGGCCGGGGTCGACCTGATCCGCCGGGCGGACGGCAAGCACGTGCACGCGTTCACCTGGCCGCTGCTGCTGCGCTCGGACGGCAAGAAGTTCGGCAAGTCCGAGGACGGCGCCGTCTGGCTGGCGGCCGACAAGACCTCGCCGTACCAGTTCTTCCAGTACTGGATGAACGTCGCCGACGCCGACGTCGAGCGCTTCCTGCTGCAGCTCACGCTGTTGCCGGTGGCGGAGGGCCGGGCGGTCGCGGCGGCGCACGCCGAGGCGCCGTTCCGGCGCGACGGCCAGCGCCGCCTCGCCCGCGAGATCACCACGCTGGTGCACGGAGCCGAGGCGACCGCCGCGGCCGAGGAGGCGAGCGCGATCCTGTTCGGCGGCTCCCCCGCGGGCGCGTCCGCCCAGGCACTCGAGTTCCTGGCTTCCGAGGTGCCGACCTCCCCGTTCGAGCCCGGGGTGACGCTGGCGGCCGCGCTCGGGGCGACCCCGCTGGCCTCGTCGCTGTCCGACGCCCGGCGCACGATCGACCAGGGGGCCGCCTCTGTCAACGGCGCAGTGGTCCCGGCCGACCGCCCGCTCACCGAGGCGGACCTGCTCTACGACCGCTGGCTGCTGCTCCGCAAGGGCAAGCGCAACTACCACCTGCTCGACGCCGCCGCCCGCTGACCGTCGAGACCTTCCCGGTTGCTACTCGGAGTCTTGGACCGCTGTCACTCGGGATTTTGACGGCTGTTACCTAGGGCTTGAACAGCTGACTACCGCGGGCTCAGCCGCCGTCGCGGATCGCGCGCTCCTCGTCCCCGGTCAGCTCGAGGGACGCCGCCGCGATGTTCTCGGCGACGTGCTCGGGCGAGCCGGTGCCGGGAATCGGGAGCATCACCGGGGAGCTGGAAAGCAGCCAGGCGATGACGACCTGGCGCTCGCTCGCACCCAGCCGCCGGGCCGCGTTCAGCGCCCCGACGTTCCGCCCCGCCTGCTGGATCGGCGCCCACGGCAGGAACACCAGCGCTTCCTGCTCGCACACGTCGAGCACCTGCTGCGAGGAGCGGTCGGTCACGTTGTACCGGTTCTGCACCGAGACGATCGGGACCACCCGCTGCGCCTCGCGCAGCTCCTGCTCGGTCACGTTGGACACCCCGACGTGCCTGATCTTGCCCTCCTTCTGCAGCTCGGCCAGCGTCCCGACCGACTCCGCATAGGGAACGTTCGGGTCGGGCCGGTGCAGCTGGTAAAGCGGGATCTGCTCTAGCCGGAGGCGGCGCAGGCTGCCTTCGCAGGCGCTGCGCAGGTGCGCGGGGTGCCCGTTGGGCGTCCACTTATCGGGGCCGGGCCGGTCGAAGCCGCCCTTGGTGGCGATGACCAGGTCGTCCGGGTACGGGTAGAGAGCCTCCGCGATCAGGTTCTCGCTGACCTCCGGACCGTAGGAGTCGGCGGTGTCGATGAAGTTCACGCCGAGCTCGACCGCGCGCCGCAGCGTCGCGATCGCCTTGGCGCGGTCCGGCGGGCCGCCCCAGACGCCCTGCCCGGTGATCCGCATCGCGCCGAACCCGAGGCGGTTGACGGTCAGGTCACCGCCGACGTCGATGGTGCCCGCCGCGGCGGCGGTTGACTGGTCACTCATGCCTGCCGTCTCCCTCTGTCGTCGCTTCCTCCCCAGCCTTGCACGCCGCGCCCCGGCAGGCGGACGCGGGTCAGCATCAGGACTGCCCGGAGTGGCCCCGCGGCAGGCAGCGTCTAGCCGCCGGGCCGGGCCTAGCAAGTAGGCGGCAGGCTGACCAGCGTGCCGACCTTGGCCAGTGGCAACGGCCAGCACCTGCACTCGCCCTGGTCGGAGACGTAGCCGGTCTTGGCGTTCATGACCACAGAGAAATCGGTGTCGGGCGGTGCCGCCGACGGCGTAATGACAGATCCGCCTGGCCCGACGGCCGCCGGGGTGCTGTGGTCCCAGTGGATCGCCTTCGCGTGCACCTCCACCACCCAGACCAGCGTCTGGGCAGGCATCCCGCCGCTGATGTCCCCCTGCGACTCGACCGGCTCGCCCTTGGCGTAGCTGGTCAGCACGAGGTGCACCTGCTCGGGGTCGGTGAAGAAGCCCGAGTTGGCCTTCCCGATCACCAGCCGGCAGGCCCTGGCGGCCAGCATGACGCCGGGCGGCAGCGCCGCCTCCTGGGCGGCGGCTTCGCCCGCGGTGGCGGCCCCTGCGACATGGCCGGCCGACTGCTCGCCCGGGTGGCCGGCCGTGGCCTGGCTCTGGCCGCACCCGGCCAGCAGCAATCCGGTGGAGATCAGCAGCGCCACCGGAAGGACGATCATCAGCATCCAGTTGGACCGCCTGTACGCGGGGCCGTTGCCGCTGGGGCCGTTGCCGCTAGGGCCGTTGCCGCTGGGGCCGTTGCCGCTAGGGCCGTTGTTCACGGTGCTGCCGTTCATGGGACCGCCTCCTGCCGTCATCGTCTTAGACTTCGGCAGTCCGCGATGCGTTCCCGGATACTTGTCCGGCGTGGGCGCGTCCCCTCTGCCCAGCGCCGTGATCGGCCGGCTGTCGTCACCCCGTAGACCACACTCAATGACGGTGTAAGGCGAAGCACGGGACCGTTCAGGCTAAAAGATCTTGAATTCCCAACCGGGCTGACGCTTCCCGATCCAACCAGTCTGATAATGCGCTTGAGACTCCGGAGAACGCCAGTGACAGCAGATAACGCCAGGTAGAACGGTCGCCGAGCATGATCATGAAGACTTTTATCATAACGTAAGAAATTCACGCTATACGTGCGAAAATCCTTCGCCATAATAATTTCTTTCACGATCATGGCGCCATTTCGGTTGCCATTGTGAAACGCGTGAGCGATGTTGCGGAAATGACGCGTGGCGCGGGATCTTCGCGTTGTCCGGGAACCACGACCCCGGCTCCGTGGACGTGGGGCGGGCGGAGCTTAGGTCGCGGCGGCGAGGAGGTCGCGGCGGTGGCGCTGGCACCAGCGGCGGGCACGGGTCGCGGTGGGCGCGATGGTGCGCCAGTGATCCGCGAAGCCCTGGTGGCCGGCCCGGGCGGCATCGGTGACGATCGCGTAGGTCCAGTCGTGGTTGGCGAGCAGCGCCCCGGCGACCTCCCGGCGGCCGGCCCGGGGGAGCCCGCTCGCCTCGAGGAGGATCCGGAACCGTTCGAGCGCGCGGCCGTGCCTGCTGTCGGTGACGTCGGCGTCGTCAAGCAACGGCACGAACGAGCGCGCCGCGGCGGCGAAGTCCCAGGCCGCGCTGCCCGGGCCGGCCAGGTCGAAGTCGATCAGCGCGACCGCGCGCCCGCCACGGAACACCAGGTTGGCCGGGTAGACGTCGTTATGGCTGACCAGGCCGGTGCGGTAGCGCGCGGGAACCGGCCGGGGCCAGTCGTGGCCGGCCGGGTTGAACGACGACGCGGCGAGGTGGTAGCGGCGCAGCAGGTCGGCCACGCTGACCAGCGCGGCGTCGGTGAGCGTGTCCTGGCTGAGCGGGGGGACCGCCGCCCTGCCCTCGATGTAGGTGAGAGTCTCGGTGGCCGGGCCGGTCGCCAGGACGCGGGGGGCGCCGTCGAAGCCGGCCGCGGCCAGGTGGTCAAGCAGCGCGTGGGTGGCGCGCCAGCACGGGGCGGCCGGCCGGCGCACGGTGGTACCGACCCGGACGACCCGGCCCCGGTTAGCGGTCCCGCCGCTCAGCGGCTGGCCCGCCGGGAGGGAGTCGGCGTCGGGGCGCGGCCTAAGTACCTCCGTCGTCGCTGTTAGCGGGGTTGAGCAGGGCTCGGGCGAGACTCGTGTTGGTGACAAGGCCATGGACAAGCCCTCCTCGGATCGCTGCCCGCACTCCGGCGCTTTTGGCGGCGTCGTAGGCGACGGCAAGGACGAACGGGATCTGGGTGAGCAGCGCGGCGGGCGTCACGATCATCCGGCTGTCGAGCGGGGTGGCCAGCGGGCGGCCGTCCGCGCCGATGAACACCCCGGCCAACTCGGCGTGCACACCCATCGTGGTGAGCGCCGCCCGTTCCGCGGCGGTGATGGCGTCATAGATCGTGGACAGGCCAGGCCCCCACGCGCCGATGGCGACCACCGCGATGGTCACGCTCGGGATGAGGGCGAACGCCTCGGCGATGTCGCCCTGGCGGCGGATCGCCGCGGCCGTCTGCGCGTCGTCGAGCAGCATCGGCGCGTAGAAGACGTGGGCCGGACCCCCGCCGATCCTGGCCACGCTTCTGACCAGGTCAAGCAGGTCCCGGCCGTCCGGCGGCGGCACCGCCCCGGTCAGCTGGACGATCGGGCACGGTGGCAGCTGGGTGAGCGCGGCGGTGAGCCCGCTCAGCGTCCGCGACCAGGACAGGCCGAGCACGTCGCCGGTGTCGATCAGGTCCATCAGCACCTGGCCGACCGCCTCGCCGAGCCGCCGGCGCAGCGGCGACTCCTCGTCGGGGAAGTTGAACACGAACGCGTGCTTGAGGCCGAAGGCGGAGCAGAGCTCCGCCGACAGGCCCGCATCGAGGACGCCGCCCGGCAGGCCGATCTCGATGCGGACAAGACCGCTCTCGCGGGCGGAGTCGAGCAGCCTCGCGACCCGGAACCGGCTGATGCCGAGCCGGTCGGCGATATCGACCTTGGAGATGCCCTCCAGGTAGAACTGCCGCGCCACCCGCGCCGCGAGCACGACTTCGGACGGCCTGTCAGCCGACAAGCTGGCCATGTATGCCTCCAGCTATGCGCTCAATTGAGCGCACATATCTCATATTTGCAGCTTTTCTTGACATTGCCTAGCCGTGAGTTCAGTGTGAGCGTCAAAGGTTCATTTGAGCAAGATCCGCTCAAATGAGCATACCTGGGTGCAGGGTCGGCGGCGCTTAGCGCCAGAACATCCTCGCGGTGGAGGTTCATATACATGAGTTCGTCCAGGTTCTCCCGCTCCAAGCGCAGACTCGCGATCGCCGGATGCGCGGTTGCCCTAGTAACCACAGCCGCGGCCTGCTCAAGTGGCGGCGGCTCGAGCAGCGCCGGCGCCGGCGGCGCCAGCGCTAGCGGCGGCGACACCGGCACGGTGACCGTCGCGGTGGTGTCGAATCCGCTGATCACCGGTCAGATGATCCCGCTCACGCAGTCCGTGTTCGAGAAAGAGAACCCGGGCATCACGGTCAAGTTCGCCACCTACACCGAAGGCGACCTGCGGGCGGCGATCGAGAAGGACGTCAGCACGCACAGCAACTCGTTCAACGCCATCATGATCGGCCCGTACGAGGAGCCGCTGTTCGCCAAGAACGGCTGGCTGGTCGACCTGACCAAGACGTACACCGCCAGCGACCCGTCCTACGACGCGTCCGACCTGCTGCCCGCGGTCGCCAAGGCGCTGTCTTACAAAGGCGACCTGTACTCGGCGCCGTTCTACGGCGAGTCGTCGATGCTCTACTACAACAAGACCCTGCTCTCGGCGGCGGGGATCACCATGCCCCTGCACCCGACCTGGGCCGAGGTGGCGGCCGACGCGGCCAAGCTGAACAAGCCGGGCACGGAAGCGGGGATCTGCCTGCGCGGCCTGGCCGGCTGGGGCGACAACATGGCCGCCCTGGACACCGTGATCAACACCTACGGCGGCGAGTGGTACAACAACAGCTGGCAGGCCCAGCTCAACTCGCCCGCGGACACGGCGGCGATCAACTTCTACGTGAACCTGATCAAGGCCGACGGCGAGTCCGGCGCCTCCAACGACAGCTTCAACCAACTGCTGACGCTGTACGGCCAGGGCAAGTGCGCGATGTGGTACGACGCCACGGTGGCGGCGACCTCGATCGCGACCACCTACCCGTCCGTCTACGCCCAGACCGGCTACGCGTTCGCGCCAGTCGACAAGACCACCTCCTCGGGCTGGCTCTGGTCCTGGTCGCTGGGCATCCCGCAGGGCGTGAGCGACCAGGGCGCGGCCTGGAAGTGGATCTCCTGGGCCACCTCCAAGCAGTACGACAGCCTGGTCGCGTCGAAGTACGGCTGGTCGGCGGTGCCGCCGGGCACCAGGACCTCGCTCTACAGCAACCCCGACTACCTGAAGGCGGCGGCGCCGTTCGCCAACATCACCCTGCAGTCCATCGACGGCACCGACCCCGATCACCCGACGGTGAACTCGGTGCCCTACGTCGGCGTCCAGTACGTCGACATCCCCCAGTTCGAAACCCTCGGCCTGTCGGTCGGCCAGCAGATCGCCGGCGCGATCGCGGGCACGGAATCGGTCAGCCAGGCGATATCGGCCGCCCAGTCCGACGCCTCGGCCTACACGCCGTCCGAGCTGTCCGGCAGTAACTGACGCAGGGACAGTCAAGGACATGGCCGTTCTTGAGGACGTCACCTCGCCCCCCGCGGCCGGCCTCCGGCCGCGGGGGGTGAGTCAGCGCGAGCGATGGTCGCGGCGCCTCCCGCTGCTGCCCGCGCTGATCTTCACCATCGTCGTCACCCAGGTCCCGTTCCTGGTGACGCTCTGGTACAGCTTCCAGAGCTACTTCTGGAACGAGCCCGGCGGCGCGCACTGGACCGGGATCTCCAACTACAGGGAAGTGTTCACCGACCCCAACTTCCGCAGCGCACTGTGGCGTTCGGTGACGATGACGGCGATCGCCGTGATCGTCGCGATGTTCCTCGGCATCCTGCTCGCGGTCCTGCTTGACAAGAAGTTCCTCGGCCGCGGCGTCGTCCGCACCCTCATCATCACGCCGTTCCTGGTCATGCCCGCCGCCGCGGCGCTGATCTGGTCGGGCCCGATGCTCGACCCGAACTTCGGGCTGCTCAACTGGCTGCTCGAGCCGTTCGGGGTCAACCACGTCGCCTGGCTGACTACCCACGCCTACGGGTCCGTGATCGTGGTGATGATCTGGCAGTGGACGCCGTTCATGACCCTGATCGTGCTCGCGGGCCTGCAGGGACAGGCGTCCGACGTGCTCGAGGCGGCCAAGGTCGACGGGGCCAACGCCTGGGCGACCTTCCGCGAGCTCACCCTGCCGCACCTGCGCCCGTACATCGAACTCGGCGTCCTGCTCGGCTCGATCTACCTGGTGACCGCCTTCGACCAGGTGAAGCTGATGACCAACGGCGGCCCCGGCACCTCGACCACGACGCTGCCCTTCTACCTGTACCAGAAGGTGAACTTCGCCTTCGATATCGGCGGGGCGGCCGCGGCGGGCGTGGTCACCGTGGTGCTGACGATCATCGTCGCCAGCTTCGCGCTGCGGATGTTCGCCAGCGTGTTCAAGTTCGAGGAGGCAAAGTGACCGCGGTAACCGCAACCGACGCGCCGACCGCGGCGCCGACCGAGCCCAAGCGCAGCCGCCGGGCCCGGGAGATGTCCAGCCTGGCAGGCTGGACGGTGCTCGGCTGGGTGGTGGGCATCGGCTTCTTCATCCCGGTGCTGTGGATGGTGATCACGGCGTTCAAGCCGGAGTCGGCCGCGGAGACCTGGCCGCCCAAGTTCACCTTCAGCCCCACCCTGTCGGAGTTCCGGACCGTCTTCAGCGGGATGGACCCGTTCATCGAGCACTCGGCGATCGCGACGGTCGGCTCCACCATCGTGGTGCTGGTACTCGCGCTGCCGGCCGCGTACGCGCTGTCGATCCGACCGGTGGGCAAATGGCGCGACTCGCTGTTCTTCTTCATCTCCACCAAGATGCTGCCGGTCGTCGCGGCGATCGGCCCGCTCTACGTGATCGCGCTGAAGACGCACCTGCTTGACAGCCTCTGGCTGCTGATCATCCTCTACGCGGCGATGAACCTGCCGCTCGCGATCTGGATGATCCGCTCGTTCATGCTCGAGGTGCCGACCGAGATGCTGGAGGCAGCGCGGCTGGACGGCGCGGGCCGGTTCCGTGAGATCACCGAGGTCATCATGCCGGTCGTCTCGCCCGGCCTGGTGTCGACCGCGCTGATCTGCGGGCCTGTACATCGCGCACCTGAGCGCGGCGGCCACGGTCGCCTCCGTCCCGGTGATCATTGTGGGCTGGATCGCGCAGCGCTCGCTCGTCCGCGGACTCTCGATGGGGGCAATCAAGTGAACTACTCGTCAGAACGGTCCCGTGCGTCGCGGAGGTCTTGCCATGGCAGGAGTTAGGTACGTAAGCGCGAGCCGTGTGTACGCCAAGGGCGCGCGCCCGGCCGTCGACACGCTCGACCTCGACATCAAGGACGGCGAGTTCATGGTGCTGGTCGGGCCGTCGGGGTCGGGCAAGACCACCGCGCTGCGCATGCTGGCCGGCCTTGAGCCGCTCGACGGGGGCCGGATCGAGATCGGCGGGCGTGACATCAGCGACGTGCAGCCGAAGGACAGGGACATCGCGATGGTGTTCCAGAACTACGCCCTGTACCCGAGCAAGACCGTCGCCGAGAACATGGGCTTCGCCCTCAAGATGCAGCACGTCCCGAAGGCCGACCGCGACAAGCGGGTCCGCGAGGCGGCGCGCATCCTCGATCTCGACGACGCCCTGCTCGAGCGCAAGCCGAAGGCGCTGTCCGGCGGCCAGCGGCAGCGTGTCGCGATGGGCCGCGCCATCGTGCGCGAGCCGAGTGTCTTCCTGATGGACGAGCCGCTGTCGAACCTGGACGCCAAGCTGCGCGTGCAGACCCGCAGCCAGATCGCCGAGCTGCAGCGCCGTCTGGGCATCACCACCGTCTACGTGACGCACGACCAGGTCGAGGCGATGACCATGGGGCACCGGGTCGCGGTGCTCAGCAACGGGAAGCTGCTGCAGTGCGCCTCGCCCCGCGAGCTGTACGACAACCCGGTGAACCAGTTCGTGGCCGGCTTCATCGGCTCGCCCGCGATGAACCTGCTGACCGCGCCGCTGACGGAGGGCGGGGCGCGGCTGGCCGGTACGGTCATTCCGCTGAGCGCCGCCGTGCGGACCGCGGCGGCCAGGGACCGGCTGACC
The DNA here is from genome assembly GCA_050013875.1 of Trebonia sp. GTDB lineage: Bacteria > Actinomycetota > Actinomycetes > Streptosporangiales > Streptosporangiaceae > Trebonia. The sequence continues at coordinate 18,196 of JBEKEK010000187.1, read as the reverse complement.
GAGCTGGTCGTCGGCATCAGGCCCGAGCACCTGCACCTGGTCGCCGCGGCCGCGTCGGCCGACGGCGGGGCGGCCGGCGCTTCGGTGACCGGCAGTGCCGCGAACGACCGCGAGCTCGCCGGCGAGATCCTGCTGGTGGAGGAGCTCGGTGCCGATGCCCTGATGCATGTCCGGCTGACCGGCGAAGCCGGCTCCGACGGCACTGTCGTGGCCAGGACCGAGGGGCGCAAGTCCCCGGCTCTCGGGCAGCAGGTCTTGTTCCGCGTCCAGCCAGACGACGTCTTCGCGTTCAACCCGGAAACCGGCGCCCGCCTCATTTAGAAACCAGACTCATGGAGGTCACTCATGCGGGCCATAGTGCTCGACCGTCCCGGCAGCTTCCGGGTGGCAGAGGTGCCTGATCCCACGCCGGGGCCAGGGCAGATAGTCGTCAAGGTGGACTGCTGCGGGGTCTGCGGTACGGACCTGCACATCATGGACGGCGAGTTCCCGCCGACCCCGTACCCGATCACCCCCGGCCACGAGTTCTCCGGCACGGTCGCGGCCGTCGGGGCCGATGTCAGGATCGATCTGCCGGTGGGCGCCCTGGTGGCGGTGGACCCGTCGCTGTACTGCGGATACTGCCGGCGCTGCCGGTCCGGCCGTGACAACCTGTGCGAGAACTGGGCCGCCATCGGCGACACCGTGGCGGGCGCGTTCGCCGAGTACGTCGCGGTACCCGCGGTCAACGCGCACCTGCTGCCCGCAGGGGTCGACGGGCAGGCCGGCGCGATGGTGGAGCCGCTGGCCTGCGCGGTGCACGGCCTGCGGCGGCTCGGCCCGGTGTTCGGCGACACGGTGGTGCTGACCGGGGCGGGCACGATGGGGCTGCTGCTGCTGCAGTTGCTCGTGCACTCCGGAGCGGGGCCGGTCACCGTCGTGGACCGGGTCGGTGACCGGCTCGAGGTTGCCCGTAAGCTCGGCGCGGCCCGGGTCATCGCCGACGTTGGCGAGCTGGCGGGGGAGCGGTTCGAGATCGCGGTCGACGCGAGCGGCGCGCCGGCGCTGGTCGACGCGGCGGCCGGGCTGCTTGACCGGGGCGGGCGGCTGCTCGTCTTCGGCGTGACGCCGGCCGAGGCGACGCTCAGCGTCTCGCCGTTCCGCGTCTACAACGACGAGATCACCATCACCGGTTCGATGGCGATCCTGCGCAGCTTCGCCCCGGCGGTGGAGCTGATCGGCAGCGGCGTGGTCGACCCGCGCCCGCTGCTGTCCGAACCACTGCCGCTTGCGGAGTACGGCGAGGCGCTGCAGCGGGTGCGGGCGGGGAAGGGCATCAAATGGCACATCCGCCCCTGACGTGGCGGCGGCCCGGCTTAGCCGCCCTGTCAGCTACGCCAACGACATCGCCTATTGGTGTCGTTGGCGTAGCCGACAGGTTCCTGCCCCGCGCGGCCGCCGCCGGCCGGCCGCCGGCCGGCGGCGGCCGGCGGCCGGCGGTTTCAGGCGGGGATGAGGTCGGCGTAGTGCGAGGCGTCGCCCTTGCGGACCACGGCCGTGTCGCCGTTGATGCCGACGGGGACGCTGCCCGCCACGGTGATCCGGTGCAGCAGCCGGGGCTCGTCGCCGTAGTCGGCGACGGCGTAGTGCTGGGTAGCGCGGTTGTCCCAGATGGCTATGTCACCGTCGCGCCACGTCCAGCGGACGGTGTTCTCCAGCCTCGTCACGTGGCGCTGCAGGAGCGTGAACAGCTCGGCCGAGTCAATTGAGGTCAGGCCGGTGAAGGACTTGACGAAGTGGCCGAGCAGCAGGGTAGGCTCGCCGGTCTCCGGGTGGATGCGGACGACTGGGTGCTCGGTCTCGAACTCCAGGTGGCGGAACTGGTCACGGTAATCCTGCTCCTTGACGTCGATGCCGCCGACCTGCGGGCGCTCCCGGGCGTAGTCGAACAGGTTAGTGTGCACCGCCCGCAGGTTGCTGACGAGCGCCTTGAGCGCGGGGTGCAGCCGCTCGTAGGCCGCCGCGGTGTTCGCCCAGACGGTGGTGCCGCCGTAGGGCGGCAGCACCAGCGCACGCAGCAGGCTGATCGCGGGGACCCGGTCCACGAACGTGACGTCGGTGTGCCAGGAGTTGGCCTTCTGCTGTTCTGAGTCGATCGGCAGGATCGCCACGCCGTCCCCGGTGACTGTCGGATGCGGCTTGGTCAGCGGGCCGAGCAGCCGGGCGAAGTCACGCTGGTCGTCGTCGCTGAGGCCGTGCTGGTCGCGCAGGAACACGACCTTGTGCCTGAGCAGGGCGGCGCGCAGCTCTGCGAGCGCGGCCGGCTCGACGTCACCGTTCGCCCGGACCCCCTCCACCACGGCGCCAATCACCCCGCCGACCTTGCGCACGGCGACGTGCTGGTACCCGTCGGAAGGTGCCGACGCGGAGGATGCCGCGTGATCCCGGAGCTGGGGCATGCCTGGTCCCTTCGTGCGTTCCTCCCTCCAGCGTCACATCGATAGTTGACGATAGTCAAGTATTCTGACTATTCCGGTAGGGAATGCCTGGCGGACCCTAAGCCTTACGGACCTAAGCCTTGGGGAAGGCGGACGGCGCCATGTCCATCGCGCCCATCGGCTGCCCATTGAAGGCGATGTTGTGGTGGACATGCAACCACCAGCTCCAGACGGCCAGGTGCGGCGATCCGGTCACCTCGCCCAGCAGGTTGCCGTCGGTCTCGGTCCAGATGATGTCCTCCGTGTTCGTTCTGCTGTCGTAATTGCAGAACATCCGGCCGGCCGCCTGACTCGCCGCGTTCAGCTTGCCCGTTTCCAACTGCTGTAGCGAATACGCCCGGGTGTGCTCGCCGAAGTGGTTCCACGAGATTTCGGCACCGCTGGCAGGCGGCGCCGAAGCCCCGCAGTCCTGCACGTTGACGACGAAACGGCCGTTATTCGCCTGCTTGATCGCCGCCTCATAGGCCTTGTACAGCGCGCCGGGCGAACTGTAATTCTGGAAGAACGCCATGGTGACGCCCGGATACGGGTTGCTGCACTGCGCGGACACCGCGCTGAGGAAGCGGCAGCTCTTCTGGGGCAGGTACCCGGTGGTCCAGACGGTTACGTTCACGAGGGCCAAGGCCTGCTTGAGGGTCTTCTGCGCGGTCGCGGGCAGCCTCGGGGGCGTCAGCGCCGCGCTTGCGGACGGCGCGCGCCCCACCGCCGCTGCCGGCGAGCCGGCCCCGGGCCGCTGCCCAGCGCCAGCGCCGCCGGGAAACCCGAGCCAGCCGCCAAGCAGCAGCCCGAGGCCGGCGGTGATCACGAACGCCGCCGTGAGCAGGAACAGGGGAATCTTCCTCTCCCCGCGGTTCCGCTGCGGCCGTCGGGGCGGCGACCAGCCTCTGGGGTCGCCCGGACCGTCGGGACCGTCGTCGCTGCCGGGATGCGCGTTCCGGCCGGCGTACCCGGGCCCGCTCCGGAACGCGGCTTCCCCCGCCGGTGGCAGCGCGTCGTCCAGCGGGGCCGGGCCGGCTGCCGTGGGCGCCGGCAGCAGGGACAGCGCGGACGGCAGGGCCGGCGGCGCTCCCCGCCGCACGCTGGTCGTGATCAGGCCGCGCCCTTCCTGGCCCGGGTCGTGCGCGAGCTCCTGGCGGTCGGGCAGTGGCGGCACGGGCCGGGGCGCGCGCAACGGCACGCTGGCGGACGGCCTCGCCGTCGCTTCGGCCTCGGGCACGCGGAGCGCGCCGCCGGCCGCCGTCATGAATTCGCGGCAGCTGACGTACCGGTCGCCGGGCTGTTTGGCCAGGACCTGGTCGAACACCTCGTCAATGGCGGCCGGCAGATCGGGCCGCAGCGCCGTCGCCCGAGTCGGCGTCTCCTCGACATGCGCCCAGATGATCGCCGCGTCCAGGTCCTTCTCGAACGGCACCCGCCCGGTCAGGCACTCATAGAGCACGCAGCCGAGCGAGTACTGGTCAGCCATGCCGAGCACGGACAGGCCGCGGATCTGCTCCGGCGCGACGTAGTCGACCGTGCCAACGAACTGCCCGCTCGAAGTCAGCCCGGAGCGCCCGATGGCGGGCTTGGTGATCCCGAAGTCAGCCAGGTACAGGTGATCGGGGTCGGCGCCGGAGTCGTCATTGCCCCGCTCGACCAGCAGGTTCCCCGGCTTGACGTCGCGGTGCACCAGCCCCCGGCGGTGCGCGGCGTCAAGTGCCCGCGCCGCCTGGCTGAGCAGGAAGACCGCGGTATCCGGCAGCAGCCGCCCGCGCTTGGAGATCATCTGCCGCAGGTCGGTCCCGGAGACGCAGCGCATCGCGATGTACAGCAGCCCGTCCCCCGATCCCATGTCGTGAATGGGGATCACATGCGGGTGGTTCATCGCGGCCGCGATCCGCGACTCCTCAAGGAAGCGCGTGCGGAAGACGTCGTCGCTCGCGAGCTCGGGCGCCAGCACCTTGAGCGCTATCACGTTGCCAAGGCGCGGGTTCTCGGCCTGGTAGACGGTGCTCATGCCTCCCCGGCCGAGCACCGCCCGCAACCGGTACCCGGCGAACTCGTCCCCGACCAGCGGCAATTCGGGCATGCCAAACTCCTATCCGCCGATCGCTGCCCGACCCGGGGAGCCCGGGGCGCGCCCTGCGCAGCCATCGTCTGATTGCACTAATCTCACACTAAGTGAACAATAGATAGCATTAGGTAGTCAATAGGGGGATGTACCCGAGATGCCAGTCCTGGGCGGTTCGTTGCCCGGTAGGCCGGTACGAGTGGTCCTCAACGGATGCGTAGCCGTGCCGTCGCTCTGCGTTTGCTCGTTTCCCGGCGCGGACTATCCCCCCTGTGTAACCGTTGGTAGCGAGACGGATACTTTCTGGTCAAGGAATGGGAACGGAGCGGTGGCATGAGCGCGATAGGCAGGCGCGCGGCCGGCAGCGAAGCGCGGCCGATGGCGGAGCAGCGTGCGTCGTCACGCCGGCCAATGCCCGGATGGCGCCGCCTGCTGCCCGCGGCCGGAGCCGGCGGCCCGGCCAGACGGCTTGGTGTCACCGCGCTGGCCGCGGCCGCGGTGGCGGTCACCGGAATCCTCGCGGCCGTCGCGGCGGCCAGCCCGTCGGGCAGCCTGCTGTCGGGGGCCCGGCTCACCGGGGCGGTCGGCCCGGACGTCGCTGGATCCTCGCCCGCCACCGGCTGGGCCTACGCGGCCCCGGCCGTAATCGGGCATGCGGTGGTCGTGAACCCGTCGGCCGCACCGGCTCCGGTGGCGCTCACCGCCGAGGACCGCAAGGACTGCCCGGCCGCGGCCACCGCGTGCGTTGACCTGGCCCGGCACATCACCTGGTTGCAGTCGGACGGCCGGGTCAGCTTCGGGCCGGTGCTGATGGAGCCGGGCAAGCCGGGGTCCGCGCACTCGACCCCGAGCGGCACCTTCCAGGTCTCCTGGAAGGCCGGCCCGGATTTCGTCAGCGACATCTACCACGAGCCGATGCCGTGGGCTACCTTCTTCGCCCCCGGCGGCATCGCCTTCCACGGCGGCAGCCTGGTCCACTGGTCGCACGGCTGCGTCCACCTGACGGTCGCCAACGCGCACTACTACAACGAGCACCTGCCCATCGGCGCCGAGGTGGTCGTCTTCTAACTCCGCGGGGCCGCCCGGCGCCATGGGGATGCGGCGGTGCGCGGCCCACTCCCCGAGCTGGTCGGCGAAGTGCGGGCTGGCCGGGTCGCCGGACGCGCCGCCGGGGATGACGTAACTCGCGGTGTCCGGCGACGCGAGGTCCACCACCTGCCGGTAGACCGACAGCAGAGAGACGGTGAACGGGGTGCCCGCCCGCCAGCCGTACCCGGCGGCCTGGATGGTGTCGGAGTCGCCGCCCATCGGCACGCTGGCGAACCGGCTCGGGCCGTACGGATGCACCCGCACCGCCTGATGGGCATCGCCCCACCGCCACTGCCCGGGGTCCGGACCGCCCGCGCGCACGGCCGCCGCCCACGCCGCCGCCAGCGGACCGCTGCCGGACGGGACCGGCATCCCGAGCAGCTCCCAGGTGTCGTTGCCAAGCCACCGCCGGACCATGGACGCGGTCGGCGCGAGCGCACCCGACGCGACCCACTCCCAAGTGGCGGTGCCAAGCACCGGCCGGTAGAGCTCGGCCGCGAGCGCCCGGAGGAAGCAGGCGTAGAGCATCGCGGCCGCCGACCCGGCCGCGAGGTCGCCGTCGAATCCGGCCAGCAGTGACCGCGCCGCCTCGGCGCCCTCGTTGCCGGACGGCCCGAGCGAGGCGAGCAGCCGGCCCCAGCCCCGGGCCGCGAGCGAGACCGTGTCGGCCTGCATCCCGGCCAGCGAGTCCACCGTCAGCGTGCCCGGCCCGGCCAGCAGCGACCGCAGTCGCTCGGCCCGGAACGGCTGCGCGAACGTGTACGACAGATAAGGCGAATCCCCGTCGACGATCGCGTTGTTGGCGGTTGTCACGAACCCGGCGTCAGGATCGACCGCCCGCGGCAGCTCCGCGAACGGCACCGATCCGGTCCATTCGCACTCCCCGTCCCAGCCGGCCGCCGGCAGCCGCCGAGCCCGGTCGGAGGACCGCACCGGCACCTCGCCGCGGCACTGGTAGGCGATGCGCCCGGCCGCGTCCGCGCAGACCAGGTTGTTGACCGGATCGACCCAGCCGTCCTGCGCGTCGCACAACTCCGCCACCGAGCGCGCCGTCAGCATCGCCGGCATGCACTCGAACCCGCGGTTCGCCCGGTAGGTCCCCGTCCACTTCAGCGCCAGCGCGATCCCCGACTCCGGTGACCCGTGCACGATCGGCCCGTGCCGCGTCGCCCAGGCCGGCACCGTCACCGGCGAGCCGCCGCGCACATTGATCCGCTCCTGCCGCGACTCGGCCGCCGCCCACCCGTCCTCGGTCAGGTACCGCGCACCGGAGAACCGCTCCAGGTAGAGGTCCTGGGTGTCGCCGTCGGCGTGGGTGATCGCCCACCCGACCGACCCGTTGAACCCGAAGTGCGGGAACCCGGGCAGCCCGGGGAACGTCGCCCCGACGACGTCGAAGGACGGGCACGACACCCGGCACTGCCAGTAAACGTTCGGGGTGTCGAGCGCCCGGTGTGAGTCGTTGCAGATCACGGCCCCGCCATGCGCGGTCCGCTGCCCGCTGACCGCCCACGCGTTGGACCCGGGCTCGACCTCCGCGAGGAACCCCAGATGGCCGACGATGTCGGCCAGCGCGTCGTCAAGCAGCCGGGAGACCGGCACCGACAGCAGCCCGCCGGGCGGCACGGCCAGCGGCGACCCGAGCGGCGGCCGCGTTTCGAGCCGCGCGAAGGCCGCGGGCCCAACCCGCGCGAGCAGCACGGCGTTGGCCAGCTTGTGCTGCCACTGCCCCATCAGCACGTGCCGCACCAGGAACGCCGCCACGGAGTGCCACGCCCGCCACGGCTCGACCGGGTAGCGCCCGGGCAGCGGCAGCGCGCCGTCAGCGATCGCGGCGTTGACCCCGTCCGCGTACGCCTCGAACGACGCCTGCAACGGCGCGGACATCACGGCGAGGTCCCGCTGCGCGGCCGCGGCCAGCCCGAGCCGGCGCGCCAGCACGTCGGCGCCGACCGCGCCGACCCCGGCGATCTCGGCCCACCGCCCGCAGGCCCGCCGCCGGTCGTAGTCCAGCTGGAACAGCCGGTCCTGGGCGCATGCGTAGCCCATCCCGGCCCACGCGTCCGCCGCCGTCTCTGCCCGCACATGCGGTATCCCGTGGCCATCGCGCGTGATCTGAAAGTCCATAGACCCGATTATCCCGAACGGACCCGTGGCTCGGCCTCTACCGGAACTGTGACTCCGCCAGAACTCTGCCCAACCAGAACTTTGACTGCGCCAGAACTCCGCGCTAACAGGATCCGGTCTCGATCAGAACTCTCCCTCGGACTCTCTTTCGGACTCTCTCCCTCGGACTCTCCCTCGGACTCCCACACCCACTCTCACTCTCACTCCACTCTCACTCCCCCCGGACTCTCCCTCGGCTAGAACATCACTATTCCGATCGGCAAAGACTGGTATTAGAGTGCTGCCATGACCTCGCCCACCGCTGTCGAAGGCTTCCTGGCCGAACCCCGTAATGTCATCGTCGCCGGCGTCCGCAAGGACGGCCGCCCGCACGTCTCGCCCAACTGGTTCTTCTGGGACGGATCGCGCTTCTACGTCTCCACCACCCGCCCCCGGGTGAAGTACAAGATCTTCAGCCGCGACCCCCGGGTCGAATTGGTCGTCGATGACGCCACCGGCCACCGCTACGTAGCCCTCTCCGGCACCGTCGAGATCCGCGAGGACGTCAAGCCCAACCTGCACCTGTTCCGCGCCATCCGCGAGAAGCACGGCCGCCCGGCCCCCGCCGACGACGAACTGGCCGACGCCCTCATCGCCGACGACCGGGTGCTGCTGGTCATCACCCCCACCGCCCCGCAGTCCTCCTGGACCGCCGTCGGCCTCGACTAGGGCTGGGTCGCGACCCCAATGGCATCATTGTGTGCAGTTCAGGGCTCTATATGACCTGAACTGCACACAACGATGATATTAGGTAGATATGTCTGATTCTTGAGCCCGGATCTCGCTGCCCACCTGCCTCACTGCCACGTAAGCGACACAGATGACCCGCTTCAGTGAGCGGGTAAGCGAGCCGAACGGCGCTAGGTGAGCAGGGCGGCGGCCACGAGCACGGCGGTGGCGCTCAGTTCCTCGATCGCGCCGAAGACGTCGCCGGTCGTGCCGCCCAGTCGGCGTCGCGCGATCGACTGCAGCAGGAAGCCGGCGGCCAGCCCCGCGGCGGCGGCGATCAGGCCGCGGACCGCGAGCCCGGGGCCGCCGGCCAGCAGGCCCGCTGCCGCCACGGCGCAGGCGAACGCGCCAACCGAGAGCGCGCGATCCAGTACCGTGGTCTGGCCCGCTACCAGAGTGCCGAACCCTCCCGGCCGGGCGGCCGGTGCTTCCGTGGCGACGACGATCGCGACCCGGCCGGTCACCTCCGCCAGCGTCAGCGCCGCGGCCGCCAGTGCCAGGTGGGGTATCGCGGCAAGTGCTGTGACCTGCACCAGCAGCACCAAGACGAGCGTGGTCACCCCCATCGGCCCGATGTCTGAGCGGCGCATGATCTCCAGCGCCTGCGCGGCGGGCCTGCGGCTGCCGAGCCCGTCGGCCGTGTCGGCCAGCCCATCCAGGTGCAGGCCGCCGGTCAGGAAGGCGACCAGCGCGACGGCCAGCGCCGCGCCGAGCGCCCGACCGGGGCCCGACCCGTTGGCCGCGCCAACCCCGAGGACGAGGCACGCCCCGGCCAGGCCGAGCAGCAGGCCGACGGCGGGCAGCCAGCGGATGGCGCGCGCGCCGTCGCCGGGGCCGAGTTCACCGTCACCGCCGACCGGGATGACGGTGAACAGGCTCAGCGCGATTCGCCAGGCGGGGCGTCTCACTGTTTCACCGCCGCACCGGATGGCGCCGTCCCGCGGCGCCGCCGCACCGGATGGACCGCCGCACCGGATGCGCCGCTGCACGGACGTACCGCCTCACCGAACGCACCGCCTCACCGGACGTACCGCCTCACCGGATGCGCCGCTGCACCGGATGGCGCTGTCGACGGATGTGCCGCTACACGGACGTACCGCCTCACCGGATGCGCCGGGGGATGCCCGCGACGCAGAGCCAGACCTGCTCGCACTCGGCGGCGATCCGTGCATTCAGTGTCCCGAGTTCGTCGCGGAACCGGCCTCCGGAGATGGTCGCGGGCACGACACCGGAACCGACCTCGTTGCTCACCGCGACCACCTGCCGCCGGGTCGATCGCCAGGCGTCGAGCAGCGTGTCCACCCGGAACGCGACCGCCTTGTCCGCGCCGTCCGCTTCCGCCCACAGGCCGCAATCGTCCATGACCCCCGCCAGCCAGGTGGACAGGCAGTCCACAAGCACGGGAACCGCCTCACGGTCGGGCGCGGTCCCGGCCAGCAGGCCCGCCACGTCCAGGGTTTCCACCGTCCTCCAGCGCGCTGGCCGGCGTTCGCGGTGCAGCCGGACTCGCTCGGCCCACGACGGGTCGGTTCCGTCGGCGGTTGGCCCGCAGGCCACGTAGTCGACCCGTTCCCGCGCGGCCAGCATGCGTTCGGCGGTCACCGATTTCCCGGAGCGGGCCCCGCCGAGCACCAGCACCCGGAATGGCTTGCCCCGCCGCGGCCGCCCGGGCAGCGGCAGCGGACCGGGTGCGGCCAACGGCCTGGGGTCGCCGTCGCGGGCCAAGCGGATCATGCCTCAGCGTAGATCACACGCCCGGCGGGCCCGTCAAGGCGCCCGCGCCCGCCGCCGCCTCACGTCTCAGATCCCGCTTCAGACCCCGCTCCGGACCCGGCCGCGGTGCCGGCAGTCTCTTTCACCGCAATAGTGTCATTTACCAACAATCCGACACCAAATGTTGACACTACGGAGACCGGATCGTAAATTACATATTACCGGTCAACTTAGTAGACATTAGGAGTTGCGATGACCGCAGTGACCGAGCAAGCCGTGCAGGACGGGACCCTGACCATCCACCCGCTGCAGCCCACGATCGGCGCGGAGATCAGCGGGGTTGACCTCAGCCGTCCGCTGCGTGACGGGGAGCGGGACCAGATCAAAGGCGCCATCCTCAAGTACAAGGTCGTCTTCTTCCGCGACCAGAACCTCGACCAGGAGCAGCACGCGGCGTTCGCGCGCCAGTTCGGCCCGCTCTACACCCACCCGAGCACCACCAAGGCCGCGCCGGACAAGTCGACGGCCATCCACAAGATCGCCGCCACCGACAGCAAGAAGTTCGAGAAGCTGCTCGCCAAGCAGCACGCCGAGGGCTGGGACCCCTACCACAGCGACACCAGCTGGCGGCTCGTCCCCACCTGGGGTGCGGTGCTGCGCGCGGTGAACCTGCCCGACGTCGGCGGTGACACGATCTGGGTGGACGCCGGCCTCGCCTATGAAAGGCTGCCGGAGGACGTCAAGGAGCGCCTCGCGGGCCTGCACGTTACCCATGACTACCGGGACGCCCTGGTCAGCTCCGGGCACGACTACCCGATCGTGGCCCACCCGATCGTCCGCACCCACCGCGAGACCGGCAAGAAGATCCTGTTCGTCAACTTCACCGAGCACCCGTGGATCGTCGGCCTCGACCAGCAGGAGAGCCGGGAGCTCCTCTCGATCGTGCACGACCAGTACCGCAAGCCCGAGCTCCAGGTCCGCTTCAGCTGGCGCCCGGGTTCCATCGCGTTCTGGGATAACCGGGCGGCGGTGCACTACGCCGTCCGCAACTACGGCGACTTCCCCCGCCTGCTGGAGCGGATCCTGATCGCCGACGAACCCCAGTACGCGGAACTCTAACCCCATCGGGGCTCGCGTCCCGTAGTACTACCGAAGGCTTGGCGTCGCGACATGACTGTGCCACCGGCGCGCCACATGGGCGCGCCGGTGGCACAGTCACGCAGCTGGACGTGGCCAGGCCTGCGCTTCATCACCTGGGGCTCACAACAGGACGGGGACCATGGACCTCCTTCTCAGCGGCAAACGGGCTGTCATTACCGGCGGCAGCCGTGGCATCGGATTCGCTATCGCCGACGCGCTAGCCGCCGAGGGGGCGGAGATCGCCATCCTGGCACGCGATGCCGACCGTCTCGCAGTGGCGGCCGGGCAACTTCGCGGGCATGGTGGCCGGGTGCTCGCCCTGTCCGCCGACACTACCGACGACAGGGCCGTGCGGGCCGCCATCACGCAGGTCGCCGATGAGTTCGGCGGGGTGGACATCCTGGTCAACAACGCCGCGACCCCGGCCGGGGCGGCCGCGCCGAGGGACTTGGCCGACATTGCCGATGGCGACATCCTGGCCGCTTTCGACACCAAGGTGCTCGGCTACCTCCGCACCGCCCGGGCTGCCGCGCCGTACATGACCGCCCAAGGCTGGGGCCGGATCATCAACATCAGCGGCCTCGCTGCCCGCAGCGTCGGTGCGCTTTCCGGCTCCATCAGGAACGTCGCCATCGCCGCCCTGACGAAGACCCTCGCGGACGAACTCGGCCCGCACGGCATCAACGTCACGGTCGTGCACCCCGGCTGGACCGTGACCGAGCGGACCAGCGACCACATCGCCGCCTATGCTTCGGCCCGTGGAGTCAGTGAGGCCACCGCGCAGGTGATGCTGGCCAAGGGCATCAGCATCGGCCGCCCGGTCACCGCCGCCGAGCTCGCCCACGTCGTTGTCTTCCTCGCCTCACCGCGCAGTGTCGCGATCACCGGCGACACCATCGCAGCGGGCGGGGGTGCCCGCGGCCCCATCCACTACTGACGGGCGTGCGCACCGTATTAGCCGGCCGGGCCAGACATTGCCCGTCTTGTGCCGTCCAGCGGGCCAGCGGGCCAGCGAGCCCGCGGCGGGCGGATGATCGCCGGGCCGTCGCGCTCGGGTTGCTGCCGCAGAATTCGGGTTGCTGCCGCAGAATGAGGCATGGCCGATGTTGTGAGCTACGCGGCGCAGGCCGGCGCGCTCGTTGGCGTCCCGGTCGCCGATGTCCGCGTGCTCGGGACACGGCACGGGTTCCGGCACCTGCGCGGGACGCTGGCCGACGGGCGCGGCGTGTTCATCAAGGCATCGCGTGGCGGCGGGAACGCCGACGGGTTCGCGGCCGAGGCGAACGGGCTGCGCTGGCTGGCCGAGGCGCGCGCGGTGCCGCTGCCGGAGGTGCTCGGCGCGGACCAGAGCATGCTGGTCATCGAGCTGCTGCCGGAGGGTGCGCCGTCGGCCGCGGCCGCGCGTGACTTCGGCGCTTCACTGGCGCGGATGCACGCGGCCGGGGCGCCAGCGTTCGGTGCACCATGGCCCGGGTACATCGCGTCGCTTCCGCTCGACAACACCCAGCCCGGCCGCCCCGGGAATACGGACTGGGGGAGTTGGTACGCGGAGCGACGGCTCGTTCCGTACCTTCGGCGGGCGCACGACGACGGCTCGCTCTCCGCGGCCGACGCGCGCCAGGTGGAGGCCGTGATCGACCGCATCGGGGAGCTGGCCGGGCCGCCCGAGCCACCGAGCCGGATCCATGGCGATCTGTGGTCGGGCAACGTGCTCTGGCCGGGCCGGCGCGGCGCGCTGATCGACCCGGCCGCACACGGCGGCCACCGGGAGACCGACTTGGCGATGCTCGCCCTCTTCGGCGCCCCCTACTTGGACGAGATCCTGCACGCATACTCCGACGCGTCCCGGCTAGCCGACGGCTGGCGCTCCCGCGTCCCCCTTCACCAGCTTCACCCGCTCCTGGTCCACGTCTGCCTCTTCGGTCCCTCCTACGCCGCCCAGGTAACGGCCGCCGCCCGCGCCGCCCTCCGGGCCTGACCGGTCATCCCGCCGCCTGACGGCTGCCGCGGCCATCGGCCGGAGCGCGGAATCCGGAAATCTCGAAACTTATCAGCGTATTATGGTGCGCCTGCTCCTATTGACCTTGGAAACTTTTCCTGACGGTAGAAAGCACGTTATGCGCGTGCAAAGTCTCCATTCAAAAATATCTGCAAAGACATTTCAGCCGTCATTACCGGCTTTTCGGATATATCGGGCGGCGGCAACTATGACGCTCGGTTTGGGGCTTTGGCGGGCCGGGTACGGCTGGTCGATGCCGTGCGCTCGCCCTTCAGGGATGAGCGCACCTGATGCCAACGACCGCTAGTCAGGAAGCTCATTCATGGCCTATGACCCATTCGGGTCTGGCGACTTCGGCGCCAGTCCCTTCGACGACCTCTTCGCGCGTTTCTTCGGCGGATCCGTGCCACAGCGGCCCGCGCAGCGGATCGACATCGGCCAGTTGCTGACCGATCAGGCCCGCGAGCTTGTGCGGGACGCCGCCGCCCAGGCGGCGCAGTGGGGCGACCCCGACCTGGACACCGAGCACCTGCTCTGGGCCGCGACGCGTCAGGAACCGGTCCGCCGCCTGCTCACCGCGGCCGGCGCCAATCCCGACGCCATCGCCAGGGACATCGAATCAAGCGCCCAGCGGGGGGAGCCACGGGACGAGCCGCCGAGCCTTACCCCGTCGGCCAAACGGGCACTGCTCGACGCCCGGCAGATCTCCCGGGCGTTCGGCCAGTCTTACATCGGGCCCGAGCATCTGCTGTTCGCGCTCGCGGTCAACCCCGAGTCGGCTGCCGGGCGCCTGCTGCGGGAGGCGCGGGTGACCCCGGAGGCGCTGCGGCAGGCGGCCGCCGGCGGAGGCCGGGGCGGGGGCGCGGCGAACAAGCCGCCGTCGGACACCCCGACCGTCGACGAGTACAGCACTGATCTCACCGCGATGGCCCGCGATGGCGGCATCGACCCGGTGATCGGCCGGGATGACGAGATCGAGCAGACGGTCGAGGTGCTGTCGCGCCGGACGAAGAACAACCCGGTGCTGATCGGTGAGCCCGGCGTCGGCAAGACCGCGATCGTGGAGGGCATCGCGCAGCGCATCGTCGACGGGGACGTGCCGGAGACGCTCCGCGACAAGCGCCTGGTCCGGCTCGACCTGGCCGGCCTGGTCGCCGGGACCCGGTACCGGGGCGACTTCGAGGAGCGGCTGAAGAAGGTCATCGACGAGATCAGCGAGCACGGCGACGAACTGATCGCGTTCATCGACGAACTGCACACGGTCGTCGGCGCGGGCGCCGCCGAGGGTGCCATGAGCGCGGGCAACATGCTCAAGCCCGCCCTCGCCCGCGGCGAGTTGCACATCATCGGCGCCACCACGATCGACGAATACCGCAAGGACATCGAGAAGGACGCCGCGTTCGAGCGGCGCTTCCAGCCGATTCTGGTGCCCGAGCCGACCGTGGAAGACACCATCCAGATCCTGCACGGCCTGCGTGACCGGTACGAGGCGCACCATCAGGTCCGCTTCACCGATGAGGCGCTCGCGGCGGCGGCGGAACTGTCCGACCGGTACATCAACGACCGGTTCCTGCCGGACAAGGCGATCGACCTCATCGACCAGGCGGGCGCCCGGGTCCGGCTGCGGACCAAGATGCCCGCGCGAAGCCAGCGCGAGCTTGAGCAGCGTCTTGACCGGCTGCGCAGGGAGAAGGACGAGGCGGTCGCGGCGGAGGATTACCAGCGGGCAGGCACCCTGCGCGACCAGATCGCCGAGCTGGGCCAGCAGGCGGAAGACACCGCTGACGGCCAGGGCGGCCAGGGCGGCGATCAGGCCAAGGTAGTGCCCGAGGTCGGTGCCGCCGACATCGCCGAGGTCGTCTCCCGCGCGACCGGGGTCCCTGTCGCGCAGCTCACCGAGGAGGAGCGGGACCGGCTGCTCGGGCTCGAGCAGCACCTGCACCAGCGCGTCATCGGGCAGGACGACGCGGTGACGGCCGTCGCGGAGGCGGTCCGCCGCTCGCGGGCCGGGCTCGGCGACCCGAACCGGCCCATCGGCAGCTTCCTGTTCCTCGGGCCGACCGGCGTCGGCAAGACCGAGCTGGCCCGGGCGCTTGCCGCGGCCCTGTTCGGCAGCGAGGACCGGATGATCCGGATCGACATGAGCGAGTTCCAGGAGCGGCACACCGTCAGCCGCCTGGTCGGCGCCCCGCCCGGCTACGTCGGCTACGAGGAGGCAGGACAGCTCACCGAGGCGGTACGGCGGACCCCGTACGCCGTGCTGCTGCTCGACGAGATCGAGAAGGCGCACCAGGACGTGTTCAACATCTTGCTGCAGCTCCTCGACGACGGGCGGCTCACCGACAGTCAGGGCCGCACGGTCGACTTCAAGAACACGGTCGTCATCATGACCAGCAACCTCGGCTCGGACCTGATCGGACGGCGCAGGCTCGGCTTCGACAACAACGGGGCCGCCGACGAGCAGACGCAGGACCGGGTGATGGCCCGGTTGCGGGAGGCCTTCCGGCCGGAATTCGTCAACCGCATCGACGAGATCATCATCTTCCGCTCGCTTGACGAGACGCAGTTGCGCCAGATCACCAGCCTGCTGCTCGAGGAGACCAAGCGGCGGCTGCACGCGCAGGACGTCACCGTGGACGTCTCCACCGAGGCCATCGACTGGCTCGCCAGCCGCGGGTTCCAGCCCGAGTTCGGTGCCAGGCCACTGCGCCGGACGATCCAGCGGGAGGTGGACAACCGGCTGTCGGCGATGCTGCTCGACGGCCGGCTCGGACCGGGGCAGCACGTGACCGTGGCCCGCGAGGGCGACGCGCTCGCGTTCAACGTCCGCCAGGGTGACCATGCGGACGGCGACCAAGCGCAGGTTCCCGCCCAGGCGGGCCAGTCCGGCCAGGAGGCCGCCACTCCCGCTTAGCGGAGCCGGCTCAGCCGCGTCTGCTTAGCCGCGTCTGCTTAGCCGCGTCTGCTTAGCCGCGTCTGCTCAGCCGCGTCTGCTTAGCCCGGCCCGCCATGCGCGGGCCGGGCCGAGGCTCAACGGGCCTTGGCATCACTCGATCCGTAGCCAGGCCGTGGTGTCGGGCGGCAGCAGGCCGGCGTCGAGCGGGCCGCTGGCCAGCAGGACGGTGGCATGCGCCGGGAACGGGACCGGCTCGCCGGAAATGTTAGCGATGCAGCGCACGCACTCGCCGCTCGCGGTGCCACCCCTCGGCTCGGCGGCACCGGGGGCGCGGTCGAAGGCGAGTACCCCGGCCGGCGACGGAACCCAGGTAATCGGGCCGTCGCCGAGCAGCGGACCGGAGCGGCGGATCCGCAGCGCGTCCCGGTAGAGTACCAGCATCGAGTCGGGGCTGGCCGACTCGGCCGCGACGGTGAGGTCGCGCCACTCCTTCGGCTGGCGCAGCCACGGCGGGGCGGACGCGTCGGCCGGCGAGAAACCGAACGGCGGCTCCGTCCCCGACCACGGCAGCGGCACCCGCGACCCGTCCCGGCCGGGGTCATCCCCGTGCGTGCGGTGCCAGATCGGGTCCTGGCGGAGCTCATCGGGAATGTCCTGCACCTCCCAGAGCCCGAGTTCCTCGCCCTGGTAGATGTAGACGGCACCGGGCAGGGCCATCGTCAGCAGCGCGGCCGCCCGCGCCCGCCGGGCGCCGAGCTCGAGGTCGGTGGGGAAGCCGTGGAAGTACCGCCGCCGGTCCAGGCTGAAGGCGGTGTCCGCCCGGCCGTACCTGGTGACGATGCGGTCCACGTCGTGGTTGGACAGCACCCAGGTCGCCGGGGCCTCGCCCGGCAGGCCAAGCGTCTGGTCGATTACCTGGTGCAGTTCCCTGGCGTCCCACGGGCAGCTCAGGTACGGGAAGTTGAAGACCGTGTGCAGCTCGCCCGGGTTGACGTAGCGCGCCAGCCGCCCCGCGTCGGGCAGCCATACCTCGCCGACCAGCACCCGGCCGGGTGCCTCGTCCGCGATCGCCCGCCAGGAGCGGTAGATCTCATGCACGTCGTCCCGGTCGGTGTACGGGTGCAGACCAGCAGGCGGCTCCCCGTCGCCCAGGTCAGGCAGGGCCGGGTCCTTCGAGAGCAGCGCGGCCGAGTCGATCCTGATGCCGTCGACCCCGCGGTCGAACCAGAACCGCAGCACGTCCTCGAACTCCTGGCGGACGTCGGGACTGGCCCAGTTGAAGTCCGGCTGCTCGGGCGCGAACAGGTGCAGGTACCACTCGCCCGGCGTGCCGTCGGGCTCGGTGACCCGGGTCCAGGCCGGGCCGCCGAAGATCGACTGCCAGTTGTTCGGCGGCTGGTCAGCGCCGGCCCCGGTGCCCGGCCGGAACCAGAACCGCTCCCGGGCAGCCGACCCCGGGCCGGCCGCCAGCGCCTCGGCGAACCACGGGTGCAAGAAGGAACCGTGGTTAGGGACGACGTCAATGATGATCCTTATGCCGAGAGCGTGCGCCTCGGTTATCAGCGCGTCCGCGTCCGCCAGCGTGCCGAAGACGGGGTCGATGCTTCGGTAGTCGGCAATGTCGTAGCCGGCGTCGAACATGGGCGACGGGTACCAGGGGTTGAACCAGATCGCGTCGACCCCGAGCGCGGCCAGGTACGGCAGGTGGGCGCGCGCGCCCGCCAGGTCCCCGATCCCGTCGCCGCTCGCGTCCGCGAAACTGCGCACGTACAACTGGTAGATCGCGGCCCCGCGCCACCAGGAATCGCTCGACCCCGATGACGATGCCGACGGCGATGACCCGGGTGATGCCGGCTTGTGCACGGTGAACCTGCTTTCTGTCCAGTATGAGGGCAGCGGTCGATGACCGCCGCCGGCGGAAGCGCGTGCGACGGCGA
>JBEKEK010000186.1:0-15001 GCA_050013875.1 Trebonia sp. | reverse complement strand
GTAATTTCATGGCTAAATTTCCGTGGAACAAGGCCCGAAGACCCGTCCCGACGGGGGTAGTACATCTTTAAATGCACTGGCTTTTAGCACACTGTTGAGTTCTCAAGAAACAGACGCACACCGTCAGGTCAGCTCACGCTTCCCCGTTGGGGCAACCCTTAAACTTTACCCTAGAGCCTCGCTCGTGTCAACTACGTTTCCGGAAGCTTTCCGGAAGGTTGCCGACATTCGGTGACTCCAGCCACCAGCGTCCGGCCTCCAGAGGCTGCTCCGTGCAGGCACGGTAGCTCCAGAAGCAAGCTGCTTGGTGGCTCCCCGGGTCCCGTCCCGCCTTGCGGCGTTCCGTCCCCCTCGGGGCAAGATGAACTCTACGGGTCTCACGAACCCTCGTCAAATCGGGAGTTGTACCCATGTTCCACACTGTCTCTAACCAGGACATACTCATTCTGGTACTTCTGGGGCGACTGAGGTTTGCGAGGTTTGTCGGCTCGAGATGCTTTGCGCGGTTCGTCGGATCGAGACACGCGGTCCCCGGGGAACGCTCGGGCGGTAAACACTCACGGTGGGGTCACCGGCGAGCCAGAAACGCCAAGGGATATCCGCGGCCTTGCTGATTCCCACTCGGGGGCCCGCCTCGATCCGAGGCTGCTTTCCCACGTCGGGACTGTCCTGCGCCGCGCGCAGGCGAAGTTCGCTGGCCGGGCCGCAGAGGTCGGCGCCGTCCTGCGAGCGGTTGACCGCCAGCGCCTGGCAGAGCCGGGCGGGGCCGCGGGCCAGATCACGCGGTGGCCGGGTCGGGTCGAAGCCACGGCGACTGCGGGCCAGCTGCTGCCCGGCGACCACGCGGCCCGCCCGCAGCAGCACCGCCTCCGGGAGCCCGGGCGGCCCGCAGACCACGTTGACGCAGAAGTGCATGCCGTAGGTGAAGTAGACGTAGGCGTGTCCCGGCGGGCCGAACATCACCGCGTTCCGCGCGGTCATCCCCCGGTACGCGTGCGAGGCGGGGTCGTCCGCCCCCATGTACGCCTCGACCTCGCTCAGCGAAACCGAAACGAGGCCGTCAGCGGTCGAGTGCTCGAGCACGCAGCCGAGCAGGGCCGGCGCCACCTCGAGCGCCGACCGGTCGAAGAACTCCCGCGGGAGCGTGCTAGGCTCCGCCGGCCGCCGCCCAGGCCGCCCCGGCATCGACGGTGCCGCGGAGGGTGGCGAGCTGTTCCGCCACCCGGTCGGGGGCGGTGCCGCCGAACCCCTTGCGGGCGGCGAGCGCGCCGTCCACGGTGAGCACCGCGCGAACGTCCGGCGTCAGGTACGGCGAGATGCTCGCGAGATTCTCGTCGCTTACCTCGTCCATCGACACTTCCTGCACCTGGCACCACACGACCAGGTGGCCGACGATCTCGTGCGCGTCGCGGAACGGGACGCCCCGCTTGACCAGGTACTCGGCCAGGTCGGTGGCGAGCGTGAACCCGGCCGGGGCGAGCTCGCGCAGCCGCAGCGTGTTGATCCGCAGGGTCGCGATGAGCCCGGCCATCGCGGGCAGCACAAGCAGCAGGGTGTCGACCGCGTCGAAGACCGGCTCCTTGTCCTCCTGCAGGTCCCGGTTGTAGGTCAGCGGGAGCCCCTTGAGCGTGGTCAGCAGGCCGGTGAGGTCACCGATCAGCCGGCCCGCCTTGCCCCGGGCGAGCTCGGCGACATCGGGGTTCTTCTTCTGCGGCATGATCGAAGACCCGGTGGCGTACGCGTCGTCGATCTCGATCCAGCCGAACTCCTGCGAGGACCAGAGCACGATCTCCTCGCCGAGCCTGGACAGGTGCACGCCGGCCAGCGCCGCGACGAAGCAGAACTCGGCGGCGAAGTCCCGGTCGGCGACCGCGTCCATGGAGTTCGGCGCGGCTTCGCTGAAGCCGAGTTCCTTGGCGAGCACCTGCGGGTCCACCGCTAGCGACGAGCCGGCCAGCGCGCCCGACCCGAGCGGGCTGAACGAGGCGCGCTTGTCCCAGTCACGGACCCGGTCGACGTCCCGCGCGAACGCCTGGACGTGCGCCAGCAGCTGGTGGGCGAAGAGCACCGGCTGCGCGTGCTGCAGGTGCGTCATGCCCGGCGCGGGGGTATCGCCGCACAGCTCGGCCTGGTTGATCAGCGCGGTCTCCAGCTCGGAAAGCCTGGAGACGATCAGCCGCGCGTGGTCGCGCAGGTAGAGCCGCAGGTCGGTGGCGACCTGGTCGTTGCGGCTGCGGCCGGCCCGCAGCCTGCCGCCGAGCGAGCCGAGCCGCTCGAGCAGCCCCCGCTCAAGCGCCGTGTGCACGTCCTCATCGGCCAGCGTCGGCCGGAACGAGCCGTCTTCGACCGCCCGGTCAAGGTCATCAAGCGCGGCGAGCATCGAGGCGGCCTCGGTATCGGTAAGCAGCCCGGCCCGGTGCAGCATCCGCGCGTGCGCGCGCGACGCCAGCAGGTCGTAGCGGGCGAGCCGCCAGTCAAACTGAACGCTCAGCGACAACCGAGCCAGCGCGTCCGCGGGTCCGCCCTCGAACCGTCCGCCCCACAACCGGGTTGGCGTGCCGCCCGATGCCTGCTCGCCGGATCCCATTTGTCCCACCAATCTCGCTTCCAACAGTTATCGGCCCCGTGCCACCCACCCTAATCGAGGTGCGGGTCGCAGGTGGTCCCCTCTTTCGGGGTTGCGGGCCGCGGCTGGTGCCGTCTTATCAGGTATGGAACGTACCGTTGCTCCGCCGCACTGGCCCGCTCCACCCGCTCTCCAGCAAGGCGCACGCGCTTCTTGCTGTTATCCGGTTGTGAGGCTGATGTCACCTCCTCTCGCTCGCCTTGGGGCCAAAGTTGTACGGTTAGAAACCGACAAAAGGGGATATTTAGTGCGGTCAGCCGTACAAGTTTGGCCCCAAGACACCCAGGGGCTTGGGTGTCAAGCGGCGACGTGGCTGAGACGGGTCCGGGTGGCGTGGATAGCGCAGCCGGGACAGGTGGCCGAGACGGGTCCGGGCGACGTGGGTTGCGAAGCCGCGCGCGGGTGGCCGAGACGGGTCCGGGCGACGCGGATAGCGCAGCCGCGGGCCACTCGGGTTGCGCGGCTGGGGCGGGCGGGATTTTCAGCGGCGGCCCTCGGCCAGGCGGCGGAACTCGGCGGCTAGGTCGTCGCCGCCTGCCGGGTCGCGGGAGATCACCAGGACGGTGTCGTCGCCCGCGACGGTGCCGAGGATGGCGGGCAGGGCGGCATGGTCGATGGCGGAGGCGAGGAACTGGGCCGCGCCGGCCGGGGTGCGCAGCACGACCAGGTTGGCGCTCGCCTCGGCCGAGGTCAGCAGTTCCTTGAGGTAGCGCGTGAGCCGCGCCGAGGCGCTGCTGACCGGGGCCGCCGGGCCGCCGTCGGCGACGTCGGCGTCAACGTCGTCCGCGCTGGCGGCGGGAACCTGGGAGCCAGCAGCAACCGGGGAACGTTCAGGAGAATTCTGCGGGTCTAGACCGGTACCGGGGCGCGACCCCGGGCCACCGGGATCGCCGGGGAGCGCGTAGACCAGGGTGCCGTCGGCGGCGCGGAGTCGCACCACGCCGAGCTCGTCCAGATCGCGGGAGAGCGTCGCCTGGGCCACGTGCATGCCGGCGTACTGGGTCAGCAGCCCGGCCAGCTGCTCCTGGGAGTGCACCTGCTCGCGCGAGAGGATGGCGACGATCCGCGACTGCCTGGCCGCCTTGGTCGCGGGGGCCGGGCGGGACGGGTTCGCGGGGGCCGGGCGGGACGGGTTCGCGGGAGCCGGGCGCGGCGGGTTCGCGGGGGTCGCGCGGTCGGCCATCAGCGCCGCCCCGGCGGGTTGACGGCCGGCACCCGGATCCGTGCCCTCGCGGTGCCCGATAGGGCTCGCCCCGTGGTCGTCGGCGCAGCCCCAAGCAGGTCGACGCGCCATTCCGGGCTCCGCGCGCTCATCGCTGCTCCAGGAGCCAGCTGAGGAGCGCCTTCTGGGCGTGCAGACGGTTCTCCGCCTGGTCCCAGACCACGCTGGCGGGGCCGTCGATCACCTCGGCGGTGATCTCCTCGCCCCGGTGCGCGGGCAGGCAGTGCAGCACGGTGGCGTCCGGCCCGGCCGCCGCGAGCAGGTCGGCGTTGAGCTGGAAGGGGGTGAGCGCCGAGGTGCGTTCGGGGGCGTCGGTCTGGCCCATGGAGATCCAGACGTCGGTCGCCAGCGCGTCGGCGTCCTTGGCGGCGGCGACTGGGTCGTTGAATACCGCGGCGGAGCCGCCGGTGGCGGCCGCGATCTGCCGCGCCTTGGCCACGATGACCGGGTCCGGCTGGTAGCCGGCCGGGGCGGCGATGCGGACGTGCAAGCCGGCCGTGGCCCCCGCCAGCAGGTAGGAGTGGGCCATGTTGTTGGCGCCGT
Source organism: Trebonia sp. (assembly GCA_050013875.1). GTDB lineage: Bacteria > Actinomycetota > Actinomycetes > Streptosporangiales > Streptosporangiaceae > Trebonia. Next base: position 10,610 of record JBEKEK010000186.1, on the reverse strand, counting down.
CGCCCAGGTAGGTGAAGGTGCGGCCGGCGATCGCGCCGAAGCGCTCGGTCAGCGTCTGCAGATCGGCGAGGACCTGGCACGGGTGGAACTCGTCGGTCAGCGCGTTGATGACAGGGACGGCCGACGCCGCCGCGAGTTCATCAATCCGCTCCTGGCCGGAGGTGCGCCAGACGATCGCCGCCGCCTGCCGGGCGAGCACCCGGGCGATGTCGCCGATCGTCTCCCCCCGGCCGATGTGCGTGGTCTGCGTGTCGATGACCAGCGGCAGACCGCCAAGCTCGGCGATGCCGACGGTGAAGGAGACGCGGGTGCGCAGCGACGGCTTGTCGAAGAGGACGGCGACGGCCCGCGGGCCCGCCAGCGGGCGGTGGCCGAACCGGTCGGCCTTCATCGCCGCGGCCAGCGCGAGTACCTCGGCCTGCTCGGCCGGCGCGAGGTCGTCGTCGCGGAGGAAATGCCTGATGGCCATGGTGCTTACCTTTCCCCCTGAGCCCGGCTGAGGATGCCGGGCAGGGCGGCGGTGAACTCTTCCGCCTCGGTCTGAGTGAGGACGAGCGGCGGGGCGAGCCGCACCGCGTCCGGCTGGACGGCGTTGACCAGGAAGCCCGCCTGCCGGGCGGCGGTGGTGACGTCGGCCGCCTTGGCCTCGGTGAGCACGGCGGCCAGCCAGAGGCCGCTGCCGCGGACGCCCGCCAGCAGCGGGTGGCCGGCCGCCTCGATGCCGTCGGTGAGCGTCTGCCCCACGAGCTTGACGTTCTCGAGCAGGCCGGCGCTCTCGATCGTGTCGAGCACGGCGAGGGCGGCGGCGCAGGCGATCGGGTTGCCGCCGAAGGTCGAGCCGTGGTCGCCCGGCCGCAGGGCGGTCGCGCTCTCGCCGAAGCCGACGCAGGCGCCGATCGGCAGGCCGCCGCCGAGGCCCTTGGCCAGGGTGAGCACGTCGGGGGTGACCCCTTCGGCCTGGTGGGCGAACCACGCGCCGGTCCGGCCGATGCCCGACTGGATCTCGTCGAGCACCAGCAGCGCGCCGGCCTGGTCGCAGGCCGCGCGGGCGGCGGCCAGATACCCGGCCGGGGCGGGGATGACGCCGCCCTCGCCCTGGGTCGGCTCGAGGATGACGGCCGCGGTCTGCTCGTCGACGGCCTCGCCGAGGACGCCTACGTCGCCGTACTCAACCCAGCGGACATCGAAGCCGAACGGTGCGAACGGCGCGCGGATCGACTCCTTGCCGGTGACCGCGAGCGCGCCCATGGTGCGGCCGTGGAAGCTGTGGTCGGCGGCGACGATCACCGGCCGGTCCTTGCCCTGCTGGCGGCGGACCAGCTTGAGCGCGGCCTCGTTGGCCTCGGTACCGGAGTTGCAGAAGAAGACCCGGGCGCCGCCGTGGGCGTCGGCCTCAAGCAGCGCAAGCAGCTTCTCCGCCAGCCGGACGCCGGGCTCGTGCACGAAGAGGTTGCTGGTGTGCGCGATCTGGCTGACCTGGCCGGTCACCGCGGCGACGATGGCGGGGTGGGCGTGGCCGAGCGCGGAGACGGCGATGCCGGCGATCAGGTCGAGGTACCGGTTGCCGTCGGCGTCCCAGACGCGGCTGCCCTCACCGCGGGCCAGGGCGAGCGGCGGCGTCCCGTAGTTGACCATCATGGCGGCCTCAAACCGCTTCCGCAGGGCTTCGCTCTCGCTCATCGGGCACCTCCTGGTGCGGATGGTGGGGTGGGGGTGACGGGCGGGGTCGTGGTGGGGGTGACGGGCGGGGTGGCGGCGGCGGTCATGATGATTCTCCGGGGGCGGGGAGGACCATGGTGCCGATGCCGGAGTCGGTGAAGATCTCCAGCAGGATCGCGTGGCTGAGGCGGCCGTCGAGTACGTGGGCCTGGCCGACGCCGCCCTTGACCGCGGTGAGGCAGGCCTCCATCTTCGGGATCATGCCGGCCGACAGGGACGGCAGCAGCTTCTCCAGATCTTCGGCGTCGAGTGAGCTGATCACCTCGTCGGAGGCGGGCCAGTCCCGGTAGAGGCCCTCGACATCGGTCAGCACGACCAGCTTGGACGCGCCGAGCGCCACCGCCAGGGCGGCGGCGGCGGTGTCGGCGTTGACGTTGTAGACCGCGCCGTCCCCGTCGCCGCGGGCGATGCTGGAGACGACCGGAATGCGGCCGTCGTCGAGCAGCGCCTCCACCATCGACGGGTCCGTGTCGGTGATCTCCCCGACCAGGCCGATGTCCACCCGCTCGCCGTCCACCAGCGCGTGCTTGCGCACCGCGGTGAACAGGTTGGCGTCCTCGCCGGACAGGCCGACCGCGTACGGTCCGTACCGGTTGACGAGGCCGACGATGTCCTTGTTGACCTTGCCGTTGAGTACCATCCGGACCACGTCGATGGTCTCCTCGGTGGTCACCCGCAGCCCGGCGGTGAACACCGACCCGATGCCGAGCCGCTCCAGGTGGCCGGTGACCTGCGGGCCGCCGCCGTGCACGACCACCGGGCGGAGCCCGGCGTGCCGCAGGAAGACCAGGTCCTGGGCGAACCCGGCACGCAGCTCGTCGGCCGTCATCGCGTGCCCGCCGTACTTGATCACCACGGTCTCGCCGTGGAACTCATCGAGCCAGGGCAGCGCCTCGATCAGCGTCGTCGCCTTCGCGGTGGCCGACGCCCGGCGCGCCTCGTCCTTGCCGCCCGAGGTAATGATCGTCACGTCGAGTAGGCCGAGTTCTCGTGCACGTAGGCCTCGGTCAGGTCGGTGGTGAGGATCACCGCGCTGTGCGGCCCGGCCGACAGGTCGACGGTGATCGTGATGTCCCTGCCGCTGAGGTCGACCTTGGAGCGGTCGTCGCCGGGCGCGCCGCCCCGGCAGACCCAGGTGCCGTTCATCGCCACGTTGAGCCGGTCCGGGTCGAAGACGGCGTCGGTGGTGCCGACCGCGGTCAGCACCCGGCCCCAGTTGGGGTCCGCGCCGGCCAGCGCGCACTTGAGCAGGCTGTTCCGCGCGACGCTGCGGCCGACCGTGACCGCGTCGTTCTCGCTGGCCGCGCCGACCACCTCGATGGTGACGTACTTGGAGGCGCCTTCGGCATTGCGCTGCAGCTGGCGGGCCAGGTCGGCGCAGACCTCGGTCAGCGTCCTGGTGAAGTCCCGCTTGTCCGGCTTGACCCCGGACGCGCCGCTGGCCATCAGCAGCACGGTGTCGTTGGTGGACATGCACCCGTCGGAGTCGAGCCGGTCGAAGGTGACGGCGGTCGCGCTGCGCAGCGCCGAGTCAAGCTCCTGGGCGGTGAGGTCCGCGTCGGTGGTCAGCACCACCAGCATGGTGGCCAGCGACGGTGCGAGCATCCCGGCGCCCTTGGCCATGCCGCCGACGCTCCACACGCCTTTCCCCGGGGGGGTCTGGGGGGATGGGGGGCGCCGGGGGTGATCGGGGGCGGGAGCCCCCGATGCCGGAGGGCTGCCCTCCATGCGGGAAGTCTGTCCCCCCGAGGGAGCAGAGCCATCCTCGCGGCGGAAGGCGATCTTGATGATCGTGTCGGTGGTGCGGATCGCGTCGGCCGCGTGCACTCCCCCGGACCGGTCCGCCTCGGCGACGGCCGCGTCCACCGCGGGCAGCAGCTTGTCCAGCGGCAGCCGGTCGCCGATCAGGCCGGTCGAGCAGACCGCGATCTCGCCCGGCGAGTCGTCCAGGGTGGCGGCGAGCCGCTCGGCGGTGGCGTGCGTGTCCTGGAAGCCGAGCGGCCCGGTGCAGGCGTTGGCGCCGCCGGAGTTGAGCACGACGGCGCGGACCCGGCCGCCGCTGGCGACCTGGCGGGTCCACTTCACCGGGGCGGCCTGCACCCGGTTGGTGGTGAAGACGGCGGCGGCGGCGCGGGAGGGCCCGTCGTTGATCACGACGGCGACGTCCCGTTCGCCGGAGGCCTTCAGCCCGGCGACAACGCCGGCCGCGCGGAATCCCAGCGGTGCGGTCACGCTCATACGGATTCCTCGCTGGCGCTCGTCGTCCGCAGTGACGGACGCACAGTGCTTACTGATTCGCTCGCAAGCTCGCTCATGGCGCTACTCCATGGGTGGTCAGCCCGGCCGCCTCGGGCAGGCCGAGCATGAGGTTGGCGATCTGCACGGCCTGGCCGGCCGCGCCCTTGCCGAGGTTGTCGGTGGTGGCGACCACGATCGCGCGGCCCACGTGCAGGTCGGCCGCGACCTGCACGTGCGCGCCATTGGAGCCGGCCACCGCGCCGGTCACCGGCCACTGGCCCTCGGGCAGCAGGTGGACGAACGGGCCGCCCTCGTAGGCGGCGGCGAACGCGTCGCGCAGCAGGCGGGTCACGTCGGCGCGGCCGGCCACGCCCGGCGCCAGCCGGGCGGTGGCGGTGGCGAGGATACCGCGCGGCATCGGGGCCAGCGTGGGGGTGAAGGAGAGGGTGACCGGACCAGGCGAAGCACCGGACCGTTCGAAAGAAAGACTTTGCACTTCGCTGAGCGCCTGCTCGATCTCCGGGGTGTGCCGGTGGGTGCCGCCGACCTGGTAGGCGGACATCGACCCCATCACCTCGCTGGCGAGCAGGTCCGCGCGGGGCGAGCGGCCGGCCCCGGTGGTGCCAGAGGCGGCGACGATCACGATGTCGGCCGGCTCGACCACGCCCGCCGCCAGCAGCGGGGCGAGGGCGAGGATGGACGTGGTGGCGTAACAGCCGGGGGCGGCGACGGTGCGGGCCGCCTTGATCCTTTCCCTGGCGCCGGGCAGTTCGGGCAGGCCGTAGGCCCAGCGGCCGGCGTACCTGACGTCCTGGCCGTAGAACTGGTGCCAGGCTTCCTCATCGCCGAGGCGGAAGTCGGCCGACAGGTCGATGATCTTCGCGTCGGGCAGTTGGTCCGCGAGGGTGGCCGACTCGCCGTGCGGGAGGGCCATGAAGATGAGCTCGGCGTCCCGCAGCGTGCCGGCGCCGGTCGCGTCGAAGTTCCTGCCGTCGAATCGTGGGTGACCGGTGAGGTTGGGGTGAACCGACGTGATTGGCTTGCCCGTGCTGCTGCCCGCGGCGACCGCCGCGATCTCCAGGTCCGGGTGGCCGGCCAGCAGGCGGAGCAGTTCGCCGCCCGCATAGCCGCTGGCCCCTGCGACAGCGACCCGTGTGCCCATGTTGCCTCCTAGCTCCACGAAGAAGTATGCATTCCATTGCATGAATATGCAAGACAGTTTCCTCGGGGCCGCTGGCGGAACCGGCACCCGGCCACGCCGGTTGCCACCTGGCCAGGCAATCTGTCACCCGCGGGGCGATGCGGTGACGGGTCTTAGCTGATCGGGGCGGCACCGTTCACGGGCCGGCCAGCTGGTCGCGGCGACGGATGAGGTACGCCGTCTCGGCGGTGTTGCCGGCCAGCCCGATGGCCCGGTCGTAGGCGGCCCGCGACTCCTGGCCGCGGCCCAGCCGGCGCAGCAGCTCGGCTCGGGTGGCGTGGAAGAGGTGGTAGCCCTGCAGCGGCAGACCGCCAACCTCCGCCAGCGCGACCTCCGGGCCGTCGAGCTCGGCGACCGCGATCGCCCGGTTGAGCCGCGCGATCGGCGAGGGGTCGACGCGGACCAGCTGGTCGTAGAGCGCGACGACCTGCGACCAGTCGGTGTAACTGACGTCGCTTGCGTCGGTGTGGACGGCGTTGATCGCGGCGAGGATCTGGTAGCGGCCAGGCGGCTGGCCGGAGGCGAGGCGCGCGCGGACCAGGGCGTGGCCCTCGGCGATCAGTGCGCGGTCCCAGGCACCGCGGTCCTGCTCGCCGAGGGCGACGAGCTCTCCGCTGGCCGACACCCGCGCGGCGCGGCGCGCCTCGATCAGCAGCATCAGCGCCAGCAGCCCGGCGGCCTCGCCGTCGGCCGGCATCAGGTCACGGACCAGCCGGGTCAGCCGGATCGCCTCGGCGGTCAGGTCGCCGCGGACCGACTCCTCCCCCGGGCCCGAGGCCAGGTAGCCCTCGTTGAAGATCAGGTAGAGGACGGTGAGCACCCCGGTGACCCGGGCCGGGAGGTCTGCCCGCGACGGCACGCGATAGGGGATCCTGGCCGCCTTGATCTTCTCCTTCGCGCGGGTGATCCGCCGGGCCATGGCGGTCTCCTGGACCAGGAACGCGCTGGCGATCTCAGCCACGGTGAGCCCGCCGACCATCCGCAGGGTCAGCGCGACCCGCGCCTCCATCGCGAGGGCGGGGTGGCAGCAGGTGAAGAGGAGGCGGAGCCGGTCGTCGTCGACCGCGCCGAGCGGCTCGGGGGCGACGGACAGCATCAGCGCCTCCTTGTGCTTTTCCTCGCGCTTAGCCTCGCGCCGGAGCCGGTCGATGGCCTTGCGGTGGCCGGTGGTGGTGAGCCACGCGCCGGGATTGGGCGGCACGCCGTCGGCCGGCCAGCGCTCGACGGCGGCCGCGAACGCCTCGGCGGCCATCTCCTCGGCGATGCCGAGGTCCCCCAACCGCCTGGCCAGGGTCGCGACCACCCGGGCCCACTCCTCGCGGTGGGCCCGGGCGATCAGCTCGCCGACATCGGTCATTCGCTCAGGATCGGCCGGAGCTCAACCCTCCGGTTGCAGTGCTTCGACCCCAGGGCGGCGAGCCGGAGCGCCACGTCGAGATCGGCCGCCTCGATGATCCAGAAGCCGGCGATGTACTCCTTCGACTCCAGGTAGGGCCCGTCGGTGAACACCGCCTCCCCGTCCCGGCCGTCGACGACGGTCGCCGTGCCTGGCGACGCGAGGCCGCCGGCGAAGACCCACTGGCCCGCGGCCTGGAGTTGCTCGTTGAAGACATCGATCGCGGCCATCTCGGTCGCGGTGGCGAGGTCGCCGGTGTCGGTGAGCACGGAAATCAGGTACTGCGCCATCGGAATCATCTCCTGTGGTCGGCTGGCCGCCCCATGGGCCGCTCTCGCCCCTGCTACGAACCCGCTGCCCCGATCCGGACACGCACCGCCGAGATTTCTTGGAGGATTTTCCCGCGGCGGACGACCGGACGCGCTGGCGGAGACTGTTTGCGCTGATCCGCGGCCTCGATGCTACCGCTGTCACGGGTGCCAGGCGGAAGGCGAACCCGCCGGGCACGGGTGTCAGCCGTGGTTGGTGTAGATGGGCGTGGAGGTTGATCCCTGGTCGGAGACTCCGATCGCGACGCACGCGTCCGCCCGCGGGCACTCGATCTGGCCGATCTCCATGAACGAGTCGCCCTGCATCCCGCCTGGTACCTTCGCGGGGACGGCGAAGGTGACTCGCTGCCAGCTGCGGCCGGCGTTGCCGGTGACGGCGACGACCGAGGACTCCGCGTTGAAGGTGTTGCCGACGTGCTGCGCGATGAGGTCGCCGCCGGCCGCGTAGCAGGTCGTCGCCGTGGGGCAGGTGAGGGCGTCGATCGACGGGTAAGGCATCGAGCGCGGGAACGTGCTGGTCCTGCTCCAGGTCTGCCCGCCATCGGCCGAGAAGCCGATCACGGTGTACTGCACCGCGTCCTTCCCCGAGGTGTACCCGACCGCGTTTCCCTCCGTGCCGTCCCGCTCAACGAAGCCGATCATCGCGCAGTGGGTGGCGTCCGCACAGGTGACCTCGGGCTGCCAGCCGGGCCCGTAGCCCTTGGGCCAGGCGCGGCGTTGCCAGCTCAGGCCGCCGTCATCGGAGGTCATCAGCACGCCGTGGTCGAGGTCGGGCCCCTCCCTGGCACTGAAGTGGCTGTACACGCCGATCGCCACGCAGTGCGCGGCGGTCGGGCAGGCCACGCTCTGCATCGCCGCGTCGGACGGGAATGACGTCACGGTGAAGTTCGCGCCGCCGTCGGTGGTGGCGAAGAACCGCATGCCCGCGTAGATCGAGGCGAAGCCCGGGGTGGCCGGCTGCCCGGAGGGTGATCCCAGTCCCCGGCAGGCCGTCGCGGTGACGCAGGCGAGTGTCTTGATCTGGCCCACGCCGGCCGGCAGTGGGCGCACCGTCCAGGAATGCCCGCCGGTCGCGGTGGTGAGGTACACGGGCTGATGCCCGTAGTACAGCCCGCCCGCCGCGCAGTCCGTCGCCGACGCGCACGCGAGCGGCGAGGTGAACGTGACGCCGCCAGGTACCGGCAGCACGCTCCAGGTCTGGGCGCCGTCAGCGGAGACGTAGAGCGAGTTCATGTCGGCCGGGCCGCTCGGCGAGGAGGAGCTGTCGCCCTCGACGTAGCAGGTAGCCGCGGCCACGCAGGTGAGCAAGCCCGGCGCCGGGCCGGTCGTGTTCTCCTGCCAGCCCGCGGGGACGAGATAGCTCATCAGGTGCCAGGTGCCGGCCGGCGCGGTGACGCCCCGCGGGCCGGACGGCAGCGGCCGGGCTGGCTGCCACGCGGTGGTCACCGGCCGGTTGAGGCTCGGCGGCGGCTGCAGGACCGTCGCCAGTACCGCGGCGGCGGCCCCGACGGCCACAGCGGCGGCGAGAATGACGCGGTCCCCGGTGCCGCGCTCCCGGCGGAACCTCCGGACCGCGGGTGCCCGCCGCAGGCGCGAGCCGGGGTCCGCCTGCGCCGCATCCTCGGCCAGCGCCACCGCCGCCCGGGCGCGCTCCCAGGCGGCGTCATCCGGCCCCGGGGTGTCCGCCCGGAACGCCCGCAGCAGGTCGATCTCGTCAGGCATGGTCAGCCTCCTTGAAGGTCCACCAGGTGAAGTCGAAGTCGCCGAGCCCGGCCCGCAGTGCCGCCCGGGCCCGCGACAGCCGCGACCGGGCCGTCCCGTTGGCGATCCCCAGGGCCGCCGCGATCTCCTCGTGGCTGAGCCCGGCCCACGCGTGCAGCAGCAGCACGTCGCGCTGCTCGGCGTTGAGCGCCGCCAGCGCCCCCGCGATTCGCGGTGCCAGCGCGGCCGCGACCACGCGAGAGTCGGCGTCGTCGTCGAAAGAGGCAGTGCTGCCACCCGCCAGCCGCGCGTCAAGCTCAAGCAGCTGCTGTTCATCCCGCCAGTGCCCGCGCACCAGGTTGGCGGCGATCCCGAAAAGCCAGGACCGCAGCGATCCGCGCTCAGGGTCGAAGGAAGCCCGCCGCCGGTAGGCGGTGGCAAAGGCCTCGGCCGCCAGGTCCTCGGCCAGGTCAGTGCCAACGCGCCGGGCGATGAACCGGTAAACCGGCGGGAAATGCTCCCGGAACGCGTCCGCGAAGTCGGGCGGCGCCTCGATCGGCCCGCGGCTCAGTTTCTCGTCCACGCATAAGTATTGGCACGACACCGGAATCCGTTCCCGGCCTCGGTTCAGGCAGCTGAGTGTCAGACCGCGACCGCGGAGGTCGTCGGCGTGCTCGCGTCGCCGTCGTCTTCCGGCAGCTGAAACTCAGCGTCCGCGAACTCGCCAGCCGCCAGCTCCGCATCCTGCGGAGCGGCGGCCGCGGCGGCGGCGGCGGGACGCCACATAGCGGCCGCGGCCGCGGACATGGCCGGTTCGTCGTCGGCCTGCGAGCGCACCGCGCTCAGGCCACGGCTGGTGCTGATCATCTGCACCTGGTCGCGGCCGGAGGCCTTGGCCCGGTAGAGGGCGGCGTCGGCCGCGGCGAGCAGGTCGGCCAGCTCCCGGCTTGAGCCGGCGTCAAGCGCCGCCACCCCGATCGAGACCGTGACCGGCACCTCCTCGCCCGAGCTGGTGACCACGGGCAGCCGGGCGATGCGGGCGCGGACCCGGTCGGCGATCTTGAACGCGTCGGGGGCGCGGGTCTGCGGGAGCAGCATTACGAACTCCTCGCCCCCGAACCGGCCCGCCACGTCGTACTCGCGCAGCACCCCGGTCATCGTGTTGGCGATCTTGCGCAGCACCTCATCGCCGATCAGGTGGCCGTAGGTGTCGTTGACCTGCTTGAACCGGTCCAGGTCGAGCAGCGCCACCGCCAGCGGCGAGGAGGTGCGGCCGGCGCGGGCCACCTCCGCCACTGCCTCGCGCTCCCAGGTGGCCGAGTTGAGCAGCCCGGTCTTGGCGTCCGCGCGGGCCTCGTTGAGCAGGCGGGTGTGCCTGACCGAGCGCTGCAGCAGCGTGGCCAGCGGCAGCGCGATGATCAGGGTCAGGCCGCTGATCGTCATGCCCACCGCGACCAGCAGGGCCGCGCACAGCTCGGTGGCGTCGTTGTGCAGCCCTTCGCGGTTGAGCAGCTCGTCGCGGACGCGCACGGCCGGGTCGTTCAGCTTCAGGGCGGCGCCGATCAGCGCCTGGTTGATGGCCCACTGGGCAACCACGCCGGACCCGGCCGCCACCAGCCACATGGGCGTGTCGGTGAACAGGTACGCGCGCGCGTGCAGGCCCCTGGGCATCAGCGACTGGTAGACCAGACGGGCGCAGCCGTAGCCGATGCCGATCGTCGCCGCCGTGTAGACCCGGCGGTAGACCGGCACCCGGCCGACCCGCCACTGGGTCAGCGCCAGCCGGATGGCCACCGCGATCAGCGCGTAGAGCCCCGGCAGCAGGAACACCATCGGGACTTCCCAGACGGCGTAGACGTCCTTGACCACGCCGTCGGGCTGGCTGGCGCGACGCGACATCTCAACCGAGAACGCGCCGCAGGCGAGCAGCGCGGCGAACAGCCCGATGTTCGTCAGGCGGAGGTGGAAGTCGCCGGCGTACACGCCGATCCAGGCCAGATAGCCGCAGGTCACGACGGACAGCAGC
>JBEKEK010000185.1:0-15049 GCA_050013875.1 Trebonia sp. | reverse complement strand
GATGACGATCAGCCAGGCGCCCTCGGTGAACTTCACCACCGCGAAGATGACCACGACCAGCGCGGTGTAGATGGCGGCGGTGGTGTTGATGATCCGGCGGCGGCGCCAGCCCCGCTCCTTCACCCGCTTGTGGTACTTGGCCATGCCGAAGCCGGCCATCGTGAACCCGGTGAACACGCCGATCGCGTAGAACGGGATCAGCCCGTTGACCACGGCGCGGGTGGCGACCAGCAGGGCCAGCGAGACGACCGTGAGCACGATGATGCCGTTGGACAGCGCGAGGCGGTGCCCGCGCTTGGTCAGCCAGCGGGGCAGGAACGAGTCCGCGGCGACGAAGCTGGCCAGGTAGGGGAACCCGCTGAAGCTGGTGTTACCGCCGGTGAACAGGATCAGCGCGGTCGCCGCCTGCACCACGAAGTACATGAAGTGCCCGCCGCTGCCGAAGACGACGTTGGCCTCCTGCGCCAGCACCGTCGGGAAGCCGGCCAGGTAGGGCGTGGCATGGGTGACGTGCGCCAGCCAGGAGATTCCCGCTATCAGGAACGCGACGATCGAGCCCTGCGTGACCAGGATCTGCCGCGCGTTGCGACCCTCCGGCGGGCGGAGTGCGCCGACCGCGTTGGAGACCGCCTCGATGCCGGTCAGCGACGATCCGCCGTTGGCGAACGCCTTCGCCAGCATGTAGATCATCCCGATGGAGATAAGGCCCTCGGTGCTGTGCCCGAACGCGTAGATGGGGCCCGGGTACTTGCCCACCATCGGCAGCCCGCCGCCGAACACCTCGCGGGCCAGGCCGACGCCGATCATCGCCGCGACGGAAACGGAGAACAGGTAGGTCGGCAGCGCGAACGCCCGGCCGGCCTCGCGGATGCCGCGCAGGTTGATGAAGCACATGATCAGCACGGCGATCACGGAGATGAAGACCAGGATGTTCGAGCCGATCACCGGGATGTTCGCCAGCTGCGGGAACGCCGAGACGATGGCGGCGCTGCCCGCGGCGGTCTGCACCGCCACGGTCACCGTGTAGTCGATCAGCAGCGCCACCGCCGCCACCTGGGCGACCCGCGGCCCGAAGTTCTCGCGGGCCACGACGTAGGAGCCGCCGGCCCGGGTGTAGACGGAGACGACCTCGCGGTAGGAGAGCACCACCAGCGCGATGCCGGCCAGCACCACCAGCGTCATCGGCAGGATCAGCGTGAACGCCGCCAGGCCGACCACCTGGACCATCTCGATCAGCATCTCTTCGGTGCCGTACGCCGCCGATGAGATGCCGTCGCAGGAGAGCACGCCGAGGGCGAGCGGCCGGGATAGCCGCTGCTCGGAAAGCTGCTCGTTGACAAGGGGCGGCCCGAGAAGTTTCCGCTTGAGCGCGTAACCGAGGGTCTCCGGCAGCCGGGTGCCAGGCAAGCCGAAGCCAGCCGTCTCGTCGACCACTAGCTACCGCCCCCATCCGCCTCGCGGCCCTGTGACCGCCATTGTTCCCCTGACGCAGAGTGACAATCAGGGGCCGCGGTCCTACCCAATGGGGACTTTGGGCAGTACCGCGACGGATGACGCGAGGGTTGTCTTCTCATAGCGGGTTTCACGTTAGGCGTTGAGTTACCGGATCACCGCAAAGGCCGCGTTAATCCTCTTGAGCTGCGCGTTAAGGATTCATCAAGATCTGCCACGGGAGAGCGCGACTGGCGGTCAAATGGCAATCACGATGACTGGAAGTAGGCACCCGGTGTCCGAAGCGTGGCGCAGTTACAGACCACATGGTTACGGACCGCACAGGGATCTGCGGTCGCGACCTCCGTGGCGCCGCGGCCTGCCCGCGCCTTACGTGCTGCCGGCCGGGTTCGCCGCGCTGCTCGCCGTCGGCACCGTGGCGGCCGCACTGCACGGCCGGCTGAACGCGACCGGCGTGCTGATCTGCTGCGCGGTGGTGGTCGGGGCGCTCGCCACGGTGGCCGAGCCCACCGCGGCGGCACCACTAGCCCTCGTCGGCTGGCTGACCGCCGTCGGCTTCTCCCGGCCGCCCTACGCTGACCTCCGGCTGACCGGCGCGGTGGCGGAGCGCGCCGCGATCACGCTCGCCGTGACCGCGGTCGTCGCGACCGTCGCGGGCGCGGTAGTGCGGCAGTGCTCCGCGCGGGTAAAACTAGAGACTGTGGACAGACGGCGCGAAAGCGGCATCGATATCCGCCGGCAGCTGGCCGGCGGTGCGATCGCCGTGGCCGGCCTGCCCGCACTGACCGCGGTACTGTCGGTCTTCCGCTCGCAGCTGGACCTCTCCAACGACCTGCTGATCTACCTCGTCCTGGTGGTGGCGGCCACCGTTGTCGGCGGATTCTGGCCCGGGGTATTCGCCGCCGTCGCCGCCTGCCTGCTGCTGAACTGGTACTTCACCGAGCCGCTGCACACGTTCACGATCGCCGAGCCGCGGAACCTGCTGGCGCTGGTGCTGTTCGTCACCGTCGCGGTGGCGGTGAGCAGCGTGGTGCACCTGGCCGCACGTCGGGAGGCGGACGCGTCCCGCAGCTCGCGGGAGACCCAGTCCCTGCTCAGCCTGGCCCAGACCGTACTCGGCGGCGCGGACACCCCGGGCGACGTCCTCGACCACCTCACCGGCAGCCATGGCGGGCACGCGCAGCTGCTTGAGCGGGTGAGCGGCCGCTGGATCATGGTGGCGTCGAGCGGCGCACCCGAGCCGGGCGCGAGCACGCTCCGCTTCGAGGTCCGCCCCGACCTGGCCCTGGAGGTAAACGGGCAAGCGGCCAGCGCGACCACCTCGCTGCTGGCCGGGTACACCGCCCAGGCGGTCGCGGCCCTTGACCGCGCCAGGCTGCGCACCCAGGCGGCCCAGGCCGAGGCGCTGGCCGAGGGCGACCGGATGCGGACCGCACTGCTCCGGGCGGTCAGCCACGACCTGCGGACCCCGCTGGCCTCGATCAAAGCGAGCGTGTCGAGCCTGCGGCAGACCGACGTGAGCTGGTCGGCCGAGGATGAGAGCGAACTGCTTGCCAACATCGAGCAGAACGCCGACCGGCTGGACGCGCTCGTCGGCAACCTGCTCGACATGAGCCGCCTGCAGGCCGGCTCGCTGGCCCCGTTCCTGCGCGCCACCGCGATCGACGAGGTGGCCCCGGTGGCGCTGCGCGGGCTCGACGACACCGACCAGATGCTGATCGTCGTGCCGGATGATCTGCCCCTGGTCCGGGCCGATCCCGGGCTGCTCGAACGGGTGCTTGCCAACCTGTTCTCCAACGCCCTGCGGCACTCCCCGCCGGACCAGCGGCCATTGCTGCGGGCCCGGGAGGACGGGGACCGGGTGGTCCTCGACGTCATCGACCACGGCCACGGTGTCCCGGCCGAACTAAAGGAGCGGATCTTCGAGCCGTTCGCGCGGCTGGATGACCGGTCGCCCGGCGTCGGGCTCGGGCTCGCCGTCGCCAAGGGGTTCGCCGAGGCGATGGGCGGCACGATCGTCGCGATCGATACCCCCGGCGGCGGGCTGACCGTCCGGGTGACGATGCCCGCCCTCACCAGCGACGTCCCCGCCGCGCTGAGGTCCGGACAGTGACCACGTGACCAAGGTGCTCGTCATCGACGACGAGCCGTCCATCCTGCGGGCGCTGCGGATCAACCTGACCGCGCGGAATTACGAGGTCTCCACGGCCAGCGACGGCGCGTCGGGACTCATCGCCGTGTCGCGCGAGCGACCCGACGCCGTGATCCTCGACCTCGGCCTGCCCGACATGGACGGTACCGAGGTCATCCACGGGGTCCGCGGCTGGTCCACGACGCCGATCATCGTCCTTTCGGTCTGGGGTGCCGAGCACCAGAAGGTCGCCGCCCTCGACGCCGGCGCCGACGACTACGTGACCAAGCCATTCGGCATGGACGAACTGCTCGCCCGGCTCCGCGCGGCGGTCCGCCGGGGGGCGCCGGCCCCGGACGAGCCGGTGGTGGCCACCGCCGACTTCACCGTGGACCTGGCCGCCAAGCGGGTGACGCGGGACGGCGCGGACGTCCGGCTGACCCCGACCGAGTGGCAGCTGCTTGAGATCCTGGTCCGCAGCCGCGGCCGCCTGATCACCCAGAAGCAGCTGCTGCAGGACGTCTGGGGCCCGGCCTACGGGTCGGAATCCAACTACCTGCGCGTCTACATCGCCCAGCTCCGCCGCAAGCTGGAGCCCGAGCCCTCCCGCCCCCGCCACCTGCTCACCGAGCCCGGCATGGGCTACCGCTTCCAGGCGTAGCCCGGCCAGGCCCGGCCGTCACCAGCGGGAGGTTCTGGCGTAGCGCGGCCGCCAGACCGCGCGGTAGGCCAGCCGGGCGGGCGGCGGCAGCGTGCCGATCACCGCGGCCGCCTCACCGGGGTCCGCGCCGTCGGCCAGCCAGGCGAACATCTCGCTCCCGGCCGACAGCCCGTTCCTGCGGGCGATCCTGAACCCGGCGCGGCGCCACTCGGCGGCGGTGAGGGCGACCCCGATGAGCGGCAGGCCGTCGCGCTCCTCGTGCGCCAGGTGACCGGTCAGCGAGCTGGCGAGCGCGTCGGTGACGTCGCTGATGGCCCGCGCGTCGCCGCGGCGGCCTGCCCCGGCCCGGGCGAAGGCGTCGTCCACCGCGGCCAGCAGCGGGTCGATCTGCTGGTGCTCGGTCTCCATCGCGTCGAGTACCGATTGCGCTTCGTCGCTGTGGGCCAGCCGCGGCCGCAGCGCCGGCCACACCACCGTGTCCTCCGCGGTGTGGTGCAGGTGCAGCTGCCGCTTGAACGTCTCCCAGCCTGCCCGCACGGACGCGCGCCGACCGGGGTCGGGCAGATCAGCGAACGCGGCCGCGCGGGCCAGCCGCTCGAGGTCGCGGCGGAGCGCCTGGTGCGCGGCGAGCATGATCGTGAGGTCAGCGTCGCCGGCCCCGTGCCTGGCGGCGTCGCTGCCTGGCAGCCTCTGGGTGGTCATGATCGGCCCTCCCTGACGCCCGACGGCGCCGGTGCGGAGCTCAGCGATCTCGCGCGCAGGGTTATCTCCCGCAGGGTGGTGACGGTCGTCTCGAGGTCGGCGGGGTCGAACGACCTCCACAGCGGCGTGGTGACGGCGCCCATCGAGCCGACGATGCTCGCGCGCAGCCGCGTGCCCGCGTCCGACAGCCGGACGGTCCCGTCCGCCGCGGTGATCAGTCCGGCTGCGATCAGGCTGTCCGCCAGTTCCCCGGCGTTCCACAGGTCCAGGTCAAGCCAGTCGGAAAGGTCGCGGACGTAACGGTCCCGGCCGGTCTGGCCGCCAAGCAGCGCCATTCGCTGCAGGGCGAGGTAGGTCTCGTTGTTCGTCTGAGTCTCCTCGAGCACCCCGGTGAGCAGGCCGCTGAGGACGGACTGGGCTTGCCCGACCACCTGGCCGATCTGCAGGCCAACCGGGATGGCGGGCGCGGCTTCTGGTCCGTTCTGTGTCATCTCTGATCCCCTCGGGTGTGCTAGACCTGTTGCGTGAACACTAGGGACGCTACTCTCTAGGAAAACTAATGTCTAGTCTTCCTAATTAATAAGGAGCCGAACAATCATGGGTGGTGACTCCCCCGATCACACGGCCGACGCGCCCGACCAGGCGCCTGGCGGTGCGCCTGACCATGCGCGGCGGCGTCTTGAGAGCGAGTTCCTGCTCGCTCTGCGCCGCTCGGGCGCGGCGATGCAACTGCTCGGCGCCGCCTCGGCCGAGCGGATCGGCATCAACGTCACCGACCTGAACTGCCTGAACATCTTGGCGCTGCGAGGCCAGATAACAGCGGGCGAGCTCGCCAAGGCCACCGGGCTGACCACGGCGTCGATCACCGGCGTGCTTGACCGGCTGGAGGAGGCCGGCTTTGTCCGCCGCGAGCGGGACGCCCACGACCGGCGCCGGGTCGTCGTCCACCTGGACGCGACCCGCGGGCTGCGCGATGTCGCGCCGGTCTTCGCCCCGGTCGTCGAGGCCTGGCGGGCGGTCGCGACGCAGTACACGGACGAGCAGCTGACCCTCATCCTGGGCTTCCAGGCCCAGCTCGAGCAGATCATGCGCGACCGCCTGATCGAGCTGCGGGCTGACAGCCCCGCCTAGCCCTGAGCGGGAACCGAAATGGCCGCTGCGGGCAATACCTTCCGAGCGCCCGCACGGGCGACGGCGTATCCGGCTTGGTTCTGCGGGCTACCCCCTGAGAGGTCTGGCGATGACAGCGGGAAGACAGGCATCACCGGACGGGCTGGCCGGCCCAGACGCCGGCAGGCTTGATGACGCGTCGGTCATCAGGCTCTCCCTGGCCGAGCCGGAGCGGTTCGAGACGCTGTTCCAGCGGCACGCGCCGGTCATCCAGCGGTACGTGGTGCGGCGGCTCGGCGCGGACGCGGCCGACGACATCGTCGCGGAGACCTTCCTGCTGGCCTTCCGGCAGCGGGCCGACTACGACACGGACCGCGGGAACGTGCTGCCCTGGCTGTACGGGATCGCCACCAACCTGCTCGGCCGTCACCGGCGGGACGAGATCCGGCAGTACAAGGCGCTGGCCCGCTCCGGGACCGACCCGGTCACCGCCCCCTTCACCGACCAAGTAGACGAGCGAGTGACCGCCGCCGCCGCGTCGCGCCGGCTGGCCGAGGCCCTCGCGGGCCTGAAGCCCGCCTACCGGGACGCACTGCTGCTCGTCGCCTGGGGCGGGCTGTCCTACGAGGAGACGGCGGGCGCGCTCGGCATCCCGCCCGGCACGGTCCGCTCCCGCATCAGCCGGGCCCGCGCGGACCTGCGCCGCACGCTCGGCGACCTCGCCCCCGACAGCGCCGCCCCCAACAGCGCCGCCCCGAACAGCGCCGCCTCCACCAGTCCCGAGGAGACCGGATGAACGAGATGGACCTGCTTACCCGTCTCCGCGACGAGGTGCCGCTCAGCTACCCTTCCCCGACCGCGCAGCGGGCCTTCCTGGCCGGCCTGGCCGGCGGCACGGACGGGAGGCGGGCAAGGCGGGCAAGGCGGCGCACCCTGTCCTTTTACGCCCGGACGCCGCTTGTGGCCGGCGCGACGGCGCTTGCCGTCGGCCTGACGGCCGGCATCGTCGTGCTTGCGCTGCCATCAGGGGGCCGGCCACCGGCCGGCGCGCGGGGCCGATCCGCCGTGTCGGCCAGTGCCTCCCTGCCGACCGGGGTCTCCGTGCCGACCAGTGCCTCCCTGCCGACCGGGACAGCCACCGCGCCCCTATCGGCTCAGCTGCTCGCGGAGGTCGCGGCCAACGCGGTACTGGCGCAGCCAGCCGTCAAGCCCACCCAGTGGGTGTACCGCAAGGTCGAGATCTCCACCTGGCTACCGCCCCGCCTCGCCCAGATACAACACCGGTCCCGGCGGGTCTTCGTCGAGAACACCTGGGAGATGGCCGATGGGGCGCACTGGTACTCGCCCGGGCCTGCCCAGGGAGTCGTCGGGCCTGACCTGCCCTACTCGCAGATCGGCTCGCTGCCCGCGAACCCGGTGGCGCTCGACGCTTACCTCGCGCACCTTGACTACCCGAATCCGAACGCGACCACTGCGAACAAGGCGACCGCGGAGTTCAGCAACATCGAGGAAATGCTCACCGTCTGGGTGCTGCCGCCTAAGCTCACCGCCGAGCTGTACCACGCGCTGGCCGATATCCCGACGGTCATCGCCGAGAGGAACGTGAAGGACACCGCCGGGCAGGCCGCACTGGCATTCATCTTGCCGCAGAACGGGCAGAGCATGAACCAGGAGATCTTCCTGCGCCCGTCGGACTACCGGATGCTGGGGGATTCGGTCTGGCTGACCGGCGGCCCGGGTGTGCTGCACGCGGAGGCGGTCCTCACGCAGGCCTTCGTCTCCGGTTCGGGCAAGCTCCCGTGACCACCCCCGCGGCATGACCAGCCCGCCGCTGGGGGAGACTGGGTGCCATGAATAGTGACGAAAGGACAGCGGGGCACGGTCCCGACGATATGGGCGATGACGAGCAGGAATTTGAGCTCGCCGAGTACAAGCAGTACATCGAGGACCCGCCCGACAACCTCGTCATCGCCGAGGACAACGATGACGATGGCGAAGCCGCCCAGGACTGGTCGGACACCCATCCGCGGCAGGTTGTCAGGGATGACGACGACGATTCCGACGACGATGAGCCGGCCGAGCAGGCCGCCATGCACGAAATCCCGGATCGGTGACCTGAGGTCTTGCGCGCGCCTTCATTACTAGCTAGTAATGAAGGCAGCAGCGCCCGTTTTGCGAGGCCAATGGAGGCACGCGTGAGCACCTACCCCCTCTACACCACGCCGGTCTCGACCGATACCTGGGACGTGCCTGCGAGCGGTGCCGCGCGGTTCTCCTGGGAGTACGACGACGGGCGGCAGCGCCTGCTCGACCTGTACCAGCGGGGCAAGGACAAGCAGTGGGACGCCGCCAAGCGGATCGACTGGGACCAGCCGGTCAGGCACGCCAACGTGATGGAGTCCGCCGAGGAGCTGACCGCGATCTACGGCTCGCGCCAGTACGAGAAGCTCAACCAGGCCGAACGGGATGAGCTCAGTCACCACATGTCGGCCTGGCTCTTCAGCCAGTTCCTGCACGGCGAGCAGGGCGCGCTGACGGTCGCCGGGCGGATCGTCGAATCCGTGCCGGACCTGGACTCGAAGTTCTACGCGGCCACCCAGGCAATGGACGAGGCACGCCACGTGGAGATTTTCTCCAAGTTCAGCACCGAGAAGATCGGCCTGTTCTACCCGGTCAACCCGGACCTGGCCCGGCTGCTGGCCGACGCGCTCGGCGATTCCCGCTGGGACATGCCCTACCTGGGCATGCAGGTGCTGATCGAGGGCCTGGCGCTGGCCGCGTTCGGCGTGCAGCGCGACGTCGCGGGCAACCCGCTGGTCAAGCAGCTGCTCGCGTACGTGATGCAGGACGAGGCGCGGCACGTCGCGTTCGGCCGGCTGGCGCTGCGGGACTACTACCAGGAGCTCACCTCGGCCGAGCTGGCCGACCGCGAGGAGTTCGTGGTCGAGGGCTGCTACCTGATGCGCGACCGGTTCGTCGCCAAGGAGGTCTACGAGACGCTCGGCTTGGATGTCGCCGAGTGCGTCGAGTTCACCGAGAACTCTCCCGTCCAGCAGGCGTTCAGGAAACTGCTGTTCACCCGGATCGTGCCCTGCGTGAAGGACATCGGCCTGTGGGGCCCGAAGGTGCGGCAGGCCTACGTCAACCTCGGCGTGATCGACGCCGCCGACGGTGACCTCGACGCGCTGATGCACGACGACGAGCAGGTGGCCGACCGGCTGGAAGCGGAGCACGCCGCCGAGCTGGCCGCCCGCAAGGTCGAGGTCGACGCCGCTATCAGCTCAGGAGCCGTCAGCTGAGGGCGCTCGCCGAGCGCATCGAGCGCGCTCCCGCCCTCGACCGGCCGGTGCGCGCGCTCTCCAGAGCCGTGGTGCGCGCCCTGCCGCCCGGCAGGCGGACCGACCTGCTGCACGGCGTCCCGTTCGGCCAGCCCGCCCACCCAACCCTGGTGCGGCTCCCGCTCGGCTGCTGGACCTCGGCGGTGCTGCTCGACCTGTGGGGCGGCCGCGGACGCGAGGCGGAGCGCGCGTCGGCCACGCTCATCGCGGTCGGCGTGGCGGCCGCGCTGCCCGCCGCCGCGGCCGGCCTGGCCGACTGGTCGGCGCTGCACCAGCACCAGCAGCGGGTCGGCTTGGTGCACGCGATCTCGCAGACGGGCGCGACCCTGCTCTTCGGGTGCTCACTGCTCGCCCGGTCAGCCGGGCGCCGCCGCAATGGCATGGTGCTGGCCGCGGCCGGGCTCGCCACCGCCGGTGCCGGCGGCTACCTCGGCGGCTACCTGGCACACCGGCTCGGGGCCGGGGCGAGCCACGCGGAATCGGTCGGCCATCTGGCCGCGATCGGCTGGCAGGACCTGTGCCCGCTGGCGGAACTGCCAGAGGGACGGCCGGCCCGGCGGCAGTTTGGCTACCTCAGCCTGCTGGCGGTGCGCGCCGGGCAGTCCGTGCGCGTGCTCTCCGACCAGTGCTCCCACCTCGGCGGCCCGCTGCACCAGGGCCGGGTGGTCATCGACGGCGGGCGGCCCTGCGTGGTCTGCCCCTGGCACGGCTCGGCCTTCAGCCTCAGCGACGGCGGCGTGCGCCGGGGCCCCGCCACCGCCAGGCAGCCGGCCTTCGAGACCCGGGTCAGTGATTTGGGCGTGGTACAGGTCAGGCCGCTGCGAGCCGGCCAGGCGGCCGACCGGACTGTGCCGCGGCTGCGGCGGCTATTCAGAACGGCAGCCGGGTAACGCTCCCGTTCCCGTCTGGGCCGGTCAGCGGCAGCGGAGGGTCATCCACCGGCCGCGGCGGCGCACCCTCGCCGGTCGCGCCGGCGAAGAAGCCGCCGATGCCCTCCAGCGCCTTGCCGAGTTCGCTGGGCACGATCCACATCTTGTTCGCGCTGCCCTGCGCCAGCTGGGGGAGCATCTCCAGGTATTTGTAGGCGAGCAGCCGCTGGTCCGGGTTCCCGTCGTGGATCGCACGGAAGACCGTCGCGATCGCCTGCGCCTGGCCGCGCGCCCGGGCGGCCTGCGCGGTAGCGTCAGCCTCGGCCCGCACCACCTCGGCCTCCGCCTCACCGCGGGCCCGCAGCACCGCCGCCTGCTTCTCGCCCTCGGCGGTCAGGATCGCCGACTGCTTGGCGCCCTCCGCCGACAGGATCGCGGCGCGCTTGTCCCGATCGGCGCGCATCTGCTTCTCCATCGAGCCCTGGATGGACACCGGCGGCTCGATCGCCTTGAGCTCCACCCGGCTGACCCGCAGGCCCCACCGCCCGGTCGCCTCGTCAAGCTCCTTGCGCAGCTCGCCGTTGATGAAGTCCCGTGAGGTCAGGGTGGTGTCCAGGTCCATGCCGCCGACCACGTTCCGCAGTGTGGTCACCGTCAGCTGCTCGACGGCGGCCACATAGTTGGCGATCTCGTAGGTCGCCGACTTCGGGTCCGTCACCTGGAAGTAGATCACCGTGTCGATCCCGACCACCAGGTTGTCCTTGGTGATGACGGGCTGCGGCGGGAAGCTGACCACCTGCTCGCGCAGGTCGATGAGCGGGCGGAGCCGGTCGATGAACGGCGTCACCAGGTTCAGGCCGGCATGCAGGGTGCGGTGGTAGCGGCCGAACCGCTCCACGATGCCCGCCGAAGCCTGCGGAACGATCCGCACCGACCTGACCACGGTGACTATCGCCAGCCCAACGACAAGGACAAGAAGGACGATCGCGACTATGGTGCCCATTACGATTCTCTCCGCCCACGTGCGCCGATAAGGCCCACGGTAACCCGGCGTCGCCGCAAAGCACCAGTAGCGTTAAGTGATACGGCTCTCTTACCTGCCCGGCCGCGGCTCAGCAGCAGCCCAAACGCGCCCTAGCGCGCGGCCCAGGCGCGCCAGCGGCCCTCCCGGCGCTCGATCTCCAGCGGGACGCCGAAGCAGCGGGAGAGGGTGCGGGCGGTGAATACCTCTTCGATCGGCCCGGCGGCGAGGACCGATCCGCGGCGCAGCAGCATGGCGTGGGTGAACCCGTCAGGCACCTCCTCGACGTGGTGCGTGACCAGGACCATCATCGGCGCCTTGGGGTCGCGGGCCAATGTCGAGAGCCGCCGCAGCAGATCCTCCCGGCCGCCCAGGTCAAGCCCGGCGGCCGGCTCGTCGAGGAGCAGCATCTCCGGATCGGGCATCATCGCGCGGGCGATCTGCACGCGCTTGCGCTCACCCTCGGACAGCGTGGAGAACCTCCGCCTGATCAAGTGCGCACAGCCGAGCGCGTCGAGCAGTTCCACCGCCCTGGTCACGTCGGAGGATTCGTACTCCTCCTTCCACCGGCCGAGGATCGCGTACGACGCGGTGAGCACGAGGTCGATGACCTTCTCGCCCGACGGCACCCGCTCGGCCAGCGCCGCGCTTGTGAGCCCGATCCGCGGCCGGAGGTCAAAGACGTTGACGTCGCCGAGGCGCTCGCCCAGAATCTCGACGGTGCCCTCGGTCGGGTAAAGCAGCGTCGCCGCGACCTGAAGGAGCGTGGTCTTTCCGGCACCGTTCGGCCCGATCACGATCCAGCGCTCATCCTCGTGCGCGGACCAGTCAACGTGCCGCAATAGCAGTGACGTATCGCGCCGCACAGTGACGCCGCGCAGCTTGAGCACCTCGTCTGACACTGCCTGCCCTCCTCAACGCCGGCCCGGCTCGCGCCGGACCGGACGGCCGCCCGAGACAGAACCTATGCCACCGCGGGCCGCTGCGCTAATCACCTGCCATGATGCGGCATTAGAGGTTGGTCATACCGGTTGTTCGGCCGGAGTGGGCAACGGGTAGCGTTGGCACGCGATGAACCAACCACGGACCACTCTGCTGATCACGCTGACCGGCCGGGACCGGCCCGGGGTCACCTCACGGCTGTTCGGCGCTCTCGCGCGCTTCCCGCTGAGCGTAGCCGACATCGAGCAGGTGACGATCAGGGGCCGGCTGGTGCTCGGTGTGCTCGTCAGCTGCGAAGAGCCGCCCGACCTGACCGCGATCTACCGCGCGGTCACCGAGCTGGCAACCGACCTCGGCCTTGAGGCGGAGATCACCACCAGCTCCGCCGAGCCACCGAGCCGTTCGGGTTCGGGTGGCGTGCGCGGCCGGATGCACGTCACCGTGCTCGGCAGCCCGCTCCAGCCGAGCGCGATCGCCGCCGTGGCGGGCCGGATCGCGGCCAGCGGCGCCAACATCGACCGCATCACCAGGCTCGCAAGCGACCCGGTGACCTGCGTTGAGCTTGACGTATCGGGGGCCGACCCGGTGTCGCTGCGGGACGCGCTTGCCCGGGTGGCGGTCGACAGCGGGGTGGACGTCGCGGTGCAGCGGGCCGGCCTTTACCGGCGGGCGATGCGGCTGATCGTGATGGACGTCGACTCGACCCTGATCCAGGACGAGGTCATCGACCTGCTGGCCGCCCGGGCGGGCTGCGCCGCCCAGGTGGCCCAGGTGACCGAGTCGGCGATGCGCGGTGACCTCGACTTCGCCGCCTCGCTGCGGGAGCGCGTGGCGCTGCTGAAGGGCCTTGACGCTAGTGTCCTGGACGAGGTGCGGGCCGGCCTGCGGCTGACCCCGGGGGCGCGCACGCTGATCAGGACGCTCAAGCGCCTTGGCTATCGCTGCGGGATCGTCAGCGGCGGCTTCACCGCGGTGATCCAGCCGCTGGCCGACGAGCTCGGCATCGACTACGTGGCCGCGAACACCCTCGAGATCGTCGCCGGGAAGCTGACCGGCCAGGTGATCGAGCCGATCATCGACCGGGAGGGCAAGACCGAGGCGCTGCGCAGCTTCGCCCGGGCGGCCGGCGTCCCGCTCTCGCAGACCGTCGCCGTCGGCGATGGCGCCAACGACCTTGGCATGATCGGCGCGGCCGGCCTCGGCGTCGCCTTCAACGCCAAGCCGGTGGTCCAGGACGCCGCCGACACCTCGGTCAACGTGCCCTACCTGGACACGGTCCTCTACCTGCTCGGCATCCCCCGCGACGCGGTCGACGCCGCCGACCAGTCCGCGGGGTAACTGGCCGACGGCGTCCAGCCGTCGCTACTCGCTGGCCGGGGGCGTCTCCGCCGGGCCGGGTGAGCCTGCCGATGACGGTGTGGTCAGCTGGCCGTTGAGGACGCCGCTCTCCGGCGCGTGCCCCAGCGGGACGTCGTTGACCTCTGCCGCCTCCTTCTCGGTCAGCTCGGCCGGGACCGCCGGGGCGGTCGCACCGCTGATCTCGGTGTCGGCCGGGGCCTCGTCGCCGAGACTGCTGGCCCGCCGCTTGGAGTACACGATCGCCGCGACGATGATGATCACCGCGCCCAGCGCGACCCCGACCCGCAGGCCGGTGTTGCCGCTGTACTTCACCACCGACGTGGCGATCAGCAGCGAGACCAGGTTCATGACCTTGATCAGCGGGTTGATCGCCGGGCCTGCGGTGTCCTTGAACGGGTCGCCCACGGTGTCGCCGATGACGGTCGCCTCATGAGCAGCTGAACCCTTGCCTCCGTGATGACCGTCCTCGACCAGCTTCTTGGCGTTGTCCCAGGCACCGCCGGCGTTAGCCAGGAACACCGCCATCAGCACGCCCGCCGCGATCGCCCCGACCAGGAACGAGCCGAGCGGCGCGTAACCGAAGGTGAACCCGACCGCGATCGGTGTCAGCACGGCCAGCAGGCCCGGGGTGACCAGCTCACGCAGCGAGTCGGCGGTGACGATGTCCACCACCCGCGAGTAGTCCGGCTTCTCCTCGTAGGTCATGATCCCGGGGTGGTTGCGGAACTGCATGCGCACCTCGAGCACGACCCGCTGGGCGGCCCGGCCCACCGCCATGATCAGCAGGCTGGAGAACAGGAACACGACCGACGCGCCGATGATCACGCCGACCAGGACGTTAGGCTGAGCCACGTTCAGCGCGAACGAGCTGGCCGCGCTGGCCGGCAGGGCCGATTCGACCGAGTCGCGGAACGAGCCGAACAGCGCGGTCGCCGCCAGCACCGCGGTCGCGATCGCGATGCCCTTGGTGATCGCCTTGGTGGTGTTGCCGATCGCGTCCAGGTTGGTCAGCGCCAAGGCGGCGTCGCCCTCGACGTCCCCTGACATCTCGGCGATGCCCTGCGCGTTGTCGGTCACCGGGCCGAAGGAGTCCATCGACACGATCACGCCGACCGTGGTCAGCAGGCCGCCGCCCGCCATCGCCACCGCGAACAGCGCGATGGTGGCGTTGCCGGTCGCCAGCAGGTAGGCGCCGAACACGGCCCCGCCGATCAGCAGCGCGGAGTAGACGGCCGACTCCATACCGGACGAGATGCCGGACAGGATCACGGTGGCCGCGCCGGTCTCCGAGCTCTGCCCGATGTCCCGCACCGGCCGCCGCGTGGTCTCGGTGAAGTACCCCGTCAGCAGCTGGATCGCGGACGCCAGCACGATCCCGATCAGGACCGCGCCGAACGCGATCCAGCGCGGGTTGCCGTTGTAGCCGGAGATCGCGGACTCGGTGATGCCCGGCAGCGCGCTGAA
>JBEKEK010000184.1:0-38431 GCA_050013875.1 Trebonia sp. | reverse complement strand
GCTCTACACCGGCATCACCCGCGCGAAGAAACTCGTCGTCCTGGCCGGCTCCCGCCGCGCCCTCGCCGCCGCCGTCCGCACCGCCGGCGCCGGCCGCCGCCACACCGCCCTCGCCCACCGCCTGCAAACCGCACCGTAGCCCCGGCCCGCGCTTGTCAAGCTCGCTGATACACGGAAATGTGGCTGCCGCTGTCCGAACCGAACGGCCGCCGGTCCCAGTCGGCGTGGCGTTCGGCTAGCCGCAGGCCGGCCCCGACGGCCATCAGGTCGAGTTCGGCCGGCCAGCTGTAGCGGATGACCACCGGGCGCAGCTGCATTCCCTGGTCGTCCAGCGTGATCATCTGGGTGGTGACGCGCTGCTGCACCTTGTCATGACGGGACACCTCGATGACCGCCGAATCCCCGGTCACGGACCGCGCCTGGACCCGCTGATCGCGGTCGAACCGGGCCACGTCGGGGACGAAGCACTCGATGACGAACATCCCTCCCGGCTCGAGCGCGCGCGCCACGTTACCGAAGCACTCCGCCTGCCGTTCCTGGCTGAGCAAGCCGAACAGCGTGTTGAACACCAGGTACACCAGCCGGAACCGGCCGCTGACCGGTACCTCGGCCATATCGCCCAGGGTGACCGGGATCGACTCGCCGCCTGGCTTTGCCCGCAGCCGCTCCACCATCGCCGCCGAGGCGTCGACCCCTTCCACGCTGATCCCCCGGGCCGCCAGCGGCAGCGCCACCCGGCCCGTCCCGATGGCCAGCTCCAGCACCCGCCCGTCCCCGGCCAGGCCAGCCAGGAACTCCACCGCACGGCCAGGGTCCAGCTGCTTGTGGTGGTCGTCATAAACGGCCGCCCACCGATCGCCGTAGAACGCGGGATCCTCAATTCCGGCCATGGCCGCCACTAAAGCAGACACGGGCCGCCGGCGCTATGCATTTATCGCGTCAAGGCGGATCGCGGATCAAACCCCGAACGCCCCCCCTCATCTCTGCTCGGGTCACGCCCTGTCGGGGTGCCCGCCGAGGCGATCGGGGCATCGCGCATGCTGCGTAATGGCGAGCGGCCATCCGCGTTCGGCCCGTTAGGATATGTCGATGCCTCAGCGCGCCCTGCTGCCACGATCAGCGCCGGCTGCCTCGGGGGTGTCGTCCCCTGCGGTCAGTGCGCTGCTGGACAGGCTCGAGGAGAAATCCATCGAATGCCACTCGCTCATGGTCGTGCGTCACGGGCACGTTGTCGCTGAAGGCTGGTGGGCGCCGTACTCGGCCGATCGCCCGCACCTGCTGTACTCGCTGACCAAATCGTTCACCTCGATCGCCGTGGGGCTGGCGATCGCCGACGGGCTGCTCTCGCTCGACGACCGCGTGGCGGACGTGCTGCCCGACCATGTTCCGGCCGGCATCTCAGAGCAGGGACGCCGCATCAGCGTTCACCATTTGCTGTCCATGACAGCCGGGCACGGTACGGACAGTCTCGCCGACGCCTGGCAACTGGAACCGGGCGACCTGGTGAAGGGCTTCCTGCGCCTGCCTTTCGCCACGGCCGAGGGAACGCGGCACACCTACGACAATTCGGCCGCCTTCATCCTGGCCCGCATGGTGGAACGGGTCGGCGGCCGCGGGCTTGCGGAGTTCCTCGACGAGCGGCTCTTCACCCCGATGGGCATCGACCACGCCGAATGGGACCGGGTGGGAAGCGGTGCTGTTTTCGGATTCCACGGACTGCACCTGCGGACCGAGGCTGTCGCCGCCTTCGGTGAGCTGCTGCTGCGCGGCGGCCGCTGGGGCGGCAGGCAGCTGGTCCCGCGTGAGTGGGTGGAACTTGCGACCGGACGGCACATCGACAGCCGGCCTTACGCGGAGGGGGCGGTCGGGGCCGACTTCCTGTGCGGTTACGGCTACCAGTTCTGGATCTCACGCCACGGTTTCCATGGTAGCGGTGCCTTCGGCCAGCACTGCGTGGTCGTCCCGTCGCATGATCTCGTGGTCGTCCTGACCTCTGCCCAGCAAGAGGTCCAGCAGGCTCAGGACGTGCTCGACGCCCTCTGGGAGTGCCTGCTCCCCGGCATCGGCCACCCGGCAAGCACGCGCGACGACGAGATCCTCACCGACCGGCTGCGGGGCCTGTCCCTCCCGCTGGCGCCGGGCTCGGCCGGCCCGGAGCGTTCGGTGACCGCGACGCTCGACGCCTCCGCCGAGGGCTCGGCCCTGCCCGACGGCACCACGGTGACCGTCAGGCCCGCCGGGGGTGCGTGGCTCATACGATTCGGGTCGCTCCCCGGAATCGAGGCGGGCCGCGGCGAATGGCGTGAAAGCTCACCGCTCGGCCGCCCTGTCTGCGCGAGCGGCGCCTGGCAGGGCAGCACGTTCGTCGCCCATCTTTACATCATCACCACCCCGCACCACGTCCGGCTCGCGGTCGACGCCGACGCCGGGACAGCGGTCGCGACGTGGAGCACCATCCCCCTGACCAGCCCGGATCTGGTACTGCACCTGAGGTCGCCGCTGATGACACGGCCAGACGTCGCGTAGATTCCAAGATCGCCACCCGCGGTGCACGGGCATCAGGCCTGATGCCCGCCAGCGGATCCCCTCCGGCTTCTATTCCTCGATGGCCCCGCCGGGCAACTGCCGTAGCTGAAGACCGGATGGCCGATCAGGAAACCGTGCGCCTGGTTTCCCGGCCCGACCGGGACTGGGCTCATCCGGCAGTATGGGACGGACCGCGCCGGGCGCGGGCGCGGCGCTTGCCCTCGTGCATGGCCTGTACCCGGGCGACCGGGATCGTGCGGCCCTCCGCGACGAGGTCTTCCGGCAGCGCCTGCGGCGACGGCAGGGCAGCGGCCCAGGGATCGGCGCCGGCCAGCAGCCGCGCCGCGTTCCGCACCGTGAAGTCCCCAGGCGACACCTCATCCAGCCAATCCCAGGCCACCGGGAACGAGACCGGCACGCCGGGGCGCGCTCGCGGGCTGTAGGGGGCCACCACGGTCGCGCCGTGCGCCCGGGTCGAGTCGATGAACACCAGGCCGCCGCGATCGGCCTTGATGAACGCGGTCGTCGCGAGGCCGGGGTCCAGCCGCGCGGCCCGCTCCGCCAGGGCGCGGGTCGCAGCGGCCGCGTCGTCCGCTGAAACCGATTCCTGAACGGGCACGTAGATATGCACGCCCTTGGCCCCGCTGGTCTTGACCGCGCCCGCCAGGCCCGCCCCGGACAGCGCTTCCCGGACCAGCTTGGCCGCTGCGACCGCCCGCCCGAACTCGCCCGCAGCCGCCGGGTCGATGTCGAGCACCAGGTAGGAGGGCCGATCGGGGTGCTCGGCGGTGCCGAGGGTGACGTGGTATTCCACCGCGCGCTGATTGGCGAACCAGATCAGCGTCGGCTTGTCCTCACACAACGCGTACCGCACCTCCCGGTGCGACGATTCCGCCCACATCGAGACGGTCCTGATCCATGGCGGCGCGTAGTCCGGCAGGTTCTTCTGCATGAACGGACGCTGGCCCGCGCGCACCCGGATCACCGACAGCGGCCGGCCGCTCAGCACGGAGACGATACGGTCCCCGACCGCCTCCAGGTAGTCCACCAGGTCTCGTTTGGTGGCGCCCGCCCCGTCGAACAGCGGCTCGTCTAGGTGCGTCAAGGTGATCTCGGGCGATGCCATGCGTAACGTCTACCCGTTCCGCGTCCAGGCACCACCGGCGTCATGAGATTCAGGGGTTTGCGGTGTCACCCGCACAGCCGCCACCGGGTCGGTGCCGTGATTAATGCCTGGCCAGTGGCGAGGCGGCGGCTCTAGGCTCGGCTTGTGGAAGTATCCCTCAGCGGCGTGCTGGTGTCGGTCAACCTCGCGGCCGAGACGCTGCCCACGCCGCATGACAGCGGGAAGACCGGCATCGGGAAGCACCCGGTCAGCTGGCCGGTGCCGGTCTCGGACCCGGGGCCTAAGCGGCGCGGGCACCCGCGGCCCAACGGCCTGGCCGGCGACATCGTCTGCGCCACCGAGCATCACGGGGGCACCGACCAGGCCGTGTACGCCTATGCGCGCGAGGACCTGGACTGGTGGGAGCGGGAACTGGGGTATGAGCTGCCGGCCGGCCGGTTCGGCGAGAACCTGACCACCTTGGGCCTGGACCTGACGGGCACCCTGGTGGGGGAGCGCTGGCGGATCGGCGGCAGCGTGGTGCTGCAGGCGACCTCGCCGCGCATCCCGTGCGCGACGTTCGCCCACCGGATGGGGGAGCCGAAGTGGGTCAGGCGGTTCACCGCCCGCGGCGCGACCGGAACCTACCTGCGCGTGGTCACACCGGGCCAGATCAGGGCCGGGGACCCCATCGAGGTCATCCGGCGCCCGGGGCACACGGTCACCATCGGCCGGTCCTTCCGTGCCCTCACCACCGAACCAGAACTGCTGCCCAGCCTGCTGGAAGCCGGCGACGACCTGCCTGCGGAAGCGCGCGCGGCCGTGCTGCGCCGCACCAGCTGACCCGGACCGCGCCGCGCCCAGGCTTGCAGGCACCCATCTGCGCACTCATCCTCCGTGGCGCCCAGCCTGATCATCACTGAGCCCCTGGTCTCGGGGGATGATCGTGATCTGCGTCAGGGGCGCGGCGGGCGCGTTTGTCATAGGAACGCCACGGCTGTGGTGGAGGCGCATCTGGACCTTGAGCCAGTACCGGCCGGGCGGGACGACGTAACCGAGGTCCTCGCGGGTGCTGGCGGTTCCGAAGATGAACCGGAGACTGGCTGTTCCTCCGGGTGCCAGGTCGATGGTCCGTCCCGTGCCGGCGACCAGGCCGCTGTAGCCGCCGACGATCTGGAGGGAAGAGTTCAGCAGCGAGCCGACCAGCGGCTGGCCGGTGTCGAGCGGGCCGATCCGTTCTGGGCTGCTGTTGCGCAAGACGAGCCGGCCGTGGCCGTCATCGCCGGCTTGGAGGACCTTCTGGTCAACCTCGGCGCTCATCTCGAGCCCTTCGAAGGCCTGCTCTTCCAGCGCCGGCCCGGCGGGCGGCCATGGACGGCGCCGGCGTTCCGGGAAGTCGAAATATCCCACTCGCAGCTTGACCGCGCTCCCGTAGCGGGCGGCGAGCTCGCTGGCCACGTGCTCCTGGTCGGCCCGCAAGCGCACGCTGATGACTGCCTTTCCGTTTCCTATGGAGGTGAGGATCGGGCGGCCGGTCTGTGCCTGGCGCTGGTGGAGGGTGCGCTCGATCTCTTCTCGCACCCGCCGCAGGTCAGAGAGCGAGTGCTGCCTGCTCTCCACGACGAGCCGGCCTGGATGCTGGAGCCTGGGGCGCAGCGCAGCGGCGTGCCGGGCGGCATCGCCGGTGAATGCGGCGACGATACGCACGGTCGGCTCGTTGTCCCACCACGCTCCCGCCCAGGTCCCTGGGTGCTCCTCGCCATAGCGGACGACGATATCGAAGTCACCTCGCAGGGCCGACTGGAGCTGCGCTGTGTCGCGCAGACCGTCCAAGTCATCCACGGCGCCCTGCCAATCTCCAGCCGTCAATCGGTGAGCGTTCAGGCCTGGGCCTGCCGGATGCCAAAATTCCTGGCGCTTAGCGTAACCGGAACGGATGTCCTGCGCGCAATCGCGGGCAATGCGCCCGGTCTTCCAACGCATCCAGAATCGGCAGGCGCTGGTGCCTGCCTGTTTTCCTGCGTCCAAGTGGTGACATAGCGTGACGGTTAGCGGAGTGGCCCGGGTACGACCGCCGTGAGGCGCGCTGCCTGGGTGTTACCGCCCTGGCGGGTGTCGGCTGGAAGTGGATTGATCTGAAGGAGACAGCACGGTCGCTCGCGCACAGTACGTCACCGCCGGCTATCAGCCTGGCGGAGCATCGCGTCGAGTTCGGGGTCGGCCCCGATCGCCCGGACCTCTTGCGCGCAGCGGCAGGCGACGGCGATCTTGGCCGCCCACTGCAGCGCCTCCTCGCGTGAGGGTACGTCGACGAGCGTGAATCCGCCGATGGCCTCCGGGTACGGGCCGTCGGTGACCGCCCCGTCGGTGGCCACGATGCTCGCCGGCTGGTCTTCCAGCCCGCCGGCCGACACATACACGCCGGCGTTGATGGCCTCCTGGACCGCCGCGCGCGCGGCCCTGGCCACGGCGGGCGCGTCCACGTCGGGGATGTGGTCCATCGCGTGGGGGCCGAACGAGATCAGGTACTGCGTCATCCACGACTCCGTTGTCCCGGCGGCCTGCTCCGGCCGTGTCTTGACTCATAGACGAACGACTCGCCCGGATCCCATCGCTCTGCCAGAAGAAATTTCTCACGGTCCCCGCCGTTCGGCCAATCATCAAATTCAATGTGGCCGACTCCGGGACGGTGCCTAGCTGGCGCAGCCCCGGTGAACGGGAACGGGCCGTAGCCGGCCGCTTGGCCCATCCGTGAGACGATGGAGGACGGCGGATCAGGTCAGTACATGCCGCCCATCCGGCGCTTAGCCTCGATCGCCCACTGCCGCGCCATGTCCGCGCCGTACCGGTCGATCATCGCCCGGCTGTTCCACCCGGTCAGCCGCACCACCAGTGGCGGGGCGGAGCGGAGACCTGCTAGGCCTGCCGGCGGAGGCGGGCGAGGCAGCAGATCGAGAACATGGTCAGGTCCCTTCCGGGGAGCTTGAGTGATGCCTTGAGCCCCGAGGCTACGTACACAAGACCGGGATGCTAGGACCCCCAAGGGGTCCGCGCGAGCGCTGAAGGGATGTTTCCTCTGATCAGAGGCCACAGGGGAGGCGGAGACGGGAATCGAACCCGTGTACAGGGCTTTGCAGGCCTAACGGCGTAATCGAGATGCTAACACGAGTTGTGCCAGCGCAGGAGGGGGAGCATGCGGGCCGAGATGCTAGCGAGCCCCCGACACAAGCGCCGGAAGGCCCTGTACGCAAGCAGCTCACCCGCCGGTGGCGCTGCACTGCCTGGCCTGCGAGTGAGTATGCGCCCCCAGGCCTGCTAGGACCAAGCGTGAGCGCCGCACGATCGCCGGTACGCACGACCGTCAGGTTTGGTTCGGTCGCTAGCAACCGAAATCATTTTGCTTACCGGGCTCCTACAGGCCATCATGCGGAACGTGGCACTACCAGATCCTGTCTCTCCCGACCTTCTTGCCAAGATCGTCGCCCAGATCGACGGCGCCTGCGCCGAGCTGCTGGATCCGCACGAGATCTCCGTCCGGATCGTGTTTACCGAGGAGGACAAGCAAGGGCCTCTCGGAGCAGTCGCTATGGCCTTCGACTACCCCCTCGGCCTGCACAGCGGCGAGTTCGGAGCGATGTCTCAGTGGAGCGACGGGTACCGCTACCCGCCCGACCTGAAGGATGTTCCGTCGAATGTATGGAACTGGTGGCTCGCCGCCGCCCGGCAGGTGAGCACGCCGCTAGCTCGCGCCCGGCTCAAAGACCTGTGCTTTACCGGAAGCCACGGCAATCACGAGAACGCCAGGGCCGCTGCCGAGGCGTACCTGCAGTTGGCAGATGCCTCCGGGCGCGCCGACGAGTCGGATCCCGATCCCGGTCGTCCGCTCGGTCAGATCGCTGGACTCCAGCGTGCACTGACGCTCGCGCGCAAGGTCCGAGACAAGGTGATTGCCGAGCGGGCGCTCGCGGAGACTGTCGCCGCGGCCCGGAGGTCTCTAGACGATGACGACGCCGCGCCGGGAGTGGTTCTGGGGTTCCTGCGAATCCTGGCCGGTGAACGTACTCCTCCTCAGGATCTGGAGGACCTGCTCATCAAGGCCCGAGACCGGTACCAGGACCATGCGTGGCACAGCGCCAGCGTCATCGAGTTCCAGCTGAAGAACGCTGGAGGAGACGCTGATTCCCGTGTCGCCTTGCAGCAGGATGCTGTGCGGGTGTGGTTGACCGAGGCGGACCGGACGGACGGGCTCAACCGAATGCGTCACCTGGAGACCGCCATCAAGCTGGCCCGGGACTACGGGCTGCGCTCGCTTGCCGACGAGGCGACTACCGAGCTCCAGGCGGTCAACCCGGAAAAGCTCGGGCTCAAGCCGCACGGCATCCAGTTCACCCTGCCCGAGGAGGAAGCAGAGAAGTATTTCGCGGCGTTCTCCGGCGTCCCATCGTGGGAAGCGGCGTTGTCGCTCCTGCTCGCAGACGGACCGCCGACCGGGAACACGTCCGTGAACAAGAGCCAGGTCGAGAAGACGGCTGCTGGCGCACCCTTGTACGCCGCCATCCCCAAGACCCGGATCGGCGGCGACGGGCTGCCTCGCTTTACGGCGTCCTCTGACGAAGAGCGCGCTGAGTGGCTGCTGGCCGAGCACGAGGTTCTTCGCTTGCGCATGCAGTCCGGGCTGACCGCCGAGGTGCTCCGGCGAGTGTGGTCCCGGTGTGGGCCGATCAGCCAAGACGCCCTGACGGCCTATCTAAGTCAGCAGGCCCACGTCGATCCTGTACTGGCAGCTAGCCTCGCCCGCGGTTTCCTTCGTCACTTCACGGGTGACTTCGAAGGGGCCATGTACACCGTCACCCCAAAGATCGAGGCGGTCGCCCGGTCCATCGCGCTCGATGCCCGGGAGCCGCCGAGGAAGGTCACCGCCTCAGCCAGCACGGGCTCGAAGGCCGCAAGGCACCCGGTCGCGGCGTGCACCTGTCCGGATCGTCCCGTCGACCGCCACGCCTCCTCCGGGTCAGCCATCACATGGGCCTGCTTCGATGAAATCGGGCATGCGCCCCTGACGGACCGCCTCCGCGCGAGGATCAAGGACAATCTCCCCGCTGCTGGCCAACATCGCGCTGTCCGCGCTGGATGACCACTACACCCGGCAATGGCAGGAGCTGATGGGCACCCGGTGGGAGCGGGAGAAACGCAGGCGCAAAGGGCTGGGCACAGGGCGGCTGGTCCGCTATGCCGATGACTGGGTCGTCCTGGTCAACGGCACCCGCGCCCATGCCGAGGCACTGCGAGAAGAGGCAGCCGCCGTTCTGGCCCCGCTGGGATTGCGGCTTGCCGAAGAGAAAACCCGTGTGGTCCGCATCGACGAGGGCTTCGACTTCCTGGGCTTCACGATCCGCCGGATGCGGAAACGGGGCACTGCGAAGCAGTATGTCTACACGGTTCCATCCAAAAAGGCCATCCAGGCCGTCAAGGACAAGATCTCAGCCAAGACATACAGGTCAACCCGGCACCTGGACCCCGGCGTGCTCATCCAGAGCATCAACCTGACCCTGGCCGGGTGGGCGAACTACTTCCGTCACGGAGTGTCCAAAGACGTATTCAGCGCGGTCGACGCCCACGCGTGGGGCCGGATCATGCGCTGGCTGCGGCACAAGTACTCCCACGCGGGTCAGGCTGCCCTCAGCTACAGCGGCCTGCTGCGACAGGCCGCAGGCGAAGGTCTCTCACCTCCACACGGATAACAGCGCCTCACGGCGCAAACGGAAAGTGTGCCAGAACCCGAATTTTCGACCGACGTTGAAAGTGTCCCTGGCGTCCCGCACGTCTAGCTACTTCGACCTGAAGAGTGGCACAGGCGATCCCCACTTGCTCGAGGCGCCCGGTTGACCGCGCAGGTCATGGGAGGTACATCGCAGCTCTATCAAAGGTCGGTGCAGCGCCTGGTGGTGGGCCTCTCATAATCCGAGCTGTTCGCCTACTTGGGCGAGCGGCCCGCGCCGTAGCAGCGCGCCGCAGATCACGGCGCCGCCTGCGAAGATCGCCGCCGACCACCGGAACGCGGTGCTGTAGCCGTCCACCAGGGCCAGGGCGGCCAGCTGCGGGGCCGGGTGGCCGTGCACCAGCGAGGCCGGCGTGATGTGCGCCGTCAGGTAGCTTGCGGTAGCGCTGGCGGCCAGCGTGGTCAGAAGCGAGGTGCCGATCGAGCCGCCGATCTGCTGCCCGGTGTTGAGCGTGGCTGAGGCCACCCCGGTGTCCTGGGGTGCCACGCCGTAGGTTCCGGTGTTCATCGCTGGTGCGGTCGTGAAGCCGAAGCCCAGGCCGGCCGTCAGCAGCGGCCCGAGCACCGCGGCCACATAGCCCGAGTGCGGCCCGATCCTGCTCAGCCATGCCATGGCACCCGACGCCAGCAGCATGCCGAGCGTCACCAGTGGCTTGGGCCCCAGCCGGGGCATCAGCACGATGTTGGCCAGGTTGGCGCACACCACGATCATCCCGACCATCGGCAGGAAGGCCAGGCCGGTAACTACCGGGGAGTAGTGCAAGGTCTGCTGCATGTAATAGGTGAGGAACACGAAAAGGCCGAACATCCCCGCGCCGCGGATCAGCACCGCCAGATTGGACCCGCCGCGGTTGCGGTCCAGCACCACCCGTGGCGGCAGCAGCGGGTGCGACGCGAGGGCCTGCCACAGTGCGAACACGGCCAGCAGCCCCGCGCCGGCGGCCAGGTAGCCGTAGGTGGACGGCGTGTGCCAGCTGTGCGAGGCGGCATTGGAGAAGCCGTATACCAGACAGAACATCGAGGCGGAAACGAGCATCACTCCGGGCATGTCCAGCCTCGGCCGGCGTCCGCTCCGCGGCTGGCGACGCAGCAGCAGCATCCCGCCGATGGCCGCGATCCCGGCGAAGAACAGGTTCACGTACAGGCACCAGCGCCAGGACAGGTACTCGGTCAGCACGCCGCCGAGCACCAGGCCGACCGCCCCGCCGCCGCCGGCGATGGCACCGTAGACACCGAAGGCCTTGCCCCGTTCCTTTGGGTCGCTGAACGTGGTGGTCAGCAGCGACAGCGCCGCCGGGGCGAGGAGCGCGCCGAACGCGCCCTGGCAGGCGCGCGCCGTCACCAGCATGCTGAAATTGGTCGCCGCGCCGCCCGCGGCTGAGGCGGCGGCGAAGCCGATCAGGCCGCCCAGGAACGTGATCTTGCGCCCGATCAGGTCGCCGAGCCGCCCGCCAAACAGCAGCAGGCTGCCGAACGCGAGCGCGTAGGCGGTCACTACCCACTGCCGGTCCACGCTGGTGAAGCCCAGCGACTTCTGTGCCGAGGGCAGCGCGATGTTCACGATCGTGGCATCCAGCATCACCATCAACTGCGCGATGCCGATGATGGCGAGGAGCAGCCACCGGCGGGGGTCGGGGCCGGTTTTCCCTCCTGCGAAGGTCCCGCTGCTGATGCTGGCTTCGGTCATGACCCGTGGCCGCGCTATGTCTGCTGGGACGGTTCGGCGGCCGCGATGACGCGCTCGCTGGTGGCGTGCCGGGCGAGGGCGCCGCTGAACATGATAAGAGCGATCCCGCCTCCTGCCCAGGCTCCGAGCACGGCCCAAGGCTCGCCGTCCCGGGCTCCGTTGAAGTACTCGACCGCGCGGAGCAGGGTGGCGCCTGCGCCGGGCGGCAGCCACTGGCCGATCGCGCCCCATGGGCGGGGGAGCAGTTCGGGGGCCGAGGTGGCGCCAGCGAACGGGTTGCCGAGAGCGAACGTTATCACCGCGCCCAGGGCAATGCCGACGACAGCCCGGCCTCTGCGGCCGGCCAGCGAGCCGAGTCCGGTCACGGTGGCAGCGACGGCGAGCGCGATGAGGCCGATCACGCCCGCGAGCGTGAGGTAGCCTCCGGGGAAGATTCCCAGCCAGATCTTGGCGGCGGCGGCGAGCGCGGCGCCGCCGCCGATGGTGAAGACGGCCAGCCCGGCCAGCCGCCAGGGGACCGCGCTGATCATCAGCGTCAGCAGCGCCCCGGCCATGATGCTGGTGACCACCAGCGGGAGCAGCATCGCGCCGAACGCCGCGCCGCGCGGGTCGTTCGAGTCGATGGGCGCGATGTCGCGGACCGGGGAGGAGACCCCCGCCATCTCGTCGACGACCTGGGTGAGCAGCTGCGCCACGACGGGGCTGGCGGCGGAGGCGGTCAGCAACTGCGGCGTCCTGCCGCCCACGATGATCGCGCCGTAGACGAGGCGGCTGGTGATGTCGCGGCGCGCCCCGGCCGGACTGGCGCTAATAATGCGGAACGCCCCTGGGTCGGCGCGGGTGAGCTGCCGGGCGACTGCGGTGACAGCGGGCCGCGGCCCGGCGACGGCGATCGGGAGATCGCGCGGCGCCAGCCGGGCCGAAGACCACATGTACACGGTCACCAGGAGGAACTGGACCACGACCGCGGCCAACGCCAACGCGACCGTGCGGGCAGGCTGTGCGGAACGCAATCGGGCTCGCCTCATTTCAAGAAAATCGGATGTTCGTTCTTTATGATTCTCAGAATGCCTGCAGCTTCCTGACCTTGTCAAGACGAATGTTCGTTTTATTATGGTGGCACGCCTGTGACCGGTCAGGGGGCAGGCCGTAAACGAGTAGAAGTGGAGATAATACCTCCATTTCCGTGCTCAGGGGGAAGGAAGACATGGCTCGACCGGGCAAGGACCAGCCGGGCCGACCGCTGCGCCGGGACGCCGAGCGGAACCGGAAGCGGATCCTGGCCGCGGCCGCCGAGGTATTCGCCAGCCGTGGACTGCAGGCGACGCTGGATGACGTCGCGCATCAGGCGGGAGTCGGGGTGGGCACCGTCTACCGCCGGTTTCCGGACAAGGAGTCGCTGGTCGAGGCGCTGTTCGAGCCGCGGGCGCAGTCGCTGGTGACGCTCGCTGAGCAGGCCCTGCAGGCGCCGGACTCCTGGATCGGCCTGGTGGCCATGCTCGAGCGGGCTGCCGCCCTGCTGGCCCGGGACCGCGGCCTGCGGGAGATCCTCCTGTTCGCCACCTACGGGCACGACCGGGTGGAACTGGCCCGGAGCCGGATGCAGCAAGCGGTGACCAAGGTGGTCGAGCGCGCGCAGCGCGACGGCAAGTTGCGCGCTGACCTCCAGGGCACCGACATCCCGTTCATCGAGTTCATGCTGGCCTCGGCGGCCGAATACGCCGGCGTCGTCCGGCCCGAAATCTGGCGCAGGTACCTGGCCCTGATCATCGACGGCCTGCGGCCGAGCCGGGACGGCGCCAGCGCGCTGTCGGCCGACGCACTGACCGCCGAGGAGATGGTCATCTCGATGCACCCCGTCCGGCAGCACCGGCGATGATGCCGTCAGCCGGCCACGCCACGACCACCTTGAGCCACCGACTACGGCAGGCGAAGAAGTCGGCGGGTCGCCTGCGAGGAGAGATCCCCCACGGGACGCGGCCAGCGCGATCACCCGTGTTTCCCGGCGATCGCCCGGGCGCGAGGACCTGCTCATGCCAGGACAGCCTGCGGGGTTGACATGGCTGCATGCCGCTGGTTTCATTGACTAATCGACCAGTCAACGAAACTGACGGGGAACCCCGGGAGCGGCAAATGGACAAGGGCACCATGACCAGGATCGCGGCGACAGCGAGTAAGCGCCTGAACGCCGTGGATGACTCGTGGCCGGAACGTCGTGTGGTCGCCACCGTCGATAGCAGGCGAACTGCGTGCCGGGAAGCAGCGCGCTGTTCAGGGACTATGCCGTACACGAAGAGATGGGCCCAGGAGCCGCCGCTTCTCGTGCCGTCGGCTGCGCGGGCCGTGCTCTGGTGGGCCAGGGACACCGGCAAAAGCCCGAAGATCGCAACTACCAGACGAGGAATTGGCAATGGGTGATATTACGGCGCTCGGCTACGTCGGGCTAACGGGACCCGTCGTGGAATGGCAAGAGATCGCCGGCATCCTCGGCCTTCAGACAGCGACACCGTCCACCTCGTCAGAGGCACGTTTCCGGGTGGACGAGCGCGCCTGGCGCATTGCCGTGCAAGCGGGCGAGCCAGGCATCGGATATATCGGGTGGGAAGTAGGCAGCCGCGCGGCACTGGCCCGCGTCCAGGACAAACTCGCCAGCGCGGGTTTCGCCGTCGAGAGTGACCCCGAACTCGCCCGCGTCCGCGGTGTTCTGGACCTTTTCACGTGCCGGGACCCGTCAGGCTTTCGCCTGGAGTTCTTCTACGGCGCGGAGGTGAGCACCGCGCCTTTCACCTCACCCACCGGTGCCCGCTTCATCACCAGCAGCGCGGGACGAACTCTGGGCCTGGGGCATATCGTGTTCTTTGTCGGCGACGTGGAGGCTACAGCAGACTTCTATATGGGGCTGCTTGGATTCGGGCTTTCCGATTCGATCGTCAGCGGAATCCTCGGGGCGACGTTCGCGCACGTCAATCCCCGTCATCACAGCCTGGCCTTCGGCGCAGCGGTAGGACCGATAGAAAAAGGGCTCAACCATTTCATGCTCGAGGTTGACAGCCTGGATGCCGTCGGCTGCGCCCTGGACCGGCTGACAGAAAAGGGTGTCCCGGTGACCGTCACCCTGGGCAAGCACTCCAACGACCACATGACGTCGTTCTACTTCCGCACGCCGTCCGGATTCGACATCGAGTACGGCGTCGGCGGCCGCATCGTCGAGGACTCCTGGGTGCCGACGTGGTTTGACAGTCCCAGCATCTGGGGCCACCGGCGGACTTTCGTCACCAGCACGCCGGCGACGGATCGCGTCGCGACCGAGCCGTCCAGAACACTCGGGCCGGCGCCCGTGCCGCAATCGTCCAGTCACTAGCAAGTCCATGCCTAGCTGACGGGTCCAAATGTAATCCGAGCAATTCTCACGACAAAGGAGTCACGATGACTACCGTTTCCACCGAGCAGGAGCTGCTGCAGATACCCGACAATCTCTTCGTCGATGCCGGCCTGCGGGTGGAGGTCGAGCAGTTCCTCTATTTCGAAGCCACGCTGCTGGACGAGCGCCGGTACGCAGACTGGTATCTCCTCTTCGCGGACGATATCCATTACTGGATGCCCAACCGGATGAACCGGCTCATGCAGGAGTCCGCCCGGGAGAACACGACAGAGCGGGAGACGGGGCTGTTCGACGAGAACAAGACCTCTCTCGGCTGGCGGGTTAAGCAAATCCTCACCGGTAAGCACTGGGCGGAAGATCCGCCGAGCCGGGCGCGGCACCTGGTGACGAACATCCGGATCGAGCCGGCGGCCACGAAGAACGAGTACGCGGCCCGGTCGAATTTCCTGGTGTACCGCAACCGCCTGGAGGACGAGGTCGACATCTGGGTGGGTGAGCGGCACGACATCCTGCGCAGGCTGGCGCCCCGGGTGTGGCAGATCGCCCGCCGGACCATCATCCTCGACCAGAACGTCGTGCTGGCCAAGAACCTGTCGATCTTCCTCTAGCCCGGTACCCAAGCCTGCGAGTGAAGGACACGCCATGATCACCAATGACACGCTGCAGTCATACGTCGACCCCGAGCGCGGCCTCATCAGCCCGCATGTCTTCTCCAGCCAGGAGGTGTACGAGCTGGAGCTGGAGCGCCTGTTCGGCCGGACGTGGCTGTTCCTGGCCCATGACACCCAGATCCCCAGGCCGGGGGATTTCTTCTCCACCTACATGGGCGCAGACCCGGTGCTGGTCGTCCGCCAGAAAGACGGGTCGGTCAAGGCGATGCTGAACTTCTGCCGGCACCGCGGCATGCGGGTGTGCCGCGCCGACCTGGGCAACGCCAAGGCGTTCACGTGCACCTACCACGGGTGGTCCTACAATACGGCCGGGGATCTGGTGAGCGTCCCCAATCATGCGGACGCTTACCACAACGAGCTCGACATGTCGAAGTCGGGCCTCGGCCAGGTCCCGCGCGTGGAGTCCTATAAGGGATTCATCTTCGGCTGCTTCGACAAGAGCGCTCCGTCCCTTGATGAGTACCTCGGCGACATGAAGTTCTACATGGACTTCTACTTCGACCGCCGGGAGGGCGGGGTCGAGATCGTTGGCGGGGTGACGAAGGCGAAGATCCCGGCGAACTGGAAACTGGCGGCCGAGCAGTTTGCCGGCGACTCCTACCACGCCCAGTTCACCCACATCTCGAACTTCTCAGTAGTCGCCCCGCCTGAGATGACGGAGCGGCGCGACTACGCCGAACAGGCCAAGCTCGGGGCCGAGCGCATGCTGGCGACAGGACGCCAGTTCGCGTCGCCGTTCGGGCACGGCACGGGATTCTTGAGCGTACCCCGCGGGCACAATTTCGCGGCGACCGGCGGTGACCCGATCATCGATGAGTACGAGACGTCGATCATGCCGGAACTCGAAGCGCGACTAGGTGCCGGCCGCCTGGGCATGACCGGTATGCACTGCACCATATTCCCCAACTTCTCCTGGCTGTACCCGGCGCGGACGTTGCGGATCTGGCAGCCCAAGGGACCCGACTCCTTCGAGATCTGGTCGTTCGTGTTCGTCGACAAGCAAGCCCCTGAGGAGGTGAAGGAAGCTACCCGCTGGCACACCCAAGGGCAGTTCGGTCCCGCCGGCCTGGCTGAGCAGGACGACGGGGAGAACTGGGGTCTCATCTCCGGCAACCTAGCGGGCCGCGGGCCTCAGATCCACAAGATTCCGCTCAACTACACCATGGGCCTCGGTCACGAGGGCCCCGATCCCACGTTCCCCGGGCAGATATCCCGCCACCTGTTCGGCGAGTCCGCCCAGCGGATGTTCTACCGTCGCTGGACGGAGTTCATGACCGCCACGAAGTGGCCGATGCCGGACGAGTCCGTGAAGCGCTTCGCCAACGGGGATCATTGAGATGGCTGCTGTCGCCGACATGACCTTCGAGAACACGACGCGGCTTATCGACACCAAGGACTACCGCATCCAGATTAACGAGGCAGGCGAAGGCCATCCCGTCTTCATGATCCACGGCGGAGGCCCGGGGGCGACCGGGTGGAGCAACTTCGCGCCGAACGTCGCGGCGCTCTCGCGCAACTACCGCTGCATCGCCGTGACGATGCCCGGGTGGGGAGAATCGAGTCCGCAATCCCTCAAGACGGGCCGCAACGGGGTCGAGGCCATGAAGCAGCTCGCGGACGAGCTGGGCATCGATAAGGCCGCGTTCGTCGGCAACTCGATGGGGGCCGCCACCTCGGTGAGTTTCACCGCCGAGTATCCCGACCGGGTTTCCCACCTCATCACAATGGGGGTGGGCAACCCGGCGGGCGTGAACATACTCCAGCCTGCCGGCATGCCGGAAGGCATTCGCATCCTGGTCGAAGCCTATGAGGACCCTTCACCGCAGAACATGAAGCGGCTGGTCCGGATCATGTGCTTCGACCCCGCCATGGCGTCTGACGAGCTGGCTGAGCAGCGCTCGCAGACCGCTCGCCGGTACTCCGAGCACAACAAGAACTGGCTCGATTTCCTCCGCTCCGGCCCGCCGATGGCACTTCCGGCAGCGACCCTGGAGGCGATGTCCTCCTGGACCGTGCCGACCATGCTGATCCACGGGCGGGATGACCGGGTCGCCCATTTCGAGGCGAGCCTGCGCATAGTGGCCACGATTCCGAACTCACGGATGGTGCTCATCAACCGGTGCGGCCACTGGGCCCAGCTTGAGCACGCCGCCGAATTCAACCGCCTCGTCGACGGCTTCATTGCCTCCACCTAGAAGGAAGGGCCTGATGTCTGCTATGAGCACGCGTGTCACCTGGACTCGGGTGTGCGCAGTCGCGGATCTTCCTTCAGGAGAAGCCAAAACGCTGGATATAGATCCGCCCATCGCGGTGTTCAATGCCAACGGCTCGTTCTACGCCATTGACGACACATGCACGCACGAGACGTATTCCCTGGCCGACGGCTACATCGACGGCACCCAGGTCGAGTGCGCGCTGCATTTCGCGAAGTTCGACTTGCAAACCGGGGATGCGCTGTGCTTGCCCGCGCGAGTCGGCGTTCGGACCTATCCAGTGAAAACGGAGGACGGCCACATCTTCGTGGACGTCGGCAGCCGTGGCTGAGCTGGTGGAGAACGCCCAAAGACCCGTCGTGGCGAACAATGTCCGCTTCACGAAAGGGCCACCATGACCGCAATCGACGATGCCGCTGACCGGCTCCGTGCCGCCGCGCAGGCCGGGCGGCCCTGCGCACCCGTGCGTGACATGCTCCCGGTCGGCGCGATCGGCGACGCTTATGCCGTCCAGCAGGTCAACATCCAGCGGGCGCTCGGCGGCGGGGGGCGCCTGGTCGGCTGGAAGATCGGTCTTACCGCGCCCGCTGTCCAGCGGCAGCTCGGTGTCGATCAGCCCGACTTCGGCGTGCTGCTGGCCGACGGGGCGTTCGGTGACGATGAACCGATCGCGCTTCAGCGCCTTCTCCAGCCCGCGGTCGAGGCCGAGGTCGCCTTCGTGCTCGGCTGTGACCTGCGCGAGGCACCCGTCACGGCCGTCGACGTGCTCCGGGCGACCGAGTTCGTGCTGCCGGTGATCGAAGTCGTCGACTCCCGGATCGCCGGCTGGGACATCACGATCGTCGACACCATCGCCGACAACGCGTCGTCCGGGGTGTTCGTGCTCGGCCCGAACCCGACGCGGCTGTCCGACGTCGACCTGCGCGAGGTGCGAATGACGATGACATGCCAGGGCGAGAAGGTGTCGGAGGGCTCAGGCGCGGCCTGCCTGGGACACCCGGTGAACGCGGTCGTGTGGCTCGCGAACACCCTCGCGGCCCTGGGCCGTCCGCTCGAGGCCGGGCACGTCGTGCTGTCCGGAGCACTCGGGCCGATGGTGGCCATCGGCGGACCGGGACGTTACGAGGCGGTGCTCGACGGACTCGGC
This sequence comes from Trebonia sp., assembly GCA_050013875.1. Taxonomy (GTDB): domain Bacteria; phylum Actinomycetota; class Actinomycetes; order Streptosporangiales; family Streptosporangiaceae; genus Trebonia. The sequence goes on along the minus strand of JBEKEK010000184.1, from coordinate 19,921 downwards.
TCCGTCCGCGCCACGTTCACCAGGGACCAGACGTGACCGGCTCGACCAGGGTCGCGGTCATCGGCCCGGGCAACATCGGGACCGACCTGATGATCAAGGTCCTCCGCACCTCGTCGGTCCTCGAGATGGGCGCGATGGTGGGTATCGACCCGGCCTCGGACGGGCTCGCCCGAGCAGCCCGGATGGGCGTTCCCGCCACCCCAGACGGGGTAGACGGCCTGCTGGCCATGCCGGAGCTCGCCGACATCGGCATCATCTTCGACGCCACGTCAGCGCGTGCCCACATCGCCAACGCCGCGAAGCTCGCCCCGCTCGGCAAGCAGCTCGTCGACCTAACCCCGGCTGCCATCGGACCGTTTGTCGTGCCGGTGGTGAACATCGAGGAGCACCTCGACGCGCCGAACGTAAACATGGTCACCTGTGGCGGGCAGGCGACGATCCCGATCGTCGCCGCGGTGTCATCGGTCGCCCCGGTCGCCTACGGAGAAATCGTCGCGTCTATCGCGTCACGCTCGGCAGGCCCGGGCACCCGGGCCAACATCGACGAATTCACCGAGACCACCGCCCGCGGCATCGAGCAAGTAGGCGGCGCCAGAAGAGGCAAGGCGATCATCATCCTCAACCCGGCTGAGCCGCCCTTGCTCATGCGCGACACGGTGTTCTGCCTCGTCGAAGACGGCGACACGAAAGAGATCGCCGACGCGATCGATGCGATGGTTGAGCGGGTGCAGGGCTACGTGCGCGGCTACCGGCTCAAGCAGACCGTGCAATTCGAGCGCTACACCGACCGCGACCCGCTGGTCGCTCCCGATCTCGGATGGAACGGGCCAGGACTGAAAGTGAGCGTCTTCCTCGAAGTTGAAGGGGCCGCCCACTACCTGCCCGCCTATGCAGGCAACCTCGACATCATGACCTCCGCCGCGCTCCGAACCGGCGAACGACTCGCACAGACCCGGCAAGGGGTGACGGCGTGACCTACCGATCCGACTTCCGGCCAGCCGAGAGGCTCTACCTCCAGGACGTGACGCTGCGCGATGGCATGCACGCCATCCGCCACCAGTACACGGTTGACGATCTCCGGGCGATCTGCCTCGCCCTGGACGCCGCCGGTGTCGACGCCATCGAGGTGGCGCATGGCGACGGCCTGGGGGGCTCGTCGTTCAACTACGGGTTCGGGCGTCACACCGACGACCAATGGATCTCGGCAGCGGCCGGGGCTCTCACCCACGCCCGGCTCACGACGCTTCTGCTGCCCGGCATCGGGACCACCGCGCACCTCGAGCGAGCCCACGACCTGGGAGTCCGTTCAGTCCGTGTCGCCACCCACTGCACCGAGGGCGACGTCGCCGCGCAGCACATCGCCCGCGCCCGCGAGCTCGAGATGGACGTCGCCGGGCTGCTGATGCTCTCGCACATGGCACCGCCCCGGGAACTGGCCGCACAGGCGAAGCTGATGGAGTCCTACGGAGCACACTGCGTGTACGTCACCGATTCTGGCGGCCGGCTCACGATGCGCGACGTCGCGGCCCGCGCCGACGCGTGTCGTGACGTGCTCAACGAGACGACCGAGATCGGTATCCACGCGCACCAGAACCTCGGACTATCCGTCGCGAACTCCATCGCCGCCGTCGAGCACGGCGCTGTCCGCGTCGATGGGGCCCTCGCCGGGATGGGCGCCGGAGCGGGGAACACCCCCCTGGAGGTGTTCGTGGCTGCCATCGACGTCATGGGCTGGGAGCACGGCACGAATCTCTTCGCACTCATGGACGCGGCCGACGACCTCGTCCGCCCGTTGCAGGACCGGCCCGTACGCGTGGACCGCGAGACGCTGACTCTCGGCTACGCCGGCGTCTACTCCAGTTTCCTGCGCCACGCCGAGAAGGCCGCCGCCACTTACGGTCTGGACACCCGCGACATCCTCGTCGAGGTCGGCCGCCGCCGGATGGTCGGCGGCCAGGAAGACATGATTGTCGACGTCGCCCTCGATCTGGTCCGCGAGCGAGACGACACCGGCCCCACCGGCTCACTAATCGCCGAGCAGGCGCCCGGCCGATGAGGGTCGCCCGACGGGGCCCCAGCGGGCAATCCCAAGACGTGGTCCGCATCGCCGCGAGACCGGTCCCGGCGGCCTGCGGAGGCGCGCCAGCGATCCGAGAAATCAATCGCGAACTCCGATCCGGCAAGGCAGCGACCTGGTGCGCGATGGCTGGCATCCTGCCGGTGACGACGGGCCGTGCCGAGCGTGATGGCCGGCGAATCGATGGCAGCCTCTGGCAGCACGCCCGCGCGGTGGCCGGCCAGGCTGCCATCCTTTCTCGTGGTTCAGTCGTCGCGCAGGGCGCCGGAGCCGGCTTCGGCCTGATCGGGGCCGCTTACCTCGGAGGAACTCCGGAGGTGGCCGGTGGCGCGGACCTCTAGATACGTGATCGTCGGCGCCTCGCTGGCCGGGTTGAGCGCCGCCGAGACGCTGCGGAGCGGTGGTTATGACGGGCAGGTGGTCGTGGTGGGGGAGGAACATCTCATGCCGTACGACCGCCCGCCCCTGTCCAAGCAGATCCTCAATGGCGAGTGGGAGCCGGAGCGGGCATTCCTCCGGGAAGGCGCCGACCATGACAAGCTCGGCGTCGAGTGGAGGCTGGGGCAGCGCGCGGCCGGTCTGGACCTCGATGCGCGGGCCGTGATCCTGGACAGCGGTGAGACCGTCGCCTTCGATGGCCTCGTAGTGGCTACCGGCGCCACTCCCCGGCGGCTTCCCGGCAGCGCCGGTCTTGAGGGGGTCCACGTCTTGCGTACCCTGGACGATGCGATGGCCATCCGGGCACATCTCGAAGGCGGCCCTCGTGTCTGCGTGGTCGGGGCTGGCTTCATCGGGGCAGAGGTCGCCGCCGCCTGCCGTGCCAGGGGCCTTGACGTGACGGTCGTCGAGGCCCTCGCCGCGCCGCTGGCCCAGGTTCTCCCCCCGGAGTTGGCGTCGGCTTGTGTTGCGCTGCACCTCGACCACGGGGTTGACCTGCGATGTGGAACGACGGTCACGGGCTTCGAGGGCAACCGCCGTGTGGAAGCACTGCTCCTCGACGGGGAGGAGGCGGTGCCCGCGGACCTCGTCGTGGTGGGAATCGGGGTCATCCCCGAGACCGGATGGTTGGCGTCCTCCGGCCTGGCCATCGACAACGGGGTCGTGTGCGACGCGACGCTGGCCACGGCTGTGCCCGGTGTTGTGGCGGCGGGCGACGTCGCCCGGTGGCCCAATGCGCTCTTCGGGGAGACAATGCGGATCGAGCACTGGACGAACGCCATCGACCAGGGCGCGGCGGCTGCCCGCCGGCTGCTGCTCGGTGAGGACGAGGCTCAGTCGTTCGCACCCGTCCCCTATGTCTGGTCCGACCAGTACGAGACGAAGATCCAAATGCTCGGGCGGATCAAGCCCGGCGACGATGTGCGGGTGGTGCACGGCTCTTATGATGAGGGACGGTTCGTAGCTCTTACGGGGCGCGCCGGCCGGCTCGTCGGTGCTTTGGCCTTCAACGAGCCGCGCAAACTGATGGGCTGGCGACGGCCTATCGGGGACCGGTCCACCTGGGCCGAGGCTCTGGCCCAGGCTGCGGCCTACTAGCCTCATTGATTGAACGACCCTCACTAATATGCCATGAGGCCAGGGGAGGCGGGAGCGAGAGGCACCCATCCCCGGTGACAGCCGTGATGATCAATGAGAGCCGATCCAGCAGCGAGATTCAACGGGATGTCAATCTACGAAAGGCGCCGGGATGCCGACTCAGGCGGACAATAGTGACACGATGCCGGTGCGGCGGCGCGAGCTGGCCGAGTGGCGTCGGCAACGGATCCTCGACGCCGCGCTGTTGGTGTTCGGTGGCAAGGGCGTGGACGCGGCGAGCATGAAGGAGGTCGCCGCCGAGGCCGGAGTCACCTCCGGTCTGCTCTATCACTACTTCGCCAGCAAAGAGGCACTGTCGCTGGCGGTGACCGTCGAACGCGGGTTTCTGCCCGAGCTGCGCGAGCTGCTCACCGGGGACGGAGAGCGCCCGGCTGCCGTCGTCCTGCCCGAGGTGACGGCTGGCTTTGACCGGATGCTGAGCCAGCGCACGGCGCTGGTGGGGCTATTCGTGTCCGGGGCCGCCAACCCCAAAATCAGGCAAGGGCTGGAGGAGATCCTGAACGAAACCCACCGCTTGCTGGGGAAGTATCTGTCTGATCGGGTTGCCGCCGGCGAGCTACGCCCACATGACTCCCGCGCCGTCGTGCAGGCGTTGTTCAGTTCCTGCGCGTTCGGATACATCATCGGCCAGCCAGTTGATCCCGCCGCCGTGGCCCAGATCGTGCTGGGGGGCATCACGGCCGCGCGGTAGGCCAGTCCCCAGGGATGGGAAGGTGCTGTCCGGGGTGGCGGCGGCTGTTTACCGGCCAGGTACAGGCCGACGCCGGCATCAATCCGCGCTAAGCATATCGGCTGCTTTCGCCAGCATCCCGGCGAGTTCCCTCGCTTCTTCCGGCGTCAGCCCGATCAGCCGGTAGCGGTCGCCGGCGTACACCGCGATCTCGACCGCAGGCGCCCAGGCCCGCTCACGTGGGTCATCCGGCAGGTACTGCGCGGCCTGCACGTCGAGGCGATCGGGCACCGTCAGACCGCCGGGCCGCGAGATGACAACCGAGGTGATCTCGCTGGCGTGGTGCAAAGCGGCCCCGTACGCGTCCGTGGGATGCGCGCGAGCGCACCAGCGCGGGCAGTGGTCGACGACGGTCTCGGATGGCATCACTGCTCCTCACCGGCATTAAGGTTCAGCCTAGCCCCGGGGCCTGCGCGGAGGTCTCACCCGAACATCCCGGACCGGCGCACCTGCTGCCATAGTTGGCTCCCGCGCTTACCGGATTCTGTACCCGCGCGGCATTCTCGCAAAACGAACGTCCATTTCATTTACTCAAATTGAGGGCTAAGGGCTGCCGGAAAATAACTCGTTGCTTCCGTGTTCCGGGGCTGCTGCTGTGACGGAGGAGACGGGGCGGATCCTGGCGGCGAAGTTCGCGGTGATCTTCTCGCACCTGGGCGAGCGGCAGCGGCGGCTGCTGATGGGCGCGGAGGCCCGGGCGCTGGGGCACGGCGCGATCCGGGTGGTGGCCCGGGCGGCCGGGGTCGGCGAAGGCCGCCGGGCTGCGGGTCCATGCCGAACTCGACCCTGGTGCCTACGACACCGGGATCCAGGTCGGCGGCGCCCACATGGACGCCCTGCCGCTGGACCGCCGCGACTGGCACGGCGACTGGAACTACACCCTCCACCCGCGCGAGCACGGCGACCGTGAGTACGGCACCCGCCTGCGCGGGCACGGCCAGCCCGCCAGCAATCCCGGTCCCTCCGACCAGCCCAGCCGCGGCCTGGCCTGGCTCTGCCGCCCCGCCCTGACCGGGATGCCGGCCGCCGAGTGGGACGCGCTGATCACCACCCTGATGACCCGGCATGACCACCAGCGCAAGGCCAGCCTGGACAAGCGTCGCGGCCACCGGCCCCGGCAAGCCGTCCCAGGCGCCGGGCGCCGCCCTGCCCTCACCCTGGCCGACCGGCTCCTGGCCGCCATCCTCCACTACCGCCTGAGCCTGCCCCAGGTCGCCATCGCCACCGTGGTCAGCGTCCGCTCCGAGACGGTCAGCAAGCGCCTCCGCGGCATCCGCCAGCCCCTCGACCAGGCAGGCACCACGATCCAGCCCGGCCCGCAGCGCCTCGCCACCCTGCAAGATCTCCACGACCTCGCAAGATCAACGAACATTGATTATTTGGGTCAAGATCAAGTCAGCGCGTTATTTTCCGGCAAGCCCCCGAGGTTCGTCCGGTGCAAAGAACGGGAATTCGCCTTTACTCCATCCGCGTGGGAGGCGTTCGTGCCCTGCGGTCGCGGCGCAGGGGTGACCCGGCCGCACCGTCGTCCGGCGAAGCTGGGCCAGCCGGAACTGACGATGGCCATCGTTCCACGTCGTTCACCACCGAACTGCCGTCCGGTGGTCGTTCAGCGCCGGGAAGTCATGACGAACGTTCGTTTTCTAATATGGTAGCGTCGATGGCATGCCGAAAGTAAGCCAGCAGCACCGGGACGCCCGGCGCAACCAGATCCTCGACGCCGCGAAGCGCTGCTTTTTGCGTGATGGCTTCCACGAGACGTCGATGCAGGATCTGTTCGCCGAGGCCGGCCTGTCCGCAGGTGCTGTCTACGGGTATTTCAGCAGCAAGGAGGACATGGTGCTCGCGATCGCCGAGCAGAGCATGCGCGAGGTGACCGCGATGATCCACTCCTTCGCGGCAGCTCCCCGCGGCGAAAGTCTAGGTGATGCGTTGGGAAACGTGCTCGACGTTCTTCAGCGCAAGCACGCGCAAGACCAAACGGGAGCGATGGCCATGCTGTCGTGGTCAGAGGCACTGCGCAACCCTGAACTCGCGAGACGTTTTGAGGTGCTGCTCGCCCCGATGCGCGCAGATCTCGCGGAGGTCGTCCGAGAGCATCAAGCCAATGGGGACCTGCCAAAGCACCCGACGCCCGAGGCGCTCGCCGCCGTCCTGATGTCAATAGTGTCCGGGTTCATCCTGCAGCTCGCTCTCTTCGACCCTCAAGCCGAAGGCGGCTTCGCCGAGGCGGTCCGAGCGCTCTGGCCGGCACACACCGAGACGCCTAACGTCGCGCCCCGTGGCCGGGCAGTCGCCGGCAGCCGCACAGGCCTGCCAGATGAAGCACTGCCTGCTGAGCAGACAGCAAGTTGACTACCGGAGGCCGCCACGGCGCAAAGCGAGGATCTGGATTCGATCGTTGTCCAACACCTGCCGCTGTACCGTGCGCCGCCCTGGCCAGCTCTCGGGAACTACCCGGCCGCCCGCCTGACGCCACGCGATGCGTAACCCGCGGACGCGCTGCGCGGCACGGCCCTTGCGTCGCGCCTTCACCAGCGTTGCTACCGTTTCGGTAGTGTCTGCACCACGTTAGCGGGAGGGCCCGCGAACATGAGGCCGGCTAGCCGGGTCCTTGTCGAGGCTTCCCCTCAGGACCGGGTCTGGGGGATCGGGCGGGCCGCCGACGACGAGCAGGCGGCATCGCCAGCACGCTGGCTCGGGCTGAACCTTCTCGGCTTCGTGCTGATGGAAGTTCGCCAGCAACTCCGTACCTAGCAGGCTGCGCGACCATGGAGCCGGCTAGCGCGGCGGGCGCAGGAAACCCAGTTCTGCGTCCCTCGCGAGGTGACTCCGCGCCCCATTCGTGGCCACACCGAACGGCGGCTACGCGCGCGAGACGATCACCCTCTCGGTCGCCTTCGGTGAAGCAAAGCGGTGCCGTCGGCCCTCGGTCTCGGATGCCAACCGACTGCGGACGCGGCCGGAGCCGTCGTTACTGCAGAACGGTCAACCGTAGAGCCATGTCCCACACTGCGACGCCTCAATTGTCTTTCGGCAGCAGTCACCGTTGAACCGTTGTTGACAGTCACCACGCATCCGTTCGATACCTCAGTACCTCGGCCGGGCGTGATGGGTCAGTGGCCGAGGGCCCCAGCCGCGCGCGAGCGAAGCATCCCGCCGCCGATGTCGGCCCTCTGCCCCTCGCGGTAGCCGTCTCCGTAGCCGCTGCCTGAGTACGTGACGCGCTTCTTCTTCGGGCACGGATAAGCGGCGCTGACATGCCGTCGTACGATCATCGAGCGGTCGGCAAGCACCAACGCGGCCGATTGGGCACCGACGTCTTCCGTGGCATCCTAGTCTGGTGTGGCGGACGGGACCGCCGCCTCCTCGGCCGCGCGGACCCGGGCCACCACCGCCGCGCAATAGCCAAGCATCCGGGACCGCCGCCACGCCTTGGCGCTGTTCCGGTACGCGGGCACGACCTGCTGGTCCCGCGCCCTCGCCATCTGCACGAGCAGTGAGGTGAGTTCCAACTCGCGCTTCCAGCACCCTCACTCAATGTGCGCCTGAGATTCTAAGCACCGCCTGGTACGCGAAATGCGATGACGCGATCGCCGATGGGCCTTCGATTTGCCACGCGCGGTCAGCGGGGTGCGCGAGACTGGTGCCCGTGACAGGGATCTTCGCAGGCCAGCAATATGGCGATTGGGTGATAGTCGGGGAGGAACCTCTCGGCGCGGGCGGGAACGGTCAGGTATGGCGCGCCGTGGCCACGGACGGCCGGACGGGCGCCATCAAGATCCTCTCCGTCGGCAGGAGGAAGGACGGACGGTACCGCCTGGGACGATTCCGCGACGAGATCGCCTTCCTGGCCGCTCATCCGGGAACTGCGGGCATGGTCGACGGCCGCCCCGCGGCGGGCGCGTACCGGTTCAGGTCGTCGGTGTACGGGTGGGGATGGTCATAGTCGGCCTCGAGCCAGGTAAACAGGTGCCGCAGGTTGCGCTGCTTGGTGTTCGTGCCGCCGCGAGTATGGCTGGCGTTGTAGTCGCGGAAGAACCGGTTCAGCAGACCTGTGTCGCAGGCGGTGAAGTCTCCGTCGAGTTCCTGCTCGGTCATCCATGCGTCGAGGGCGCGGGCGGCCTTCGAGTAGGCGACAACCGTCTCCTCCTGGAACGGCCGCTTCTCCTTGTTGGTGCGCGACCGCAGCCACTGCTCGAACTCGCCGATCATCATCAGGCGCAGCTGCGGCGGCGACAGATGGCCGGTCCGGTGAGGAGTGAGGGACGGCTCGCCAAGGGTGGCCAGGCGGAGCGGGGACTTGCGGGGGCGCCTGGCGGAGGCGGGCGAGGCGGCAGGTCGAGACACGGTCAGGTCCCTTCTGGGGGAGCCTTGTGTAATGCCTTGAGCCCCGAGGCTACGTACACAAGACCGGGATGCTAGGACCGCCAAGCGGCCTGCAGGAGCCCTGAAGGGATGTTTCCGCTGATCAGACGCAATAGGGGAGGCGGAGACGGGAATCGAACCCGTGTACAGGGCTTTGCAGGCCCTTGCCTAAGCCACTCGGCCACTCCGCCGTAGGAGCGTGTCTGGCCGGCGGCCAATCTGCCGCATAGCCGCGCCTCCGAGCGGACGACGGGATTCGAACCCGCGACCCTCACCTTGGCAAGGTGATGCTCTACCAGCTGAGCCACGTCCGCATGCCACCCCGGGGATCCCCCGGGAAGGTCCGCCGGATCGCTCCGGCGTTGCGTCAGAACTGTATCCGATCCTGGCGCAACCACCAACTCGGAACCGGAGGTTAGAGAAAAAATCTGCACCCCTAACGGTCCGTGGTTACTCCTGACCCTCCATTCCCCCTGGTCAGCCCGTTGACCACAACCACGGCCACCACGGGACGCGCCACGCCTCGCGCACCCGCGCCGCGCCCCACCCGCGACCTTTCCGCTAGGCAGCACCAGCCCCTGCGGTGCGCGGCCCTGAGTCCCCGTCACCAGACGCCAAAGCCCCCGGCGGCGGGGCGTATACCGGGCGGAATGCCGCGATTACGTCGCCGGCTGCCGAGGGCATCGACGGGGGGAAGAATCCCGGCCCGTTACGGGGGCACGGGCCAGGAAGCCTGTGTTGCCTGCTACGCCTGGCGGAGGAGGTCGGTCAGCTCGGCGCCGACGTCGACGAAGTCGCTCTCGCCGCCTTCGGAGACGATGGCGTAGGTCCGCTCGAGGAAGTCGGAGATCTCCTTGATCGGCGCCTCGAAGTGGGCCTGGCCGAAGGGTGAGGAGAGCTCGATGTTCAGCACCCTGCCGGGCGCGCCGTCCGCCGACCCGGACGACGGCCAGACGACGACGTCGCCGAGGCCCTCGCGACCCTGGATGCCGAGGGACAGCAGGTCCCGCGCGAAGATCCACTCGACCGGCTCGTCGAGCCCGACGTGGAACGCGATGCGGATCGCGTATGGATCTTCCTTGGAGTAGAACAGGCTCGCGACCAGGGGGACGATCGTCTGCTGGGGGACGACGAGTCGAAGTCCGAGTTCTGCTGAGACCGTGCTGCTGCTGTTCATCGTCAGGTCAACCTCAATCTGCTGGGTCCCGGAGGGGAGGCCGGGCTCTGTTTGCTGACACGACCTGCGGGCAACTAGCGCGAATACGGAGCGTTAGGCGACGATATGTCCGAAAGCTTCCGTTTGCGCCAATGTCGGCTACGTGACCGCGGGAGAGTCGTCACGGCATCCGTCCTTGTCCGGAAGCCGTTAGTCAGGAACGGCACGCCCACAGTTTATTGTTCCTGCGTATCGATTGCATGGGCTGTGAGGTAGCTCGCAGCCCTTTATTCGCAACGCTTTACGCAAGGTGATCGTGTGATAGCAACGTGTGATCTTATGGTCTTTAGTTGCTATCGATTGCACAACTGAGAGTAGCCGAACTCGACCCTACCTTCCAGTAGACGGAGCAACTTCCAGGCCGCTGGAACCACCTGCAACCCTTCCGCAACCTCGGTGCCACCGTCGCGCAACCCGGCCCGTCGGATGCCCCGCGCCACGCCACACCGGAAGATACGCTAATCTAGGTGAGCGTCGGGCGATTGGCGCAGCGGGAGCGCGCTTCGTTCACACCGAAGAGGTCACTGGTTCGATCCCAGTATCGCCCACCGGCCAGCAGGCGGCGGCTTCCCTCAGGGAAGCCGCCGCCTTTTTACGTTGAGTAGCCAAATCGTAACTGGGCATCGAGGTAGCGCCATTCGATGCGGGTGATCTCGGTGCCGGGGGAGCAGCCCCGGTCTCGTGGGCGACAGTCCAGGCCGGGAGAGTGCGCGAGTCTGATCTCACCGTGCGCGGTCCTGATCCGGCCGGGGCGAAACCCGGGGCGGGAAACGGAAACCGGATGCCTGTCCCGGGCCGTCTAAGCAGTCGGGTTGAGCGGCGGACGGCGAAGCTGGCCGATCGCAAACCCGGCCCTTGGCCTGGGCGGCGTCAGCCGCGGGCACGAGATTTCCGAGAGGCAGTGGCGATGACGGGTAGAGAGCTAGGCGCGGGACGGGGACCGCACGGCTGGCGCGCCGCCGCGATCGCGGCGACGGTGGCGGTGGCCGTCATCGCGGCAGTGGGCAGCGTGCTCGGGTCATCCGGGGCGAGGGCCACCGCGTCAACCCAGGGGATCAGCCGCACCGGGCAGGCGGCCGCCGCTCCGCTGGCCGGCGTATCCCGGACGCCGGCCGGCTGGTCGCCGGTGCCGTACAAGAACGCGCAGCTGTCGGTACCGGGATCATCGTGGCTGGTCGAGAGCCCGCAGCAACTTTCGTGCGGATTTCCGCAAATCAGCGGCATGATCTTCGTTGGCGTCAAGCCTGGATTCCCGAAGGCGTATGCCTGCACCGTGACTGCCAGCGTGGCCTGGATCCTGCCTGCCGGGCCGATCCCCAAGGGAATCACCCACCGCAAGCCCACCGCCGTGATCGGTGGCATTCCCGTCTACCGCCTGTCAAACGGCAAGGGGACCACGGCCTACCTCGTACCGGAACTGGGGGTGCGCATCGGAGCTCGCGGGAAGCTGGCGGCGCGGGTACTGGCCACGCTGACCAGGTCGCCGCTCTCGGTTGCGCTCCGGCCCGGTGCGGCCGCCCGCGTGCCCGCGGGCTGGACTCGGCGGCAATTGGGCGGAGTCCGGTTCGCGGCCCCGCCGTCCTGGACCCTGCAACGCGAAGATCAGTGGTCCACCTGCGGAACAGGCCTCGAACCGAGCTCGCTGCTGCTGATCGACGCGACCCGGCCGCCGCTCTACCTGCCCTGCCCGTACCCGCTTCCCACTGCCATCGCTGACCAGGCCAAGCCCGGCCTGACCGTTGTCACCGGGAAGTACGCCGCCCAGTCGGTCGGCCAGAGCTACGCCAGTTGCCAGTCGCGGCGGGGCGTCCGCATCTGCCTGTCGTCGGTCACCGGGCAGGGCGGCTTCCTCAGCGGCGTGCTGGTCTTCTCGGTCAGCCGCCCGAAGCAGCCGGCGACGTTCTTCCTGCTCGGGCTCTACGGATCCGGGAGCAGCGCGCGGGCGGTCTTCGATTCGGTCAGGGCCGCTTAGCCCCGGTCTCATCGCCCGGCGAAACGCCCGATCAGCTCAGATCCGGTTCCGGCAACGGAACCGGATCTTGCTTTTGAGGCCCCATGGCCGCGATTAGCGCGCCGACCTGATCTTCCAGCGGTACCTCGGCCGTCAGCCGGTTGTCGATGACCGCATGCGGGACCGCCGGGCTGTCGCCTGGGCGCATGCGGGCGGTGAACGCACTGAAATCGGTCAGCTTGGCCGCGTCCCGTTCCGACCCGCGGGCGGTCAGCCGCTGCCGCAGGGTGGCCGCGTCCGACCGGACCCAGACGAGCCGCACCGGGTCACCGCCCAGGTCATCGGTCCAGCTCCGCCACCGGCCGGCGTCGTGGATCTGCTGGGTGAACGGCCCCGACAGCAGAACTTGGCACCCGTGGGAGCGGATCTCGCGGGCGGTCGCGGTCATCCCGGTGTACTCGTGGACCTTGATGTGCTCGTCATACCATGGCCCCTCGCGCTCGCCGGCCGGACGGCGGCCGGCCGCCAGGGCCGCCGCGACGAAGGACCCGTACATCGTGTCCTTGTCCAGCAGCGCCGGCACTGGATCGAGCCGCGCGAGCAGCAGGCGGGCAACCGTGCTCTTCCCCGCGCCCGGCGGCCCTGCCACCACCCACACCGGCGCCGGGTCGACCATGCCAGCCAGAATAAGTCCGGCCCAGCCTTCCGGAGCCACCGGCATCCGGCTGCTCAGAGGTGCGAGCAGCGGATGGGTGGCGGCAGGCGGCTGTTCGCCGTGCGGAAAGCCAGCCTGATGCCGGCCGCCGTTGGCGGGCGAGCATGATGGGTGGCGAGCATGATGGGGTGACGGGGAACGAGATTCTGGCATGAGGAGGCTGGCCGTTGATAACGCTCGTGATCGGCAATGAGGCTCTGTGCAGCGACGGGTACCGCGGTGAGGTGCGAGCCGTGGTCATCGAACCCGACGCCCGCACCGTGACCCATATCGTGGTTGAGCCGGACGGCCGGCGCGGGCTTGCCCGGCTTGTTCCGCTCGGCCTGGTCGACGCGGCGCCGGGGCAGATCCGGCTGCGCTGCACCCAGGCGGAGTTCATGAACCTGGACGCCGCGGAGGAGACCCTGGCGGAGTTCGCGGTCGGCCAGACCGTGCCGGTTCAGCTGCTTGCTCCCGGCTGGCGGGGCGCGGATGGGCCGAGCGCGGACGGCGGCTCAATCCTCAGGATCCCGGAGAAGGAGACCATCGACGTCGTCCCGCCGGGCGAGGTCGAGGAACACGGCGGCGATCACGTCCACGCCACCGACGGCGACATCGGGCAGGTCCGCGCCTTCCTGATCGACCCCGGCAGCGGCCGGGTGACCCACCTGCTGCTTAAGGAGGGGCACGGGTGGGGCCGCAAGGATGTCGCCATCCCGTTTGACAAGGTGGCCGGCTTCGATGGCGGTATCAGGCTCACCGTCACCAAGCAGCAGGTACGGGACCTGGCGGCGGTGGACATCGACCAGGTCGCCGAGGGGGGCCGGTAGCCCGCTGGCGATGAGTTGCGGGCCTGCCCGCGGTATGTACATCCGACCGCGCGGCGCGAAGGGCGGCGCCGGCCCGAGCCCGGGAGGACCTTCATGAATCGCATCATCGTCGTCGAGTTCATCACCCTGGACGGCGTCGTCGAGGACCCAGACGGATCAGCCATGTCAGCGGGCGGGGGCTGGGCCTTCCGGCACGGCCCCGAGGCGGTGGCCGGGGATAAGTTCAAGCTGGGCTCCCGTCTCGACACTGGCGCGCTGCTGTTCGGGCGCGAGACCTGGCAGCTGTTCGCGAAGATCTGGCCGGGAAGGTCCGGCGAGTTCGCCACGAGGCTGAACACCGCCGCCAAGTGGGTAGCGTCGCGCACGCTGACCGACGTCAGCGCCTGGCAGAACTCGCACCTGATCGAGGGCGAGCTGACCAGCGAGGTTCAGCGGCTGCGGGGCGAACGCGACATCATCGTCATCGGCAGCACCAGCGTGGTGCGGACGCTCATGGAGCGCGACCTCGTCGACGAGCACCGGCTGCTCGTCTTCCCGACAATCCTCGGCAACGGCCGCCGGCTGTTCGCCAGCCCGGCCCCGGCCGTCGATCTGCGCCTGATCTCGGCCGAGCAGCGCGGTGCGGCCGCCCTGCTGCGCTATGCGCGCGCAGCGCGGTGACGCATTTCATGCCTGGCCGCCGGGCGGCCCAGAGCGGGAAGTAGCTGGCTCAGGGGCGGGGCCGGTGGGCCGCCATCCAGTCAGTGGCGAAATCGACGAGGGCGCGCTGCGGCATCAGGCGCGCCTCGGCACCGCCGACCCGGCCGGCCGACAAGCCGACGGCGGACTCGAAGGCCGCCCCGATCCACTCGAAGTCATCGCTGTTCTCGATCACATCGGTCCAGCTGATCCACTCGCTGGTGCCGTCCGGCCGCCGTACGGACGCGCCGATCACGCCGCGCGGAGGTGACTGCTGCCGCCACTCGGCCAGGTGCAGGGAGGTGTTCGAGTCGTGATCGCAGCCGAGCAGCAGCACCTTCCCGTCGAGCCGGTAGATCGCGCCAAGCGGGGAACGCTCGCCCAGGGCATCGTCCAGCTGGTGCCCGCCGGTGATCTCAGCCGCCCGCCGGCCGAGCGCGGCGAACGACACCTGCGGGTGATCACTGCGCAAGGCGCCCGGCCAGGTGCGGGCCGTCTCGGCGATGACGCCGATCCAGCGGCTCGGGGAACGGGCCGGGTCGAAGCCGGGCGCCTGCTCCCGGATCACCGGCCACCACGCCTGGGGAACCGGCGGGTTGCTCCAGCCGGCCGGATCGCAATTGTCGGGCGTGTGGGTAGGCACCACCAGGGTCCCGTCGGGCCCGAGGACATCGAGCAGCGCCTGCACGACCGCCTGCGCGCCCCCGACCACGAAGCCGAGGCTGCTCGCCGAGGAGTGGACCAGCACCGTATCGCCCGTGCTGAGGCCGAGGGCGCGCAGGTCGCAGCCGAGCGTGGCGGCGGTGTAGGGCGTGAGCTGATCCACCTAGCCGACCCTACACACCGAAACCCCCGCAGATCGGGCACGCCGGGTTAATGCACCCAGCGGGCGGTGGCGGCGGAGCCACGGGACCGTTCGGAATGATCATGATTTTCAATCGCCCCTGACCCGAGGGGGCCAGTGGCCACCCTCGGGGTCCAGGACAGTACTGACTCTCAGGACTCGTCGTATTCGGAGGGCTGGTTGCGGATGACGGCGAGGGAGACGATCTTCCCGTCCCTGACGGAGAAGTAGTTGCTCATGATGAGCTCGCCGGGCAGGTTGGTCTTGTCGTAGGTGCCGTCGTAGCGGCCCCTGACGATGATGTCGCCGTAGTGGTCGAGCACCTCGACCGGCTCGATGGTGACGCTGTCGCCGACCATTTCCTTGATCACCCAGCGGCGGATCGCGTCGGTGCCGCGGATCTCGCGGCGGTTGTCGTTGACGTAGGCGTCGTCGGCGAAGGTGGCGGCGATCGCGTCGGTGTCGAAGTCGTTGACGGCGCGGATGTGCTCGGCGACAACCCCGGTGAGCTTCGTTGCGGTGGCCATGATGACCGTCCTTCCTGCTCGTTTCTGTTCGATGGCTCCAGCCTCGCCGCTACCGGAACAGGAGGGTCAAGCGGTCGTTCGCGGCTGGACTCTCCGGCCGGGGGAGAGTTCAAGCTGGGACCATGCAGACTGGAAGCGTGCAGACGACCGTGTCCATCGGCGACTTCGCCCGCGCCACCCACCTCAGCGTGAAGGCGCTGCGCCACTACCACGAAGAGGATCTGCTGGCGCCCGCGGAAGTCGATCCCGACTCCGGCTACCGCCGCTACGACCTCGCGCAGATCCCGACCGCGCAGGTCATCCGCAGGCTGCGTGACCTCGACATGCCGCTGGAGGACATCCGCGGCGTCCTGCGCGCCACCGACCTGGCGGAGCGCCGCGAGCTCATCACCCGCCACCTGCGCCGGCTCGAGGACGAGCTCAGCCGGACCAAGAGCGCCGTCGAGTCGCTGCGCGACCTGCTCGAGCACCCCGAGCCTGACCTGCCGGTCGAGCACCGGAGCGTGCCGCTGATGCGGGTGGCGGCGATCACGGCGCAGGTCACGATGGCCGACCTCGGCCCCTGGTACAACGGCGCGTTCGGCGAGCTCTACGCCACGCTGTCCGGCCAGGACACCGGGCTGGCGGGCGACGCGGGGGGAGTTTTCGCGAGCGCGCTGTTCAGCGACGAGGCCGGGCAGGCGACCGTCTACCTGCCGGTGAGCACCGCCTTCCGGGCGGCGGGCCGGGTCCAGGCGATCGAGCTACCGCCGGTCGAGCTGGCGGTCATCGCGCACAACGGCCCGCACGACAACATCGACCGCGCCTACGGCGCCCTGGCCGGGCATGTCACCCGCCACGCGCTGGCCATTGCGGGGCCGATCCGTGAGTTTTACCCGGTCAGCCGGCACCACACCGGCGACTCCGCCCGCTGGCGGACCGAGATCGGCTGGCCCATCTTCGAGACGGCACCCCGCTGACGCCGCCCCGCTGACGGCACGCTGCCGCGGCCCAGGTCAGCTGGCCACCCGGATCCAGGTCTTGCCCGGTATCGCCAGGGCCGCCCGGAAGGCTTCTGGTGCCTCCCGCAGCGGATAAGCGGCGCGCAGGATCCGTTCCGGCGCGGGGATGGCCGAGGCGAGGGTGGCGCGGAAATCGCCGGGGTGATCGTAGATCAGCGATCCGCGCAGCACCAGCTGGCGCCTGACCACCATCCGCGTGTCCACCCGGGTGGCCTGGCCGCCGAGACCGATCAGCACCACATCCGCGCCGGGCGCGGCCCGGCGGATCGCCTCGCCGAGGGCCGCCTCCGCCCCGGACGTCTCGAAGATCGTCTGGAACTCGGTGCCGCCGGGCCCGGCCGCCTTGGCGCCGAGCGATACGGCGAGTTGCAGCCTGCCCTCGTTCGGCTCGAGTACGTGGGGGGTGACGCCGTGCGCGGCCAGGGCCAGGCAGAGCAGCCCGCCCTGGGAACCCGCGCCGATGACCAGGCAGTTGCCGTCGGTCCGCATTCCGCTGCGCCTGATGGCGGCCAGCGCCACCGTGAGCGGCTCGGCGCAGACCGCGTCGCCGTCGGACCAGTGGCAGGGAACGGGCCACGCGAACGCCGCGGGCACGGCGGCGTACTCGGTCAGCAGCCCCGGCGCGTTGAAGCCGACAAGCACCCGGTCGGGGCACATCGAGGTCAGCCCGGCCCGGCAGGCGGGGCAGCGCAGGCAGGGGTAGTTCGGCTCGATGACGACCCGCTGGCCGGCCCGGGCCGGGTCCACGCCGTCGCCCGCGGCGACTATCTCGCCGAACGCCTCGTGCCCGAGGACCCATGGGTAGCCAGGCGCCCGCCGCTCATGGGTGATCAGCGACAGGTCCGACCCGCAGATGCCGACACCGTGCACGCGCACCATGACCTGGCCGGAACCCAGTTCGGGTTCCGGCCAGCCGTCGGCGACGCGCAGCGACCAGGGGGTGTCTCCTAGGACAACCGCACGCAACGGATTCCGCCTCGCAGTTAAGGGACGATCTAACGGATCTCTACGGGATATAGAAGTACTTCACGTACGCCGACTGGCTCGCGTCCGCGGCGTTGATCAGCACGTCGGGTAGCTGGACCGAGGCGCTGATGCCGGACGAGTCGCCGGTGATCTTGTCGTAGGCGAACTGGGCGGCGTCGGCGCCCTCTTCCGCGGCGGGCTGCGCGACCACCGCCTGGATCCCGCCGGACTTGAGCAGCCCGACCTCGGCCGGGCTGGCGTCGAAGCCCACGTTGATGACCTTGCCGGACTCGCCGAGCGCCTTGAGGGCGGCGGCGACGCCCTCCGCGTTCGGCTCGGCGCTGCCGAAGAAGGCCTTGACGCCCGGGTGCGCGGCGAGGATCGAGCGTGCGACGGTCTCGCTGTCGCTGGTGGCCTGCGCGGTGTACTGGACGGGGAGAACGCTGATGCCCGGGTAGGCGGCCTTGATCTCCTTCTCGAACGACGAGATCCGCTCGACCTGGGTGGTCGCGGTCGGTGACAGGCTGAGCAGCGCGACCTCGCCCTTGCCGCCGAGCGCCTTGCCGACGAAGTCGGCCGCTGCCTTGCCGCCCGAGTCGTTGTCGGTCGTGATCGCGCTGGTGAGCTGGGACGTGCTGGACAGGCCGGTGTCGACCGTGATGACCGGGATGCTGTCATTAAGGCAGGTGTTGATGGCGGGCGCCATCGCCACCGGGTCGGTGGGGGAGACGATCAGCGCGCTCGGGTGCTCGGTGCAGATCGCGTTGACGATGGGCGTCTGCGACGCGGGCGCGAAGTTCGGCGAACCCTGGTAGGTGACGCTCATGCCAAGCGAGGCCGCCTTGGCCTTCAGGCCGGCCAGCAGCGTGTCGTAGAACGCGACGCCGGTCGCTCCCGGGACGTAGGCGATCGTGTAGTGCTTGCCGGCGCCGGCGCTGGAGCTCGCGGTGGCGGAACCGCTCCCGGTCGCGGTCGCGGAGGCGGGCGCGGACGATGACGGCGATGATGCGGAAGAGCACGCGGCCGCGCCGACGGTGATAAGCGCGACAACGGGTGCGAGCGCCGACAGGCGCCCTGTTCTCTTGTTAGACACTGTTCTCTTGTTAGACACTGGTTCCTCCCACGAGCCTGGGTTATTTCCTTGTTTTGCGGTTGCGGAGCTGGTCGATGTAGACGGCGACGATGAGCACGGTGCCGACCGCGACCTCTTGCCAGAACGATGGGACGTTGATGAGCACCAGGCCGGTGAGCAGGACGGCGATGATGCCGGTGCCGATGACCGAGCCGATGATGGTGCCCCGGCCGCCGAATAGGCTCGCGCCGCCGATGACCACGGCCGCGATCGCGTTGAGGTTGTCGGTGGCGCCGGAGGACGGCGAGCCCGCGCCAAGCCGGGCCAGCACCAGCACCGCGGCCACCCCGGCGAGGACCCCCGATAGCGTGTAGATCTCCAGCAGGTAGCGGCGGTCGTTGACGCCGGCCCGGACGACCGCCTCCCGGCTGTCGCCGATGCTCAGCGTGTAGGCGCCGAACCTCGTCTTGGCCAGCAGCAGGCCGCACCAGATCGTGATGACGGCCGTGATCAGCACGGGCACCGGTACCCACCCGCCGAGGTTGGTGTTGCCGAACGTCGCGACAGAACCCGGGATCGCCGAGATCTCCTGCCCGTTGTTGAGCAGGAAGCCGAAGCCGGTCGCGATGCCGAGCGTGCCGAGCGTGACGACGAACGGCGGAATGCCCGCCCACGCCACCAGGAACCCGTTGGCCAGGCCGAATACGCCTCCGGCGGCCACCGCGGCGGCGAACCCGAGCGCGACCACCCCGACCTGGGAGCCGGCCGGCGCGCCGGAGCTGAGCTGCGCCATCACCCAGGCGCCGGCCGTGCCCGTGCAGCCGAGCACCGCGCCCACCGACAGGTCGATGCCGCCGGCGCAGATGACGAACGTCTCGCCGGCCGCGAGCAGCAGCACCTCGGTCGCCGTGCTCGAGGTGTTCAGCCAGTTCGCGCGGGTCAGGAAATACGGTGAGCCGATGCTGAAACACGCGATGAGCGCCAGCAGCACCCCGCCGATCCACAGGTCGCGGACGACCGCCCAGCTGCGCAGCCAGAGCCCGCGCTGCCCGAGGAGGGCAGGTGCCCGCGGGCCGGCTTTCGTCCCGGCCATCAGGGCTCCCTGCCTGGCATCGCTCCGGTGATGTAGCCGACGAGGTTCTCACTGGTCAGCTCGGTGCCGGCCAGCGTGGCGGCCACCGAGCCGAGCCGCAGCACGACGGCCCGGTCGCAGACGTTGAGCACGTCGGGCATCTGATGGGAGATCAGGATCACCGCGATGCCCTCGGCCGAGACGCGGCGGATCAGCTCGAGCACCTGCTCCTGCTGCTCCACCCCGAGCGCGCTGGTCGGCTCGTCGAGCAGCAGGACCTTGCCCGTCCAGGCGGCGGC
>JBEKEK010000183.1:0-15343 GCA_050013875.1 Trebonia sp. | reverse complement strand
GAGGCCAGGCTGCCGCGCACCTGGATCTCCCTGCTGCGCCGGCAGGTCCGTGGCTCGCTGGCGGCCACCAGCGGCGTCGAGGGACCGGCCGATGTCGTGAAGTACCTGCTGGCAGGGGCCGATGTCGTGATGACCGCGTCCGCGCTGATCCGGCACGGACCTCAGCACGCCGCCGTGCTGCTCGACGGCCTGGCGGAATGGATGGCCCGCAAGGAATACGCCTCGGTCAGCGAACTGCGCGGGGTACTCGCAGTGCCCGCGGACACCGATCAGGCCGCCTACGAGCGCGCGGGCTACGTCCGCGCGCTGCGCGGCGCCAACGGCGCCCCATGGTAGGAAACGCTTATTGTGCCGCGATAGTTACTGGCGTGGGCGGGCGGTCCAGGTCAGGCGGGTGCCTCCGCACGCGGGAGCGGTGATCTGGAGAGTGCCGCCGTTGTTTTCCGCCCGGCGGCGCATGCTGGCCAGGCCGCTGGATCTGGCGGGGGTGCCGAGGCCGCGGCCGTTGTCGGTGATCTCGAGGGTGATCAGCCCGTCTTGGTGTGTCAGGGTGATGGTGACGGTGCTGGCATGCGCGTGGCGGGCGCAGTTGGACAGGGCCTCGCGGGTGACGGCCAGGATGTCGTGGGCCAGGTTTTCGTCCGGGTCCGAGCCGTCCGGGAGGGTGAAGCTGGCGTCGGCGGTGAAGCCAAGTTGCGGGGCGTGCTCGTCGATGATTTCCAGGACCCGGGCCTGCAGGCCGGCCGGGGCCTGGTGGGGCTGGCGGAGGCCGAAGATGCTGGCGCGGATGTCCCTGATGACCTCGTCGACGGTATCGACGTAGCCATTGACCCGCTCGGCGGCGGCCGGGTCGCTGCGGGCGGCTTGGCCTTGGAGTTTCATGCCGAGGGCGAACAGTGCCTGGATGACCTGGTCGTGCAGGTCACCCGCGATGCGGTCGTGGTCTTCCGCCTGGGCCAGCAGGATCTGGTCGGCGCGGGCCTGAGCGAGTTCCATGGCGACGGCGGCATGACCGGCGAACGAGGCGGCCATCCCCAGGTCCAACTCGGTGAATCCCGGGCGCGCGGCGCGCCGTCCCAGCATCAGCGCGCCGAGGACCCGCTCGCCCGCCGCCAGCGGGACGGCGATCAGCGGGCCTATCCTGGCGGCGAGCGCCGCGGCTGGCCCCTCGAGGCGGTCCCCGGTGATCAGGCTTGGCTTGCCGCTGCTGATTACCTGCCCGGCCAGCGAGCCGTCCACCGGCGCTGTCCGGCTCAGCAGTCCCGCGGTGAGCGCTCCGACGGCGCCTGTCACGATCACCCGGTCCGGGTCACCGGGCACGGCCAGGACCGCGAAGTCCGCGTCGGCGGCTTCCGCTGCGTGCGCGGTGATCAGGGTGTGCGGCCGTTCCCGGTTGTCGGCCAGCAGCAGCGGTGTGAGCTGGGCGGAGGCGTCGAGCCAGCGGCGGCGCTGCTCGGATTCGGCGTACCGCCGGGCATTCGCGATCGCCGCGCCCGCCGCGGCGGCGAGCGCGATCGCCAGTTCCTCGTCGTCGGCGGTGAACTCGCCGCCCGCGGTGCGCTCGGTCAGGTAAAGGTTCCCGAAGATCTCCTCCCCGATGCGGACAGGGACGCCGACGAAGCTGCCCATCGGCGGGTGCCCCGGCGGGAACCCCGCCGCCGCCGGGTGAGCGCCGAGGTCGGCCAGCCTGATCGGGGCAGGCTCGCTGATCAGCAGGCCCAGGATCCCCCGGCCGCGGGGCAGGTCGCCGATCGCCGCCACCAGGTTGTCGTCCATCCCGGCGTGCACGAACTGCTCAAGCTCCCCGTCGCGGCCGAGCACGCCGAGGGCCGCGTAGCGGGCGCCGAGGAGGTCGCGGGCGGCACCAACGATCTGCCGCAGCACCACCGGCAGGCTCAGGTCGCCGGCCACCAGGGCATTGGCCCGCAGCAGCCCCCGCAGCCGCCCCTGCGCGGCCAGCACGCCGCTGGCCCGGTCCACCAGCTGCACCAGCAGCTCGTCCAGCTCCAGCCGCGGCACGTCGGGGAAGCCCAGGCCGCCGGCCGCGTCCGCCGCGCCCGCGCCACCTGCGACCGGGCCGTGGTCACCCCCCGGGGCGGTCATCGCTGGGTTCCCCCGGGGGCGGCACGGGCCCTGCCCGCGGGCGATGCCGGCGGCAGGTAAGCATCCCGGGGCGGAGACACAAGGTCGGCCCTGGGCCGGCAACGGACATTGACGCGCTCGTTCATAAGTTCTCCGCAGTCGTTGAGGCAAGCGGCGGGTGAGCGCAGGGTCCGGACCTACCAGGCGACATGACCAGTCAACGCCTATTAGTGCTCCGGCGCAAGGTTGCGGGCCTGGGACTACGCGGGTGCGGCTCACGGCAGAAGCCGGGTCCCGGCCCGGACCCGGCTTCTGCCGTTCCTCCTTGACCCCGGCCTAGCGGGCGCACGGCCACGCCGGCCTTGACTCGGTTGAGAACTCGGTTGAGGCCGCTCTGAGCAGCATAAACGCGGAAATGGTAGAGTTGTGCTTTCGGGGAGCAGGCTTGACGGCACCGGGGGGTGCGGTGATCGTGATTCCGATCGCGCGGGTGGGCACGGGCCGGCTGGCCGCGGATGCCACGTCGCATGAGCGGTATCGGACGCTGTTCGAGACCATGCCGCAGGGTGTCGTCCACTACGACGCCGACGGGTCCATCATCGGCGTGAACCCCGCCGCCAGCCAGATCCTGGGCATCGACTTGGCCGCGGTGACATCATGGCCTGTCATTCCGCAAGGTCAGGCGGTGCGCGAGGACGGTTCGCCGTTCCCCGCTGAGGACTTGCCGGTGCGACTGGCGCTGCGGACGGGCGAGATCGTCGCCGACGTGGTGGCCGGCGTCAGGCACATGCGGACGGGCGAGCTGCGCTGGGTGCGCATCACCGCGGTCCCAGACGCCACCGACGACCGAGGCCAACCCAGCCGGGTGTATGCGATTTTCACTGATCTGACCGAGCAGCGTCGGACCGAGGCGGCGCTGCGGCAGAGCAACGCCCTGCTCGGCCGGCTGCGGGACGCCAACGTGCTCGGCGTGGTCGTCGTCGGCCAGCACCGGGTCTACGAGGCAAACGACGCGTACCTCGACATCATCGGTTACAGCAGGTCCGACCTCGAAGCTGGCCGCGTTCACTGGCGGAGAATTACCCCGCCGGGCTGGGCCAGCGTCGAAGACAAGGCAATGAGGCAACTGCTTGAGACTGGCGCGTGCCAGCCGTTTGAGAAGGAGTACCTGCACCGGGACGGCCACCGGGTGCCGGTTCTGATCGGGGCAGCGGTGATTGACAGCGAGCCGCTGCGCTGGACGTCTTTCGTTGTCGACCTGACCTCCCACCAGCGCGCCGCGCAGGAACGCGCCGAACTGCTCGCCAGTAACCGCGCCGCGCTGGCCGAGGCGGAGAACGCGCGGGAACGGCTGGCCTTCCTCATGCGGGCCGGCGCGCTTGTGGCCGCCACCAGGGACCGGGACGAGCTCCTCGGCCAGATCGTCAAGCTGGTGGTCCCGACCCTGGCTGATTGCTGCGTCGTCTTCCTGCCGACAGCCGACGGGACGCTGCTCGCCAGCGCGCTCGGCCACCACGACTCAGCGCAGGCAGCTCAACTCGCCGGACTGCGCGGTCATCCCATTGCCCCGGCAGGCCCGCTGATATCCCAGCGTGCCTACACCACGGGCGTCACCCAGCTGTCGCGTGACGCCACCGCCGAAATGCCCGCCTGGGCCAGGGCCGAGCCTGACGCGATGGGCATCGTGCAGCTGATGCGCCCGCACAGCGCGATCAGTACGCCGCTGCTGGCCGGACAAGGCCCGCTCGGCGTCATCGCGCTGTACCGAGGGGCCGGGCGTCCGCCTTTCACCGAGACGGACGTCTCGGTGATCGAGGAACTCGGCCGCCGGCTGGCGGTGGGGCTGGCCAACACGGACACCTTCACCCGCGAGCATGCCATCGCCGAAACGCTGCAGCGGTCTCTGCTGCCCGACGCGCTGCCCCAGATCCCCGGGCTGGACCTCGCGGTCCGCTATCTGCCCGCTACCGAGGGAGCCGCTGTCGGCGGTGACTGGTACGACGCGTTCCCCCTCGCCGACGGCCGGGTCGGGCTCGTTATCGGCGACGTGTCCGGTCACAACATCGCCTCAGCCTCGACCATGGGACAGATCCGCAGCCTGCTCCGCGCGTACGCGATCGACGACCCGGGCCCGGGTCACGTACTGGAGCGGACCAATGCCGCCGTGGCCCAGCTGCTACCGGACGCGCTCGCCACCGTCGTTTACGCCGTGCTCGACCCGGCCACCGGCGACCTCGCCTACGCCAATGCCGGGCACCCACCGCCGATCGTCACCACCGCCGTCGGCCGGTCCGAATACCTCGACGACGCGCCCGGCACCATGCTGGGCGTCTCCGGCACCGCCAGCTTTACCACCGGCCGCCGACAGCTTCCGCCGGGCGCCAGGCTGCTCTGCTACACCGACGGGCTCATCGAGGACCGGGGCCGCGACATCGGCGAAGGCCTCACGGCCCTCGCGGAAGCGCTGCGGCGCTCAGGCCCCCGCTCGGCCGAGCACACCTGCGCCACCGTCCAGGCCGCCCTGGTCGGCAGCGCCAGGCAAGACGACATATGCCTGCTGACAGCCCGGCTCACCGGGCTGTTAACGCGCACCGCGGCAGGACTCCGGCGGGTGCTCTGCGGGCTCGGGCTGACAGCGAAGATCCTCTGAATGACCGTTCCGATCCTCCGCGTCCGAGCGGCAGTGCCGGTAAGGCCGTTGGTCCCGGTGCGGCGACCCGGTAGATCCCGCCGTGCCGGGACCAAATGCTCCTGACCCGTGCCCGCGGCGCGCCTAGCGTCGGAAGTGCCGACACGGCGTGCCAGCAGAATCGCATGCATGAGGGAGATGGAAGACATGTCGGGAATCGTTGTCGGGATTGACGGCTCCGGCCATTCCGAGCGAGCGCTCGAATGGGCCGCCCGGGAGGCGGCCCTCCGCCAGGTGCCGCTGACGGTCATCACTGTTCACCAACCCGTGCTTGGCTACTGGGGCAGCGCCCTCGACTACCCGGAGGACCAAGCGGTGTCCGAGCGAGCCCGCAAGGCGGCGCGCGAGCAGACGGACAAGGTAGTTGACCGGCTCGGCGCGAGCGTGCCGCAGGTCACCGTGGATGCGGTCTCCGGGTCTGCGGCTGAGGAACTCCTGCGCGCCGCCCGGAACGCGGACCTGCTGGTGGTCGGATCCCGCGGCGCCGGCGGGTTCGCCCGGCTGGCGATGGGGTCGGTCAGCACTCAGGTCTCGCACCACGCGCGCTGCCCGGTGGTCGTGATCCCGGCGATCGGCCAGTGAATGAGATCACTCCCAGCACGTCAGAGGGGGCCGGCGGTGGCTATTACCGCCGGCCCCTTCGGATGCCCCCCGGGGCCATCAGCTGAGAATCCTCGGGCGGTACGGCGTGTCGTGCGGGTAGCTGAGCCGGTCGCGTACGGCAACAACACCCTCCATATGCCTGACGGCGTCGATGATGTCGAGGCCGACCGAGGTGGTTTCCGGCTTGCCGGCGATGGTGACGATGCCGTCCTTGACGGCAACGCTGAACCTCTCGGGATCGCACAGGAACGTGCCCAGAATCACGTCCTGGGTGACCTGGTGCGCTATCTGCGCGTCGGGCCGGCTGTACACGCTCAGCAGGTCGGAGCGGGACACGATGCCGATCAGCTTTCCGTCATCGCTGATGACCGGGAGCCGCTTAACCCGCCGGTCGAACATCAGGCGGGCCGCCTGGGTGACCGGCTCGTCGGGGCCGATGGTCACGGGCGGCTTGCTCATGAGGTCGGCCGCCGTGAGCGCGTTCACCTGCTTCCGCACGCGCTCCTGCCGGCTGAGCAGCGTCCTGGGCACGGTGCCCTCGAGCGCCTCCTTGGTCAGCAGGTCGGCCTCGGAGACGACCCCGATGACCTTATTGTCGTCGTCAAGTACGGGGAACGCGCTGACCCGCTGCTCGTGCAGCATGCCTGCCATGTCCTTGTACGGGGCGCTTTGCCTGACGGCGATCACGTGTGTGCTCATGACGTCCTTGACGGTGGAGTTCATGGCTGTTGCCTCCTGTTCAGGCGCCTGTCAGAGGTCCCCGTCGGGGATGACCACGACGGGACAGTGCGCATGGTGGGTGACCTGGACGCTGACCGAGCCCATCAGGAGCCGCTTGAACCCGCCGGCTCCGCGGGAGCCGACGACGAGCAGGTCCGCGTCAGCGGCCGCCTCCAGCAATGCCTCGGCGGGCAGTCCGACGACGGCCTGGACGGTGACCGACGAGGGCCGGGATTCCTGGTCGATCTTCTCGAGCGTCCTGTTCGTCTCTTCCCGGGCCTTCTCGCGCGCCTTCGTGGCCAGATCCTGGTCGCCGGGGTAGAGAACAGGGCCGCCCCAGTACCCGGCGACGGCCTGCTGGACGGTGAGCACGGTGAGCGGTGCGCGGCGGACCGCCGCTTCCCTGATCGCCCATTCAAGGGCTTGGCGGGAATGGTCAGAACCGTCGATACCGACGATGATTCCTGGCATTTTGCTCTCCTTACGCTGACCTGCTTCTTCACTGTCAACGCTAGGCTCGCCGCACGGTGGCGGTCAGGGCCGAACGTCCCGGCCACCGGCCTGCGTGCGGCCGGGCCAAACCGTAACCGTGTTGGCCCGGACACAAGCCGTGACAGAGGCCCTGCCTTTTAGGGACCTTGTGCTCTCCGCCGGCTGGGGCATCGGAGGGCATCCTGGTTGTCATGGATTCCTATAGCCCAGCGCTCGAACGGCTCTCGCGGGATGAGTGCATGCGGCTGATGGGCTCGGTGCCTGTCGGCCGGATCGTCTACACCCGCCAGGCACTGCCCGCGGTCGAGCTCGTCAACTTCGCGCTCATCGACGGGGACATCGTCATCAGGACGAGTGCCGAGGGCAAGCTCGCCGCCGCCACCCGCGGGGCCGTCGTCGCGTTCGAGACCGACAGCGTGGACCTCGGCGGGCAGGCCGGCTGGAGCGTGACCATTGTCGGGCAGGCGCGGGCAGTAACCGACGGCGAGGAGACTCGCTGCCTGGAGCGGGTCGCGCTGACGTCATGGGTCCCTGGGCAGCTTGACCATTTCATCCGCATCTCGCCGACGATCGTGAACGGACGGCGCGTCGGCGGTCACCCACCTGTTGAAGGAGACTTTGATGCGCGTCATCACTGAACGGCAGCTGGCGGCCGTGCTCGGCGGGCTGCCAGGCACCCCGAGGGTCGTCGTCGGCGGCAACTTCGCCACCCCCTGGCGGGCCCTGGCCCTGCTGGACGGGACGATCGCACGGTACCGGCTGTTCGCGCTGAACGCGCAGGCAGGGATGCCCCACCGGGAAGGCGTGACGTTTGAGTCACCGTTCGTCGGGCCGGGCATGCGCGGGCATAGCCGGCTGCGCTATTTCCCCTGCCGGCTGTCTCTGGTGCCGTCGCTCTTGAGCGGGGTCTTGCCGCCGGACGTGGTCCTGGTGCAGACGTCAGCGCCGTCTGACGGCACCGTGTCGCTCGGGACCGAGGTGAACATACTGCCCGCCGCGATCGAGGCCGCCCATTCCCGCGGCGGCCTGGTGATCGCGCAGCTCAACCCGCGGGTCCCGTACACCTACGGTGACGCGGTGCTGCCCTGCGACGCCGTCGACTACGCGATCGAGGCGGAAGCGCCGCTGGCGTCCCCGGAGGAGCGGCCCGTGCCGGAAACCTCGGCCAGCATCGGTGACCGGGTGGCCGCTCTCATTGGCGACGGCGCGACGCTGCAGGCCGGCATCGGCGCCGTCCCCGACGCCGTCCTGGCCGGGCTGCACCGCCGGCACGGGCTGGCGGTCTGGTCGGAGATGTTCAGCGACGGCGTGCTCGGCCTGGCCAAGGCGGGCGCGCTGGACCCGGGCCAGCCGGTTACCGGATCGTTCGCGTTCGGCAGCGCGGACCTTTACACCTGGATGGACCGCAATCCGGACGTACGGATGCTGCGGACGGAAACGGTCAACGACCCGGCGCGGATCGCCCGGCAGCCGCGGATGACCTCCGTCAACGGCGCGCTCCAGGTTGACCTATTCGCGCAGGCCAACGCGACCTGGGTCAACGGAAGGGTCCACTCAGGGTTCGGCGGGCAGACGGACTTCGTGGTCGGCGCGCTGCACTCAGCGGGCGGGCAGGCGATCATCGCGCTCCCGTCCTGGCACCCCAAGGCGGACGTGTCCACCGTGGTGCCCCGGATCGACGGGCCGGTGACATCCTTCCAGCACAGCTTCATCGTCAGCGAGCAGGGGGCCGCCGTGATCTGGGGCCATGACGCGTCCGAGCAGGCGGGGCAGGTTATCGATCACGTCGCCCACCCCTCGGTAAGGGAACAGCTCCGGGAGGCCGCTCGCGCGCTCGGCGCTGGCCTCTGAGCTAAGGGCTCCCTGCTGACGTGTGCTAGGCCGGGCGGACCACCGGAACCTTCCATTCCAGCCTGGTTCCCGGTCGGGGCGCGGCGGGTTCGGCGGGGCTCAGCCGCAGCTCGCCGCCGAGTTCCGCTGCGCGGTCGGCGAGGTTGCGCAGCCCGCTGCGCCTGGACGACCCGGTCGGGATGCCCGTTCCGTCATCGGTCACCGTTACGGTGAGGAACCCGTCATGGTCAATGTCCACCGTTACGTCAGCCCGGGTGGCGCCCGCGTGCCTGGCCATGTTCGACAGCGCCTCGCGCAGCACTATCAGCGCCTGTTCGGTCAGCTCCTCGCTGTTGAGCGTGCGCAGGCCGGGGCCGAGCCGCAGCGACGGGGCGAAGCCGAGCATCTCCGTCATCTCCTCGACCAGCCGGACGATTTCGGCGCGCGGATCCGGCGGCAACTCGGCGTCCCTTGCCTGGAGCGCGAAGATGGCACCGCGGATCTCCTTGATGGTCTCGTCCATCGCGTCCACCGCGCTCATCACACGGTCTGCGACCTCGGGCCGTCTGATCATCGGCGTCGTTGCCTGCAGCGACATCCCCGTCGCGTACAGCCGCTGGATGACCAGGTCGTGCAGGTCGCGGGCGATCCGGTCCCGGTCCTGGTACACCGAGAGCCGCTCGGCCTCGGCCCGGCTGGCCGCGAGCTCGAGCGCGACCCCGGCCTGGGCGGCGAAGGAGGCCGCGAACGACGCCTCGGTCGACGGAAAGGGCGCTCTGCCGTGGCGACGGCCAATGGTGAGCACACCGCGCGCACTGCCGCGCGCGCCGAGCGGGAACACCACCGCGGGCCCGATGTGGCTCATCGTCGCCCGCGCCGCCGTGGCGGCGCGCTCGTCCCCGGCGAAGTCGGCGCTTATCACCGAGTCTCCGCTGGAGAGCACCTGCCCGGACAGCGATTGGCCGATCGGAAGAGCCAGACCGCGGACGCGCTGGGCTTCGTCACCGTCCGCGTAGGTGACCATGAGCATGCGGCCGGCCTCGTCGGGGAGCGCCAGAATCGCGAGGTCGGCGTCTGACAACTCGCGTGCCTGGCTGGTGATCCGCGCCAGGACCTGGCCCGGCTCGGTACCGGACAAGAGCTCCGTGGTGACCTCGGCGCTGGCCTGGATCCAGCGCTGGCTGCGCCGGGCGGCCTCATACAGCCGCGCGTTCTCCACCGCGACTCCCGCGGCGGCGCCGAGCGCGAGGAGCACCGCCTCGTCATCCTCGGTGAACTCGCCGCCGCCGCGCTTGTTGGTGAGGTACAGGTTGCCGAACACCTCGTCCCGCACGCGTACCGGGACGCCAAGGAACGACTCCATTGCCGGATGCCCCGCCGGGAACCCCGACGACTCGGCGTGCGCCGCGATGCTGCCAAGCCGAAGCGGCTGCGGTTCCTTGATCAGCAGACCGAGCAGGCCGCGCCCCTCGGGCCAGTGGTGGATCTGCCCGATTTCGTCCTCGGTCAGGCCAACCGGGATGAACTCGGCCAGTTGCTTGTCGTCACCGATGACGCCCAGCGCCCCGTAGCTCGCGTCCACCAGCTGGACGGCGGTCTGCACGATCCGGCGCAACGTCGACTCGAGGTCGAGGCCGGAGCTGATGGCGACGACCGCCTCGAGCAGGCCGCGCATCTGGTCCCTGGCGCCGAGCACAGCTTGCAGCCTGCCCTGCAGTTCAGATAGCAACTCGTCAAGCCGAAGCTGCGGAAGGAAATCCGGGCTGCTGCTGACGTCACGGTCCACCGGGCGCTCCTCTATGGCGGCGATGCAGCGTCAGCGTATCGGCTGGACAGTGCGCGGGTGAGGGCGGGTTCAGCCGGACCAGGGACCTAGGGCCCTCGGCGCGGGAGTGACAAGTCCGGAGATCGGCACGCGGGTCGCCGTGCCGTGGCTCGGCTACGCCTGCGGCACCTGCCGCTACTGCCTGACCGGCTGGGAGATGCTCTGCCTGGCCCAGCGGAACACCGGCTACTCGGTGGACGGCTGCTACGCCGAGTACTTCACGGCCGAGGCCGCGTTCGCCACCCCGGTCCCCGCGGGCATCGACCCCCGGGCGGCCGCTCCTCTGACCTGCGCGGGTGTCACCACCTACAAGGCCGTCAAGGTCGCCAACGTGCGCCCGGGCGAGCTTGTGCTCGTCTCTGGCATCGGCGGCCTCGGGCACATGGCCCTGCAGTACGCCAAGATCTTCGGCGGCACCGTCGCCGCCGTCGACATCACCGACGAGAAGCTCCAGCTGGCAGCCGACCTGGGTGCGGACATCGTCATCGACGCCCGCGCCGAGGACCCGGCCGAGGTGCTCCGCCGGCACGGCGGCGCTGATGTCGCGATCGGCCTGGCCGTCGACGACCGATCCTTCGCCACCGCGTACGCCGGACTGCGGCGGGGCGGGCGGCTCGTCCTCGTGGCGTTGCCCGCCTCCGGGACCCTGTCTCTGCCCGTCTTCGACACGGTGCTGAACGGCACCTCGGTCATCGGGTCGATCGTCGGCACCCGTGCCGATCTGGCCGAGGTCTTCGGCCTGCACGCCGCCGGGCGGACCACGGTCAGCTACGAGACCAGGCCGCTGGCCGACGTCAACGAGGCCATCGACGAAGTAGTGCACGGCAAGGCCAAGGCGCGCATCGTCCTCGAGCCGTAGATCACGACATGGGGCGGCGGGCCGGCCGGCCGCGTCACCAGTCTCCTGTCGGTGGGTGGCATCAGCCTGACGGCACAATGGTGCCGCTGCCGGTCACCGCAAGCGCCGGCGGCCCGATCAGGCGGCCGCCGACACCAGGCGCAGCGGCACCCTGTGTCGGTGCGCCTCGCGCGCGGCCCACTCCGCCGCGCGCAGGGATTCCCCGGGCCCGTCCAGGCCGGCTACGACCGGCATCACTGCCATGGTTTCTCTGGGGTGCTGCGTGCCTGCCTACAGCTGGCTGCCCACGAGGGCGGCGAGGTCGGCCAGGCGGGCGGTGTAGCCCCATTCGTTGTCGTACCAGCCGAACACCTTGACCAGCGTCCCGGACGCCTGAGTCAGTGGCGCGTCGAATACGCAGGACGCCTGGTCGCCGATGATGTCGCGGGACACGATCGGGTCGGTGCTGTAGCGCAGCAGGCCGGCCAGCGGCCCCGTGGCGGCCGCCGCGGCGTATGCCTCGTTCACCGTCTGGGCGGTCACCGGGGTACCGACGACTACCGCGAGATCGGTGAGTGACCCGTCCTGCACGGGGACGCGGACTGCGACCCCATCCAGCTTCCCGGCCAGCGCGGGGATGACCTCCCCGGTCGCGCGGGCCGCGCCGGTCGTGGTCGGCACGATGTTCACCGCGGCCGACCGGGCGCGCCGAAGGTCCTTGTGCGGCCCGTCGAGCAGCATCTGGTCCCCGGTGTAAGCGTGGATGGTGGTCATGAACCCGCGCTCCACGCCGAACGCGTCGTGCAGGACCTTGGCCATCGGCGCCACGCAGTTCGTGGTGCAGGAAGCGTTCGAGATCACGTCATGCTTGAGCGGGTCGTAGGCGCCGGAGTTGACGCCGAGCACCACGGTGAGGTCCACGCCCTTGCCCGGCGAGGAGATGAGTACCTTGCGCGCCCCGCCCTTCAGGTGCGCTGCCGCCGCCTCGCGGCTGCGGAATTTGCCGGTGGACTCCACGACGATGTCCGCGCCGAGGGCGCCCCAGTCGATTGCCGCCGGATCCCGCTCTGACGTCACAGGGATGCGCCTGCCGCCGACGATCAGCGCGTGGTCGTCGAATTCAACCTTCTCGCTGAAGCGGCCGTAGGTGGAGTCAAATTCCAGCAGGCTCGCCAGCGTCCTGGCATCGGTGATGTCGTTGATACCCACCACTTCCAGGTCCCCGCGCTGCGCCGCCAGCCTGGTGAACGCCCGCCCGATCCGGCCGAAGCCGTTAATCCCAACTGTGGTTGCCATCTGCTTCTCCTTTTCCTGGTTATCCGCAGCCTCGCCCCGATGCCCGCCGCCGACTAGCGGCGTTGGTCACAAGTCATCGGGACCTTTGGCCTGCCCGGGGCCGGGCTTCATGGCCCTGCTGCCAGCGCGGGTGACGTAGGACGCTTGACTGGTAGCTCGTACCGGTCAGGCGAGGTGAGAATGATGGGCAGCAAGGAGCGAAAGCCACGGGCGACGCTCACGGGCAGGTTCGTCCGCGGGCGGCGGTTTGACCGCAACCCGCTGCGGCGCGCAGCTGACCGGGCGGAGACAATCGTGCTAGCTCTGCTCCTACTGGTGTTCCTGGTCGGCGCGCCGCTGGCCGCGCTGGCCTCGGGTACCTGGGCGCACACGGCGACGCAGCGGGCCGAGCTCACCCAGGCGGCGTCCCGCCACCAGGTCAGGGCCGTGGTCCTCACGGCGGCCGCGGCACAGATGATCGGATCATGGGACCAGGCTTCGGTCGTGCAGGCACGCTGGACCGCGCCTGACGGCGCGGTCGTGCAGGGCCAAATTCCCGTCCCTGTCGGCACCAGGGCCGGCGCGACGGTTCCGGTGTGGACGACCCGCGGCGGGCAGCTCACCTCGCACCCCATGAGCGAGTCGCAGGTGGCATCGCTGACGGAGCTCGGCCAGCTCACCGGCGCGGCGGCCGTGGCGCTGCTGCTCACCCTGGTCGGACTGCTGGCCCGCCGGTCGCTCGACAAGCGCAGGATGGCCGGGTGGGACGCCGACTGGCAGGCGACTGGGCCGCGCTGGACGACTCGCGCCTAGCAGCAGGGACCGCCAGCGCCGAGCCGATACGGTCTGCCACGGTCGCTGAGTGGCGCGCCAGGTCATTCCCGGCAGGCTTAAGCGGGCCAGCAGCGGGACGAGCACCTGCGCGTCGGGGCTTCCCCAGCCTGTCACCGGGTCCCATCCGGGAGCGGCCTGATAACCGGTGACCGCGACTATGGCCGAATCGTTGTCACCGGTAGTGATGTCGTGGAATGCCTTGTGGTAGCTGGCCCCACGGGCGAGGCGGTAGATGGCTGGGCTGACGAAGCCGAGGTCGTGATGGGCGTACTGGTCCGCCAGCGCCATGAGTCCCCCCCACAGCGGCACGGAGGCGCTGGTGCCTTCGGCTGGGGTGATCGATGCCTTTCCGCCGCCGGCCAAGACGATCGCGAGGCCGGGCTGACCAGCGTTGCCCGCCACGTCAGGCACGCCCCTGGTCGTTGAGATCCCTGGTACGCCATCCTGGTAGGCGGGGCGGGCGTACAGGTGGCTGAAGCCGCCTCCCGATGCCGTGCCGGCTGGACTCGAGGTCCCGCCCCAGCCGGCCGCCACCGAGACCACGCCCAGGAGCAGTGCGGTGGCGAGTAGGTGCACTGGCCGTGAGCGGGTCAGCCGCGCCCGCCCGCTGCTGCCGCGCATTTGATCTCGCTTTCCCGCGACCACGTCATCTCAAGTATTCGCAGCCCAGACGAAATGCCGGTAGGACCAGAATCTGAAACCAGTGGCTATCACGATGCCAAGGTTCAACGCGACGAAAACCGCCGTCCGCGATCCCGACGAGTGCGAATTTACGGGATGGGCCGTTAGCCCCTACCCGAGACGGGCAACGGAGGCGTGGACTGAGGGCTAGGACAGCCCTGCCGTCCGGCGGGCGCGAGTCGCCCCGCCAGGCGCCGGTGGCCGACCAGAGGCGCTACGCAGCAAGAGAAGGAGTACGACGATGCCATTCAACGTGTCTGATCTGACCGCGCTGGAGATCCTGGATTCACGGGCACGGCCGACCCTGGCGGTGACCGTACGGCTGGCCGATGGCACCACGGCGCGGGCCGGCGTGCCGTCGGGCGCGTCAACCGGATCACGGGAAGCGGTGGAACTACGCGACGGCGACAT
Organism: Trebonia sp.; assembly: GCA_050013875.1. GTDB lineage: Bacteria > Actinomycetota > Actinomycetes > Streptosporangiales > Streptosporangiaceae > Trebonia. The sequence continues at coordinate 1,063 of JBEKEK010000183.1, read as the reverse complement.
GTCCCGGTTCGGGGGCAGCGGAGTGCTCAAGGCGGTGGCGAACGTCAACGTCGAGATCGCCGCCTTGCTCCGCGGCCGCTCCTGGGACTCTCTGGCGGAGGCCGACCGGGCCATGATCAGCCTCGACGGCTCGGCGAACAAGAGCAGGCTCGGCGCGAACGCGCTCGTCGGCGTGTCGATGGCACTGGCGCGCGCTCTCGCCGCCTCGGCCGGCACGCCGCTGTGGCGCTGGCTCACCCCGCCCGGTGTTACGCCATCCTTGCCGGTACCGCACTTCAACGTGCTCAACGGCGGTGTGCACGCACCTAACGCCCTGGACTTCCAGGAGTTCATGATCGCGCCGCTCGGCGCCCCGTCGATGGCGGAGGCGGTACGAGCGGGCGCCGAGGTCTACGCCGCGCTGCGGCACAGCCTGGCCAGCCGCAGGCTCTCCACCGGACTGGGCGACGAAGGCGGCTTCGCGCCCGAACTCAGCGAACCGGAAGAAGTCCTGCAACTCCTGGTCGAGGCCATCACCGACGCCGGGTATAAGACGGGCGCCGACGGAGTGTCCATCGGCTTGGACCTGGCCGCTTCGGAGTTCCGGCAGCCGGACGGCCGCTACCTGGTCGCGGGTGACCGGCTGAGCAGCGCAGAGCTGATCGACCGGCTGGCCGCCATCACGCGGGACTTTCCCGTCCACCTGATCGAGGACGGACTCGGCGAGGACGATGACCAGGGCTGGATTAAGCTCACCAGCCGGCTCGGCGGTTCCGTCGAGCTCGTGGGCGACGACAACTTCTGCACCAACCCGGCGATCATCTCGGCCGCCATCAGCCGCGGCATCGCCAACGCCTCGCTGATCAAGCTCAACCAGATCGGCACCGTGACCGAGACCCTGGAGGCCATGGCGATCTGCCGTCAGGCAGGCTACCGCCAGTTCGTCTCGCATCGTTCCGGCGAGACCGAAGACAGCTTCATCGCCGACCTCGCGGTCGGCACGGGCTGCGGGCACCTGAAGTCAGGCGCCCCCGCTCGCGGTGAGCGCACCGCGAAGTACAACCGGCTGCTGGAAATCGCCGCC
>JBEKEK010000182.1:0-28463 GCA_050013875.1 Trebonia sp. | reverse complement strand
GTAATTTCATGGCTAAATTTCCGTGGAACAAGGCCCGAAGACCCGTCCCGACGGGGGTAGTACATCTTTAAATGCACTGGCTTTTAGCACACTGTTGAGTTCTCAAGAAACAGACGCACACCTTCGCGAAACTCTCGTTTCGCATCAGGGGCTAAACCGTTTATTTAAGGCTATTTGTTTTTTCGTCACCGTCGCGGTGACGTTTTTAATTTACCCGGTAAGTTCTTTCCGGTCAAATCGGCTGTTCCGATCAAATCGGTTCCGATCTAGCCATTAAGTACATCCCTGAGCCATAAGCTTACCGGCCTTTTGGAGTGGTGCGGCACGCACACGCAACCCAGTGAGGCTTTCTTCCGGTGGCTCCCCGGGTCCGGGACCGCACAGTGTCTGAGACGACACCGTGGCGTTCCCTCCCCCTCGGGGCAAGATGAACCTTACGGGTCCAGGCCACCCTCGTCAAATCGTTCCTGAAATTTCGTGATGCCCGTATCGCGGTGGTCCTAAACCTAGGAGTCGAAGCCGAGCCCAACGCGGTCCAATAGGCGCAGCCAGGCGTCGCGGCGCCCCTCGTTTTCGTCCGCGCGGGCGATGGACGCCCTGGTCAGCTGGATCACCCCGGACCTGACCGGTTCCGGCGGGAAGGGGATCGGCTTGGACCTGACCAGGGCAAGCCGCGTGCGTTCAGTATCGAGGTTGCCGATCTTGTCAAGCAGCACCTGCGCGCCGAACCTGGTCGCACCGACCCCGAGGCCGGTGTAACCGGCCACGTAGCCCAGGCGGCCGCCGTGGGCGGTGCCGAAGAACGCGCAGAACCGGCTGCAGGTGTCGATGATCCCGCCCCAGGCGTGCGTGAACGACACTCCTTCCAGTTGCGGGAAGGCGGTGAAGAACTGCGCCGCGAGTTTTGCGAAGGTGGCGGGCGAGTACGCGTCCTCGTCCCTGATCCGGCCGCCGTTGTAATAGACCGCGTCGTAACCGCCCCAGAGCATCCGGTTATCGCGGGTGAGCCGGAAGTAATGGAACTGATTGCTCCTATCAGAGGCGCCGCGCGGGCCGTTCCAGCCGAGCGCGGCCAGCTGCGCGTCCGACAGCGGCTCCGTCATCAGCGCGTAGTCCCACACCGGGATCACGTAGGCGCCGATCCGGCGCAGCAGCGAACGGCCGAACACCCCGGTGCCGAGCACCGCCCGCCCGGCCCGCACCGACCCGTACGGGGTGGTCAGCGTGAGCCCGGTGCCGCCGGGGGTAATGGCGCGGACCGGTGTCTGCTCATAGATCCGCACTCCCGCGTCCAGGCAGGCGCGGCGCAGTCCCCAGGCGAGCCTGCCCGGGTCGACCAGCGCGTTGCCGGTGTTAACGCGAAGGCCGCCGACAGCCGCGGGCGAGTTGAGCTCGCGGCGGATCCCCTCGCCGTCAAGTACCTCGACGTCATGCCCGAGCGCCCGGGCGGCGGCCGCCTCCTCCTCGATCCCCTCGAGCTGCCAGGCCGCGGTGGCCACGCTCAGCTCCCCGGTCAGCTGGAAGTCGCAGTCGATGCCGCGGGCAGCCACGGTCGCGCCGATCTCGCTCAGGTTCTGCTCGCCGAGTTTCTCGAGCAACGGCATCTCGGCCGGAAAGCGCTCGAGGCCGTTGGCGATGCCGTGGGTCAGGCTGGCCGAGCAGAAGCCGCCGTTGCGGCCGGAGGCCGCGTTGCCGACGGTGCGCGCCTCGAGCATGACGACGTCACGGGACGGGTCGCGCTCCTTGGCCAGCAGCGCCGTCCACAGGCCGGTGAACCCGCCGCCGACAACCGCGAGGTCGGTCGTGAGATGCGCGGCCAGCGCCGGCAGCGGCTCCGGGGCATCCGGCTGGTCGAGCCAGAACGGCTGGGGGGACGCGTTCGCCAGGGACTTCGCGACGGCCGCGGGAAGCTGGTGCCCGGTCCTGCTACGCGCCACGGGTATCGGCCTGACGTGACTGGATAGACGTCGAAGGGTGCATGCTCCGACTTTCGCATACCAGCTGGTTTCACAGACCCCTGGGCCGGGATAGAACGGCGCTGGGATAAACATGGGTCATGCGGATCTGTGTGGTGGGCGCCGGATCGATCGGCGGGGTCATCGCGTCCGGGCTGGCAGGGGTCAGCGGTGTCAGCGCGTCGGTGCTGGCGCGCGGCGCGACCCTGCGCGCCATCGAGGCGGACGGGCTGCGGGTGGAGTTGCCCGACGGGACGGTGCGGGTGGCGGACGGCCTGGCCGCCGCCGCGCCCGACGACGCCGGCCAGCTCGGCGTGCAGGACGTGGTGGTCGTCGCGGTCAAGGCGCAGTCGATGGCGTCCGTCGCCGCATCGGTCGGGCCGCTGCTCGGCCCCGCCACCTCGGTCCTGTCCACCCTGAACGGGGTGCCGTGGTGGTTCCTTGACGGCTTTGGCGGTCCCGCCGCCGGTGCGCACCTGAACAGCGTCGATCCGGGCGGCCTGATCGCGGCCGCGCTGCCGGCCGCGCGGGTGATCGGCGCCGCGGTGCACTTGTCGGCGTCGTCGCCCGCGCCGGCGGTGGTGCACTGGCGGGCGGGGAACGGGCTGATCATCGGCGAGCTGGCCGGCGGCGACTCGCCGCGGCTGAGCGCGCTGGCGGCCGCGTTGCGCGCGGCCGGCTTCGACATCACCGTCTCCGGCCGGATCAGGGACGACGTCTGGTACAAGCTGTGGGGGAACCTGACGCTCAACCCCGTCTGCGCGATCACCGGCGCCACGGCCGGGCCGGCCCTCGACGACGACCTGGTCAGGGAGTTCTGCTCCGCGGCGATGCTCGAGGCGCGCGAGATCGGCGCCCGGCTCGGCTGCCCGATCGCGCAGCTGCCTGAAGACCGGCACGCGGTCACCCGCAAGCTGGGCGACTTCACCCCGTCAATGCTGCAGGACGCGCGGGCCGGGCGGCCGCTCGAGCTCGACGCGCTGACCGGCGCGGTCCGCGAGCTTGGCGCCCTGGTTGGCGTGCCGACACCCTCGATTGACGCGCTGCACGGACTCGCCCGGCTGCGCGTTCGGGCGGCGGGGGCCTGCTAGCAGCGAAGACACAGCTAATCTGGCTAACTGTGGCTACCTGGATCCAGCTAGAGACCGAGTTCGGCTCCGGCCTGCGCGTCGCGGTGAAGGACCTGATCGACATGGTGGGGCTGCCGACGACCGCGGGCAGCCGTGCCGTCGCGGACACCGCGGTGCCCGCCAGCCGGGACGCCGCCTGCCTGGCCGGGCTGCGGGCGGCGATGGCGCGCGGCGAGGCGCGCTTTGTCGGCAAGACCAACCTGCACGAACTTGCCTACGGGATCAGCGGGATCAACGCCGCCTTCGGTACCCCGGTCAACCCGCTCGACCCGCGCCGGATCCCGGGCGGCTCGTCCAGCGGTTCGGCGGCCGCGGTGGCCGCCGACGAGGCCGATATCGGCTACGGCAGCGACACCGGCGGGTCGATCCGGATCCCCGCCGCGTGCTGCGGGATCTGCGGGCTGAAGACCACCTGGGGCCGGATCAGCCTGGACGGCGTGCGGCCGCTCGCGCCGAGCCTGGACACGGTGGGGCCGATGGCCCGCGACGTCGACGGTCTGATCGCGGGCATGGCGCTGCTTGAACCGGGCTTCACGGTGGCCGGCCAGGCGCCGCGGGTCGTCGGCCGGCTGACGATCGAGGCCGACCCCGTCATCAACGCGGCCGTGGACAGCGCGCTGCGCGCGGCCGGGTTCTCGGTGCAGCCGGTCACCATCAGCGAGCTTGGCGACGTCATCGCCGCGTCGATGGCGCTGCTTGACGCGCAGGCCTGGGCGACCAACGCGCAACTGGTCGCGACCGTGCCCGACCGGATCGGCCGCGACGTGCTGACCCGGCTGCGCCGGGCCGCCACCATCACTGACGCGCAGCTGAGCGCCGCCCGCGCCGGGATATCGCGCTGGAAGGCCACCCTTGACCGGCTCTGGAACCGGGTCGAGCTGCTGGCCGCGCCCACCCTGCTCGGGTTCCCGCCGCTGACCGATGACGCGGGCGCCATCGTCGCGATCCGCGGGCTGACCTCGCCGGTGAACGCGGCCGGGCTGCCCGCGCTTGCCCTGCCGGTGCCGGCCGACGGGCCGCGCGCCGCGGGCGGCCCACTGCCGGCCAGCATTCAGCTGATCGGGCCGGGTGGCAGCGAGGACCGGCTGCTGGCGGCCGGGGCCGTGCTGGAGCAGGCGGTCGCGGCGGGCGGGTAACGCCAGAACCCCCGGCCAGCCGGGGCCGGCCGGGGTCGCTATGCGGAGTATGGGATTAGGCCGAGACCAGGTCGCAGACGAAGATGAGGGTCTCCCCCGGCTTGATCACGCCGGCCGCGCCGCGCTGGCCGTAGCCGAGGTGCGGCGGGATGACCAGCTTGCGGCGGCCGCCGACCTTCATGCCCTGCACGCCCTGATCCCACCCGGCGATGACCTGCCCGACGCCGAGCCGGAAGGTGAGCGGCTCACCGCGGCTCCAGCTCGCGTCGAACTCCTCGCCGGTGGAGTAGGAGACCCCGACGTAGTGCACCTCGACGGTGTCCCCGGGACCCGCCTGCTTGCCGTCGCCCGTCCAGACGTCGGTGATCTCAAGGTCCTTGGGCGGCGCGCCCTCGGGAAAGTCGATCTCTGGCTTCTCGATGTCCATGCGGCCACCTTATCCGCGAGCAAAGAACAAACCGGTGAACTCGAACGGACCGGTGTTTCTCCTCCCCGCCCGGGCTCGCACCCGGTGCCTCCGGCGGGCCGTCTAGCGGGTTGTGTACTGGGTTGTCCAGGTGCGGCCGGAGTTGGCGGTGGCCTCGATGTCGAAGGTGTTCGTGCGCAGATTCTCGCCGACCACCCAGCCCTGGGACTGGCTGAGGAACGAGACGCCGAACGGCTCGTTGATGGCGGCGACGTTGCCCTCGGCGGTGAGGCGGTGCCCGCTGACGGACGCCAGCATGACCGGGGCCGTGCCGTAACCCATGGGCGGGGTGTAGCCGACGAACGCCGCCAGGCCGGAGTCGATCGCGCTGAACGGGCCCGGGTAGGAGCCGGGGCCGTTGGGGAGCTTGAGGCTGGGCCGCAGGGCGGCCTCGGTGTACTGCTCTTCGAACAGGCCGTGCCACTGCCGGCCGTCCTCGGTGGCGTAGGCGAGGTACGGGGCGTGGCTCATGGCCGCGTTCTGGCCGAGGAAGAGCGCCCACAGCCCGCTCGTGCCCGCGCACTCGATCTCCGGCGTGTCGGCGGTCTGCTGGCCGCCAGGCGGCCCTGGCTCGGTCAGCGCCAGTGCCCAGCGCTGGCCGCCGTCGGTGGTGCGCCAGATGTGCCCGGGGGTGCCCAGGTAGCCGTCGGCGGGGCCGGAGAAGCACTCGCTCTGCGGGTTGGCCGGGGTGCCGGGCACCGCCGTCCAGGTCGCCCCCCCGTTGGTGGTGCGCAGCAGCGAGCCGCCGAGGGCCGGCGTGAACGCGCCGCCGCCCGCGGTGTTGTTCGCGGTGCCGTTCGCCGTGTCGTTCGCGCTGCTGCCGGGGGCGGCCGCCACCGCATAGCCAAGGGTGGGCGAGACGAAGTGGACCGAGCTGAGCTCGCCCTGGCACGGCTCCGCCAGGGCCGTCCAGGTGACGCCGCCGTTGGTGGTGCGCAGCAGCGTGTCCTGGCCGGCCGCCCAGCCGTGCTCGCCATCGGTGAAGTCCACCTGGCCAAGGTCCGCGGTGCCGTGATATTGCCTGGTCCAGGTATGCCCGGCGTCGGTCGTGGCCAGGATCGCGCCCGCTCCGGCCACCCAGCCGTGGCTCCCGTCGGTGAACTGGACGGCGTCGAGTGCCGGGGCACCGGCGGGGGCGGCCCCGGCGGCGGCCGGCGCCGGGCCGCCCGGGCAAGACGATGAGGCCACCGGCGACGCCCCGGCCGGGCGGGCCGAGCCGGCCGCCGCGGTGGACGAGCTCGGTGACGTGCTGGCGCATCCCGCTGCCAGGCCCGCGGCGGCAAACGCGACCATTGTCGAGTACACGGTACGACGGGTGATCAATGGCGTCTCTTTCGTCACGTTTCAGCGAGCGCTCTACCGGCTGGCACGGTCATAGCGCGGGCTGATGTGCGATGTTGGCGTTAATTGAAGGTTTGAGTTAGGTAGTGAACTGCGCATCATACTAGTCGAACACATAGGTATGAACACGTTCGGTAGCTGAACGGCTCTGATCCGGGGGGGCAGAGTGGTGAAGCGTCTGAAGAAGGCATGTCGTGTGCTCACCGCCGGACTGGCCGCCATGGCGATCGTCATGGCGGTGACGGCCAGCCGGCCGGGGCTGGCGGCGGCGACCGCCGCCGCCAGCCAGGGCGGCTCATGCAACCAGGTCTCCGGGGCCTACCAGTTCCCTGGCGGGGACGGGGTGACCCCGGCCGCGTGGACGGGTGGCGGGCTGACCGTTCCCGCGTGCGGGCCGATCCCCAACGACGGCGGGCCGAAAACCCCCGTCTACCCCTATCCGGGGGCGCTGTGGACGCCCGGTTACCAGTGCGTCGAATTCAGCGAGCGGTACCTCTATTACCGGTACGGCGTCACCATCGGCGTCCCGACCAACGGGGACCAGGTGGCCGCGCATTACGCCGCCGCCTACCCGGCGCTGTTCATGATCGTCAAGAACGGGACGCCGCACCGGGCGCCGGTCGCCGGGGACGTGCTGTCCCTGTCGACGGTGCCCGGGTTCGACAGCGCGGCGGGCGGCCACACCGCCGTCGTGCAGTCCGGTTCGGTCAACGCCGCCGGCAACGGCTCGGTCACGATCGTGGAGGAGAACGCGGTACCGGGCGGGATCCAGGTTCTCCCGGTCAGCAACTGGTACGTGACCTACGACGGTTTCCCCTACCTGGAGTGGCTGACGACGGTTGGGCTGCTCGTCACCACCCCGACGCTGCCGTCGGCGCAGGTGTCGCAGGGCTACACGGCCACGCTGACCGCGACCGGCGGACCTGGCCCGTACCGGTGGGCGGTGACGTTGGGTTCGCTGCCGCCTGGGCTCGCGCTCTCGCGCGCCGGGCTGCTGTCGGGGGCGGTCACCGCCGCCACCGCGAGCGGCGGCGACGTGGTCGGGAGCTGGCCGTTCACGGTGACCGCGACCGACGCCAGCGGCGCGGTGGCGGTCGAGGACCTGCAGCTGGCGGTGACCGGCTCGCCCGATGCGTTCTACTACGACTCCGCCGCCGGGTCGCTCCGCGATGCCCGCTGGGAGGGCAGCCGGTGGGTCTTCACCACGATCGACGGGGCCGGGTCGGTGCTGGCCGGGCACACCGCGGGCAACGTGGGGCGCGCGGCGAGCGCCGTCGAGATCGACGGCCAGCCGATGGTCTTCTACCCCGACGCGACGACCGGGTCACTGCGGGCCGCCTGGCGGTCGGGCGGCAGCTGGCGGTTCGCGACCCTCGACGGGCCCGGGTCGACGGTGCCCGGGCACACCGCCGGCCACGTCGGCTCGGCCGTCAGCGCGGTGGTGGCGGGCGGTGAACCGGAGGTCTTCTACTACGACGCGACCGACGCGTCCGTGCGGTTCGCGCGGGAAACGGCGGCCGGCTGGCAGCTGGCGACCCTCGACGGCCCCGGATCGGTGCTCTACCAGCACACCTGGCACCACGTCGGGTCCGCGCTCAGCGCGCTGGTGGCCGGCGGGCAGCCACAGGTCTACTACTACGACGCCACCGCGGGCACGCTGCACCGGGCCTGGTCGAACGGTTCCCGCTGGTTCTTCCTGACCATCGACGGGCCCGCCGCGCTGCTCGCCGGGCACACCGGCGGCCGGGTCGGGTCCGCGGTCAGCGCGACGCTGATCGGCGGGCGGCCGGACGTCTTCTACTACGACGCAAGCAACGCGTCACTGCGTTACGCGCGGCTGACCGCGTCCGGCTGGCGGTTCTGGACGCTCGACGGCGCCGGGTCGACGCTGGCCCGCCACACCGCCGACAGCGTCGGGTCGGCGGTCGCGGTGACCCAGCTGAAGGGGAACGCGCAGGTCTACTACTACGACGCGACGCGCAAATCGCTGCGGCACGCCCTCTGGACCGGGTCCACGTGGGTGCTCGAGACCCTGGACGGGGCAGGATCGGTCATCGCCGGGCATGACACCGACCAGGTCGGGTCGGCGCTGAGCGTCACCGAAACGCCAGTCGGCCCGCAGGTCTACTACGCCGACGCGACGGCCGGCTCGCTCCGGCACGCCTGGTGGACACCGGCCGGCTGGCGGTTCGAGACCCTGGACGGCCCCGGCTCGACGGTGCCCGGCCACACCGGCGCGCGCGTCGGCGGGAGCGTGGCGGTCACGCTGTACTGAACCGCTCGTGCACGACGTCGAGGGCGATGTCGATGAGCTGGTCCTCCTGGCCGCCGACGAGGCGGCGCCGGCCGGCCTCCACCAGCAGCGTGCGCACATCGACGCCGTAGCGGCCCGCGGCCGTTTCCGCGTGCCGCAGGAAGCTGGAGTAGACGCCCGCGTAGCCGAGCGTCAGGGTCTCGCGGTCGACCCGCACCGGCCGGTCGTGCAGCGGGCGGACCAGGTCCTCGGCCGCGTCCTGGAGGGCGAACAGGTCACACCCGTGCTGCCAGCCCTCCAAGGTGGCGGCGGCGATGAACGCCTCGAGCGGGCAGTTGCCCGCTCCGGCCCCGTGACCCGCCAGCGACGCGTCGACCCGGGTGACGCCCTCCTCGACCGCGGTCAGCGAGTTGGCCACCGCCAGCGACAGGTTCTCGTGGGCGTGGATGCCGATCTCGGTGCCGGGGCGCAGCACGTCGCGGTAGGCGCGGACGCGCTCGCGCACCCCGCTCATCCGCAGGTGCCCGCCGGAGTCGGTGACGTAGACGCAGTGCGCGCCGTAGGACTCCATCAGCGCGGCCTGCCTGGCCAGGTCGGCCGCCGGGGCCAGGTGGCTCATCATCAGGAACCCGGAGACGTCCATGCCCAGTTCGCGCGCGGCCGCGATGTGCTGCGCGGCGACGTCGGCCTCGGTGCAGTGGGTGGCGACCCGCACCGAGCGGACCCCGAGGGAGAACGCGTGCTTGAGGTCGGCGATGGTGCCGATGCCGGGCAGCAGCAGCGTGGTCAGCCGGGCGTTGGCGACGGCGCCGGCCACCGCCTCGATCCACTCCTCGCTGGTGTTGCTGCCCGGCCCGTAGACGAGGCTGGTGCCGGCCAGCCCGTCGCCGTGCGCGACCTCGATCGCGTCCACGCCGGCCGCGTCGAGTGCGGCCGCGATCCGGGCGGCGTGCTCCGGCGTGACCCGGTGCCTGGTGGCGTGCATGCCGTCCCGCAGGGTGACGTCCTGAATGTAAAGCCGCCTGCTCATGCTGTCCGCTCCAGGGTGCGTGCCGCGATCCGCTCGCCGACCCGCAGGGCCGCCGACGTCATGATGTCCAGGTTGCCCGCGTAGGCCGGCAGGTAGTGCGCGGCCCCCTCGACCTCGAGCAGGACGCTGACCTGGTGGCTGACGGGCTGGTCGGCGACAAGCGTCCGCGGCTGGCCGTCGACCGGCGTGATCTGGACGGCCTGCTTGAGCCGGTAACCGGGCACGTAGCGGGAGACCTCGGCGACCATCCGGCCGACGGAGGCGATGATCTCCCGCTGGAGACCGGGCGAGGGCGCGTCGACCAGGCAGAACACCGTGTCCCGCATGATCATGGCCGGCTCGGCCGGGTTGAGGATGATCACCGCCTTGCCGCGGCGGGCACCGCCCACGGACTCGATCGCGGCCGCGGTCGTCTCGGTGAACTCGTCGATGTTGGCGCGGGTTCCCGGCCCGGCCGATTTCGAGGCGATCGAGGCGACGATCTCGGCGTAGGGCACTGGCGTCACCTGGGTGACCGCCGCCACGATGGGGATGGTCGCCTGGCCGCCGCAGGTGACCATGTTCAGGTCGGGCGCGTCCACGTGCTGCTCGAGGTTGACCGCGGGCACCACGAACGGGCCGAGGGCGGCCGGCGTGAGGTCGACCAGGCGGACGCCGTAGGGCGCCAGGGCGCTCGCGTTGGCCTCGTGCGCCCGGGCCGAGGTGGCGTCGAAGACGATCCGGATGTCCTCGAAGCCGGGCAGCGCGATCAGCCCGTGCACGCCGTCGGCGGTGGTGGGGACGCCGAACCGCCGGGCCCGGGCGAGGCCGTCGGAGGCGGGGTCGATGCCGACCATCGCCGCGACCTGGAGCCGGCCGGACAGCCTGAGCATCTTGATCATCAGGTCGGTGCCGATGTTGCCCGAGCCGATGACGGCCGCCTTTGTCTTCTCGTTCACCGTGGCCTTCTCGTTCACCGTGGCCTTCTCGTTCACCGTGGCCTTCCCGTTCACCGTGGCCTTCCCGTTCACCGTGGCCTTCTCGTTCACCGTGGCCTTCCCGCTCATCCGGTTCCTTCCGAGAAGGTCGCGCTGACTTGCCCGAGCCCGCTGATGTCGGCCAGGAAGACGTCGCCGGGCCCGACGGGGACCATTGGGCCGAGGGCACCGGAAAGGATGACCTCGCCGGCCCGCAGCGGGCGGCCGTGGCCGCGCACGGTCGCGGCCAGCCAGGCGACGGCCGCCAGCGGGTGGCCCAGGCAAGCGGCCCCCGTCCCGGTTGACACCACGTCCCCGTGCTGTCCGCTTCCCCCGCCCGCACCACCCTTGCGCATGGTCATGGCGCACCCGGCCAGGTCGAGGCGACCGAGCCCCTGTTTCCGGTCGCCAAGCACGAACAGGCCGGAGGAGGCGTTGTCCGCGATGGTGTCAACAATGGAGATGTCCCAGCCGGCGATCCGGCTGTCGACGATTTCCAGCGCCGGCACGACGTAGGCGGTGGCGGCGGCGACCTCGGCCCGGCCGATGATGTCGCCGTCCAGGTCGTGGGCAAGCACAAAGGCGATCTCGGCTTCGATCCTGGGCTGCAGGGTGCGGTCCCGGCCGACCGGCGCCCCCGCGGTGCAGGCCATGGTGTCGAGCAGCACACCGAGGTCGGGCTGGCCGACGCCGAGCTGCGCCTGCACGACCGGGTTGGTCAGCCCGATCTTCCGCCCGACGACGCGGGCACCGGCCGCGACCTGACCGGCGACCCAGGCGGACTGCACGGCGTAGGCGGCGTCGATGTCACCGGCGGGCAGCAGGTCGCGCACCGGGGCGCAGGGGAGCCGGGTGGCGCGGGCGGTGCTAAGCCGGCCAAGCGCCGTCAGCGCGCCGGCGTCCAGTGTTCCGCTGGCGGTCGTCATGCTCAGCTCACCTCGAAGGTCGTGCCGATGCCCATGCCGGTGATCCACTCGGGCACCGGCTCGTAGCTGGTCCACAGCAGGGGCGCGGCCACCGCCGCCAGCCCCACCAGCCAGGTGCGGATCTCGTGCCCGCCCCGGCCGGCGTTCTCTTCCAGGCCGTCGTCGCCGAGCTCGGTGACGGCGGTGAGGTCACCGGCCGCCAGCTGCTTAAGGAACCAGGCGTCCCATTCGGCGTTGACGTGGGCGTTCGGGTCGCCGCCCATCGCCCGGACGGCGGGCTCGCGAGCCGCCGCGACGGCGCGCACGTCCTTGCGCCCGTGGATGACGGACGCCCGCCGCTCCGCGGCCAGCGAGGGGTCACGGGGATCGTTGGAGGGCAGCCAGTGCGAAAGGCCGCCGCTGGCGATCAGCAGCACCCGGCCGGGGAAGGCGGCGTCGCGGATCGCGGCGCCGAGGGCCGTGCCGAGCGCCGTGCAGCGCCGCAGGCTCGGCAGCGGCGGCGCGGCGGTGTTGACCACCAGCGGCACCAGCGGGATGCCGTCGCCGCAGACGACGTCGTAGCTCTGCACGACGCCGTGGTCGACGGTGAGCGCGTAGGACAAGGCCACGTCGAATCCGGCGCCGGCCAGCGCGTCCCTGATCGGCCAGGCCAGCCCGGCGGCGACCGGCAGCGGCCCCGACCGGCTGCCGAAGTCGCCGAAGGCCTCGGCCTGCTCCACGCCGAGGATGAACGGCGGCAGCACGTCGTAGAAGTTCGCGTGGAAGTGGTCGGGGCCGATGACGACGACCGCGTCCGGCGCCAGCCGGGCGACGGCCCGCGCCACCCGCGCGGCGTCGGCCAGGAACCGGCCGCCGGGCTGCGAGGCACCCGCGGGGGGCAGCATCGTGGCGAACGGCGAATGGGACATGGCGACCAGGCCGATGATCTCGCTCATGCTGGGTCCTTGCCGAGGATGAGGAAATCGTGGTGAGCGCGGAGGAACTCCCCCGGCTTCTCCCACTGCGGCCAGTGGCCCGCGTCCGCGATCACGTGCAGGCGGGCGTCGGGCAGCCAGTCAAGCAGCATCGCCGCCTCGTCGAGCCCGCCGGTCGGGTCGTGCTCGGTCCACAGCAGCAGGGTCGGCGCGGTTACCGCGGCGACCCAGGCCGGGTCCCAGGCGAAGTCCTTGCGCACCTCGGGGTCCTGGAGCACCAGCGTGTTGTTGATGGCCCGCAGGAACCCGGGCCGGCTGTAGACCGCGCGGCGCAGGTTCACCAGTTCGTCGGTGACCATCTCCTTGTGGTGGAACAGGAACTCCACCCGGCGGCGGACCGTCGCGTCGCTTGGGTCCTGCACGGCGGCCAGGGTGCTCTCCCGCATCCGGGTCATCACCTCGGGCTTGTTGGCGATGTTGCCAGGGGTGTTGAGCACCAGCCGGTTCACCCGCTCCGGATGGTGGCTGGCGGTCCAGGCGACCACCCAGCCGCCGAGCGATTCGCCCGACAGGTGCGCGCGCTCGATGCCAAGCGCGTCCATCAGGCCGATGAGGTGATCGGAGAGCACGTCGATGGTGTAGGGCGTGTCCGGCAGGTCCGTCCAGCCGTGCCCGGTCATGTCGTAGGCGGTGACGCGGAAATCGGCGGCCAGGCCCGCGATGTCGCGTGCGTACGCCTCCAGGTGGCCGCCGGTGCCGTGCAGCAGGATCAGGTCGGGGCCTGACCCGGCGAGCAGGACCCGGGTGCGCACGCCGCCGACGTCGATGTGGCGGATCTCGTGATCGACGTCACCGAGCTCCCCCCAGATGCTGAGGTGGGCGTTCATGCTGTGTCCTTCCCGAAGCGCGCCCTGGCTTCCTCCAGCGTCGCCAGGCCGGCGCTCTGCCGCCGTCCGACGCCGAGCAGGCCAAGCAGCCGTGAGTTCTCGATGGTCAGGAATTCGACCGGGTTGGCGTCGGAGTCGTTGTAGTGGCGGTGCCAGGTCCAGGGCGGGGTGTAGATGAAGTCGCCCGCCGACCAGGACGGGGTCTCGTCCTCGATCTCGCTGTGCCCATCGCCGGCGATGACGTAGTGCACCGTCTCGTGGTGGTGCCGCTGCATGTCCGAGCTCAGGCCGGGCGGGATGGTCTGCCGGAAAATCTCGAAGGTGGTGGTCGGCAGCCGGCCGGCCACCGACAGCGCGGACGGGTTGTGCACCTGGCCTGACGGCAGCGCCTCGAGTTCGGCGGCGTGCACCACCACCGGCCGCGCGTCGACCGGCCGGACCGTGTCGGAGAGCCCGCCAAGGAACTCGGCCAGGGTGAAATCGGGTCCCGATTGCGCCATCAGATCGTCTCCGTTCGTCCGCCGTCGACCGTCAGCACGGTCCCGTTGACGTAGCTCGCCGCGGCTGAGGCCAGGAACGTCACCGCCGCCCCGATCTCCGCCGGGCGGGCGGCCCGGCCGGCCGGGATGGACGCCGCGTCCGCCGCGTCGAGCTCGTCGTAGGTTCTTTCCCCATCGCGGGCCCGGCTGTCGAGTATCTGCCGGCGACGCTCGGTCGCGGTCGCCCCCGGGGCCACGCAGTTGACCGTCACGCCGTCGGCCGCGAACTCCCGCGCGAGCAGCTTCGCCGCCGCCGTCACGGCCGACCGCAGCACGACCGAGGCCGCCAGGTCGGGCTGCGGCTGGCGTACCGCGGCGGACGTCACGAACACCACCCGGCCGAAGCCCCGGTCCGCCATCGGCGGCAGCGCGAGCCGCGCCAGCCGCAGCGGCCCGAGCAGCAGCAGCTCGAAGGCGTACTGCCAGCCCGCGTCGCCGGTGTCGAGGATGCGGCCGGGCGGCGGCCCGCCCGTGCTGAGCACCAGCACGTCAAGTGCGCCGTAGCCGGCCTCGACCTCGGCCATGACCGTTTTCGCGGCGTTGGGGTCGCGGATGTCGCTCACCAGCGGGTGCACCGTGCCGCCGGTCCGCTCCCGCAGCCGCGCGGCCGCGCTCTCCAGCGCGCCGGCGCGGCGGCCGGTGATGACGACCCGGTGGCCGGCCAGCAGGAGCTGCTCGGCGCTCGCGTGGCCGATGCCGGTGCCGCCGCCGCCGACGAGAGCGGTTCGCGTGCTGCTGATGGGAGCCTCCTGCGGTCGTCATCGATACATCGCGGGTCGCGACTGGGTTTAGCATCACCCGTATGGACGCAGGGAGCCAATGATGAGTCCCGCTGAGCGAGACGATGGTTCTGAGGGGATGGGCGGGCTCGACCGGGCCGCGGCCATCCTCGGCGCCTTCGACGCCACCCATCGCGAGCTGACGCTGGCCGCGCTGGTGGCGCGCTCCGGGCTGCCGCGCTCGACCACGCACCGGGTCGCCGACCGGATGATCCGTCTCGGCTGGCTGGATAAGCCCAAGGACCGCTACCGGGTCGGCAACCGGCTGTTCGAGATCTCCAGCCTGGCGCCGATCCGGCACGAACTGCGCGAGGCGGCGCTGCCGTTCCTGCAGGACCTGCACGCGGCGGCCAAGACCACGGTGCAGCTCGGCGTGCTTGAGGGCGCCCAGGTCCTGGTGGTCGAGCGGATCACCGGGCACCGGCCGATGCCGATGCTTGAGCAGGCGGGGGGCAAGATCCCGGCCCACTGCTCGGCCCTCGGCCGCGCGATCCTCGCCTACAGCGACCCCGCGACGATCGAGGCGATCCTGGCGGGCGGGCTGCCGGCCAGGACCCCGCGCACGCTGACCAGCCCGGTGGCCATCCTGCGGGAGCTGACCGCGATACCCGCCCGGGGCTGGGCGGTCGACCGCGAAGAGGGCAACATCGGCATCAGCTGCGTGGCGGCGCCCGTTTTCGGCCCGCTTGGGCAGGTCGCGGCGGCCGTGTCGGTCACCGGGCCAAGCGGGCTTGTCCGGGCGGAGCGGATCGGGCCGGCCGTGCGGCTGGCCGCGGCCGCGGTGTCCCGCGCCTACTCCACCCGCCGCTGACGGCGCCTGGCAGCACCGCCGCCGATCCCGGAAGTGTCCCAGTGACTGGGACGGGTATTTGCGTTATACGCGGGACCGCGCCCACGCTGTGATCTCCGGCACACCGATGATCGCCGGAGGTGAGTGAAGGAGGAAACCGTGTCACTAGGCGGCGGGCTATATGTTGCGCTCGCGCGAGGGCCACGCGATCGCGGCGATCGGTCTCGGCATCACGATGAAGACCGACGGCAAGTCCACCCACGACGCGTACTCGCTGTTCGAGTACTCGGTGCCGGCGAAGACCGATGGGCCGCCTCCGCACCTGCACACCCGCGAGGACGAGTCCTTCATCTGCCTGTCCGGGCGGCTGGACGTCACCTTGGGCGGCGAGGACTTCGTGCTTGAGATGGGCGACTACCTCTACCTGCCGCGCGACGTGGTGCACACGTTCCGCAACTCCTCAGACTCCGAGTCGCGAATCATCTCGGTGGTCTCGCCGGCCGGGCTCGAGGGGTACTACCAGGCGCTGGCGGAGATGCCCCCGGGTCCGAAGGACATCAGGGTGATGAAGAAGATCATGGAAGACTTCGGCATCCAGCTGCAATTGCCGCCCGAGGTCCACTAGCCATGAGGATCGCGATCATTGGCGCGGGCGTGGCCGGCCTCGCCACCGCCAAGGTGCTGACCCAGGCCGGGCACGACGTGGTGGTGTTCGACAAGACGCCCGACGTGGGCGGCGTGTGGAGCCGGACGCGCCGCTACCCCGGCCTGACCACGCAGAGCCCGAAGGCGCAGTACTCGCTCTCGGACTTCCCGATGCCAAGGGACTACCCCGAGTGGCCGACCGGCGAGCAGGTCCAGGCGTACCTGGCCGGGTACGCCGCGCACTTCGGCCTGGACCGCACGCTGCGGCTGAAGACCGAGGTGGTCTCCGCGACCCCGGCGGCCGACGGCGGCTGGATCCTCGGCAGCCGGGACGCCGCGGGGACGACCGCCACCGACGCGTTCGACCGTCTGGTGGTGGCCAACGGCGTGTTCTGCGAGCCCGCCATCCCCGCCTTCCCCGGCCGGGAGGAGTTCGCGGCGGCCGGCGGCCTGCTGCTCGCGGGCACCGAACTGCACGACGCCGGGCAGGCGCGCGGCAAGCACGTCCTCGTCGTCGGCTACGGCAAGTCGGCCTGTGACGTCACCGTCCCGGTCAGCCGGGTCGCCGCGAGCACCGACGTCATCGCCAGGCAGCTGCTGTGGAAGGTGCCGCGGAAGATCAACGGCAAGCTCAACTTCAAGATGCTGCTGCTGACGCGGATGGGCGAGGCACTGTTCCGGTACCGGGTGCTCCGCGGCGCCGAGAAGTTCCTGCACGGCCCGGGGGCCGGCCTGCGCGGTAAGATGATCAACTCCATCGGCACGGTCTCGGTGAAGCAGTTCGGCCTGGACCAGCTCGGTCTCGTCCCGGCCGGACAGATGGAGGACATCGTCCGTGGCGCCATCGGGCTCGCGACCGAGGGCTTCTTCGAGGGGGTCGCCGACGGCACCATCACCGTGCACCGCGACCGCACCATCGCCCGGCTCTACGCCTCCGGCGGCAGCCCGTACGCGGAGCTGAGCGACGGCAGCACGCTCCCGGCCGACCTGGTCGTCTGCTCCACCGGGTTCACCCAGGGGGTGCCGTTCCTGCCCGGCGACCTCGAGCGGCGGCTGCTCGACGAGCGCGGCAACTTCCTGCTCTACCGGCAGATCCGGCCGGTCGGCGTTCCCGGCCTGTACTTCAACGGCTACAACTCCTCGTTCTTCAGCCCGCTGAACGCCGAGATGGCGGCGGTCTGGATCGCGGCCGACCTGGCCGGCGCGATAACGCTGCCCGCGGACGCGGCCATGCGGCAGGCGGTGACCGAGCAACTGGCGTTCATGGACGACGCCACCAACGGCCACCACTGCCGGGGCACCAAGATCATCCCGTTCTCGATGCACAACGTCGATGAGGTCCTCGGCGACCTCGATCTCAACATCAGCGCCGGCGTCCGCGCCTCGCACTGGCTCAACCCGATCAACCCGGCCGCCTACCGGAACATCACCCCGGCGCTGCTGCGGCGGCTCTCCTCTCCCACGTCTCC
Source organism: Trebonia sp. (assembly GCA_050013875.1). Lineage (GTDB taxonomy): Bacteria > Actinomycetota > Actinomycetes > Streptosporangiales > Streptosporangiaceae > Trebonia. Next base: position 11,246 of record JBEKEK010000182.1, on the reverse strand, counting down.
CACGTCTCCCACGTCTCCCACGGGATCGTGGCAGCACGCGGCCCCACCGCAGAGCACAGCCACCGCGCCAGCCGCGCCAGCCGCGCCAGCCGCGCCAGCCGCGCCGACGGCGCCGACCCAGACAAAGGCCAGCCACCTCCTCTCCTGAGCCGGGTTCTGTGGGGCGCTTATGCCGGGGTGAGGCCCGTGGGCAGCGCGATGCGCACTCAAGATCCGGACAAATTACCCCAATGTCATTATTGTGTGTACTTCAGGTCGTATAACGCCCATTAGTACCCACGATCATGGAAAAGGCAGTCGCCCGGAGGGCCGATAGAGCGAAATACAGCCACCGGGGCCCCGCGGCGGCATCAGCCCGGAAAGAGACCACAGGACCGGAGACGTGGGCCCCAGCCCGGAATGGAACCGCGGGACGAGGGCCGTCCGCGGCAGCCCGGAAAGAAGTCCCAGGACCAGAGACGCCCGCACCAGCCCAGCAACGAGAACCCCAGGACCGGAGACGTCCGCGCCAGCCAGGAGAAGAGACGATCACAGGGCGGGTTTCCGGTCTGCCCTGAAGACCGGCGAAGCGGGGGCGCGAGTGGTGCGCCCCCGCGCGTTCGGCCCCGCAGAGTGGTGTTCTCGGCGGGGCCGACAGCGCGGAAGCACCACCGCGCCCCCGCGCCCCCGCCCAGCGCCCCCCGCGACCCCCGCGACCCCCGCGACCCGCCCCACGCGGAGAGGCTGGCGGGAGGAATGGGCCGGTTGGGGTGCCTTCGCCGGTGATCACTAGCATGGCGGCATGCCGCACCTGCTGCACCTCGACTCCTCGGCCGATCCTGAGCGCTCCCGTTCGCGGGCCATCACCGCCACCTTCGCCGCCGCCTGGCGTGACCACGGACCTGGCCACACGGTTACCTACCGGGATCTGCACCGCGACCCGCTGCCGCATCTGGCCGACGCGGCGCTGCACTGGCCGCCGCGGCTGCGCCCGGAGGGGGCCGCGCCGCCGGCCGCCGCGCAGGCGCTGCAGCAGGAGCTGCTGGCCGAGCTGACCGCGGCGGACGTGCTGCTCATCGGCGCGCCGCTCTACAACTACTCGCTGCCGTCGAGCCTCAAGGCGTGGATCGATCACATCCACGTTCCCGGGGTCACCGCGCCGTTCGACGTCCCCACCCAGCCGCTGGCGGGGCGGCCCGCGGTGATCGTGACCAGCCAGGGCGCCTCCTACGACGCGGGTTCCCCGACCGAGGGCTGGGATCACGCCATCCCGGTGCTCGATCTCATCCTGGGCACCTCGCTGGGCATGACGCTCACCGTCATCACCACTAGCCTGACGCTCGCCGAGACCGTGCCCGCCCTGGCCGACCAGGTCGGCCGCAGCCGCGCCGAGTTGGCCCGCGCCCACGAGCAGGCCGCCGAGACCGCCCGGCTGCTGGCGGAAAACGCGTAACGGGCCGCGCGAAGACCACGGCCCGTTCACTACTCGCTTTGAATTCGATCTACTCCCAGCGGAAGAACCGGCTGGCCAGATAGCCGAAGACCACGGCGTAGCCAGACAGGACCAGCAGCGGGGCGGCGGGCGGGAAGCCGGTCTGCATCGAGGCCTGCATCGCCTGCACGGCCGCGCCGAGCGGGGTGTAGTTGCTGATGTCCAGCAGGAATTGCGGCATGAGGGCCCGCGGCAGCCAGAGCCCGGCGAAGAACATCAGCGGGAAGAACGTGACCCGGCCGATGACGTTCGCGGCAGTGGAGGTCCTGGCCACCGCGGCCAGCAGCAGCCCGATCGCGAAGAGCCCGGCGATGGTGACCGCGGCCGAGAGCACCAGCCCGCCGACGCTGGCCGGGGCGGACGCCCCGAAGGTGAAGATGCTAAGGAGGATGACGGCGACGACCCCCGCCACCGCGATGCAACCCTGGACGACGGCCTGCGCGGCGAGCACCCAGGACGGGGGCACCGGGGTCGTCGACAGGCGGCGCAGCACACCGAGCTCGCGGTAGGTGACGAGCGGGATCGGAAGGCCGAGCAGCGCGAGCATGGCGATACCGAACGAGGCGAGGATGGGCACGTACGAGTCGAAGATGGTCTGCCCGCCGAAGGCCGCCAGGTGCTGCTTGAACGAGGGCAGCTCGCCGAAGATGACCAGCAGCACCACCGGGAGGCCGACGCCGCCGATCAGGCCGACCGGCCGCCGCCAGGTCAGCCTGGCCTCGTTCAGCACGATCTTCCCGAACGCGGTGCGGCGCGCCGGTCCCGGCAGCGGCACCGACCGCTGGGCGGGCCGCGCAATTGTGAGCGTGTTCATGCCGCTGCTCCTTCCCTGCTTGCTTCGGTTACGGTGCTTGCTTCCGTTCCGGTGCCCGCCTGCTTTCCGGTCAGCCGGACGAAGGCGTCCTCAAGGTTGGACGAATCGAGCTGCACGTCGCGGGCGGTCACGCCGGCCGCGGCGAGGGTGAGGATCACCGCGTTGACCAGCTCGCCGGTCCCGGTGACGACGACGTGCCGTCCCGACCGCTCGACCGCGGTCACCTCGGGCAGCGAGCCGAGCAGCCGGTCCTCGAACGGGGCGGACGGCACGAACCGCACCGTTTTCCCGCCGCGGGTACGCGCGGCCAGGGCGGCCGGGGTGCCGAGGGCGACGACGCGGCCGTGGTCGACGAGGGCCACCCGGTCGCACAGCCGCTCCGCTTCCTCCATGAAGTGCGTGACCAGCAGGATCGTCACCCCGCTGGCGCGCACCCCCTCGATGAGGTCCCAGGCCTCGCGGCGGGCCGCCGGGTCCAGGCCGGCGGTCATCTCGTCAAGCACCGCGATCTTCGGCCGGCCGATGAGCGCGAGCGCGACCGACAGCCGCTGCCGCTGGCCGCCCGACAGGGTCTTGTAGAAGTCCCCGCACTTGCTGGCGAGCCCGAGCGCCTCAACAAGGTCGCCGACGTCGGCCGGATCGCGGTAGAACGACCGGTACATGTCGAGGATCTCGCCGACCCGCAGCTTGGCGGGCATCGCGCTCGCCTGCAGCTGCACGCCGACGATCTCGTGCACCCTGTCCCGGTCGGCCCGCGGGTCAAGGCCGAGCAGCCGGACCGTTCCGGCGTCGGGCACCCGCAGGCCGATGGCGCACTCGACGGTGGTGGTCTTGCCCGCCCCGTTCGGTCCGAGGATGCCGAAGATCTCCCCCTCGGCGACCGAGAGCGACACGTCATCCACCGCGACCAGCGAGCCGTAGGTCTTGCGCAGGTGCGCGATCTCCACCGCGTGCCCGCCCTCGGCGGCCGGGCCGGCTTCACGGCCTGTCGGTGCCACCGCACTCGCCTGCGAGCCGAAAGTTTCCGTGACGCCCATGACTGCCTCCTTGGCAAGGCGCATAATCTGATATCACTATGCTATGCACGTGGTATCAGCTAAGTCAACAGCCGGAGACCGGCAAAGACAGCGGGCAGGCGGCGGGGTCAGCCGTGAGCCTGGCAGACGGTGACGGCGGCCGAGAACACTTCCTCCGAGCCGTCGGCCCGGGTGACCACCAGCACCGGGCTCAGCCCGGTGTCGAGCTGCTCGCGTTCGGCCTCGGTGGGCATCCGCGCGGTCACTTCGTCCCCGGCCGACAGGTCGACCACCTGGAGCATCGGCACCGCCACCACGAAGGTGCCCTTGCCCGCCCGGGTCACCACCAGGCCCGCGTCACGCAACTGGTCCACGGCGTGCTGATAGGTCACCCGGGTGACACCCCCGCTGGCCTGCATTTCGTTGCCAGAGGGGAGCTGCGCGCCTACCCGCAGCTCGCCCTGGATGATCTGGTCTCTGAGCAGCCGGGCGATCTGCAGGTATACCGGCTCGCCGGAGTCGTAGTCGATGTTCACCGGTGACACCACCCCTCGCACCTGTACCAACAAAAAATACTGTACCAAGTTGCATAGGTGAGTAGACACCTATGCCAGTTGCGGCTATCGTAAGTCATGCGCAACGTGATCGGGTGGTAACTCTACCGCCGGAACCGTGGCGCGGCGCGACGCTGGCATTCTGGGGGGTATGCCAGTGAAGCCCGGCAGATTGAGGGGTCTGCTGTGGCTGCGCGCGGCCATCCCCGGTCCGCTTCCCGATGAGCCCCAGGACCGGGGATGGCCCCTCAGCTTGACCGGGAGGCGCCTGCACGGGGGCGACGCTTCCCGGTTAGCTGTTTTTCCGGTCAGCTCGTCCCCAGTCCGCATCGTCTCGGCTGCGGCTACATCTTCTCGGCCAGCCTCGTTCTCTTCTCGGCCAGCTCGGCGCGGTACTGGGCGATCGAGGCGGCCGCGTCCAGCGCCTCCCGGTAGGCGTCCGCGGAGTCGCCCAGCAGCCCCGACAGGCGCAGCAGGTGACCCCGGATGCCCGGCAGCAGCTGGTAGCGGGGGAACGCCGGCTGCATCGTCGCGCCCGCCGCCAGCTGCGCCACCTCGATTTCGTCCGCCGATTTCACCACCGGCGGCTCGGCCACGATGAGCAGGCCGGCCTCGGGGCTGTCGGCCACGCCGACGGGCAGCGACTGGCAGGGGATGACCGACGCGAAGGAGTCCATCCGCGAGAGCCGGCCGTACAGCGCGGAGAGCTGCCACCAGTCGGTCTCGGCCGCCGTCGGCGCGCTATCGTGACAGGCGGCGATGGCCGCCCGCAGCTGGAACGGCCCCACCAGGCCTGCCCGCGCTGCCCGGTGGGCCAGGGCGATGCCCTCGGCGATCTCCGCCAGGTCCCAGCGGGAGCGGTCCTGGTTGGGCAGCGCGACGAACTCTCGCTCGAGCCCGCGGGCGCCACGGCGAGCGTGGTGCAGCAGCATGAGGGCGAGCAGGCCCGCCGCCTCGGCGTCGCCGGGCATCAGGTCCACCAGCAGGCGGCCAAGCCGCAGCGCCTCGTCCAGCATGGACGGGCGGACCCGGCCGTCGACGCCGAGCCCCGCGTACCCCGCGTTGAACATCAGGTAGATCACGTGCAGGGTGGCCGGAAGCCGCAGCCGCAGGTCCGTGTCGGGCGGCAGGAACGGGGCGCCGACCCGGCGCAGCCGCTGCTTGGCCCGGAACAGCCGCTGCCGCATCGTCCGCTCGGTGACAAGGAACGCGTCCGCGATCTCGGCCGCGGGCAGGCCGGTCAGGGCGGAAAGGCTCAGCGCGACCTGGGCCTCGATCGGCAGTGCGGGATGCGCGCAAGCGAACAGCAGCTCAAGACGGTCATCGGCGATGACCGCGGCGTCCGCTACCAGCTCCGGCGGCTCGCGGGCCGTCTCCCGCGCGATCAGCCGGAGCTTCGTCGCCTCCACCATCGCCCGCCTGGCCCGGTCGAGGGCGCGGTTGCGGGCAGTGGTCATCAGCCACGCCATCGGCTTGCCGGGCACACCATCGACCGGCCACCGCACCAGGGCCCGTGCGAAGGCGTCCTGAACGCAATCTTCAGCCAGTTCCCTGTCCCCGGTGAGCCGGGTCAGGGTCACCGCGATGTGATCCCAGGCAGCGGCGGCGACGGCCGCGAGCAGGTCCGCGACGGATGCCTCACTGCCCATCACGGGCTATTGGGCCTAGACGCGAGTTCGATGACCTCCTCTAGCTGTGCGCCATCCACAACGTCGAAACCGCGAATCTGACCATGCATACGGGCATACGGACCATTCGTGATCGTTACATCCTGGCCCCGAAACTCCAAGGTGGCCTCCATGGCAGGCTGCCGCGGGCCACCCACGAAGAGGATGCCCTGCCGTTCTGCCGACTGGCCGCGGATCGCGTCCGCGGGTTCCGTTGCGAGCTCAACGCGGTCGTCATCGTCTTCCATCTCGGAGCGGTCATCGTCGACCGAACCCTCGGCGCAGATCAGGAGCAGGTACTGCACGATCGCCTCCGTAGCCAACTGGTTCCCTGGTGTCATAAAGAGACCTCAATGAAGCCTCACAGTGACTAGACGATCGGCGACACGTACCTACTACGCAATCCCAGGAAACAATTTTCATGCTTGACCTGCGCTTCAGCACCACGATGCGCTCACCGCCACCGTGGTGTGACACCGTGACATGACGTAATAAGCACGAATCCGTTCGACTCTGATCGGTGTTAATCTTTTCGATTTTTGATCTCTTGGCTTTTGGTTCATTTCCTAGCTGCCGATGTACGACATCACATGCTTAATCCGGGTGTAGTCCTCGAAGCCATACATGGACAAGTCTTTGCCGTAACCGGAGTGCTTGAAGCCTCCGTGCGGCATTTCCGCGACGAACGGGATGTGGGTGTTGATCCAGACGACCCCGTAGTCCAGCCGCCGGGAGACGCGCATCGCGCGGCCGTGGTCCCTCGTCCAGACGCTCGAGCCGAGCCCGTACTTGACCCCGTTGGCCAAGCGGAGCGCCTGCTCCTCGTCGGTGAACCGCTGAACGGTGACGACCGGGCCGAACACCTCGTCCTGGATCATCTCGTCGTCCTGGCCGAGGCCGGAGACGACGGTCGGCTCGAATAGGTAGCCGGGGCCGGGAACCGGGTGGCCGCCCGCCCGCACGGTCGCGTGCGCGGGCAGCCGGTCGAGGAAGCCGGAGACCCGGGCCAGTTGCGAGGAGTTGTTCAGCGGGCCGTAGAACGCGTCGGCCACGTCGAGGCCGCCCGTCCTGGTCGACCGGGCCCGCTCGGCGAGGGCGTCGGTGAGCTCGGCGGCGATGCCGGGGCCGGCCAGCACGCGGGTGGCCGCGGTGCAGTCCTGGCCCGCGTTGTAGTAGCCGGCCGCCGCGATGCCCTTGGCCGCCGCCTCGAGGTCGGCGTCGTCAAAGACGATGACCGGCGCCTTACCGCCAAGCTCCAGGTGGACCCGCTTGAGGCCGTCGGCCGCGGTATGCGCGACCTCCAGGCCCGCCCGGACCGACCCGGTGATCGAGGCCATCGCCGGGATGGGGTGCGCGACCATCGCGCGGCCGGTGCCGGCGTCGCCGCAGACCACGTTGAACACGCCAGGCGGGAAGAACTCGGCCGCGACCTCGGCCAGCAGCAGGGTCGACACCGGCGTGGTGTCGGACGGCTTGAGCACCACCGTGTTCCCCGCGGCGAGCGCCGGCGCGATCTTCCAGATCGCCATCATCAGCGGGTAATTCCACGGCGTCACCTGCGCGCAGACGCCGATCGGCTCGCGGCGGATCATGGACGTGTGGTCGCGCAGGTACTCGCCCGCGCCGCGGCCCTCAAGGATCCGGGCGGCGCCGGCGAAGAAGCGCAGCTGGTCAACGCTCGGCGGCACCTTGTAGGTTCTCAGCACACTTGGCCAACGGCATGCCGCTGACCTGTGTCTCCTCAAGCCTTCTCGTCGATCTGGCCAGTAATCTTTCTCATCGATCTGGCCAATTCCTCAGCTGGGTGCCGATCTACACTGACCTTACGCTGGATCGAATCGGGCTACAGGAACCCTGCCAGCCGGTACAGGACAAGCGAGCCTGCCACGGCCACGTTGAGACTGGCCCCGGTGCCGATCATCGGGATCTCGACGGCGACGTCGATCAATTCTATTGCGTCATCGGGAATCCCGTCGTGGTCGTGCCCCAGCAGGACGGCAGTCCGCTCCCGCGCGGCAGTCAGGTCTGCCAGTCGGATCGCCTCATCGGCAAGCTCGATGCCGGCTGAGCCACGCGACCGGATCCCGGCCGGTCCAGTGCACGCACGCAGGACGCCGCAGCGTATTGCCCCTGTCCAAAGCCTCGGGCACCCACGGCAACTTCGGTACCGCCATACACGCACCGACGGCGTCGCATGTCCGAAGCAGCGTACCGAGATTCACTCCGTACTTAGGCCATAGTGGAGCAATTATCAGGTGGTCCCAGCAGGAGTGCTCACGTCTCCGGCGCTGGCGCTTGATCTCCCTGCTGGGAGTGACCCGCGCCCCGCTCACCATTCGCGACGGACTGGTTCCGATCTCATGGGTACGGTGCTTAGCGGCGCACCAAGGCCACCACTGATGATACTCCTCAGCAGCTTACCGCTGCTGGCCAGCCGCCCCGGGCACGCGGCGCCGTCCGGTCGGGCGTGGAATTGCTCGCGCAGGTGTCGCAACTGGACCTCGAACTGCGCCGCATAACCGCGAAGTGGCCGTCGCCCATCGCCGACTAGGAACGGTTCCCGGAACCGCGTCGAACCACAGCCAGCATCCACCCGTTTCCCAAGGAGAAGGACGTTCGACACTGGTTGACGCCACTAGGTGGGTGACGCGTGCGGATCGATCGGTCAGACTCGGCCGACGGTTCCGAAGACGCCCGTGTGGCCCGGAGCGGCCGGTCGGCTCCCGACGACCCGGACGCCGCCGGCAAGGACGCCGGCACGGCGGTCAGTGGTGACGGTCCCTCTCACCCGCCCTCCGCCAGTTCGGGCACAGCCCTGCTGACGGAACGGTTCGCTGACCACTGGGCCAAGGTCAATGCCGTTTACCGGCAGTACACCATCGACCACGGACATGCCCGCGCAGAAACACTCGACCGCGAAACGGTCACCCCAGGGACGGGCCGCATCGAGGCCGAAGGCCCGGAAACCGACCTCGAAGACCCAGCTAACCGACTGAAGGTCGAGGGCCGACCGGCCGAGGCCGCCGATTTTGACAAGGTCGAGACTCCCCCGACCCCCGGCGGCGACCTTCCAGACGATCCGCGCAATTAAAGCAATCCGAAGACCGGACGATTTGACGCTAGCTGGTGTGTATACGACCGGGCTATAGCTGCGGCGCGCGATCACTCGGGCGGGGACCTCGGACCAGACTCCATCAAAATGTACGACCGTAATCCTGAGACCGGAGAGGGCACAGGAACTCTCATCGGTGAGCAGACACCCGACCGGCTGCGTGGTTGGCGGATTGACGGCCAGGATGGGCACGTGAACTGGTGGGATTGGACGGGTGGCAAGAAGGGATCCGGCGGCGTTTACGGTCATGACTGGTTTCCCGAGGATCCGTCTGCCCCAGGATCGCGCTACATCGGCTGGGCTCCGTGGCAAGATAGCGACGGGAACATCCTTGAAGGGAACTAGCCAAGCGACCAGGGTCGTGGACCTGGCCACGAGGAGGGGCATGTGCCGCCTGAATTGACAGCCGTGTTGGCTACTCTTGCGGTGGAAGCGAGTTCCGGCGAGTTCGCCGCCGTTCAAAGCTTTCTAGGCGGATCCTTTTCCAGGCTTGCTGAGATCCGCCGGAACCCTGTCGCAAAGATTGACGCCGTCGACCTGACCAGCCAGGAAATTAGTGATTGGCTCTCAGAGCTTCCGATCGAACCGCATGCTGAGCTTCACGTTGCCTGGATTGCAGATCGGCTAGGCGCTCGGATGAGCTTCGAAACATTTACGTGTAACATCGACGATCTCTGGTTCCCCGCAATGGACGACGTTGTCTCTGTGCTGCACTCCGGCAGTGATGTCATGGTCCTCGTTCTCGATCACGAGGAACTCATTACGCTCTCATCTGGCCAACTCCTCAGTGGGGTCCATCAGACGTCATGACCCGCTGAGGTTCTGTCTGACAGGCTCGGCGTGAGGTCAGCTCAGGCAGATGGTGGCGATCGCCTTGTCGTCGTGGCGTTTGGCGCGCGGGAACTGACGGCCGTCTGGGTCTGCATTCTCTTCCCTGCCCTGGCCTGACATGAAGCGGGCGTTGCCACGATGTCAGCCAGCCGGGCTGCCGTTCTCCAGCGCCGCGACCGCGCCCACCGCCACTGCGTCCAGACACGATGCCACACGCCGCGCAAGCAGCGGCGTCACCAGACCGGCAACCGCGTCGCGCGCGACGAACGCGAAGCCCGCGAGCTCGCCGTCCGCGAGCACGATCTCCTTGATCTCCGCGTCCGACAGCACCCCGCCGTCATAGACGACGATCAGCCCCTCCGGACGTTCCGGCCGCGAAGGAACCCAGTCAACCGCGAGCACACGACCCGGCGGCCGGTCCAGCCCTAGTTCCTCGGCAACCTCCCGGCGGCACGCGGCATGCGGAGATTCTTCCGCCTCCACCGCCCCGCCCGGCAGGTCCCACGTCTCCTTGTAAACCGGGTTCACCAGCAGCACCCGGCCCTGGTCATCACGGAAGAACGCGGTCGCCGCCATTCGCTTGCGCGCCAGCGACGCCACGTACTCATCCGGAGGAAGCACAGAGCGTCCAGTCACACCCGGAACGCTAGCCGCAATTCAGCAAGCATTCGCGCCAACACCGGAACCGGCGAGTCATCGGCTCTCCAGTTTCGATCCGGCGCGTCGCCCTGGGGGGCCAAGTGATCGAAGTCGGATGACTGGTAGTCCCGTGAGCCCCGTGGAGGCATTCTCGAACACCGCGTCAAGCAGCCCTCGTGACGTCTTGTCATGGCCGCCGAAGATTTAGATCTGCGGCCTTCAAGCTTTAGATCTGCCGTCCCAGAAACTTAGATCTGCGGTGCTCGTGCTTTAGATCAGCCGCACGTGGGCCTTCCCTGCCGAGCCGGGATCGCCGCCGAGGCATGGTGAAGCCCTGTAGGTTCCCTGTCTGCATGTCGGTTGAGACGACCATGACCTGCAGCGGCGGTGATGCCGAGGAGGCGGGAGAGTTCGGACTCGAAGTCCGCCGCCACCATTGAGCGCTGTCTGGGCGTCCCCAGCTTTGACCGAGAACGCCGTGCCCCTTGGTGGAGAACTGGCATTGACTCCTTCTTACCCTTAATATTGGTTTCTCTGCGACAGGAAACTCCGAGGGGAGCAGGATCCTGGCCGGATTCGTGAGTTACAGCCTTGACGACGGATCGAAGGTTGTCTTTGAAACTGATGACCCGTCGCTAGTTTCTCAGCGGGGCGGCCCGCCGCAACTGATCGACGGCGGCGAGCTTGAACAGCGGGTAACCCCGATTGCCGAAGCCGCGGAGATCCTGTCGCGTGGGTTGCGCCAGAAGCTGGCGCCCGATGAGATCGAATTGACCCTCGGTGTCAAGATCTCCGGCAAGATGGGATGGTGGTTTGTCGCCAGCACCGCCGGTGAAGCAGCGATTTCAGTCACGTTGCGCTGGAAGGCGCCAGATAGTGGCACCGAGCCGACTACAGGAAGCGCGGATTCAGGATGAGGAGCAGGCTGGACCGGGCTGCCTCTGCTACCTGCGCGGTATATATCGACGGAGAACGAACCGGTTCCGGTGTCCTCGTTTACGGGGACTTTATCCTCACGGCCGCACATAATCTCGGTGTCCCGTCGGCCGACGCGGGCATCGAGGTCCGGTTCCTGCACGAACCAGACGAGCCGGCCTGGCCGTGCCGTCTCGTCCCAATCGAGGACGAGACGGCAGCGGCCA
>JBEKEK010000181.1:0-15469 GCA_050013875.1 Trebonia sp. | reverse complement strand
CCGCACATCTCAACCGCGGCCCGGAACGCAAGTGCGCTGAACCCCATGCCGTCGACCAGGAGGTTGGTCTTGCAGTACTCCGATGGCTTCCGCTTGTTCGTGTACGGCTTGCCGGCCGGCGGCCTGGCGATCCCGTTGTAGTTGAGGTGCCAGTTGAAATCGAGGCGCCCGATCGTCGACGTTAGCCCGCCGCCCATGTGGACGATCAGCACCTGGAGCTTCGGGTGGCGGTCGAACACGCCGGAGCCGATCATCCGGGCGGCGGTGACGGTCGAGTCGAAGGGACGGCCGACCGCCTCGTTGAGGCGGTACTGCATGAGCGCCTCGTGCCCGAGCGCCACCATGGGCGGGTGAACGTGGACCACGAGGTCGTTCGCTTCCGCGTATTCCCACAGCCATTCGGCCTTGGGGCTGTCGAGGAAGACGCGGTCGGTGCCGTCGCCGTAGCTGGAGGACACCGCGATCGCCTTGGCGCCGCCCTTGATATTCTCCTCGACGACCGGCCGGCAGCTCTCTTCGAGCGCGTGCGCGTTGGCCATCCTCTCGAACTCGCCCGGAAAGCGGTCCTGGATCTCCAGGTCCTCGTCGCGCAGGAACTTCAGGGCATCGACCGTGCTGACCTTCAGCAGGCCCGAGATCCAGTCCACCTCGCCGCCGTTGCTGGCGATGCTGAGGGTGATCCCGCCCTCGCGCTGCTGGGACACGCCGTAGTCCAGGTCGAGGAAATCCCGGGTGGCGAAGAAGTCCTGGGCGTTGGCCTGCGGGAGCGGCTTCTTCGGGTCGAACAGGCCGGCCTCCGCCATCTTGTCCCGGAGCTTGGCCCCGACCGGGTGCCGGTGGGTATCGACGATCGCACGGTACTTGCTTCCGTTCTGCGGTGCCATGGTGACTCCTTGTGTGGTTTTGCCTTGGTCGGATCTTGGTCGTGCGCCCGCGGCAGCCGGCCTGACGCGCCAGGGCGCGGAGCGGGGCTGTCACGCCGGGCGGGGAAGATCGCCAGCTCACGGCGGGCACGAAAAAGCCCCGGTGGCGTCTCGGCGGCACTCGCGTCAGCGAGCGTCCTGAGCTACCGAGGTCCGGAGCAACTCCCCCCAACGTAACCCGGATGGTCCCGCGTTAGGAGTCTTCGGCCTGACCCTGTCAGGGTCAGGCCCGGCGGGAGTATGCGGGAGTATTCGTGGCTGGACGGTTCGACCAGATGACCGCCGACATGCGCGTGGCCTATGAATTCACCAAAGGGCTGCGCGGGCTGGTCCCCGGCCCGCACAAGATCTGGCTGTCCAACCCGAAGCTGTCGCAGACGATCGTGCCCACCGGGGCGTACTTCCAGACCGAGTCCACGCTGAGCAAGGCCGAGATCGAGATCGCCACCAACGTGATCATCGGGCGGTGGCTCGCCGCGTACAGCAACTATGAGCACGAGTGGATCGCCGAGGAACTAGGCGACCTGGAGCCGGAGAAGGTGCAGTGCATGATCGCCGGCCTGCCGACATCGTTCGAAGACCCCCGCCAGCAAGTCGTCTACGAGCTCGCCTGCACGCTGGCCCAGCCCCGGCGCGTTCCCCAGGGCCTGTTCCAGCGCGCTCGGCAGCTCCTCAGGACCCCGGCATCGTCGATGTGACCGCGCTGATGGGCTGGTTCATCACCGTCTCGTTCACCTTGATGGCTTACGACGTGCCCGCCGATGCAACCGGCCTGGACCAGTAGGAGCGCACGCTATGTCAGTCGCCCAGGACACGCTCGGCAACCCGGCCCTGCTCAACCCCGGTATCGGCTCCAGTTTCCTGGCCCTGCAGGCTGCGGAGGAAAAGTACACGTCCCTTGACCAGCGGACCCGCCAGGTGATCATCCTCACTGTCGGCGCCGTGTGGCAGGCCGCCTACGAGCTGTTCGCCCATTCCGCGGTGGCCCGGCACGCCGGGCTGCGCGACGAGGCGATCAGCGCGCTGTGCCGCGGGGAGCTGCCAGGCGAGCTCAGCGAAAAGGAGCAGGTCGCAGGCCAAGCGTGAAAGGAAACAGCGGGCATGGACACTGAACCCGACAGCAGCCACCCTCACCGACGCGGCCCGGTTCCCCGAGCACTATTTCCTGGAGAACCTGGCCGTCCGGGCGGACAACTCGATCACGGCACCGGGTGAGCACCACCCCGGGGCCTCCTGTCCCGCCCGAGTGGACGTGGGGCGGCCCACGCTAGGATATCCACCATGGCGCCAACGCCACCCCCCAGACGCCAGCCGGAAGGCGCTGGCAACGCCCTGGGACACTTCCTCCGGGCGCGGCGCAAGCTGCTGCCCCCCCAGCAGGCAGGCCTGGCGCCCGAAGGTCGGCGGCCCTCGCCCGGTCTGCGCCGGAACGAGCTGGCCGCCCTGGCGGGGGTCAGCCTGCCGTACTACACCCGTCTGGAGCAGGGCCGGGACTGCAACCCGTCGGCCCAGGTAGTGGCCGCCCTGGGCCGCGCGCTCAGGCTTGACAACGAGGCACTCGGTTACCTCAGGCAGCTCGCCGGCCACGATGCTGATCAGTACCGGGCACCCGCCGAAAGCGTCCGGCCGGGGCTACCGGGCCTGCTGGGGCAACTCGACGGCCTGCCCGCGGTAGTCTTCGGCCGCTACACCGACGTGCTCGCCGCCAACCGCCTGGCCCAGGCGCTGCATGTCGGCTACACGCCCGGCCAGAACGTGCTGCGGTTCCTGTTCCGCGACCGCCGCGCCCGTGAGCGGTACATCGACTGGCCCGCTGTCGCACGGCTCGCCGTGGCCACCCTCCGGGCCGACTGTGGCCTGCATCCAGACGACGTGGTCCTGCAGGAATTGGTCAGTGACCTGTCGGGACACAGCGATGAGTTCCGCGAGCTATGGGCGCGCCATGATGTCGACGGGTTCACGGCCGGCCGGCTCCGGTACAACAACCCGTTCGTCGGACCGATCACGCTTAGTTACGAGTTGTTTGCCGTCACCGGCTGCCCCGGACAGTCCATCGGCATTGCCTACCCCGTTGCGGGCAGCGCCGACGAGCGGTCCCTGGGCACGCTGAAGACGATCGTCGCAGACGGGCCTTTCAGCAAAGGGCCAGCGCGTCGATTGCCTGCTTCCTGAGCATCCGCGGCATCATCGTATTGGTGGAATTGTGACCGCAGACGGCTACCGGCATGCCGGCCAGTGGAGTTTCACCGACGCAGCGGAAGTGCTGGCATCCGACCCGCGCAAGCCGCGCTGAGCACGCTGACCCGCCCCCAGCGGCTCACCATCGCCGACGAACTCGCCACCGACGCCGCGGAACGCGCCAGCCCAGCCCCGTCAGCGAATTGATGCTGTGAGCGTTCGCGGCGCAATTTCCTATATAGGCAGAGGGCGCGTATTGTCGAAATAACAGCTCCGGACCCTGGCAGGGTGCCCCGCGAATTCGCGGCGGCACAGCAGGGTCCGGTTTTTTTTATCCAAAAGTTAGTCGCATGTTTCCCGGAATTGAGGTTCGTGGTGGAAGCCCTGATCGTTGTGCTCGTTATCGTGGTGGTGCTGGCGCTGATCGGCGCGGCGATGTCGGTGCGGGTGGTGAAGCAGTACGAGCAGGGGGTGCTGTTCCGGCTCGGGAGGGTGCTCGGCGCGCGGACGCCGGGGCTGCGGATCATCGTCCCGTTCGTCGACGTGCTGCACCGGGTGTCGCTGCGGATCGTGACGATGCCGATCCAGTCCCAGGGCATCATCACCCGCGACAACGTCAGCGTCGACGTCTCGGCGGTGGCCTACTTCCGGGTGGTCGACGCGGTGAAGTCCGTCGTCGCGATCGAGGACGTCCAGTCCGCGATCGACCAGATCGCGCAGACCACGCTGCGGAAGGTCGTCGGCCAGCACAGCCTGGACCAGACCCTGTCGGAGACCGACAAGATCAACCTGGACATCCGCAAGATCCTTGACGTCTCGACCGTCGAATGGGGCGTCGAGGTCACCCTCGTCGAGCTCAAGGACATCCAGCTGCCCGACACCATGAAGCGCGCCATGGCCAAGCAGGCCGAGGCCGAGCGGGAGAAGCGCGCCAAGATCATCAACGCCGAGGGCGAGTCCCTCGCCGCCGCCGCGCTCGGGGACGCCTCCGACATCATGATGGCCCACCCGCTGGCCCTCCAGCTCCGCAACCTGCAGAGCCTGGTCGAGATCGGCGTCGACAAGAACACCACCGTCGTGTTCCCCGCCCCCCTCATGACCACCATCGCCGAACTCGGCTCCTTCCTGGCCGGCGAGAAAGCGGCCGCCGGCCTGCCCGCCGCGCCGCCTGCGGCCGGCCCGCCCGTCCTGGTCCCGGCCGCCAACGGAACTCCCGCGAACGGCTCGGCCGTGACCGGGCGAGCGGCCGAGCCGGTGGTCGGGGTCCACGGCCCGGATTCTGCCTGACCGGCGCGCGACGGCGGCCGTAGTCCCAAGAACTAGCGAAACAAAAGGGAATCACATGAACACGCAAGCACCGCGCGACGCGCTAACAGCGGAGGGCGGCCCGGCCGGAACACCACCGGCCGAACGTCGGAACCTGCGCGCCGCCGACTGGCTCTACCGCTCGAAGGCCGCCAGCGTGCTGTGGCTCGTGGCCCGGCTGTGGCTCGGCTACGGGTGGCTCAACGCCGGCTACCAGAAGCTGTGGGGCAGCGAGAAGGCAGTCTTCTGGAACGGCGGCGGCGCCGGAGTCAAGGGGTTCGCGACCGCCGGGGTCACCGGATCGACGGCGGGCAAGGGCGCCGGCGCGTCCTACGGCTGGTGGGCGGCCTTCCTGCACAACTTCGTCGTCCCGAACGCGTCATGGATCGCCAAGCTCGTGACCGTGAGCGAGCTGGTCATCGGGGTGCTGCTGATCCTGGGCCTGTTCACCGGGCTTGCCGCCGTCGCCGGCCTCAGCCTCAACCTCGTCTACATGTTCACCGGATCCGCCGGGGTGAACCCCGCGTACGCGATCGTCGCGGTCTTCCTCATCCTGGCCTGGCGCAACGCCGGCTACCTGGGACTGGACCGGCTTGCCCTGCCCATGATCGGCAACCGGTTCCGCCCCGGTCCCCGCACGGTCACGCCGGTGGCGTCTCCGCCGGCGGTGCCGGCGCCTGCGGGCTGACGCATCGGCTTGCGCGGTTCGCTGATCCGGAGGGGCAGCCACCGAGGACCAAGGGACAGAGATGCACTGCCAGCGAGGCAACTCCAGCCTTCTGCACCAGATCGCGTTCGGCAGGCTCGACGAGATCCTGGCGACCTGAGCGCCGGATGCACCGGCCATGACTCTCCCGGCATCAGCGATAGCCAGCTTTACGGAAGGAGCCGAATATGACGGTCAGCCAGCCGGAAACGAACGTGTGGATGGTCGGGGGCGGTATTGCGAGCATGGCGGCGGCCGCCTTCCTGATCCGGGATGCGGGCGTGCCGGGTGAGAACATCCACATACTGGAGACGCTGAACGTGCCGGGCGGTTCGCTGGACGGTGCGGTGTCGCCGGTGCAGCCCGGTTACGTGACCCGCGGCGGGCGCATGCTGGAGGACGAGGCCTACCGCTGCCTGTGGAATCTGCTGGAGACCATTCCCGATCGCGATGACCCCGCCCGGTCGGCCCGGCAGGCCATCATCGACTTCAATGAGCGCGTCAAGACGGAGGCGCACGCCCGCCTCATCGGCGCCAGTCACGAGATTCTCGACGCGGCCGCGTACGGGTTCAACGGCCGCGACCGGGCGGAGCTGGCCCGCCTGCTCGCGCTCCCCGAGCATGTACTCGGAGCCCGCCGGATCGACGAGATGTTCTCCGGGCACTTCTTCGAGACGAACTTCTGGCAGATGTGGCGGACGACGTTCGCCTTCCAGAACTGGCACAGCGCGATCGAGTTGCGCCGCTACTTCATCCGGTTCGTGCAGGAGTTCCCGCGCCTGCACACACTCTCCGGCGTCCGCCGTACCGTCTACAACCAGTACGACTCGATCGTGGTGCCGCTGCAGGACTGGCTGCGAGCGAATAACGTCGACGTGCGGTTCGGCGTGACGGCCACCGACGCCGACTTCCGCGATGACGGCGGCCCCCGCCGGGCGACCAGTCTCTGTTACCGCCAGAATGGCGCAGATACTCAGCTTGAGCTCGGCAAGAACGACTACCTGTTCATGACGCTCGGGTCAATCACGGCAGATTCCGCCTACGCCGGCAAGGATTCCGTCCCGGAGCTGATCCGCGACCGCCGGGACGGCAGCTGGGCGTTCTGGGACACCATCGCCGGCAAGGCCCCCGATTTCGGCCGGCCCAGTACTTTCTACGGCAATATCGACGAAAATAAATGGGAATCGTTCACGCTGACCATGCACGACCGGGCACTCTTGGACCGGATCACCAAGTATTCCGGTAATCAGCCGGGCACCGGCGCGCTGATGACCTGGATCGACTCCGGCTGGCTGATGTCGGTCGTCGTCCCGCACCAGCCGCACTTCCCGGGCATGGCCGCCGATACCTGCACGCTGTGGGGCTACGGGCTGCTCATCGACTCCGGCGGCGATTACGTCAAGAAAAAGATGTCCCAGGCCACCGGCGCGGAAATCGTCACCGAACTCGTACACCAGCTCGGCTTTGCGGACATCCTCGGCGATGTGCTCGCGACCACAGACGTCACCACCGTGATGATGCCGTACGCGTCGGCCGTCTTCAGCCGCCGCGTCCCCGAAGACCGGCCCCGGGTGCTTCCCGACCGCGCCGGCAACTTTGCCTTCCTCGGCCAGTTCACCGACCTGCCAGAAGACGTAGTGTTCACCGTCGAGTACTCCGTCCACGGAGCCATGCACGCCGTCTACGGCCTGTTCGGCGTGGATAAGGAGATCCCTCCGATCTACCACGGGCTCTTCGATCCGGAAGTCGGCCTGAAAGCACTTGAGTCCGCATTCAGATAGAGACCCGACCGGCCCAAATACGCCCCATGAGGAATACGCCACCCTGCCAGGCCCCATCGGCCGGACCGCCGCCAGGGTCCGCGGTTCACTGGCGGGTGCGCTGGTCGGGATTGTCATCCTCGGCGGCATTCGGTGCCGTGGCGGGCGCCCTGGTAACGATTCGCTGGTCAGAGTTGGACCTCGATGTCGGTGACCGGGAACGCGGTGCAGGCGTGGGTGTGGCCGGTCCATTCGTCGGATTTTCGGATGAGGGCCTCGGGTCCATCGACCACGGTTCCGGAGAGGATCTTCACCCGGCACAGGCTGCAGTGCCCGGATCGGCAGCCGACTTCGAGCTGGTAGCCGGCCCGCTCAAGGCTGTTGAGTAGAGGTTCGCCGCACGGTGCCTGGAACTTGCCCCGGCCGTCGACGTTCACCGCGATTGTGGTTGCTGGGTCTAGGTGACCGGGCCAGTCGTGGAGCCGCTCGGGTTGGGTGGGCGGGCCGTTCGCCTCGTACCGGACGCGGCGCCGGGCGACGCCAAGTCGTTGCAACTCACCCACGCAGAAGTCGTACATGGCGGGCGGACCGCACAGGTAGTAGGTCGTCTGGTGGAGATAGGGGCCGGCGAGCTCGGCGATGAGATCGCCGGTAATGAAGCCGGTTCGCCCGTCCCAGCTGTGATCGGGTTGGGAGATGACGTGGGCGATGTCGATCGTGTCGTTGGCGCGCGCTAGTTCGTCCAGCTCGTCGCGGAAGATGATGTCGTCCGGGTCCCTCGAGCCGTAGACGAGACAGAGCCGGCTGGCTCCGCCGCGAGCAGCGATGTCCCGGATCATGCTCCGGGCCGGTGCCACGCCTGAACCGCCCGCGAGGAACATCAGCCGGTCGCCGTGGAACAGCGGGTTGCGGAAGAACTCGCCCATAGGGCCGGTACTGCTGAAGACGTCGCCGGGCCGGACGCCCCGCGCCAGGTACGGGGAGACGAATCCGCGGGTGACCTCGCGCACGGTCAGGTCGTAATGGCCGTGATCGGCGGGAGCGGACGAGATCGCGAAGGGGCGGCTGGTGCGGGTGCCATCAAGATCAACGAACAGGTTGACGTACTGGCCGGCCAGGAAGGGCGGCAGGTCCGGGCCGGTCGACGCCATCCGCAGCGTCGTGGTGGTCGGGGTCTCCGCAATGACGTCGGCGACCTTGAGCGAGAGCCGGTAGGGATGGAGACGCTCGACGACAGTGCCTGGCTCGCTGGCCCGGAGCTCGTCGGCCCCCGACGGCTGAGCCGCCGCGATCGACGCCGCGATGCCGGCGTACCGGTCAATCGCATCGTAGGCGCTGCCCTTGCTCATCGTGCCGCCTCTTTTGAGCTGCGGCGATTCCGCCCGATCGTGTTCAGCACCGCGTCGGCGGCGGCTGCCCCGGCCGTGAGGGTTGGCTGGAAGCCTCCGGTTCCCGTCCACGCGCCGGCCAGATGCAGGCCCGGCACGATGACGTCGTTGCGGCGGAACAGCGCCTGGTCCGACGGTGTCTGGTCAAAGCCGTAGATCGCGCCACCCGGGTGGCGGAGATAGCGCATCACGGTGACCGGAGTGGCGACGTCGGCCTCGACGATCTTCTCGCGCAGCCCGGGGAAGGTTCGCTCGGCGAAATCGACGAGCTTGCTGCCGTAGGCGAACTTCGCGTCCAGGTACTCCGCTGGCGGCAGCCGGGTCCAGGGCTCGCTGTACTGCAGGTCCATGATGACCAGATGGGTCGTGCCGGGCGGGGAGAACGACGGGTCCGCCAGCGAGTAGCAGGTGACCGCGATCGCCCGGGGATCCCCGATCTCGTCGCGCCTTGGCCCCAGCAGGTCATGGTCGAACCCGGCCAGGCAGAAGTTGGTGCTCGCGGTCATGCCCAGCTCGCCCGGGGTGGCATCGAGGCCGAGGTACACCATGCAGCCCGACACGCCGATCGGGCGGGAGGCCAGATCCTGCCGGACCGCCGCGGGCATCCCGGTATCAAGCAGCCGGCCGTAGGTCACCGGGGTGCTCGCGTTGGACACAACCGCCCGGCAGGAGATGGTGTCGCCGCCGACGGTGCGGACCGCTGTGACATGGCCGTCCTCGGTTAGGATGGCATCGGCTGCGCAATTGAAGCGCACCTCGCCGCCGAGCCGCTGGAACTGGTCGAGCAGGGCATTCGACATGGCCTGCGAGCCGCCCTTGATGTGCGCCGGCTTGTATTCGAGGTACACCTCGAAGATCACCGCGTAGTCGACAAAAGCGAGACTCGTGGGAGTCTGGCCGAGGTAGGGCCAGTAGGCGGCCAGGATGGTCTTCAGGGTCTGGCTCACGAACAGCTCGTCCAGGACCTCGCGCAGCGTGCGCAGCGCGTAATGCGTGAACAGCGGGTACTTCTTCTTCGCTTCGTCCGGCCCGAGCTGCGAGCCGCCCAGGTAGGTGAAGCCGATCCACTCCTGGAAAACATCACTGACCAGGTCCAGGAACCGCTCGACGGCTTGCCGTTCCGCGGGGTGCAGGGCAGCGAGCGTCTCGACGACACCCGTCTTATCAGCGGGCAGGGTCACGTCCAAGAGATCCGAGATGGTCACCCGGTACAGGTCTGGCTCGTAGACGAACTCGAGACGGTCCAGGACGCCGAGCTCACCGAGCAGCTGGCGGATCTGGAACGGGTGGTTCTCGGTGCCCAGCCCGCTCAGCTGGTGCAGCGCGACCTCGAACTCGAACCGCCCCCGGCGGAACGACGTGGCACACCCGCCGGGGATGTTGTGCTGCTCGAGCAGCACGGTCGCGGCACCGGACTGGGCGAGCCGCACCGCCGCGGTGAGACCCGCGTTGCCCGCTCCGATCACCACGACATCGACGTCAGAAGCGGATGTGGACGAGCTCATCATTTCCCGACCCCGTATTAGGCCTTCGCAGGCAGTGATCGTGCTATGGCTTGGCGCGCCTGGTTTAACTGGCCTGGGCCCAGAACGCGCACTGGTGCTCGGCGGAGAAGCTGGTCTCGACCTGCGGCTGGGGTGTGGTCAGGGACAGCACCTGCGGGCTGGCCGAGTCGAACTGCGGCCAGGTGAGCGGGGACTCCGATCCGGTCCGGGCCAGGGTCGCCCAGTCGGTTTTCATGGCTGCGGCCAGGTACTGCTGCGCGGGGGTGAGCACTCCGGGGAATGGCGCGTTGCGCAGGCTGAACAGGTACTGGACCTCGGATTCGTGTGCCGCTCCGTAGGGGAAGCCGACGGGGGCCAGGTAGCGCTCGGGCGCGGTCTCGTCGCTGAACTCGTAGGCGTATACCGGCACGTATTTCGACAGTGACTGGTCGACGGTCAGCGCCGGGCAGGCGAAGATCGCGTCGGTGCCGACCGCGCCGAGCGCGACCGAAGGGCTGGAGTAGTCGCTGAGCGGGTAACGGGCCGCGATCACGGCGGCGACGGCGGCGGGGACGCCGATGGTGGCGGCGATTTCCGCCTGGTAGTTCGCCGCGGTGACCGGCGGGGCGCCGTCCAGCTGTGCCTGGGCGACGAATAGGCGCCACTCGTCGTGGTTGGTGCCGTTGACCACCGGGACGCGGCTGAACTGGCCGCTGGCCAGCGCAGGCCCGATCGACTGAGTCAGCACTGCCCCGTCGACATCGGGCTGGTAGCCGGCGAAGTCCTCATTGTCCACGATGTCCGAGACCGGCAGGGCACGCAGGCAGGCCGCGGACTGGCTGGCGCAGCCGACCTTGGCGGCGAATGCTTCCCCTGCGGTCTCGGCCGTCGCCAGCGGTGTCTGTGTCAGGTCATAGGTGCCGCTTTCGGCAATGGCGCGGGCGAACAGCCCGCGGGCGCCGGGGGAGACCAGCTGCGACAGGACGCTGAGCCCGCCGGCGGACTCGCCGGCCAGGGTCACGTTGCGCGGGTTACCGCCGAAGCCGGCGATGTTGGCGTGGACCCAGCGCAGCGCGGCCTGCTGGTCCATCAGCCCGTAGTTGCCCGACGGCCCGCCGGGACGGCTGGCCAGCGCCGGGTGGGCGAGGAAGCCGAGCGCACCAAGGCGGTAGTTGATGGTGACGACGATCATTCCGCGGTGCACCAGACCGGCCGGGATGTAGTCGTCGCTCTCGCCGACGAGGAAGGAACCGCCGTGGATCCACACCATCACGGGCAGCTGGCCGCCCCGTGCGCCCGGTGGGGCGAAGACGTTCAGGTAGAGGCAGTTCTCTGACGTGCTGGCCACGCCGAACCCCGACGGCGGCTGCGGGCAGTGCGGCGCGAACGCCGTGGCCTCGCGGATCCCGGCCCATGGCGCGGCCGGCTGCGGGGGACGCCAGCGCAGCGGGCCGACCGGCGGCGCCGCATAGGGAATGCCGAGGAACTCATCCATCATCTGGGCCGCTTTGCCGCGGACAGCCCCGCCGGCCGTCATCGCGACCAGCCCCGTCCTCGCCCCCTGCTGCGCGGCCGGGGCGGTGACGGCATCTGCGCCGGCACCGGCTGCGGTCGCGCCGACCGTCAGTGCACCGAGCGCGATGAGCAACGCGCCGAGCCTGGCGCCAGCGCGCAATCTACTGCCACTGTTTCTCACGTCTTCTTTTCTCGTTTCCGGCTGGCTGGCCCACGCGCGGAGCGTGGCCCATGGTTAGCTAGCGTGGCGGCGGGGCTGCGTGTCGGCCGACGCGGGCGCCGGCCGACAGGACCGCGATGATGCCGATCATCAAGATCCACAGGCTCCCGGGGTAGTCGGCTACCCGCTCCATGCCGCCGGCCCTCAGCCCGAGGTCGAGGGATGAGGAGCTGGCGAATTCGGCCGCGGTGGACAGCACCGTTGCGGCCAGCCCGACGACCGCCAGCACCATGCCGGTGACACTGAGGGCACGGTTGGCCTGACGGGACGGCAGGCTGAGGAGCAGGACGGCGACGCAGCCGACCGGGATGTTGAACGCGGCGAGCAGATGCAGGCTGATGTTGGTGTTCTCCGGAACCAGGCCGACGACGATCTTGCCGAGACCTGTGATGGCCCACAAGACCAGCGCCACGGCGGTGCCCCGGCCGCGCGGCCAGAAGTGCCGCAGCAAGACGGCCCCGGCGATCGTGAGAATCCCGGTGATGATGAATGAAGCGTTCATAGCCGAGTGCATCGGGGAGCACACGTAGGACGGGGTGCCGTGCGGCACCGTGAACGGCCCGCAGGCAGTGTTCCCCAGGTCACTGATGTAATTGCCCAGCCAGCTATAGGGCGGATGGTGCCACGCCGCGGCCACCACGACCTGCACTACGGCGTACTGGAGCGTCGCCACGATCCAGGCGACGCCGCCCAGGATGACCGCGAGCCTGGGAGTGGGCCGATCCCCGGCGCCGGCCCCGATCCCGCGCGTGGTCCAGCCAGTAAACGTACCGGTCATCGCGATCTTCTTTCCCATGGTGCGCAGACGTAACGGTGCCCGAGACGGCGGCGACGGCCAGCGCTCGCATTTATTTCCGGACATGCCAAAAAGAACGTCATGAGGAGATAATGCTCATCGCGGATTTCCGCCAGATGATCAGGTAACCCCGCGGCTAAGAAACTCGTCCGAGGATGAAATGCTGGCTACAGCCGTTAATCACATCCCCCGGGCTGCGTCTCTTCAGCTGCCTAGGTCTGGAGCAACACATTTGCTGATAGCTCTCTCACCATCGCATCAAAGCCGCAGAATAGCAAGCTCCGGGAATTAAACGGCCGATGCCGCAGGCACCTTAACGAGCTGCCCGAGGCCAGCCACTGATTTTATGCCTCTGCTCGCGTCGGCTTCAGCCGGGGAAACTGGTTGGGGTGAGGCGGGTGAGGAGGTTGTAGTTGTACAGCATGATGACTTCATTGCCGACCTGGTACTGCGCAGCGGGCGGGCCGAAACTAGCGCGAACCGCTGGTACTGCCAGTCCGCCGACTGACGTAGCCGTCGGGTCGGTGACGGCGATGACGAAGGTGGCGTCGTGGCGGCTGGGCTGATACCAGTCGGCGGATGACTCCCAGCGGTAGGCGGCGGCCTGGTCAGAAGCGGGCTGCCCGGCGGATCGCGCGTCGGGGAGGGTAACGCCGGCGACGAGAACGTGGCCGCCGCTCGTCACCGTGGTCGAAGCCGCCTGCCAGTAGCCGGACAAGCCGACGCGCTCATGATGACTCACGAGCCAGGCGGCCACGGCCTGCTGCGACGGCTGCACGGTTGGCCAGGTGGCGGCGTAGCACAGTTCGGCCACGGCGAGCATGAGCCATGTGCCCAGGGCAAGGGCGGCGATCGGAACTGAGCGCGCTCGGCGACGCCCCGCCAGCGGCCCTAGCGTGCGGCCGGCTAGGGCGGCGCCCAGCGGCATCAGGATCGCGACCTCGTGGAAGTAGCTGCGTGAGGCGACCAGCGTGGTGAAAACGCCGAACGCCAAGATCACGAGAACCGAAACCGCGAGCACCTGTGTCACCCGGTCGGCGTGGCGAGAACGCAGCGATGCGCTCCCCAGCGTCAGGCCAACCGCGGCGAGCAGCAGGCCGATGCCGTGCAACCCGGTCATCAGTGAAAGCAGCACGTGGGCGCTGGTCATTTGCGGCGACCTGTTCGGCGCGTTCGCGCCGAACAGGATGACGATCGCGTGCCAAAGCAAGCTCGCGTGAGTCCGTATCTGGCTCAGCGGGGCGAGCGCCACGCCGTTGACCGGCCGCAAATCGAATCCGCCGAGGGCGCGGATCATCCGGTTCGCGAGCCACGCCAGCCCTGCGGAGACGGCCGCGGCCACGAGAAGCGCGCGGTCGGGCTGTACCGGTGCCGGGTTCTCGCCCTTCCGCGAGCGGGCTGTGAGCAGGCGGATTGCGCAAACGGCGCCGACTGGCACAGTCGCGGCCGCGAGGGTCAGCTGATCACCGACGTCGGCTATCGCGAGGATTGCGCATGCCGCGACCGGGGCCAGCCAGCGGCCGCCGACCTGGCCACCGGCACGGCTTTGCGCCTGGTCGAGCAGAAGCATGAGGGCCAGGACGGGGACCGCAGTGCCGGCGTGGTCCGGGTTCTCGAGGTACAGCGCGACACTGCCGGTGATAGACAGGGCCAGGGTGATCCCGACGGCGATGCCCGCGCGGCAGTAGCCGACCGCGCCCCGCGCGCGCCCCCGGGCGACCAGGGCGGCCAAGAGCACGGTGAGCGTGTAGGTGAGGGCGCCGCAGATGTGGACCACGTTCGGGGAAAGGCCACGGATCGCCGTCACGAGCGCGTATTCGGGGAGTTCCGTGCCGTAGAACGACACGTCAGAGGACCACCAGCCACGCAGCAGCCAGTTCCCCTGGAGGAGGGCCTGCGACTGGAGGACGTTGCCGGCGCCATCGGAGTTGAACGGCGCGGTCAGCGACTGCCGGTAGTACAAGATAGCAAGCCCGAAACAAGCCACGGCCAGTCCCAGCAGGCCCAGCCACCACCGCGCTCCGCGCCACTCTCGCACACTCTGCTGAGATGGTGGAGCGGTGGCGGCGCCTTCAGTTGCGCGGCGCTGGGACCGAACCTCCGGGTATGGGCGCTCGGGCTGAGGAACCGGTGGTAGCTCGGCGACTCGGGCGTGCTGGCCGCGTCGACGAACCGCTGCGCGGCCTGCCGATGAACTGTCATCCAGACCTGGACGGTCCGGCTCTGGGTCGCCGTCTGGAAGGCGGAGCTGGCCGGGGCGCTCGTGACCGCCGCCAGCACGCCGACGGCGCACACACCGCCCAGCGCCCCCCACGCGCGCGGTCAGCGGTGCTCTACGCATGGTGCACTCCTTCCTGATCGGGATTCAACAGGTTGTGGTTCCTCACCAGGACGGTGAAGGGACCGGTGTGGCAGACGCGCACGGGTCGGCCGAAGTGCTGGAAAATGACGCTGGGCGGCCAGCGGGACTGGGGCCGAGGATTAGAGAGGATTAGAAAGGGAGCGTCGCTTGACGTCGGGTCGTACCACGCGTCATCGGCCATCCACAGCTTGGGCTCCATGGCGCCCACCGACAGAGCCCGGACCGTAGAACACTCTCCGCGCTTGACCCGGCGAAATCCGCGCCGAAAAGCTCCAGCACCCGCGACAGCCCGTGCGCGACACCGCCTACGTCACGAATCGGTCGCAGCCGGAACGGCAGCGGATGCACCACGTACGCGCCGACGTGGGACCACGTGCTGAGCGTGGTGACGCCGACGTGCCGGTGCGTGATGTCCCGCAGCCGCCGGGTGCGGGCACGCGAGTCGCGGTCACAACGGATCCGGGTGTCGTCATGAGATCCTCCTGAGAGCCTGGCGCCATCCTGGTGGCCGGGGCTCTGGACGATGCTCGGGAATCGCGTGAGTTCGGCGTCAAACGCCCGCCGTGCTAGTTCACGCAGAACATGGAGGTTTCTTAGCTACAGCCTTCAGCTCGTAATGATCTGATGAGGTGATGATCAACGCGGGTGACCTGCTCGTCGTGGACGATGAAGGGTTCCTCAGGGACGCCGTAGCCACGCTGCTGAGCTCCCTGGGGTTCACAGTGGAGTCCGCGGGCACCGGAACGGAGGCTCTCCGCCTCGCCCGCACCCGCCCTTTCGACCTGCTCATTCTCGACGTCATGCTGCCGGACCTGGACGGATTCGAGATCGT
>JBEKEK010000180.1:0-15689 GCA_050013875.1 Trebonia sp. | reverse complement strand
CTTGGCGGCCGTCCGGTCGATGGTGATCCCGGCGTTGTTTACCAGGATGTCGAGGCGGCCGTGCTGATCGATGACGTCGTGCACGACGCGCCGGCAGTCGTCGGCCAGGCCGATGTTGCCTTCGTGCAGTGTGCAGAGCTGGTCTGGATACTCCGCCGACATGGCCGCCTGGAACTTCTCGGCGCCCTCGCGCCCGTGCCAGTAACCGGCCGCAATCGATGCCCCCTCGGCGGCCAGGAGATGGCCGATCGCGGCCCCGATACCGCGGGT
Source organism: Trebonia sp. (assembly GCA_050013875.1). GTDB lineage: Bacteria > Actinomycetota > Actinomycetes > Streptosporangiales > Streptosporangiaceae > Trebonia. The sequence goes on along the minus strand of JBEKEK010000180.1, from coordinate 15,419 downwards.
ACCGCCGGTCACCAGGGCCACCCGGCCGCTGACCATGCCCGCGCGGCCCTGCCGTGGCAGCTGCGTTGCCGTCGTGGCCACTGTCCGGGGCACACTGTCTTCCTGCTGTCCTTGCATGGTCTGCTCCTTCTCCTGGTGGCCGACGGGTGTCTGGTCCGTGCAGCGTGGTAACTGGTCTCCGCGGCGTTATGACGTGGTCGCTACGGCGTCATGACGATGCGTGCTCTGGCCCGGCCGTGCAGGACTTCCTGGATGGATTCGTTGACCGCGGCCAGGGGCCTGGTCTCATAGATGACCCGGGTCCGCCCGGCGGCGTGCAAGGCGAAGACGTCCAGCAGGTCGGCGCGGGTACCTACGATGGAGCCGATCACCGAGGTCCCGTTGAGCACGGTGTCGAAGACCGGGATGGGGAGCGTGCCGGCCGCGGGCAGCGCGACGAGGACGAGCCGGCCGCCGCGGCGCAGGCCGGCGTAGGCGGCGGCGAAGGACTTGTCGTCGACGGCCAGGCCGATGGCGACGTCCGCGCCCCCGTGTGACTGCAGGACTGCCGCCGGGTCCTCGGTTCGCGCGTCAATGGTGATGTCGGCGCCGAGTTCCTTGGCGAGCTGCAGTTTCTCGTCGGTGACCTCGATCGCGGCGACGGTGCCGCCGGAGATCTTGGCGTACTGGACGGCGAGATGGCCGAGGCCGCCGACGCCGGAGATCGCGACGAGGTCGGCCGGGCGCACGTTGCCGACCTTGACTGCCTTGTAGGTGGTCACGCCCGCGCAGCTCAGCGGCGCCGCGTCGAAGGGGTCGATGCCGTCCGGGACCTTGGCGGCGAAGGCTGCCTCGGCCAGGAAGTACTCGGCGTAACAGCCGTCTACCGAGTAGCCGGTGTCAAGTTGCTGCAGGCACAGCGTCTCCCAGCCGGTGAGGCAGTGCTTGCAGGTGCCGCAGGCGTAGCCGAGCCACGGCACGGCGACCCGCTGCCCTATCGTCAGGCCGGTGACTCCCTCGCCGGTCGCGTGGACCAGGCCAATGCCTTCGTGGCCGGGTACGAACGGCGGGGTCGGCTTGACGGGCCAGTCGCCGTTGGCGGCGTGAATGTCGGTGTGGCAGAGGCCGGATGCTTCCATCCGGACCGTCACCTGGCCGCGGCCGGGTGACGGGATGGGACGATCCTCCATCACTAGCGGCTGACCGAATTCTCGTACTACTGCAGCTTTCATTTTTCTCCAAAGTAAGGCGGACGCCTGAGCGGCAAGTCTGCTGTCAGCCGGATTCACGATGCCCTTTCGGGGCAGTTCATGTCTGCTGGAATTCCGGCCTGCCGGGGCTTGCCGCGGCAGGCCGGAAGGTCACAGGGACTCGGTGCCGGGGTGCGGGGCCAAGGAGATCGTCGGCGGGGCACCACCACAGTGGCGATGGCGGCAATAAGGACCTTCATGACGGGGCTTCCTGGCGAATACGCTGATGAACTACATTGTTCATTACGCTGTAAACCTACGTTACGAGCTTATTTCATGCGTGTCAACGCCGTAGACCTACGATATTTATTCCGCCGTTGTATTCTCAGCGTGATCAAGATGAGGGCGAGATGCGAGAAGGTGTCGCGATGCCCCCGCCGCGGCCCGGTGGTGACACCAACGCGAACGGTGACGGGAAGATCACCCGGGAGGCGTTCTGACCGCCGCCCTGGACATCATCCGCATAGCTGATGCTGGGCTGAGTCGGCAATCAGGTAGTGCAAGTGCACGGCCCAGTCGTCGTCGCGCCAGACCGGCAGTAAGGCTTGCAGGCAATAACCGTGCGACACCCCGGCCCACGTCCCTATGATCACGCCAGGCGGCGGACGAACGATCAAGCTAGTTCAGGATCAGCCTCCGACAGATTTCCCCAAACGGCAAGAAGAGAGTATTAAGGTAGTTGTTACTCTGGACCCGGGTAATTTCTCGCAATAATCGCGGTGAAGCGGCAGTCCGGAGTTTTTCCGTGCACGGAACGCCACCGGAGAATCCCACAGGTACCGGAATCCCAGCCTGGGCCGTGAGGTGATTGCGTGCACCAATGAGGGGTCGGATCGCAAGGGGTCCGCGTAGGTAAGATGTTCGACTAAGTGCTCACCAGCACGGGATAGGGGGACGGATGAACCCGTCCAGGCAGCTCGCGAACGACTATGGTGCTTCCCTCGCTGCGCGGCTGTGAGCTGTCCGGAAAGCCGAGCGGAAACCGCGATACAGGACCAACGGGCTGCAACGCATACTCCTATCGACCTGCCCAGGGCTGCCCATAACCGCCACAGTCGATTAGTAGATGCCGGCGATGATTCGGGAAAATCTCAGAAGCTACAGGAGGAGCTGTGCCGGATATCGTAGTTGGCTATGACGCATCAGTCAATGCAATGTAGGAATTCGAATGGGCGATGCAGCATGCGGCACTTCAGCATGCCACGCTCACCGTTCTGGCGGTCAATGAAGTTGCCGCGAAACCCTGGACCGGCAATCCTGCCGTCATGCCGCAGGACGCGGTAATGCCGCGACAAGCTCGTACGGCGGCCGAAAATGCCGTCGCGAGGGTGGTGAGCCAGCTTGGTGACACCCAACGGCCCACGGTGCAGTTACCGCCATGAACGGCTTCGCGGTACAGGAGCTTATCAACGCCTCGCGTGATGCTGACGTGCTGGTTGTCGGTTGGCGTGGCCAGCTTGGCTTGCCCGCTCTGCGTCTTGGCGCGACATCCACCAAGATCGCTAATTACGCGAGCTGCCCGATTGTCATCATGCCGCCCGCCCGTTAGCAAAAGCAGGGCCACGGCGAGGACCACGGCGTGCACAGTTGCCCAAGCCCGGTGGCCGTCCGCATCCGCGGAACATCACCATTCTTGCCGGGCAGCCGCTGGCACCACCTAACATCGCCGGCACAGTGACCGCATCGCGGCCAGGCCGACGACCCGCTCCCGGCCTTGACCGGTGACCTTTAACAGCGGTGACCTTTAACAGCGGTGACCTTTAACAGCGGTGGCCAAATGAGGGGGATAACCATCTCGCCCGGGCGAGATGGAAGCGGCGCGGTCGGCACCTGTCGCCGCAGGACGTCAAGAGTGACGCGTACGTGGTGGGCGCGGTGAACGATCACATCGTGCCGAGGCAGGCTGGGCCGGCAAGCGGGACGGCGCCCTGACGGCGCCGCCTCCCCTGCGCAGGCCGGGGTCCGAACCTGCTGGTCCGGCCCCCGCCTGCGGCTACCGATCTACAGCAGCGTCGTGACGGCCTTGACTTCGGTGTAGTTGTTCAGGACTTCGTGGCCCATCTCGCGGCCCCAGCCGGACTGCTTGTACCCGCCGAACGGCAGCGCCGCGTCGAAAACGTTGTAGCAGTTAATCCACACCGTTCCCGCCCTGAGCTTCTTGGCCAGTGCGTGCGCCTTGGAGATATCCCTGGTCCAGATACCTGCGCCTAGGCCATACTCGGAATCGTTGGCGACCTTGGCGATCGCATCCAGATCGGTAAACGGAGCAGCGACCAGGACCGGTCCGAAGATTTCCTCACGGACCACCTTCATGTCGGGGCGGGTGTTGGTCAGCACGGTCGGCTCGACGAAGTAGCCGCGGTTGCCGTACCGGCCGCCGCCGGCCAGCGCCGTCGCGCCGTCGGCTTTGCCTGACTCCAGGAACCCGGTGACCCGGCGGAACTGCTCGTCGGATACCAGCGGGCCCATCTGCGTGCCCGGCTCCATTCCGGGTCCCATCTTGATGGACTTGGCGATTGCGGCGACGCCGTCGACGACCTCGTCGAACTTGCCCTGCTGAACGTACAGCCGAGACCCGGCCACGCAGCACTGCCCATGGTTGAAGAAGATCGCGTTGGCTGCGCCCTCGATGGCTGCGGGCCCGGCATCGTCGAACACGATGTTGGGGCTCTTGCCGCCGAGCTCGAGGGTCAGCTTCTTCAGGTTGCTAGCCCCTGCGGCGGCGACGATCAGCTTGCCGACCTCCGTAGAACCAGTGAACGCCACCTTGTCTACGTCCGGATGCGCGGCCAGCGCGGCACCCGCGGTCTCGCCGAAGCCCGTCACCACGTTGACCACGCCGTCCGGCACGCCAGCCTCGGCCATAAGCCCGGCCAGCCGCAGCGCGGTCAGCGACGTCTGCTCGGCCGGCTTGAGCACCACGCAGTTACCCGTGGCGAGTGCGGGCCCGAGCTTCCACGCCGCCATCAGCAGCGGAAAGTTCCAGGGGATGATCTGGCCCACGACGCCCAGCGGCTCGCGCAGCGTATAGGAGTGGAAGTTGGCGCCCGGCATGTAGGGCACCGAGATGTTGATCGAATTACCCTCGATCTTGGTGGCCCAGCCGGCCATGTAGTGGAACAGGTCCGCGGCCAAGGGCACGTCCGCGGCCTGGGCCACGGCGAACGGCTTGCCGTTGTCCAGCGACTCAAGCTGGGCGAGCTCATCGAGGTGCTCGAGGATCAGGTCCCCGATGCGCCAGATAATCCGGCCGCGCTCGGACGGCGTCATCCTCGACCACGGGCCAGACTCGAACGCCCTGCGCGCAGCCCGGACCGCGCGGTTGATGTCCTCGGCATCCCCCTCGGCGATGTGCGCGAGGGTCTCGCCGGTCGCGGGGTTGGGGGTCTCGAAGGTCTTGCCCGACGCCGCGTCGGCCCACTTTCCGTTGATGAACAGCTGACGGGGTGCGCGGGTAAAGATCTCGACGTCTTTGTCCAGAGTCACGGTCATAAAGTCGGTCAGCTCCCTGACTGCGCGGAGTGCCTGACCACCGGTTGCGGCCACGTAGCACCTTGCACGCTGTCTACATTGTATGTCTACGTCCGTATATTACACCGTAGACGAAAAACACGCTAACCGGGTAAATCCTCGCGCAAGGGTCCGCCATCGCCATCGCCGCGCCACCCAGGTGGGGGCAGCAGTCAGGCGGGGAGCATACGGTCTCGCGGGCGAGGTCGCCCACCTCATCACCGTCGGCCCGCGGGGCCAGGCAACGCGCCTCATCGACATTTTCGCCGAGCTTGGCCTCCGGCGGCCCGGCTCGACCGCGATCGACGTCGACCGCCTGCTGGCCGCGGCCGGCGGCGGGCAGCCGCGGGCGGACGCCATCCACACCCTCGATTGTGAAGAGCCGCTTTACGTCGGGATGACCTGAGGCGGCGAACCCGCTCTTCTCCAGGTTCATTCCCTGCGGGGTCTGGGCGGCCGTTTACCTCGCTACCTGCGCCTGTACGCCAACCCACCCGACGACATCGCAGCCAGCATCCTCACCGCTACCCCTGATGGTGGCAGTGGTCGCCGCCGGCCGACGGGGCCAGGTTGAGCGCGGGGTTGGCGTCGAAGAAGCCGAACGGCTTCAGCGTGAACCCGGTGTACTCCACCGGCATGACCGGGAAGTCCTCCGGCCGGCAGAAATGCGTCACGCCAACCGTGTGCCAGACGACGATGTCGGTGTCGACCACCGGCCTGTCAGCGGCCGTCCACCGGGGCAGCCCGTCGCCGCCCGGATGCTGGTTGGGGAAGTCCCCGGCCGCGCGCCGCTCATCGGCCGCGAACGGCGTCACCCACAGGTGCTTGGTGCCGAACGTCGCCCTGGCGGTGATCGCCGCGTCCGGCTGCGCCAGCAGCGGGGCGTTCGCGTGCGCGGGCACCAGCTTGTAGGCCACCGGCTCGCCGCAGGCGTTGCGCACCCCGTGGTTGACGATCTTCCAGTACCGGGACTTCTCCGCCGCCGCCATCCGCTGCGCCTGCAGTTCGGTCTCAAGCAGCGTCGACTTGGCGGTGAACGCGTTTCCGTACGGGTTGTCGGGCCCGGTCGGCACCGGCACCGCGTCGACCTCGTAGACGGCGTTGGCGCTGCCGTCCAGGGTGAAGTCGAGCCGGAAGCCGAACACATGCTGATGATGCGGCCCGGCCAGCTCGGGTGTCACCGGGTTGGCGTACGGCACCCGCTCGCCTGGGCGTACCGCCTGCGTCTGGATGATCCCGGTGAGCTTGACCTCCGCCTGGATCGTCCCGTCGAGGTAGAAGTACCAGAAGAAGCCGTACTCGTAGTTGCCCACGGTGGAGATCGAGGAGACGACCATCCGCCGTGACCGCCGTGTCTCGCTGCGCCCATTCGGCTGGTCGACGTGCTTCCAGAGGATCCCGTAGTCCTCTTCGTGCAGGCAGATGGCGTTGCGCAGCGTTGTCGCGGTGCCCGCGGCGTCCACCTTGACCGCATCCAGGTAGACGATCTCGCCCAGGCAGTCGCAGCCGAGCTCCAGCGAGTTCGCGGTCAGCCCGAGACCCACGTCGCCGGCGTCGAACGCGTTCTTCCACCAGTGGTTCATCGCCGTCGACCCGTAGGGCACGACCATCTCCGACATCGACGCCCGGAACAGGATCGGCCGCGGCCGCTCCCCGTCGATGTAGGTGACCTCGTGCAAGACGATGCCCTCGATCGGGTGCAGCGAGACGCGCAGCTGCCACGGCCCCCAGCGCAGCTGCCCGTCGTCGATGGTGAACCCGGGCCCGTCGGGCTGCAGGATCCGCAGGTCGGCCAGCTCGCGGTGCGGCGTAGTGCTGGCCGCGTCGTACCGGCCAGGGCTGGCGGGCAGCGGCACCACGTCGCCGTCCTCGAGTTCGACGATCTCGCCGGCGTCCCGGTCCCAGACCACGACCAGGTTCTCGACCGGGCGGGCGTACGGGTTCGCGTGCGGGCCGTCGAGCACGTAGGCGACGACGCGGGCCAGCCGCCGACCCGACTCGTCCACCGGCAGCCCGAAGTTCGAGGCCGGCCAGGAGTCCACCTGGATGGCCGCCATGTCGGTCAGGCCGCGCCGGGCCAGCGCCGCCTGGAACGCGGGGGCCCGCTTGATCCGCTCGCCGTCTGCGAAGAACTCCTCGCGGGTGACCGGGGGCTGCGCACCCGGCACCGGCACCGCGCCGGTCACCCGCGCGGGCTCGTCCAGCACCACCGTCACCAGCCAGGTCAGCCGCCTGGGCTTCTCGTACACCACGCACAGGACCTCGCGCGGCACCGGCTGGCCGTCGCCGGCGCCGGACACGGCCGCCTTGGCCGGCTCGGCCAGCGCGCAGTAGATCAGCCCGCTGCCCGGCCCGGAGGCGTCCAGGGCGAGCCGCGCCGCCGCCCCCGCCTCGGCGGCGGTGAGCGGTGCGAGTGGGTGCCGGGCTGATGTCGCCTCTTCCGCTGAACGGACCGTGCTTACTGTCATCGCGCAATTACTCCAGCTACTGATCCGAACGGCCATGGCGATAAATGCCCAAACGCAGCACATCGGACACCTGTGACGCGGGGCACCCGCCCGCGGGGCTGGGGCGCCGCCACGTCGCCAGCCCGGGAGCGGCCGCGGCTTCCTTTCAGCCGGATCCACCGTTCGGGTGCCAGGTGGATTCGAGGGTTAGGGCCAAACTTGCACAGAAGACAACCGACAAAAGTCGCGGGCCGGCCGCTTGGTCAGAACGTGAGGACCACGCGGCCGCGGACACCGCCGGCTTCCAGGCGCCGGTGGGCCTCGGCGGCGCGGTCGGCCGGGAGGACTTCGGCCACCCGGAGTGTCAGCACGCCCTTGCTGACCAGGTCGGCCAGTTCGGCGATGCGATGGCCTTCATGCAGGTGGTGGCCGACCAGGACCAACTGGATGGTGATGCCGCGTTCGGTCACGCCCTGGTAGGGGCGGACGGCGAGGACCTGGCCGCCGTCGCGGACCGCGCCGATGACGGCCGGGCCGAGCAGCGCCGCGTCGATGATCGCGTCTACCCCGTCGGGGTAGATCTCACGGATCCCGTCCTCGGTGCCGACCCCGCGCGGGACCACCCGGTCGGCGCCGAACGACTCGACGAGCTCGACGTCGGCCGGCGCCGCGTCCCCGATCATGGTCAGGCCCGCGTGCCTGCCGAGCTGGATCGCGTACTGGCCGACGATGCCGGCCGACCCGGTGACGGCCAACGTCGCACCCGGCGGCAGCGCCAGCATGTCAAGCGCGGCGCGCACGGTCAGCCCGTTCATCGGCAGCGTCGCCGCCTCCACCAGCGACCAGCCGTCCGGGACCCGGGCCAGCTGGTCCTCGGCGACGGTCACGTACTCGGCCTGCGCCCCGCCGCCGGGCACCGACGGGGAGACCGCTGCCATCACCTTGTCGCCAACCCGCCAGCCGGTCCCGTCCGGCCCGGCCGCGTCGGGGCCGGCCGCGTCGATGACGCCGGCCAGGTCCATGCCGGGGATGTAGGGCGGCTCGACGCCGGGCGGCAGCGCCCGGCCGCCGGCCCGGAACCCGAGGTCGGTCGGGTTCACCGTCGCCGCGGCCACCTTGACCAGCACCTGCCCGGGCCCGGGGGCGGGCTTGGGCACCGAGACAATACGCAGGACAGACGAGTCGCCGAACTGGTCGAAACCGACGGCTCGCATCATCTCGGTCATGACGTTCCTCCTTCATGTTCCCCGGTCTTCCGCGAGGACGGTCCGGGTAGCGCGCTGCGGTCATGTCTACCGTGATAAGACGCGCCAGGCCGGCTGTCTCTTCCCAGCGGATAGCGCGGTAACCCGCTGCCAGAGCAGCCCCGGCTGTGTCTTCCCGCGAAACGGCGCCCGATGCGCCTTGGGGCCGAAGTTGTGCGAAGCCGCGCGTGCGTTCGCGATGATCATGCTGAACTCTGCGTGCAGAGCGCTAGCAGCTCGTCGACCCCGCGTAGGTGCAGGTGCGGCCGCTTCGCGGGCGACAGGTGATCATAAGCGTCCGGGCCGGCCAGGCCTGTCTGGACCGCGACGGCGAGGGCATGGCCGCGGTGCGCCATCGGCACCTCGAGCAGCGGGTCGTCACCGACGACCACGAGATCCCTGGCCGGGACGCCGAGCCTGGCGGCCGCGGCGCGGAGCGCGTAGAGCGACGGCTTGCCGGTGACCGTCAGCCTGCAGCCGGTGATGGACCGGATCATCGCGGAGATGGCCCGGGACGTGCCCAGCGCGCGGCCGTCGGCCACGGCGAAGAACGGGGTCTCTGACGCGCTGTACAGGGCGGCGCCAGACCAGACCGCCTGGCAGGCGGCCTCCAGGTGGGACATGGTGAACTCGCGGAACCAGCCGACGAATACCGCGTCCACCCCGGCGGGCGCCTGCGACGGCCGGGTGTCGGCCGCGGCCTCGACCGGTGGCACGACCTCGATCCCCGCCTCGCGCAGCGGCCCGGTCAGGCCATCACCGCCCAGGACCATGACCCGCTGGTGGCCGCGCCTGGTGAACATGGCGACGGCGCTGGTCGCCGGCGTCATCATCCGGGAGTCGGGCACGTCAAGCCCGGCGTCCCGCAGCACCGCCGCGAAGTGCGCCGGGGAGCGGTTGCTCCCGTTGGTGAACACCACGTACGGCAGGCCCCGGCCGCTGACCCAGTCAAGGAGCTCGACGGCGCCGGGCAGCGGCGCCAGCCCGTGGTTGACCCGGTCGCCGAGCGCCAGGGTGCCGTCCATATCAAAGATGAAGCCGCGGGCGTCCCGCAGCCGGCGCAGCGCCTCCTCATCATCGGCGGGCGTTTCTGTCACCGGGCTCCCTTTCAACGACCGTCACTCCGCAGCGATAGCCGCAATCCCGGCTTCTGCACGGTCAGCTCGCGCGGCGCCGGGCGCTGGCCCAGCTCGCGCAGCAGCTTCAGCACCGGCACCAGGTCCGGGTTGTAGTGCGTGACCGCCGGGCCCGCCGCGATCATCGCGTCGACCTCGGCGCCGGGCAGGCCGAAGCGCAGCACCAGTTCCTCATCGCTGACCCGCTGGCCGAACCGCCGGCGCAGCGCGGCCACGTCAAGAGGCTCCGGCTCGCTGGCCAACTCGGCCGCCCGGGGCCGGTTGAGCACGCGGTCTAGGACCCACGGCTCGACCGGCGCGGTCGGCTTGCCGAAGGTGCCCAGCACGTAGCGGATCACCTGGTCCGGCACGCTGTCGTAGCGAGCCCCGCCGACGGCGCCCGCGGACAGCAGGTTCGCCAGCGCCTGCCCGATCACCATCTGCGGGAACGGCGTCACCATGATCGGGTAACCGAGCTCCGCCCGGACCAGCGCGATCTCCGCCATCAGCGCGCCGAACCGGTCTTCCAGGCCGAGCTCGGCCAGCTGCCGCCTGGTGGTGGACATCACCCCGCCGGCCAGCTGGTGGTCCATGAACGCGGCGTCGAACCCGCGGTGCTCGCCGCGCGGCAGCCCTTCGGCCCCCGCCAGCCGGTCGAAGTAGCGGGCGACCGCGGCCAGCAGGCGGTCGTCGATGTCCACCGTGTGCCCGCTCGCCCGCAGGTTGGCGACGAGGTCCTCGGCGTCGGGCAGCGAGGTGCCGTTGCCGAGCGCGCCGCAGCCGACCTGCAGCACCGGCACGCCCAGCTCGGCCGCGACCAGGCAGGTCAGCGGGGAGAGCCCGAGTGAGGCGTGCGAGTGCAGCTCCAGTGCCTTGCCAGTGTCGTTATCGGCACGGCCGCGCAGGGCGGCCTGGACGGCGGGGATGAGGGTCCGCGCCCGGTCCGGGGTGAGGATGCCGGCCGGGTCCTTGATGTAGGCGCGGTCGATGTCCGGGCAGTCCGCGTACGCGGCGGCCACGCCCGCGTAGAACGCGTCGTCGTGCACGGCGGAGATCGTGTACGTCAGCGCCCCGATGACCTCGCGCGCGCCCGCCTTCTTGGCGATCGCGGCGGTCGCGCGGGCCGCGTCCATGTCGTGCGTCGGGTCGAGGACGACGAACCGGTCCATGCCGTTGCGCACCAGGGCCGAGTAAACGAGCTGGATGACCTCGGGGTGCGCCCGCTCCCAGGAGATGAACCGGAACCCGGTCCCGATGAACTGCAGCAGCGTGTCCGGCATGGCCGCGCGGGTCAGCCGGAGCAGCGCCCACGGGTCCTCCCGGTGCGTCCGCACCGACACGCCCATCGCGGTCGAGGACGAGTAGTCGAGCGCGCGGAACCCGGCCCGCCCCAACAGCGGCGCGATCGTCGCGATGTGCGCGGTCCGCAGCCCGGTCGCCCCCCACAGCGACTGGTTCCCGTCCCGCAGCGACACGTCGACCAGCCGGATCTCAGTCACCATCGGCTCCGTCGGCGTCGGAGGCGGCGCGGCCCCCGTCGGCGTCCAGGTTGGGGTATACGTCGGTGGCGGCGCGGCCCCGGTCGGCGTCCAGGTCGGTGGTTCCGTCGGTGGCGGCGAGGTTGCCGTCGGCGTGGGCGAGGCCGCCGTCGGTGAGCCACCGCGCCAGGTAGCCGGTGTCCACGCCGCCGGCTGCGAACCCGGTGGCCGCGATGACCGCCCGCTGCAGGCCGACGTTGGTGGTGACGCCGTCGATGACGCACCGATCGAGCGCTGTGCGCAGCGCCGCCAGTGCGTCGTCCCGGTCCGCGCCATGTGCGATGACCTTGGCCAGCAGCGAGTCGTAGTAGGGCGGCACGGTCGCTCCGGCCTGGACGTGCGTGTCAACCCGAACATATCCCGCCACGCGCCCGCCCCCCTCGGACCCGGCGTCTTCGCCGCATCCGAGATTCCGGCTGGCCGGGCCGACCGGGAACACCGCGCGGCTGACCGTGCCGGGGCTGGGGCGGAAGTCATGGGCCGGATCCTCGGCGTTGATGCGGCATTCGATCGCGTGGCCGGCGAACGTGACGTCCTCCTGCCGGAGGCGGAGCGGCCGGCCCTCGGCGATGGCGATCTGCTCGGCGACGATGTCCAGGCCGCTGATCGCCTCGGTCACCGGGTGCTCGACCTGGATGCGCGCGTTGACCTCAAGGAAGTAGAACTCGCCGCGGTCGACGTCGACCAGGAACTCGACCGTGCCCGCGCCGGCGTAGCGGAGCTGCCGGCCGAGGGTGACGGCCGCCGCCCGCAGCCGTTCCCGCAGGTCATCGTCGAGCCCCGGAGCGGGTGCCTCCTCGATCAGCTTCTGGTACCGCCGCTGGACTGAGCAGTCCCGGTCGCCCAGGTGGATGACCCGCTCCCCGTCGCCCAGGATCTGCACCTCAACATGGCGCCCGCGCTCGACGTACCGCTCCAGGTACACCCGCGGATCCCCGAACGCCGCCCCGGCCTCCGCGCTGGCGACGGCGACCGCATCGGCCAACTCGGCCGGGTCATGGACCACCCGCAGCCCACGGCCGCCGCCTCCGCCGGCCGCCTTGACCAGCACCGGATACCCGATCGCGGCAGCCAGCGCGGCGAAGGGATCCCCGTCAGGCTCGCGGGCCTTCGGTCTGGAATCGCGGGCCGCAGTGCCCGATGCCTCGCGGCTTGCCGGGGTCGCAGGCGTGCGGCGGCCGGGGTTCGGTGGAAGGGCCGGGTAGGCCGTAAGGCCAACGTGGCCGCCGGGGAGAACGGGCAGCCCAGCGGCGGTGGCGCGCTCGCGGGCGGCGAGCTTGTCCCCGGTGGCCTCAAGCGTTTCGGGGGCCGGCCCGATGAACACGATGCCGGCCGCCGCGCACGCCGCGGCCAGCCGCGCGTTCTCCGACAGGAACCCATAGCCCGGATGGATCGCGTCGACCCCGGCCGCCAGCGCCGCGCCGACGACCGCGTCCACGTTGAGGTAGCTATCGGCGGCGGGAGCCGGGCCGATCCTGATGACCTTGTCCGCCAGCCGGGCAGGCAACGACGCGGCGTCCGCATCCGACACGGTGAGCACGGTCTCGATGCCGAGCCGTCGGCACGTCGTGATCACCCGGCAGGCGATCTCCCCCCGGTTGGCGACCAGCACCCGCCGAAACACCCGCGGACCGCTCACGCCGACGCCCCGCTTGCTATCAGTTTCTGCGCCATCCCGCATTGCGGATAACAGCAAGAAGCGCTTGCGCTCGCGCTTCGCGGGCCGCTCACGCCGACGCCCCGCTTCCGCTGTGCGGCCGTGCGTCGTTGGGTCACGAGTCAGGGCCAATCGGCCTGCGGGCGTCGGGCTCGATCAGCAGGAGGGTGGCGCCAAGCGGGGCGAACTCGCCGTTCTCGACCGTGATCCGGGCGACCCGGCCGGATGCGCCCGCGTGGACCGAGTTCATCAGCTTCATCGTCTCGATGATCGCGACGACCGTGTCCGCGCCGACCGCGTCCCCGACCTCGACGAACGGCGGCGCCCCGGGCCGCGGCGCCCGGTAGAACGTCCCCGGCAGCGGCGCCACCACCGCGACAAGCCCGCTCGCGTCCGCTCCGTCCGCTCCGTCCGCTCCGTCCGCGGTGGCTGGGACCCCTGTGGCCAACAGGTCGGGGGTGGTGGTTGGGACCTCTTTGGTCGGTGGGGCCGGAGCCGTGCTGGGGACCTCTGCAGTCGACAGGGCGGGGGTGACGGTCGTGGGCTCGGCGAGGATCTCGGACTCTTCGGTCCAGCCGCCGGCGGCCGCGCGGCGCAGCGTCAGCCGGAAGCGATCCGTCCGCAGGTCGAGCGAGTCATAGGGCAGCGAGTCGAGCAGCGCGAGGATGTCCGCGACGTCCTCATTGGTCAGGTCCACGCCGCCGCCCTCACAGGTGTTTCCCGAATAGGGCAAGCACGTGGTCGGCGGGGCGCGGCTTGGGGGCGCCGGCCGGGGCGGGGTCCTTCGCGGCCCAGACGGTCTCCGGGCGGGACTGGAGCAGCACGATGCGCGGGGCTGCGGGGGAATGCGGGGTTGGCGGGACACCCGAGACATCAGTAATCGAGGCGGTTACCGAGGGAGTCGCGTCCTCAGCGGTGTTCGGTGCGTCGGGGGACTCATCGGGATCGAGCAGTGCCCACTCGATGTCCTGCGGTGCGCCGTAGTGCGCCTCCACCTGACGGCCGATCGCGGCGAGGGCGCGGATCTCGTCGTCGGTCAGGCAGGGCGCGTCCCGCCGGTCAACCGGGGTGTCCTCGACGGCGACCCCGGGCCCGGGGTGCTGGCCGGGAGGCGATTCGGCTGGGGGGTGACGCGGAGCCACGCGTGCGTTCGGGCGATGGGTGTGGGTTTTTAGCTTGGCGGAGATGCGGCGGGTGGTGATCTCGCCGGTGATCTTGCTGATGATGAACGAGTCGGGCGTCACGTCACCGGAGACAAGCGCCGAGCCGAGCCCCCACACGCCCTCGATCGCCACCACCGAGCGGTCGCCGGTGACCGGTGACCGGGTGAACAGCACGCCGGCGGCGCGGGGAGCGACCATCCGCTGCACGACGACGGCCATCGCCACGTCGGCCTCGGGCAGGCCAAGCCGGCGGCGGTAGGCGACCGACTCCTCGTTGTACAGCGACGCCCAGCAGCGGCGGACGTGCTCGAGGACGGCCTCGGGGCCGGCCACGCCCAGGTAGGTGTCCTGCAGGCCGGCGAACGACGCCGCCGCGCTGTCCTCCATGGTGGCCGAGGAGCGGACGGCGACCTCCGGGGGAGCGGCCTCCGGGGAAACCGTATCCGGGAGGGCAGCGCCCCGGAGGGCTTCAGGCGGGGCCGCCAGCGCCGCGTAGCCGGCTGTGATGGCGCCCGCGACCGCCGGCGGCAGCGGCGCCTCGGTGATCCGGGCGCGGAGCGCGGCGCAGGCTCGACCGAGCAGCGCGGTGTCGCCGGCCCCAAGCGCCTCAAGCTGCGCGCGGAGCGCACCGGACGGGTCGATTCCCGCCATCGCGGCCGCGAACCCGTCGACGGTGACGACGAACCCGGGCGGCACCGCGATGCCCGCCCGGGCCAGTTCGCCCAGGCTCGCGCCCTTGCCGCCGGCCAGCGAGACGTCGCGCGCGTCGGCCAGCGTCACCGTCAGCCCGGATGTACCGCCCATCTAGATCACCCGGACCGTGCCGCGGTCGCCGTCGACCCGCACCCGGTCGCCGGTCCTGATCCGCTTGGTCGCGTCGCCGCAGCCGACGACGGCGGGCATCCCGTACTCGCGGGCGACGATCGCCGCGTGCGACATGGCCCCGCCGATGTCGGAGACGGCGGCCGCGATCTTCGTGAACACCGGGGCCCAGGACGGCGCGGTGACCGGCACGACGAGGATCTCGCCCTCGCGCAGCGAGGAGATCTCGGACACGTCGTGCAGCACCCGGGCGATGCCCTCCACCACGCCGGCCGAGGCGGCGACGCCGACGACCTCATCCGGGTCGGGGTTGAGCCAGGACGCGATCCGCTCGGAGGTAATGCCCCAGAGCATCCGGACCGCGGGGTCGTTGAGCGCCTCGGGGACCGGTCCGAGCGCGGGCGGCGGCGACCAGTCCGCCAGCACCTTGAGCATCCGCTTGCGCTCGGCGATGATCGGCGCGAAGTGCGCGCCGCCGAGCGGCGGCGAGCCGGCCGCCCACGCCAGGGAGAGGTCGGCGAGGGCCTGGTCGATCTCGGTGTGGTGCAGCTGGAAGACGTCGTCGGCCTCGGCGATCACCCCGAACCGCGCCAGCAGCGCGCCGAACTCCTTCACCTTCTGGAAGAACCGGGTGGTGAACCAGTGCTCGCAGTAGAACTTGTGGTCCTCGACGAACGGGAACACCAGCCGGCAC
>JBEKEK010000179.1:0-15695 GCA_050013875.1 Trebonia sp. | reverse complement strand
CCGCCTGCGCGGCCCGTCCGTGGCCGTCCGTGGAAACCCGGCGGGTACACCGACCGTCCCGGCGGCCCGCACGCCGTCCGCTATGCGTCCGTGGATGCCGCAACACAGCACCCAACAGCGTAACAAGGTGACACATCACGGGACAGAGCAGAAACGGCCCGCTGGCGTGAGAATTCGCCGCTAGCGGGCCGTTTTCGCTGGTGTGGCAGGTGTTGGGTTCGAACCAACGTAGGCTGAGCCGACGGTTTTACAGCCCGAACGCTTCGCCCGAGTCACCCCCCCGCTGACCAGCGCTTATGCATTTCGAGGCGCGTTTGCGGGCTGCCGCCGTCCGCTATGCGTCCGTGGGCACCGGGTTCCGGGGGCCGTGCGGGGCACGGACGGAGGCGGAACGGGCCACGGACGTCATCGGCCAGCCGATCACGGTCCTTTGCCCGCCCGACCGGGTCGCTGAGATCCAAGAGGTTCTCCGCAAGATCGGTAACGGCGAGCGCGTCTCGTACCACGAGACCGTCCGGCAGCGCAAAGACGGAACCCTCTTCCCGGTCTCCGTGGCGATCTCCCCGGTCCCTGACGAGCGGCACGCCCTGATCGGCGCGTCATCGATCGCCCGCGATATCTCCGAGCGGTACCGCCTTCAGGCCGAGCTTCGCCTCCGAACAGACGACCTTGAGATCGCGTACGAGACCTGGAGACCTTCTCCTATTCGGTCTCCCACGACCTGCGTGCCCCGCTGCGAGCGCTGAGGGGCTGAGTCGCGCCCTGCTTGAGGACTGCGGGGACAGCCTGAGCGAGGCCGCCATCGGCTACACCAAGCTCATCCAGGCCGCCGGCGAGCGTATGACGCAGCTCATCGAGGACCTCCTCAACCTCGCGCGCGTTTCGCGGGCCGAGATTCGCCTCCAGGTAGTCGACCTGGGGGCAGAGGTCGCCGGCATCGCCGCGGAACTCCGGCGCCAGGAACCTGGCCGTCATGTGCGCTTCACCATCCAGCAACCGGCCCTGGCCACGGCAGACCCGACGCTTATCCGCGCGGCATTGCAGAACCTGCTGGACAACGCCTGGAAGGTTCACCTCCGCACGCGACGACGCGGCAATCGAGTTCGGGATGACCCCAGACGGGACGTCTGGCGGCTGCTTTTCGTGCGCGACAACGGCGCTGGGTTCGACGCCGCCGACGCCGGGAAGCTGTTCAAGCCGTTCCAGCGATTGCATCCAGCCTCCGAGTTCCCCGGCACCGGTATCGGTCTGGCGAGCGTGAGACAGATCGTGGAACGGCACGGAGGCCGCACCTGGGCCGACGGCGCATCCGGTGTCGGCGCGACCTTCTACTTCACACTCCCCGCGAAATGACCGATTATGTCCGATTCCGATCCTGAGCCCGCCGACTCCCTGCGTGGTACCTGGGCCCGGCGGCATCCTCGCTGACGCCCTCGGATCAGCTGGCTGCTGTCAGTTTTGGTTAGCGGGCCGGATAGTGATGTCGCCGATTTCGACGTCGTCGGGCTGCTCGATCGCGAATGCGACGGCACGCGCAACGGCGTCGGGGCTGATGCCGAGCTCCGCCATCCTGCGCCGTGTCTGTTCCCGGATGTCGGGGTCGTCAATGTAGTCGGCGAGCTCGGTGCGCACGTAGCCGGGCGAGATCGAGGTCGTGCGCAGGACACCGTCGGTGGACTCCTGGCGCAGCGCCTCCAGCAGCGTGCGGACAGCGTTCTTGGTGCCGGCATAGACCGCCTGCGTCGGGACGATCTTCAGGCCCGAGGTCGACACGGTGGTCACGAAATGTCCGCGCCCCTGGCGGCGGAACACCGGCAGCGCCGCTGCGATCCCGTACAGCACGCTGCGCAGGTTGACATCGATCATTGCGTCCCAGCTGTCGACGTCAAGCTCGGACATCAGGCCGGTCCGGGCGATCCCGGCGTTACTCACCAGGACGTCAAGGCGCTCAAACCGCTCGACCGCCGTGGCGACCAACTGCTCGAGGTCCGCGCGCCGAGTGACATCCACGGGCAGCACCTCCGTGCGGCCGCCCGAGGCGTGGATTCGTTCGGCCAGTGCTTTCAGCCGGTCGGTGCGCCGGGCACCGAGCACCACCGCCGCGCCGCGTGCAGCGAGTTCCAGCGCGGTCGCCTCGCCGATGCCGCTGCTTGCTCCGGTGATGGCGACGACCTTGCCGCTGACTCCGCTCATCGAGTACCTCCTGCTCTAAGCTGCAATTGTCCGGTTTCCGGAGGTTGGCGGCGCACGGCGCGGCCCCGCGTGGCGGCGCGATGACAATGCGCGCCGGGCATCGCCCGAATCGTGGCGGCGTCGAGCGCGTGGTCTTCGTCTCCGCGCGGCTGGACCGCCGCCTGCCAGGAGCACCGGGTGCATACTGGGTGCATGGGCCGGATCATCGGGACAATCCTCGGCGCGATCCTCGCCATCTGGCTTGCCGTCACAGCCGCGGGCGGGATCTTCGCAACGCTCAAGGCGTTCCTCATCATCGGGCTGGTCGCGCTGGTTGTCTTCATCGTCGTGTGGTTCGTGGCCGGGCGCCCTCGTCGCGGCTAGCGCGGCGCCGCCGCGCTGGGGGCGCTGAATTAGCTGCTCCTGGCGGTTGGTTCTGGCCGGAAGCTGTCGATGACAAGGTCGAGCAGCCGGGTGGCCTGGGCGTTCCCCTCCTCGCCGGGTCCGGCGCGCCAGAGAAACCCCATCAGGAGCAGGACGTCGCCGGGGTCGAGGCCGGGGCGGACGGTGCCCGCGTCTTCCCCGGCCTTCAGCAGTTCGCCGATGGCTCCGGTGACGGGCCCATAGGTGTCGCTCACGATGTCTTGCGCGGTGGCGGCGTGGAGGGCGTCGCCGAGGCCGTGCTTGATCCTCACGTACTCGGCGAGGCGTTCGAACCACAGCCGCAGGGCGCGCAACGGCGGGTGGTCGGTGAGCAGTGCGGGGACGGATTCCACGAGCTGCTGGACGTCGTGCCGGTAGACGGCGAGTATCAGCGTCTCACGGGTGGGGAAATGGCGGTACAGGGTTCCTGCGCCCACGCCGGCCCTCTTCGCGATCGAGTTCAGGGAGGCGTCGCCCGACTCGGCGAAGGCCTCGTGCGCGGCCTGCAGGATGCGTTCGCGGTTGTGCTGGGCGTCCGCCCGCAGGGGCTCGTGCTGGCTCCGGGCCATGTTCTCCTCCCGCGGGAATGGCCGGCTCCTCCCGCGGGAGCCGCCTGCCGGTATTGCTAAACGGAGAATTCTCCGGTACGGTCGAGCCCGAATCGGAGAGTTCTCCGGTCCTGCTGTGAACACTTTAGGAGAGCCAGTGCGCTACATCAAGCTCGGCAGCACCGGCCTGGACGTCGCACCCATCGCCATCGGCGCCATGACCTACGGGGAGCCGGGCCGCGGCCACCCGGTCTGGTCACTGGGCGAGGAGGATAGCCGCCCGCTCATCAAGCACGCGCTCGAAGCGGGCATCAACTTTTTCGACACCGCGAACATGTACTCCCAGGGTTCCAGCGAGGAGATCCTCGGCCGGGCCCTGACCGATTTCGCCGACCGGGACTGGGTTGTCATCGCCACCAAGGTCCGGCATCCCATGCGCCCGGGCCCCAACGGCGCGGGCCTGTCGCGGAAGGCGGTCTTGGCCGAGATCGACCATAGCCTGCGCCGCCTCGGCACCGATTACGTCGACCTGCACCAGATCCACCGGATGGACAACTCGACCCCCCTCGAAGAGACCCTCGAAGCGCTGCACGACGTGGTGAAAGCCGGCAAGGCAGGCTATCTCGGCGCCTCGTCCATGCCCGCGTGGCAGTTCAGCAAGGCGCTGCACGCGCAAAAGCAGCACGGGTGGGCGCGGTTCGCCTCAATGCAGGATCACTACAACCTCCTGGCCCGCGAGGAGGAACGCGAGATGCTGCCCCTGTGCGCCGACCAGGGGGTCGGCACGATCGTGTGGAGCCCGCTCGCCCGCGGCCGCCTGACCCGCGACCCGGACCAGGCGACCAGGCGGTCGCAAAGCGACCCGTTCGCCGGCCTGCTATACCCGCAGCAGGCCAGCGATCGGGCGATCATCGACGCGGTCGCGTCGGTCGCCAACGGCCGCGGGGTCAGCCGTGCCCAGGTAGCACTCGCCTGGCTGCGCCGAAACCCGGTCGTCGTCGCCCCGCTCGTCGGCGCGAGCAAGACCTCGCACATCGACGACGCCGTCGCCTCGCTCGAGATCGACCTGACCGAGGAGGAGGTGGCGCAACTCAAGCGCCCCTACACGCCACGCTACGACTTCCAGGGCATCTCCGACGACGCCGAGCTCGCCCGCATCTCCGCCCGGATCGGCATCAAGCCAGCCGCCACATGACCAACTCCGCCGGCGGGTGACAACCGGAACGTTTCAAATAGCGGCGATGATGCAAAACGGGTGCCCCGCGGGGTCGGCGTAGACCCGCAGCTGCTCCTCCGGGTCATCCGAGCGGTCCTGGATCAGCCGGGCGCCGAGCGCGAGCGCCCGCTCATGCGCGACGTCGAGGTCAGCCTCGGTGGGGACCGTGGAATCCAGGTGCAACTGCTGCGGGACCGGGCCGTCCGGCCAGGTTGCCCCGGGCAGCCGCCCGACCTTCTGGAACGCCAGCGCCGGACCGCCGGCCGGGCTCGTCAGAATCAGCCAGTCCTGGCCTTTCGGGTCTGGCTGGCCAGGGGCAGGCGGCTCGTCGCCCGGGTGGTACCGCAGGCCGAACAGCTCCCGGTAGAACTCGGCCAAGCGCCGCGGGTCGGTGGTGTCCAGGACCGTCTGCCGGATAACCGGGAACGCCTGCTCATTGTCCATACCGCCACAGTAGGCGCGGGGTGCGGCCAATCAAGCTCCGCGCGTGCATCGTACTTTGACGACCGGCCGCCGAAGCCGGTGTTGGATACCTGGCACGCAGTTGGGGCAGCTCCATACGCGAGCACCTGGATCGGAGGATTCGCTGGTGATCCTGCAAGGCGGGCATGGCACTTCCACGGTTTCCTGTTCCACTTCCGCATAGTGGCATGATTGCCGTCGTCCAGCCGCTGTCCTTGCCGCGCCGGTGCCCGTCCCGCCGCTGTACGGCGAGGCCGTTGCCCACGTCCCAGCCGGTCCGGCGGGATCAGACTCTGAGGTTCGGTCAGCCACCCCGCTGGTCCGGGCCGGGCACCATCCGGGAAACCGGCAAACCGTACTTAATTTGCTCAAAAGGGGCGCATCCGGGAGCCGCCGCTACCAGATCTGGCCGGCATGATGGCACATCGTGCCGACAATAGCTGGCATAACCGTCCATCGTGCCGGCTGGAAATCCCCTTTAGAAGCCAGTATTTGGAATTCGTGTGCTAGCAGATGCGGGTGAGGCTCGGGAAACTCGCCATCCTGCACGCGCAGCGCCCGACCGGGGGCACCGTGCGGATGGGATGGCCTCCAGCGCACCCGATCCACCGCCTAGCCCGGATCCTCTACGGAAAGCTGGCTTGGAGCGCCAGAATGCGTTTCGTCTGGGAAGGCACGGGTTTCTGGGATCAGCAGGACATGGGGAACGGATGTGATGACGAGCGTTGCTCGGTGAATCGCGCCACGGCACGCATCGGCATTACCGAGTTCAGCAAGCACTCACGAAGGCTCCATGCTCCTGATCGGCACCCCGGCGGCGAGTGCGACCTCGCGGTAGGCGGCGGCGAGCCCGTCCAGAGATGCGTGCGCGTTCCGGCCGCTGGGGTTGGGCACCACCCACAGCTGCGACTCACCCAGGTCGGCCGACTGCCGCCCGAGGCTGGCGCGGGGCGACTGGAAGGCCGTCCGGTAGGCGGTCACGCCCAGGATGGCCACCACGCGCGGGCGGAACCGCCGGACTCGCTCGGCTAGGGCGCGGGCGCCTTCGATCAGCTCGGCCGGGCCGAGTTCATCGGCGCTGGCTGTCGCCCGGGCGACCAGGCTGGTAATGCCGATGCCCTGGTCAAGGAGGTACGCACGGTCGACTGCGGACATCCCGGCCGATGCGTCGATCAGATGATCGGTGATGCCGGCCCGCAGCAGCGCGGGGTAGAACCGGTTGCCCCGAGGGGCGAAGTGGCCCTGTACCGCGACACTGCGCAGACCCGGATTGATCCCGGCGAACAGCAGCCGCACGCCGTCGGCGATCAGGTCGGGCAGGGTCGCGCCGGTGAAGGACCTCAGCTCCGACCGGGTGAAGCTCACCCGGAGGCTACGGCGTGGTTGCCCGGCATCGCGATCTCCTTATGGTCTTGACGCTGACGCGGAGCTGGCGGGGTCCACCACCGGATGCACCGGCTCTTTGACAGCGGCATGAGCGCGTGCGGGCTGACCCTGGCCCGGACCAAGGTCCTGGCCCGGCTGCAGCTCGGCGGGCCGGCCCGGCCGAGCGTGCTGGCCACCGAGTTCGGGGTGGCGCCGCGCACGATCACCGAGTTGGTCGACACACTCGAGCGTGACGGCCTGGTCGCCCGGAAGGCGGACCCGACCGACCGCCGGGCCCTGCTGGTCACGCTTACCGGCGAGGGCGAGGCTGCGCTCGCCGTGGCCGGCGCCACGCGTACGCGCCTGATGAAACAGGTCTTCGGTGCGCTTGAGGCAGACGACCGGGCCGCAATGGCGCGCTTGCTGCAGACCCTGGACGACGCGATGGCACCGCTCAGCACCAGCGATCCGGATGCGGAAGAGATGAGTTTCCATGGCAGCACCGCACACTGAGGGCCAGTCGCCGCCGACCAGCGATCATCGCTGGCTGATCCTGGTCATCGTCGCCATCGCTCAGTTGATGGTGATCCTCGACTCGACCATCGTGAACATCGCGCTGCCCTCGGCCCAGCTCTCGCTCGGCTTTCCCAACAGCGAGCGGCAGTGGGTAGTCACCGCCTATGCGCTGGCCTTCGGCAGCCTGCTGCTTCCTGGCGGCCGGATCGGCGACATGTTCAGCCGCAAACGAGTCTTCATCACGGGCCTGATCGGCTTCGCTGGATCGTCAGCGCTGGGCGGCGCCGCGACCTCCTTCGGCATGCTGGTGGCCGCGCGCACGCTGCAGGGCGCGTTCGGTGCGATCCTCGCCCCGGCCGCGCTGGGCACGCTGATCAGCATTTTCCGGGATCCCCGCGAACGGGGCCGGGCGTTCGGCGTCTTCGGGTCTGTCGCGGGCGGCGGCGGGGCCGTGGGCCTCATCCTCGGCGGGGTGCTCACCGAGTACCTCTCCTGGCGCTGGGCGCTGTACGTCAACCTGATCTTCGCCGCGATCGCCGTGGCCGGCGCGCTGATGTACATGCAGTCCAACAAGCCAGCCAGCCGCCCGCGGATGGACTGGCCCGGAACGTTGCTGGCGTCGACGGGCCTGTTCTGCATCGTCTTCGGCTTCTCGCACGCCGAGAGCGCCGGCTGGACCGCTGCCCTGACCCTCGGGTCCCTGGTCCTCGGCGTGGTGCTGCTGGCCGCCTTCGGCTTTGCCGAGCAGCGGGTGAGTCATCCACTGCTGCCGCTCCGGGTGATCCTGGACCGTACCCGCGGCGGCGCGTACGTGGCCGTCGGCGTGGCCGGCATCGCGATTTTCAGCGTCTTCCTGTTCCTCACCTATTACCTCCAGCAGGTCAAGGGATACAGCCCGGTCACCTGCGGGCTGGCCTTCCTCCCGATGTTCGGCTGCATCCTGATCAGCTCCAATACCTCGTCCATCGTGACCCTGCCCCGGTTCGGGCCGCGGGTGCTGATCGCCATCGGGATGCTGCTTGGCGGCGGGTCGATGGTCTACCTGACCCAGCTGACCGTGACCTCCACCTACGCCGGCGGCGTGCTGCCCGCCCTGCTCGTGATGGGCCTCGGATTCGGCATGATCATCGCGCCGGCCATCAACACGGCCACGGCCGGCGTAAGCCGTGCGGACTCCGGTGTCGCGTCCGCAATGGTCAACACGATGCAGCAGGTCGGCGGGTCTATCGGCATCTCGGCGCTGAGCACGGTCGCGCTCACGACCGCGGCCAGCTACCTGGTCACCCACCACACAGGCCCCCTCGCCCCGGCCGTCGCGGCCACCCACGGCTACACGGTCGCCTTCGCCGTGTCAGCGGGCCTGTTCGGGCTCGGCGTGGTGCTCGCCATCGTGCTGCTCCCGTCCAAGCGACGCCTGCTGCAGCTCAGAGAAGCGGCTAGCGCGGCCAGCGCGGTGGCGGCTGCGCCGTCCGGCGTGGCGGACATCGTCTCTGGCGCGGCCCCTCACTAGGCAGGGCTGCCGCCGGCCTACGACGCTGCCGCCGGCCTACGACGCTGAGTCTCCCCCCTTCAAGAGGGCGGCCCAGACGATAGGCGGGATGGTGACGGGCGCACTCGGCACGAGCGTCGCCACCGAGACGTGCGGCCAGGCCAGGCCGTTGAAGTTCAGGATCACCGTCTGGGAGTACTGGATCTGGGTCGACGTGACGATGATCCGGCGGGCCTCCGTGACCGGGATCGGCGGGTCTATGAGGAAGGTGGGCACGGGCCGACCGTCGTCGGCGATCTCGGCCGGGAAAGTCAGCGGCCGGCCGGGGTTGACGGGCGGCACCAGTATGAAGTGCTCGACGGTCTCAATCCAGAACGTTGCCGTCATCGACGCGCTTTGCGCGTTGGGCTGAGCGGCGGTGGCCTCGCCCAGCAGGAAGGCGATGTTGTCCGTGCCGCCACCGAAGAGCGGTCCGGCCGGATCGGTAGAGATGGAGATGGCGGTGGTCGAGGTGATGTTCTGCCCCGCGATGGCGTGGCGCAGGACGGTGTTGGGGTCGTCCAGGATGCCCTGGTTGATCGTGCCGGCCGCGATGAACGACGTCAGATCCTGCGGAATCCGCTCCGTGTTGATGTTCGATGCGGTCTGGCTCGGGAAGGGCGGTACACCGGCAGGGGTAATGCTCACGGGGGGTATGGTCGGCGGCCCGGCGAAGGTCTGCGAGGTTCCCTGGGCGCAGATCGTCGTACCGTGAGGAATCGACGCCATCCGGACCAGGGTCGGTCCCTCTCCGGGGGTCGTGGTGGGCGGAACGGCCATCCACAGACCCGGCTCGAAGTGAATGCCGACGGGCGCGGCGGGAATGGTGACGTCGGTGATGGCTTGCACGTACGGAACACCATTCAGGAAGATGTCCGGCTGCACCTCGCCGCGGTTGGGAACGGAGCCAAGGGATGACGAGAAGGACAGCGTCTCGGAGGTGAGGTTCAGCTCGAGTACGTTGTCGTTAGGACCGACAGGCGCAGTGGGAAAGCCGCCGGTCGGCGAGCCCAGGTTGGGCCGGAAAATGGTGTTGAACCCGCTGCCCGTAAACGTGCCGGCGAAAGCGGCCAGCGGCCCCAGGCTGGGAACCAGATCGGGAGTGACCAGCGCCTGCCCGAATCTGAAGTCCCCGGGTATTGACAGGGCCGGGCTGGGATTCGTCTCGGTCATTACTCGTCCCCCTGTGGTCTATTTGAACGTGATCTCCGATGCGCTTTTTGCCTGGCATCAGATCCGCGGGTACCTACTAAGGCCGGAGCGCATGCCGCCGCGGTTAATACATAGGCCGGAGGCAGAACTCGCGCTACCGCAGGGCGCACCGGGCCAGGCCCGGCTACGCAGGCAAAACCCATGACGCGCAGACCGCCCCGGCCGCGACGTCCGGAGCAGCAGATACCGTATCCAGCGCGGCGCAGCCTTCCTAGGTGCGCTGACCGCTAGCGTTCGCCATGATGGGCCCTGTGGACTTCGAGCCGTACCGGGGTGAGCTGGTGGCCTACTGCTACCGGATGATGGGCTCGTTCCACGAGGCTGAGGACCTGGTGCAGGAGACGATGCTGCGGGCGTGGCAGGCGCGCGACCGGTACGACCGTACGCGGGCGTCGGTACGGACCTGGTTGTACCGGATCGCGACCAACGTATGCCTTTCCGCGCTGGAGGGCCGGACCCGGCGGCCATTGCCGTCCGGGCTGGGCGCGCCGGGCGACGATCCCTGGGTGCCGCTGACGCCGGCGTTGGACATCGGTTGGCTGCAGCCGTTTCCTGATGCGCGGTTCGACCCGGGGATGCGGGCGGATATGCGGCTCGCGCTGGTGGCGGCGATGCAGTTCCTGCCGCCACGGCAGCGCGCCGTGCTGGTGCTCCGTGAGGTACTCCAGTTCAGTGCCGCCGAGGTCGCGGAGCAGCTCGGGACCACGGTCGCGGCGGTCAACAGCGCCCTGCAGCGGGCCCGCGCAGCCCTGGCGGAGGCAGGCGACGCGGGCGAGGTCACCGAACCGGACGATCCCGCGGTACGCGCGGTGATCGGAGAATACGTGCGGGCCTTCGAGGCGGCCGACGTCCCCGCGCTCGTCCGGCTGCTCACCGATGAAGCGGTCCTGGAGATGCCGCCGGTGCCGCTGTGGTACCAAGGCAGCCGCGACTACGGCCTGTTCATGCGCCGCGTGTTCGAGACACGCGGGACGGGCTGGGCCATGAGGCACCTGACCGCCAACGGCCAGCCCGCACTCGCCGCGTACGCGCCGGAGCCCGGCGGCGGGCACCGGCTGCACACGCTCCAGGTCTTCACGGTCACCGGCGGCCGGGTCGCGCGCAACGTCGTGTTCGCCGATCCGCGCGTGTTCGAGGCGTTCGACCTGCCCGGGCAGATTTCCTTAGGCGAGCGGACTGGCGCCGCCGTCCGCCGCCAGGCCGACTCGATCCGCCCGTACGGGCTGTCGTGCCGGGCCTGCGCCCAGGTAATCCCGCCACCCGGCCGCGGCTCGATCCGGAAGTGCCGGTAGCCAGGAGCGCCGTCCAGCAGCCGGATCCCGGCCACGTAGCCATGCAGGAACATGATGACGGCGCCCTTCGAGTAGTGGTTGAGCGATTCGAACGGGACGCCGAGCAGGGCCACGACCTCACCCGGGCGGACTTCCAGGTTGAGCTCGCGGACGACCGGGACCTGCTGGTAGCCGGCGAACAGATCCCTGACGACGAGGGCATGGCCGGGCGTGCCCGGGCTAGTGGCCGGTGCCGGCATGATGTCCTCCTAGGTAGGCCTCGATCACGCGCGGGTCATCGCGGATCTGCGCTGGGGTCCCGGCGGCGATCTGTCGTCCGAAGTCGAGGACCATGAGCTGATCGCACACGGACAGGACGAGCCCCATGTCATGGTCGATGAGGAAGACCGTCACGCCGTGCTCTTGCGGCAGAGCGCGCAGCCGGCTCCCTAGCTCGAGGCTCTCGTCGGTGTCGAGCCCGGCGGCGGGCTCGTCGAGCAGGACCAGCCGGGGCTGGCGGGCGAGGGCCCGGCCGATGCCCACCAGCTTGCGCTTGCCGAGCGAGATCTCCGACGGGTAGCGGTTTACGACGTCTTCCAGGCCGCAGACCGAGACGGCCCAGTCGACGCCGGCCCGGTCCGGCGGGCGGTGCGGCAGGACCAGATCCCTCAGCGCCGAGGCGACGGTTACGTGCTCGGAGGCGACGAGCAGGTTCTCTTCGACCGTGAGGTCGCCGAACACCTCGACCGACTGGAACGTGCGGGCGAGACCGAGGCGCGCTCGCCGGTAGGGGCGCAGGCCGCCGATATCGCGGCCGTCGAACACGATGCGCCCGGCGGCGGGCCTGGTATATCCGGTCAGGGCGTCGACCATCGAGGTCTTGCCGGCCCCGTTGGGACCGATGAGCCCGTAGACACTCCCCTCGGCGACCTGCAGGTCGACGTCGGAGACGGCCACGACTCCCCCGTAGGTGACGCGCAGGCCGGCGACGTCGAGTAGGGGCTGTCGTGTGGTCGGTGCGGTCACTAGGGCACTCCCTCCATGGACGCTCCTGAGCGACGAAGGTTAGCTTTCACATTATGAAAGTTACTTTCATTTCGGTTAGGTTAGGAGATTACGGGTTCAGTTGTCCAGATTTCCGAGATCACGAATTGGCGACAGCCCTCGGGCGCGGGCCGCGTCCTGCCTGGCTAGCCCGGCCAGGATCGCTCAAGGCCCTGGACCAGGGCCACCATGCAGTCGTGCAGGGGCGTGGGGACCCCCACCCGCCGGCCCTCAGCGGATACGCCGCCGGACAGAACGTCGATCTCGGTGGCCCGGCGCGCGAGAACGTCCTGCAGCATGCTCGGCTTGTGGTCGTACGCCTCCGCGATGGCCTCCTCCACGGCCTCCCGCGGCGAGCGCGCCAGGACGATCCCGGCCTGCTCGCAGACCACCTCCGCCTCCGCGATCAGCCGGTCGAGAAGCCGGCGGAGCCCGGTATCGGTGCAGACGCGGCCCACCGGAAGCCCGGTCAGGGCGGCGAGCGGGCTCGTCGCGGCGTTGAAAATGACCTTTGTCCACTGCGCCCCCCGGGCGTCTTTGAGCGCGTGCGTCCGCAGCCCGCCGCCGGTGAGCAGCCGGGCCAGTTGTTCGACCTCGCTCATCGGCGCTGGCCGGGGCTCGAACGGCCCGAACCACGAGTTCCCCGGCGCGTCGTACCGCACCACGCCGGGTGCCACGATGGCGCCCGCCGTGATGATGCTGCCGCGGATGACGCGGGGCACAATCTCCGCGATGACCTCCTCGTTGCCGAGCCCGTTCTGCACGCTGACGACGGCGGCATTCGCCAGGGCGGCCTGGGCGCCCTCGACGGCCGCGCGCGTGTGCGGCGCCTTGGTGGCGACGAGGCCGAAGTCGCACGCGGGCAGGTCGCTGCCGTCGGTTCGCGCGTGGACCCCGGCGACGAAGTCGGCGAGTCCGGTGACCCGCAATCCCCGCACGTTCATCGCGTCCACGTGCTCCGCCCAGGGGTCGACCGCCCACACGTCGACGCCGGGAACGCGCGACCGGTCGCCCCGACCACGGCGATCGCGCCGCGCAGACCGAGTTGTTCGGCCTTGTCGACGGCGCGCTGCACCAGCGCCCGAGCCTCGGCCAGGCCGAGGTCTGGCGAGTGCGGCCGCTGCGGGTCGGCGCCGGTCAAGCCCCGACCATGTTGTAGCCGCCGTCGGCGACCATGTAGCCGCCGGTCCGCCGGGACGAGCGATTCCAGGCTCTCCCGGTGATTGTCCGCCTCCAGGTAGGCCTTGGTCAGGTCGGTCTCGATGTAGCCGGGCGCGACGGCGTTGACGGTGACGCCATACGGGGCCCACTCGCGCGCCATGACCCGGAGCAGCTGGTTCATCCCGCCTTTGGTCGCCGCGTACGGCGCGTGGTGCGGGTGGGCGAGCAGCCCGGAAACCGACGATACGAAGACCATGCGGCCGTACCGCTGCTCGACCATCAGCCGCCCGACGGCCTGGCCGAGCCAGTACGCCGATGACAGGTTCAAGCTGACGGTCTCCAGCCAGTCGTCGTCCTCCAGGTCGAGGACCGGCTTGCGCACGTTACGGCCGACCGCGTGCAGGAAGACCTGCGGAGTTCCCACCAGCCCGATCGCCTCGCCGACGGCCGCGCGGCACGCCGCCGCCGTCCGCAGGTCGGCGACCAGCGGCTTGACCGCGCCGCCCGCGTCCTTCGCGGCCCGGACGACCGCGTCGAGGTTCTCGGTGTTCCGGTCGACGAGCGCGACCCGGGCGCCCTGGGCGGCCAGGCTGACCGCGCTGGCTCCCCCGAGCCCGCCGGCGCCGAAGACCAGGGCTGGCCGTCGGCCGAGCGTGAGCCAGTCCTGCATAGGGCCTACCCTTCACGCCATAATTCTCGTACTATGAAAGTCACTTTCCATTACCGTAGCCGACTCGCCGAGCGGCTGTCCAGGGTCCGCCCGCGGCCGCCGTAGGCTGATACCACTTACCATCACCGAGGAGGAAAGGCAGTTATGCCCCGCCGCACCGCCAGCTCCTCATCCGCGGCGCTCCGCCCCGTCGAGCCCTCTGCTGACGCGGCATCCCCGGACCGCCCGGAACCGCCGGAACGCCCGGGGTACCGCGTGGAGGCCCTCGCCAAGGGCCTGCGCATCCTGTCGCTGTTCGACGAGCAGCACCCGTCCTGGCGGGTGAGCGACCTGGCCACCGTCACCGGTCTGCCCATGCCGACCGTCTACCGCGTGGTGATGACGCTGGCGTCGGAGGGCTACCTCGATCACCTGCCCACCGGAGACTACCGGCCGGGCGTGCGCACGCTGACGCTCGGCACGGCCGCGCTGCGCAGCCTGGACTTCGTCAGCATCGCGACGCCGAAGCTCCGGGCTCTCGGCCAGCGAACGGGCGAGACGGTGAACCTGGCCGTGCTCAACGGCGACCGCGTGCTCTACCTCGTCCGCTTGCGCAACTCCGACCTGGTAACCGCGAACATCCAGGTCGGGTCCACGCTGCCCGCCGTGCACACCTCGATCGGCAAGCTGCTGCTCGCCCATCTCACCGAGGCCGATCTGGAGGCGCGCATCACGGACGCCTCGTTCTCCGCCAACTCCGGACCCAACGCCAAACTCTCGCTCGCCGAGCTGCGCACCGAGCTCGGCCCGATACGCGACCAGGGCTGGGCGATGCAGGACGAGGAGCTGGCGTACGGGCTCCGGTCGGTCGCCGGCCCGGTCACCGGACCGGACGGGCGCGTGCTCGCGGGCGTCAACCTGGCCGTCCAGGCCCGCGACTGGTCCACCCAGCGGATCATCCGCGAGCTCAAGCCCGCCGTCCTGGCTACCTGTGCGGAGATTTCGGGCCTGCTGTCCGACACCAACGTCGGCGTGCTTTGACCTCCGGCGCACGCATCGGCAAGCTCGAGCCGTCCTGCCTCGATGCCGAGCAGCGTTCGCTCTACGACGCGATCGCCGGGGGCCGCCGGGCCCAGGGCCCGCAGCTGTTCCGGCTGGTCGACGAGGGCGGACGCCTCGAGGGCCCGTTCAACGCCTTCCTGCTGCAGCCGCGGCTGGGGTCAGCCCTGCAGGCGCTCGGCTCCTCGGTGCGCTACGACACCGGGCTCGACGACCGGTGCCGCGAGATCGCGATCCTCGCCGTCGCCGCGCACTGGCGGTCTGACTTCGAGTGGTACGCCCATGAGGCGGTCGGCCGCTCGGCCGGTCTTGACGAAGCCGAGCTGGCCGCCGTGCGCGACGGCCGCTACGCCGCGCTGACCGGGCGCGAGGCGGTGGTCGCGCGGACGGTCAACGCGCTCGTGGTGCGGGGCGACCTCGATGACGCCGAGTACCTCGAGGTGGTCGAGGTCGTGGGCGCAGCGGGACTGTTCGAGCTGCTCACGCTGGTCGGCTACTACGCGACGCTCGCACTCCAACTCCGCGTGTTCCGGGTTCCCGGTCCAGAAGGCACCGACTCGCCCTCGTGACCCTGTCCCCTTGACCCTGTCCCCTTGACACCTTCCCCTTGACACCGCGCCCGCCAGGGAACGATGATATGCGAAAGTTACTTTCGTAGAATGAGAGCGAGTCCGGGCAATGAAGCTGGTCACCTTCGACGCCGGTCGGGTAGGTCGCCTGGAGGGCGACGTTGTCGTCGAACTCGATTGCGTCTCGACGCGCGAGTGGTTCGTGCGGGGCGGACAGGTGGGCGAGACGGGAGTGCGCCTCGCGCTGGCCGACGTCCGGCTGCGGGCGCCGATCGTGCCGAAGAAGTTCTTCCACACCGCGGGCAACTTCGCCGACCACGACAAGGAGCTGCAGGCCGTCGACTGGTCGCACCCGGTCCACAAGGGAATCGTGTTCTTCTATCGATCGCATGCGCCGCGGGGCATCAGGCAACGCCGTGCCGGCCCGCGGCTACTGCTGGCTACCGGCTCACCGCGGACCCCAGGCTGCGGAGGGCGCCGATGCCCGTGCGGCTCCAGAT
>JBEKEK010000178.1:0-18260 GCA_050013875.1 Trebonia sp. | reverse complement strand
CCTCGGCACCTACACCGTCACCGTGACCGCCACCGACACGGAAGGAGTCTCCGGCACGGCCACCTTCGTCTGGTCCGTCGTCCAGTAACCACAGCGCCCCGTTAGCAGGGGACCGCAACCGAGCACAGCACGGAAATCCGCGTCGCGCGGGCCCGGCATCACCACCGGGCCCGCGCGGCGTTTATCTGCCCACGGGATCCCTATACGTCCAAGCCGCTGCCGGGCAGGGCAAGCGGGATCTCGGCCGAGTCGGTGATTCTCAGCTTGCGGCGGGCGCGCTGGTAGAAAGTGGTGTGCCCGAGCCTGACCACGCGGGCGCCCGCGAGCCGCGCCCGCAGGTCAATGCACTGCCCGGCGTCGGCGTAGCAGGAGACCTGCCCGTCAACCTCGACGGCGAGCCGCCCGCTGGATGGCAGCAGCTCCAGCGTCACGGTGTCGGTGACCGAGAGCACCACCCCGCGGTTGTAGGCCGAGTGGGGCGCGGCGGGAGTGATCAGCAGCGCCTCCACCGACGGGCTGATGATCGGGCCGCCGGCCGAGAAGCTGTAGGCGGTGGATCCGGCGGGGGTGGCCGCGATCACGGCGTCGGCCGCGTAGCTGACGAACGGCTGGCCGCCGACGAGGACCGCCACGACCGCCCCGCCCTGCCCGGGCACCCGGACCACGGCCACGTCGTTGAAGGCGGTGACGACCGCCGAGCCGATCGTCGCGTCGATGGCCAGGCGCGGCTCGGTGGTGAAGTCCTGGCGGTCGATGGCCGACAGGGCGCCGGGCAGCTGGGGCACGTCAACCTCGGCAAGGAACCCGAGTTTGCCGAGGTTAACCCCGAGGACCGGGGCCCGCTGCCCGTCCGCGAGCCGCATCGCCCGCAGCATCG
The DNA here is from genome assembly GCA_050013875.1 of Trebonia sp. GTDB lineage: Bacteria > Actinomycetota > Actinomycetes > Streptosporangiales > Streptosporangiaceae > Trebonia. The sequence goes on along the minus strand of JBEKEK010000178.1, from coordinate 17,383 downwards.
TCCCGTCCCCGCCCAGACTGACAAGCAGGTCGCTGCGGCGGCCAAGCTCTTCGGCCGAGACCGCGGTCGCCGCGCAGTTCAGCCGCCTGATCTCAGCCCCGATCCCGAGGACCTCAGCCCCGTTCCTGGCGGCCCACCCCAGGACGGCCTGCACCGCCTCGGCCGAATCGCGCTGCGGATGCAGGACAAGCCCGATGGTATGCACCGCGAAAGCCTACCCATCGCGGTGGCGGCTGATTGTCCGCGCCCTGAGTTGAGGGATCGCGCGGGCTGCCGGCTTGAATCCAGCGCCGTCTAGGCGATGTCTATCTGGGTTTGCCTCGTCGGCAGGTGAGCGTGGCTCTTGATGGCCCGGGTGACCCGCCGGTGCACCGGGGTCATCTTCTCCTCGTGCTGGCAGATCAGCTTGGCTGAGCGGTTGAGCGCGTTCCGGCCTGCGCTGGTCAGGGCGGCGTCGAGCAGTGACCAGCTGAGGTCGTCGAGCGAGCACCTGACCGCGGCGGGATCCTCGGTCCGCCCGCACACGGCGTCAAGCGCCCCGAGCAGCTCAATGCTCACCGCGTCCTGCGCCATTTCCAGCTTGAACGCGTCCACCATGGGACACGGCGAGTCCACCAGGGCGGCGGCCTCGAACGCGTTGAGCAGCGGTGAAACGTCGCCCGCGGTCGCCGGGTCGTAGAGGCCGGGGAACGGCACTTCCTCGTAGCCGGGATCGTAGCCGCTGATGTAGACCGGAGTCCGGGACTGCTTGGACGCGAGCACGCCGAGCGTCACGTCGATCAGGCTCACCGGCCAGCCGAGATCGGTGATGGCGTGCACGCGGAACTCGCCTGGCGTGGCGCCGAGGTAGGCGATCAGCAGGAGCTGGGCCGATTCGAGGGCGGACTGGACGTAGAAGGCGATCGACGAGCCGTGCAGCCGGACGACGGCCGTCTCTTCGGTGCCTGCGAGGTAGCCGCCGTCGGCGTCGGCCCAGTCGAGCAGCCGCTCATAGACGATGGAGTTGTCGATCACGTGCGTGAACCGGGCCGCCGACACGAGGAGCCCGCCGCTCGCGGCCGCGGCCGCGGCCGCCCATTCGGCAGCGCGTTTGGATGCGGTATACATCTCGGGCGAATAGGGGCGCAGCGCCTTGCCCGTCGACGCGCACACCACCTGCGGCACGCCCGCCGCGGCGGCCGCCGCCAGCACATTGCGGGAGCCGAGCACGTTGGTGGAGACCGTGCGGTGCACCTCTACCTCGGCCAGTGCGGGCGAGCGCTGCGCGGCGACATGGAAAATAACGTCGGGCCTGACCTGCTCGATGATCTCGTCGATCCGGGCGCGGTCCCTGACGTCGCCGACCAGGTACTCGGCGCCCGCCTGGCGGGGGAAGCCGGTGGTGACGCCCCGGCTGACGCTGACCAGTCGGCCGGTGCCCCGCTGCACGAGCTGGGCCATCAGGGTTGAGCCGATGCATCCCGTTCCCCCGGTCACCAGCACGGTGGCCCCGGCAAGCCGCTCCGCGAGCTTTCCCTCAGGCAGGCAGAGGCCGCGCTGCTTGACGCCAAGGAACCGGGCGTACTCGGCGGCGGCGTCCGGCTTCGCGGCAATGAGTTCACCTGTGAGCTCGCGCAGCCGGGCAACCTCGACCCCGTCAAGGCTCGCCTTCCGCGCCGGTACCGCATGCACCATGGCTTCGATGACTTCCGAGACCCGATTCACCCTGTTGGCCCTCCCGCCAAATGTCAGCACCCCTGAAGCACTTCAGACGCTTCAGAGGTCATCCATGACCAGTCGCAAGCAGCCGGTTGCGGGGTATCGGGTGCTTAACGTTTTCTTAGGAAATCATAGATTGTCCGTTGTAGCTCTTGCCTCACAGGAAATACCTGTAAACGTCCGGTGTCGTGGCGACTGAGTAGCAACTAAGTTGCTTTGCCGATCTGTGACTTCACGCGGGTCAAGGCGTTAGGCAGTCGAAATTAAAAACAGATCGCTTAGCCCAATTTGTAACGTGCCTCGCGAGCGCTTGTAACCTAAAACTGGTCGCATCGTCCATTGTTTGCGCATCGGAGCCAAGTTGTTGTTGCGTGGTGTTTGTTGGCGTTTGAACTTTCGCCAAAATGGTGCGCTTCGCGGGCAGATGTGATCCTGCTCACCGTTGGCGGCTACTTCCGGCTCGCCGTTGGCCGCCTACTTCCAGCGGAAGTGCACGAACAGACGCCCAAAATTCTTCGAATCTTTTTCCACACGATGGTAGAGCGGCTTGATGTCCTTGCGCTCAAGGAATCGAAGAACATGCTTCTTCAGCTGGCCTGACCCCTTGCCGGGGATGATCTCGAGGACCGGGGCCTTCTTCGCCACCGCCTCGTCGAACTTCTGCTTCAGCGCCTTCTCGATCTCAGGCCCTGAGTTGTAAATGTCGTGCAGGTCCAGCGTGAGCTTCACCAGATCAGGCTACGCCCTGGCCGCCCGGCCCGGGACTGGCCGGCCCTGGAGCCTTAGAGCACGCCGGGAACCGGTGTGCCGCCCTGATCGGACTGGTCGCCGTAGGGCCACAAGGTGGCGATGATCTTGGCGGCGGTCTGCGGCGCGTCGCCTTCGGCAAGCACCGTCTGCACCTGATGCTCGTCCGGCGCCGGCGGCTCAAGGGCCGCGAGCTGGCTCGCGAGCAGCTTCTCGGGGAAGAAATGACCCGGCCGGCTCAGCAGCCGCCGGTCGAGCACCTCCCTGCTCACCATGAGGAAGATCATCGTGGCCGCCGGCCGCCCGTCGAGCAGCTCGGCCCGGTAGGCGCGCTTGAGCGCCGAGCAGGTGATCACCGCGGATTGCCCGTCAGCGATCCTGGTGTCGATCCAGTCCTGGACCGCGCGCAGCCACGGCCGCCGGTCCTCGTCCGAGAGCGGGATGCCCGCCCGCATCTTGGCGATGTTGGCTTCTGGATGGAATGTGTCGGCGTCGGCGAACCGCCAGCGCAGCCGCCCAGCGAGCAGCGCGCCAACGGTCGTCTTGCCGCTCCCGGCGACGCCGGCGACGATCAGGATCACGGCCGGATTCTATGCCGCTGAGCTGGCGCTGTAACGATGCGGGGGTGGTTGGGAGCGTTAGGTGATCCGCTGGCAGGCGCTCAGTGGATGAAGGCGCCGACCGCGACGGCGGCGAAGACCACCGTCAGGTACACCAGTGACAGGTGGAACAGGCGCATCGTGACGAGCCCGTCGGCGCCGTTTCTACCCGTGGCACCAGCCACACCCGGGGCCACCGCGGCATCCATCCCACGCGACAGGTGGAAGAGCCGGTGCACCTCGTAAAGGAAGACCGCTCCCGCCGCGATCGCGACCCCGCCGTACACCGGGCCGGCCCAAGGCCAGACCGCCAGTGACACGCCCACCATCAGCCAGCTGTACACGACGGATTCGGCCAGCACCCGGCGCACCGAGGCGACCACGGGGAGCATCGGGATGCCCGCGCTGCGGTAGTCGTCGCGGTACTTGATGGCCAGCGCCCAGAAATGCGGAGGCTGCCAGAAGAACACCACGCCGAAGAGCAGCCAGGCCGGCGCGGGCACCGTCCCGGTGGCGGCGGCCCACGCGATCAGCACCGGCGCCGCGCCGCAGGCCCCGCCCCAAAGGGTCGATTGCGACGTGTGCCGCTTCAGCAGGATGGTGTAGATCACCACGTAATAGAAGATCGCCGCCAGCGTCAGGCCGGCCGCGAGCAGGTTGGTGGTCACGGCGAACAGCGCCACCGAGACCACCCCGAGCACGAGGCCGAAGATAAGCGCGGATTGCGGCGCAACGGTGTGCTTGACCAGCGGCCGGGATGACGTCCGGCGCATGATCTCGTCGATGTCCCTGTCGATGTAGCAGTTCAGCGCGTTCGCGCTGCCCGCCGCGAGCGCGCCGCCGAGAACCACGACCACGGTGACAAGCAGCGACGGGAGGCCACGGTAGGCGAGGAAGAGCGTCGGGACCGCGGTGATCAGCAGCAATTCGACGATCCGCGGCTTGCAGAGCGACACGTACGCGCCAACGGTTGCGCGCAGCGTGGCCGCCTGCTGTCCGGGCACGTCGGCGGCAGCGCCAACTGGCTGACGGAGGTTAACCACGCTCACCTGGGATAAGACCACCTTCCGCAGCCCGCGGGGCCGGGCGCCGCATCGACACTACACCGCGTCCGCGGGTCAGGCGCCACGTCGAGACTACACGGCGTCGTAGTGTGCCGGCGCGGCAGGTCGCAGGCCATACGTTCGGAAGCCCGATTGCTGGGAAGGGGTGTCTGCGCGGCAACAATCTCACGGGGGTTATGTGGCGGCGGGTCAAGTGCCGGGATCTACGTACCGGCTGCAGCTCACGTCGGACTTCGGGTTCGCTGAGGCTGCCGAGGCGGGCGAGTACCTGGCAAATCTCGGTGTGACTCACGTCTACCTTTCGCCCGTGCTCGACGCGGTCCCCGGGTCGATGCACGGATACGACGTGACGGATCATTCGCGCATCCGCGGTGAGCTTGGCGGCGAGGAGGGTTTCCGCGCGATGGCCAAGCGGCTGCGCGGCCTCGGCCTCGGCATCGTCGTCGATGTCGTGCCGAACCACATGGCGGTGCCCGCCAACTTGACGCTCAACCGGCAGCTCTGGTCGGTCCTGCGGGACGGCCGCAGGTCGCCCTACGCGATCTGGTTCGACATCGACTGGGAGGCGCAGGACGGCCGGATGCTGCTGCCGATCCTCGGCGACCGGCTCGAGTCGTGCCTGGGCGACCTGCGGATTGAGCCCGACGGCGGACTCGACGGCGAGCCGGCCCTGCGCTACTTCGACCACGTGCTTCCGCTCGTGCCGGGAACGGCGCGACTGCCGATGCGCGAGCTGCTTGACTCCCAGTACTACCGGCTCAGTTCGTGGCGGGACGCCTCCACGGAGCTTAACTGGCGGCGTTTCTTCAACATCACGACGCTGATCGGGGTCCGGGTCGAGGACCCGGTGGTGTTCGACGCCACTCACGAGGTCATCGTCCGGCTAGTCGCCGAGGGTCTGGTAGACGGCCTCCGCATCGATCACCCGGACGGGCTGGCCGACCCTCGCAGCTACCTGACCCGACTCGCGGCCGCGACGAACGACGCCTGGGTAGTGGTGGAGAAGATCCTCGAGGCAGGCGAGACGCTGCCCGGTGACTGGGCCTGCGCGGGCACAACCGGGTACGACGCGCTGCGGATCGTCGACGGGCTCTTCCTCGACTCGGGCGCGGCTGGCCCGCTCACCGGGGAGTACGCCCGGTTCGGCCGCCGGGCGGGTGACGACTCGGTAGCCCTGCGGTTCGCCGGCGTCGCGGCGATGGCCAAGCGAGAGGCCGCCGGCGAGACGCTCGCGGCCGAGGTGAACCGGCTGGCCCGGCTGGTCGCCGACGTCTGCCCGGGCATAGCCGAGGACGACGCCCGGGCCGTACTCGTCGAGGTGCTCGCGGCCTTCCCCGTGTACCGCGCGTACGTGCACCCGGGCGAGCCCCCGTCGGCGGTGGCGAAGGCGGCCGTCGACGGCGCGGTCGCGGCGGCCCGGCGGCGGCTGCCGCCGCGGCTGCATCGGCTCGCCGGCGACCTCGGCGCCGTCGCGCTCGGCACCCGGCCGCCGGTGAGCGGCGCGGCCGGCCGGGCGGCCGAGCTTGTCGTGCGATTCCAGCAGACCACCGGCCCGGTGCTGGCCAAGGGGGTCGAGGACACCGCCTTCTACCGGTGGTCGCGGCTGCTAGCGCTCAACGAGGTGGGCGGCGATCCGGACCGGTTCGGCGTGCTGCCCGGCGCTTTCCACGCGGAGGCCGGGCGGCTGACCGCAAGCTGGCCGGCCACCATGACCACCCTGTCCACCCACGACACCAAGCGCCAGGAGGACGTCAGGGCCAGGCTCGCCGTGCTCGCCGAGTTGCCCGTACGCTGGGGCGCCCAGGTGGCGCAGTGGCATGAGCGGGCAATGGGGCCGCGCTTCCAGGGCGGCACCGCGGGCGCCGTGGACCCGGACACCGAGTACCTGATCTGGCAGACCCTCGTCGGGGCCTGGCCGATCAGCGGTCAGCGGCTGGCCGATTACCTGACGAAGGCGATCCGCGAGGCGAACCGGCGAACCTCGTGGACCGACCAGAACGCCGATTATGAGGCGGCCGTGCACGCCCTGGCCGCCCGCGCGGTCGACGACCCGGAGCTGTCGGAGTCGATCGGGGAGTTCGTCGCCGGGATCGCCGCCGGCGCGCTCGCCAATTCGCTTGGCGCCAAGCTCGTTCAGCTCACCATGCCAGGAGTGCCCGACGTCTACCAGGGCTGCGACCTGTCTGGCCTCTCCCTGGTCGACCCGGACAACCGGCGTGAGGTGGATTTCGCCCGCCGCCGTGCGCTGCTCGCCGACCTGGACGCGGATCGCCTCAGCCTGGAGGACAGCGCCGGGGCCGGCGGCATCAGCCTCGACGCCGCCAAGCTGCTCGTTACCGCCCGCACGCTGCGGCTGCGCCGCGCGCGCGCGGAGTGGTTCACCGGGGGCTACACGCCGCTGGCGGCCACCGGCCCGGCGGCGGCCCATGTGCTTGCGTTCGCCCGGGGAGATACGGTCGGCCAGGGTGCGGCCGTCACCGTGGCGACCAGGCTCCCGGTCGGCCTGCGCAGTCGGGACGGCTGGTCGGATACCGTTCTCCCGCTCGGCGGCTGGGGGCGGGGATGGGTGGACGTGCTTACCGGGGCTGTTTTCCGCGGGGGGCGCGTGCCGCTCCGCGAATTGATGCGGGCGCTGCCCGTGGCATTGCTTGTTCCGGAGGGTGAGTGACTGTCTTCAGCGTGTGGGCGCCGGCCGCCGATCGGGTGGACGTGGAGGTGGCCGGGCGGCCGCATCTGATGTCACCCGGTGACCGGCCAGGATGGTGGACCGCGGAGGTGGCGGACGCGCCGGCCGGGACCGACTACGCCTTCCGCCTCGACGGCGGCGAGCCGCTCGCCGACCCCCGCTCGCCGCGGCAGCCAGCCGGGCCGGCCGGCCCGAGCCGGACCTACGACCACTCGGCGTTCGGATGGACCGATGGCCACTGGCGCGGCGCGCCGGTCTCCGGCGCGGTGATCTACGAGCTGCACGTCGGAACGTTCACCCCGGAGGGGACACTGGGCGCCGCGATCGGGCGGCTTGAGCACCTTATTGATCTCGGCGTGACGGTGGTCGAACTGATGCCGCTCGCCGCCTTCCCCGGCGATCATGGCTGGGGCTACGACGGGATCGCCCTGTGGGCGGTGCACGAGCCGTATGGCGGGCCGGACGCGCTGAAGCAGTTCGTGGACGCCTGTCATGCGCGCGGGCTGGCGGTCTACCTCGATGTCGTCTACAACCATGTCGGGCCGGGCAACCGGCTCGCGTCGTTTGGGCCCTACTTCACCGACGCCCATCTGACGCCATGGGGCCCGGCGGTCAACCTGGACCAGCCAGGCTCCGATGAGGTGCGCGCGTTCATCGTGGAGAACGCGCAGGCGTGGTTGCGGGACTACCACCTCGACGGGCTGCGCCTCGACGCCGTGCACGCGCTGGTGGACAACCGCGCGCTGAACATCCTCGAGGAGCTGGCGGCCGCCGTGGACGACCTGGGCGCGGCGACCGGGCGGTCGCTCACCCTGGTGGCCGAGTCCGATCTCAACAACCCGCGGCTGATCACCACCAGGCAGGCGGGCGGCTACGGACTCGACGCGCAATGGGACGACGATTTCCACCACACGGTGCACGCACTGGTCACCGGCGAGCGTCAGGGGTACTACGCCGACTTCGGCGCGATCTCCGGGGTCGCCAAGGTGCTGACCAGGGCGTACTTCCACAACGGCACCTGGTCGGCGTTCCGCGGCCGGACCCATGGCCGCCCAGTGGACATCCTGACCATGCCGGGCTACCGGTTCGTCGTCTTTACCGCCGACCACGACCAGGTCGGCAACCGGGCGGTCGGTGACCGCCTCCCCGCCACGCTGGCCGGCCACCCGAACCGGGACGGGCTGCTCCGCATCGCGTCCGGCCTGATGCTCACCGCGCCGTTCACGCCGATGCTGTTCATGGGCGAGGAGTGGGGCGCCGACACCCCGTGGCAGTTCTTCACCGATCACACCGATCCGGGTCTGGCGGCGGCCGTCAGCGCCGGCCGCAGATCCGAATTCGCCGGGCACGGCTGGGGGCACGCGGACATCCCCGACCCGCAGGACAAGGAGACGTTCCTCCGCTCCAAGCTCAATTGGGACCAGCCAGCCCGCGAGCCGTACCGCTCGCTACTCGACTGGTACCGCGCGCTGGTGGCCCTGCGCCGATCCCGCCCAGAGCTCGCCGGCCCGCGCCTGGACCAGGTCCGCGTCGACTTCGACGAGGGCGCCCGCTGGCTGCTCATCCACCGGGGCCAGCTTCGCATCGGCGCGAACCTAGGCCCGGCCGACGCGACCGTTCCCCTCGGCAGCCCCGCGGCCGAGCCCGTCGCGCTCCTCACCTCGGCCCCCGGCATCGCGATCGCCCCCGACGCGGTCACCCTTCCCCCCGCCACCCTGGCGATCCTCGACCTGGCCCCTGGGCCGTCATCCGGGCGTTAGTACCTGACCGTCAGGGAAGGGTCAGCACCTCGGCCCGGACGCCCGTGAGCTTATAGGTATGTGAATGACGGCGCTGGTGGCCGACTCATCCTGGTCAGTGGGCGTCGGCGGGGGCGAAGGTTACTTCCGCTGTGCTGACGGTGCCCGCGGTGCGGCCGGGGGCACCGTGGTAGTTCCAGTAGAGGTTGGTGTGCGCGATGACCTGCTCGGGGGGCGGGGCGCCCCATTCGGTCTTGTCCCCGGTCGTGTGCGCGTCGCCGACCAGCGTCACGTCGTAGCCGCGGGTGAACGCGCCGTGCAGGGTCGAGCGGATGCACGCGTCGCTCTCAGCGCCGGTGACGATTAGCCGGCCGACCTCGCGCTCGGCCAGCAGCGACTCCAGATCGGTCGCCTCGAACGAGTCGCCCCAGCGCTTCTGCACGAGCGGCTCAGTGTCCAGGGGGGCCAGCTCAGGCACGAGCTCCCACTCCTTGCTGCCCTGGGGCATCTCATCGTCGTCGGAGTGCTGCACCCAGACCACCGGCACGCCCTGGGCGCGCGCCTGGCCGACCAGGGTGTTGATGTTCGCGACCACGTCATCGCGATTAGGGACGGCACCGGTCACCACGGCGTTCTGCACATCGATAACGAGCAGCGCGGTATTCGTCCGGCCGGGCAGGGTCGTCATGGGGGAGCCTCCTCATCGCGGATTCATCCTGTGTCGTCCCTCACAGTAAGGGCCCCCGCTGACATTCCAGCCGCTGCGCGGCGAGACGCAAGGCCGGTTAGTTAACGGAGTTGGCGGGTTGTGAAGGTGTGCCGGTTGGTGCGATGGGGGCGGGACTCCGATCAGTGAGGTTTGCCCGCCGCGATCCGCCAGCTCCCGTCATCCTGCGGCCGTATCAGCTCATCCTGCGGTGGTACCACCTCATTCTGCGCAGTACCACCGCGCAGCCCACGCCCGGCAGCCGCACAGGCGTCCCGTCAGGGCCTCACCCGTCGATCCGCCGCGCGCAGACGAGCAGCGTCAGGCCGTCCGCAGCCAGCACCGCGAGCAGCCGGGCTTCCGGCGGCAGGCGCAGCCCAAGGAGCCGGCGGCACGGCCGGCGACCAGGCCGCTTCGCCCCGATCGCGGATCGTTGTGTACACCGGGATGTACACAACGATCCACGATCCGTCTTGGCGGGCAAACCTCACTGACCGAAGTCCCGCCCTCTTCGCGCCAACCGGCACCTTGACGAACGATTAACCTAGCTAGCCCGCCGCGCGGCTAGGCGGCCAGGGCAAGCAGGGGCTGTGAGCAATGGGACAGCCAGAGCAAGCCGCGTACGTTCAGGGTGACTGGTTTTGTCGTTCTTGTTTTTATCGCACAAAGTTGCGGGCGCTGAATCGGCGCGGGCAGACCTGTTTTCCTTAGCTGGCCGGGGTTACGCTCTGCGGGATCTGGCGAAGGCGGTGCGGGATGACGGTGCGGTTCCCTGACGAGCCCGGATTCCAGGGCCGGTTCGCGCCGGTGCGGATGGAGGGTGAGATCCGCGGGGTCGAGGTGACGCAGGGGGAGATTCCCGCCTCGCTGCGCGGCACCTACTACCGGGTCGGGGCGGACCCGGCCTGGCCGCCGTTGGCCGAGCGCGACTTCTACTTCAACGCCGACGGCATGGTCGCGATGTTCCGGTTCTCCGGCGGGTACTGCGATTTCCGTTCCCGGTACGTGCGGACCCCGCGCTTTGCCGCCGAGCGGGCGGCGCGGCGGTCCCTGTTCGGCTCGTACCGGAACCCGTTCACCGACGACCCGTCGGTCGCCGGGCTGTCGCGCGGGCTGGCCAACACCAATGTGTACTGGCACGGCGGGCGGCTGCTGGCGTCCAAGGAGGACAGCGCGCCGATCCAGATCGACCCGGACACCCTGGACACGGTCGGGGAGTTCAACTGGGAGGGCGACCTGTCGTCGCGGACGGCGACCGCGCACCCGAAGATCGACCCGCGCGACGGGTCGCTGGTCTTCTTCGGGTACATGGCCAAGGGCGAGACGACCCGGGACATCGCCTACTACGAGGCGGACGCGGCCGGGAAGATCGTGCACGAGGCGTGGTTCCAGGCGCCGTACTCGTCGATGGTGCACGACTGGGCCGTGACCGAGAACTTCGTGGTCTTCCCTATCATTCCGCTCACCGCCAGCATGGAGCGACTGCGGGCGGGCGGGCCGATCTACGTGTGGGACGGCTCGGAGGACGTCTACCTGGGCGTGGTGCCCCGGCGCGGCTCGGCCGTGCGCTGGTACCGCGGCACGAACCGGTTCGCGTCGCACGTCATGAACGCCCACGACGACGGGCGCTACATCCACATCGACACCCCGGTCGGCGAGAAGTCCGCGTTCCCCTGGTTCCCCGACATCGCCGGCGCGCCGTTCGACCCGGAGAAGACCGGCGCGTACCTGTCGCGGTGGACGATCGACACGCAGGGCCCGCCTGACCTGGGCGACGGGGCGACTGCCTTCGCGGAGCGGAAGCTCACCGACTGCTCCGGCGAGTTCCCGCGGACCGATGACCGGTGGGCCACGCGCGGGTACCGATACGGCGTCATCAACCTGACGTCGGTGCCCGGCGAGCGGCCGGACGACGGGCTGCCCGGGTTCCGCTGGCTGGCCTCGATCGACCCGGCCTCCGGTGCCATGCGGAGGCGGTTCGCCGGGCGGGACTCGACCGTCCAGGAGGCGATCTTCGTGCCGCCTCCCGGGTTCGGCACGGCCAACGGCGAGGGCTACCTGATGCAGCTGGTGGACCGGCACGCGACTGGCACCACCGACCTGCTGATCCTCGACGCGCAGCGCATCGACGCGGAGCCGGTCGCGACCCTGCGGATCCCGATCCGGATGCCGGGCGGCCTGCACGGCAACTGGGTGACGGAGGAGCAGCTAGCACAGCGAGCGGGATAAGGGCGGGACAAATGATGTCAGCAATGAATCGGTTGGTACGAGGAGGTCTTCATGACGGCAGAGGATCGGGTCGCCGAGCTTGAGCACCGGCTCGGCCTGGTTGAGGACACGCTCGCGGTCCGCAACCTGCAGCACGCCTATGGCTACTACCTGGACAAGTGCTACTACGACGAGGTCGTCGACCTCTTCGACGACGACGGCGAGGTCATCTTCATCGGCGGCGTCTACAAGGGGCGGACCGGAATCGCGCGGCTCTACGCCGGCCGGTTCCGCAGCCGGTTCACCGACGGGCACAACGGCCCGCAGCACGGCCGCCTGCTCGACCACCCGATGCTGCAGGACATCGTGCACGTCGCGCCCGACCGGCGCACCGCCTACGCCCGGTTCCGGACGCTGATGCAGGCCGGCACGCACGAGTCCGTCGCGACCGAGCAGGCGCCGGTGCGCCAGTGGTTCGAGGGCGGCCTCTACGAGAACATCTACGTGAGCGCCGACGGCGTGTGGAAGATCAAGAAGCTGTTCTACCGGGCGTTCTGGCACGGGTCGGTCGAGGAGGGCTGGGCGCACACGCGGCCGGACTTCGTGCCCAACGCCAGCGCGGTCTACCCCGACGATCCCTACGGTCCCGACGAACTGCTTGCGAACGCGCCGAGGCTGTGGCCGGATACCACCACGCTGCCGTTCCACTACAGGCACCCGGTCACCGGGAAGGAATTCGCGGCGGACTCGTGGGGCGCCTTCCCGCAAGCCTAGACAGTCAGAGAGGTCCCACCGGTGGCGATAGTGGCAGACCGGGAGAAACCCGAAGTGCCGGGCGGAGCACGCGCGCGTTCGGGATGATGATGGGCGTGCGTTTCTACGCGGACTTGCACATTCACTCCAAGTTCTCCCGCGCTTGCAGTCGCGACTGCGACCTTGAGCATCTGGCCTGGTGGGCCGGGCGTAAGGGCATCGGTGTGGTCGGCACCGGCGACTTCACGCACCCGGCGTGGCGCGAGGAGCTCGGCGCCAAGCTGGTACCGGACGCGCCCGGGCTTTTCCGGCTGCGGCCGGAGCTCGAGCGCGCGGTGCACGAAACGCTGCCGGCCGCTTGCCGGACACCGGTCAGGTTCATGCTGTCGTCGGAGATCTCCACGATCTACAAGCGCGACGGGCGGACCCGCAAGGTCCACCATCTGCTTTACGCGCCGTCGCTCGACGCGGTCGACGAGATCACCCGTCGCCTGCTCCGGGTGGGGAACCTGGCCTCGGACGGCCGCCCGATCCTCGGGCTTGACTCGCGCGACCTGCTCGAGATCACGCTGGCCGGCGGCGACGGCTGCTACCTGGTGCCCGCGCACGCCTGGACGCCGTGGTTCGCGGTGCTCGGCTCGCAGTCCGGGTTCGACCGGGTAGCGGACTGCTATGCCGATCTGGCCTCGCACATCTTCGCCATCGAGACCGGCTTGTCTTCCGATCCCGCGATGAACTGGCGGGTCTCGAGCCTCGACGGGTACCGGCTGGTGTCCAACTCCGACGCGCATTCGCCGCCGATGCTGGGCCGCGAAGCGACCGCGTTCACCGGAGACGCCGACTACTTCGGGATCCTTCAGGCGCTGCGGACGGGGGACGGCTTCGGCGGCACGGTCGAGTTCTTTCCCGAGGAGGGCAAGTACCACCTGGACGGGCACCGCGCCTGCGGCGTGCGCACGACGCCGGCGCAGACGCAGGCGGCGGGCGGGAAGTGCCCGGTCTGCGGGAAGACGCCGACGATCGGCGTCCAGCACCGGGTCGACCTGCTGGCCGACCGGCCCGAGGGCTACCGCGTGCCGGGGGCGGCCGGGTTCGCCTCGTTCGTGCAACTGCCGGAGATCCTTGGCGAGATCGCGGGTGTCGGCGCGAAGTCGAAGTCGGTCACCGCCCAGGCCACCGCGCTGGTGGAACGGTTCGGGCCGGAGCTGTCCATCCTCGGCGACGTGCCGCTCGATGACCTGGCGGCGGGCGCTCCGTCGATCGTCGCCGAGGCGATCGGCCGGCTCCGCCGCGGCGACGTGCGCCGGGATGCGGGCTACGACGGGGTGTACGGGACGATCCGGCTGTTCGATCCAGGGGAGCTGGCGGGCGCGGCGCTGTTCGACCTGCCGCGCACGCCCCGTAAGCCGCGCGCCGCCGCGTCGGGCAGCGGTTCCGCGTCGGGCACCGCCGTCGATGGCGCGCCCGGACCGGTTGAGCCGGCTGCGCCATCGCCGGGCGGCCTCGACCCCGAACAGGCCGCGATCGTCACCCACGAGGGCGGCCCGCTGCTGGTGGTGGCCGGCCCCGGCGCCGGCAAGACCCGGGTGCTTACCCACGCGATCGCGCACCGGATCGGCAACGGCTTGCCGCCCGGGCGATGCCTGGCGGTCACGTTCACCCGCCGCGCCCGTGACGAGCTCAGGGAGCGCCTGGCCGCTCTGCTCGGCGCGGCGACGGCCGCCCAGGTCACCGTGGCCACCTTCCACAGCCTGGGCCTGCTCATCCTGCGCGATCTCGGCCAGGAGGACCAGGTCGATCTTGACGCCGCCGATGGATTCGACGCGCTCCTCACGCTGCCGCTGGCGCTGCTTGACGGCGATCCGGCGCTCGCGGCGGCGTACCGGTCCCGGTGGACGGACGTGTTCGTCGACGAGTACCAGGACGTGGACGAGCAGCAGTACCGGTTGCTGCGCCTGCTGACGTCGCCGGACTCCCGGGTCTGCGCGATCGGCGACCCGGACCAGGCGATCTACGGGTTCCGCGGCGGTGACGTCGGCTATTTCCTGCGCTTCAAGTCCGACTTCGGCTCCGCCGCCACGGCGCAGCTTTCGCGGAGCTACCGGTCCGCGCCGACGATCGTCCGGGCTGCCATGCAGCTGATCCGGCCGGGCACGCTGGTCCCCGGTCGCGAACTCCTGCCCGCCCGGACGGACATCCCGGACGGGCCGGTCGTGATGCAGTCGGTGAGCGACGAGCGCGAGGAGGCCGAGGCCGTCGCCGCGTCGATCGAGACCATGCTGGGCGGCGCGTCGTTCCACGCTCTTGACAGCCGTGCGGTCGACGGCCGGGACCGGGCCGAGCACCAGCTCTCCTTTTCTGACTTCGCGGTCCTCTACCGGACGTCCGCGCAGGCCGGGCGGGCCTGACATCGGCGGGCCTGACGCCGTCGTGACCGATTCGGAGGACTCAGATTCGGCTGCCCTCGGCGCAGCCGCGGTCCCGGTCGCCGAGCGGCTGGCGGAGGCGGTCCGCGTGGCCCTGTCGTCCGTGCCCGCCGGGCTGTCTGCGCCTCCCCTTGCTGCTGTGGTACCTGAGACGAAGGCGTCGGCCGGGTCGAAGGCGTCGGCCGGATCGAAGACGCCGGCCGGATCGAAGACGCCGGCCGGGTCGGTAGCGCGAACGGATTCGCCGGACGACGCCGGGCTCAAGCGGGCCGAGGTGATCGCGGCGATCCGCTCCGCCGCTGACCTGCTCGGTCCGCTGGCGGACCGGTGCGGCGCGGACGTGAACCGGTTCCTCGATGAGGTCGCGCTCGGGGCCGAGGTCGATACCTGGGACCCGCGGGCCGACCGGATCACGCTGCTGACGCTGCACGCGGCGAAGGGCCTTGAGTTCCCGGTCGTGTTCATCGTCGGCTGCGATGACGGCCTCCTCCCGCTCCGGCCGTGGCGCGGCGCCGAGATCGACTACGCCGAGGAACGCCGTCTGCTCTTCGTCGGCATGACCCGCGCCACGACCCGGCTGACGCTGCTGACGGCGGCGAAGCGGATGCTGCGGGGCGAGGTAACCGAGTGCTCGCCGTCCCCGTTCCTGTCATCGCTGGACCCGGCCGTGCTCGACCGGCGCGGCGGCGGCGCATCAGGACAGCGCGGGCGTCGTCGCGACCGCGCCCAGCAGACCACGCTGTTCTGAAACCGCCACGCGCCTAGGTGCCGCGCCGCAGTGGCGCAACCGACCGACCGCAATGGCGGCAACCGGCCGACGCAATGGCGGCAACCGGCCGACCTTGTCGGCAGTCTCACTGGTTGTCGGAACTAGTGCGGAGAACGGTGGTGGCGATGCTTAGGCGGATGTGTCGTCCGTGCTGGGCGGCGGCTGTTCTCATGGTGGCTGGCTGCGCCAGCGTTGGCGGCAACGCGGCCGGCACCGCCGCCGGTACCGGGGCCACCGCACGGAGCTCGCTGTCCGCGAGCACAGGTCCCGCCGGGTCGGCGACCGGAACCACGGTCGCTTCTCAGACTGGCGGGTCCCGTCAGAAGACCCGCATCTGGCTTCGATCGCTGCAGATGACGTCGGCGACCACCGGGTGGGCGCTCTACTATCCGGGAGACCCGAATTCCCCGTCGCCGGTAATCGCGCTGCTCGCCAGGACGACGGACGGCGGGCGGGCCTGGACGGACGTCACGCCCGCGTCCGGCCTGGCGATGCTCGCGACGCCGGACGCTGAGCAGGTACTCGACCCGGTCAACGGGGAGGACGCCTACCTTGCGGTGACCGCCGCGACCGCGGAGAGCAACAACGCGGTCAACGCGACCGTGGTCTTCGCCACCACCAACGGCGGGCGCAGCTGGACGAAGTCGGCGCCGCTGCGGGCGGTGTCCACGGTCAGTCAGGTGAGCTTCGCCGATCCGCGGCACGGCTTCGTCATGCTCGGCGGGGATGACGGCGCGATGGGCGAGGACCAGGTCTGGCTGTACCGGACGGCGGACGGCGGCGAGCACTGGTCGCTGGCCGCCGCTAGCCCGGCGGAGCCCGGAGCGGCTGTCACCGCTCGGCAGGATTCGGGGCGGATACCGACGGAGTGCGACAAGTCCGGGCTGAGCTTCCCGACCGCGACGACGGGGTGGATCGCCAGTACGTGCAATGCCGGCCTGACCGACTCCCTGCTGGTCAGCCAGAACGGCGGCACCAGTTGGAGCGACCAGTCGCTGCCGGTCCCGGCGACGATGTGCTCGGGCGGTGGGTGCTTCGTCACTGGCCCGCAGTTCGCCGGCCGGGCCGGCTTCGTGACGGTCGCGCCCGGGGCGGGGACGCCGGCCCTGCTTGAGACCGGCAATCTGGGGCGGACCTGGGAGCGGCTATCGCTGCCGGCCGGCGTTCGGTACCCGCAGATCACGTTCTTCAGCCCGGCCAAGGGCGTGCTGGTGGCGGCGGGAAGCCAGGACTCGTTCCAGAGCACCTTCTACACCACCACCGATGGCGGCCAGACCTGGACGCCGGCCCCGCAGGGGATCAACTTCACCAAGATCGGCGTCACCATCGACTTCACCAGCACTCGCGATGGCTTCGCCTGGAGCACCGGTGCGAACAATGATCCCGCCCCGGCCACCTCGATCTACCAGACGGCCAACGCCGGGCGCAGCTGGCACGCCTTCACCCCATACCTGGTGGGCTAGCCGCGGCTTGGCGGCCACCGCGGGCGGTGCCCGAGACAGCGAAAAGGGCCGCCGGACGGGGACCGGGCGGCCCTTTTCCCTGCCGCGCGTCCCCGCGGGTACTCGCGCATGGCAGGTCTTTGGTGCTGATTGGGGAAATCCGCGGGCTGAACCTTCGTATGTTGGTTATCGTACGTTCTGTGCGGTTATAACCGTACAGAACGATTCCCGATCAGTCAAGGCGGGGCATCGGCACTGATCCCTTCGGACGATGGCGGGTTAAGTTATTGGGCATGACGGTGCACACGGCGGCGGATGACGGGGCCGGTCTTCCCGCCGACCGCCTGGCCGGCGCCGAGACAGCGGACGACAGGTACGCCCTCCCCGGGGACCGCCCGGCCGGCCCGGCGGCGGCGCCGGCGCAGGCGCAGGCGGTGAACCCGCTGCAGCGGCTGATCGCGGGGCGGCTGCGGGAGCGGGGATGGTCCTACGGCGAGGTCGCCCGCCGGGGCGGGCTGCCCCGCTCGACCGTCTACACCCTGGCGA
>JBEKEK010000177.1:0-16026 GCA_050013875.1 Trebonia sp. | reverse complement strand
ACGCCGTACTCGGTCTCGCCGCGCTGGGTGGACCAGATCGTCGGCCCGAAGCCGATGAAGTACTGGGTGCACTTCATGCCGAACCGCTTGGCCGCCACGAAGTGCCCGGTCTCGTGCAGCATCACCGAGATCATCAGGGCGGCAAGGAAGATCAGCCAGCCGACGACGTCCAACAACGTGCGTTCCTCCCTACGCTTGCGCCGACCGGGTTAGCTCCCGCGCCCGCGTGCGCGCCCACGCGTCCACCGCAAGCACGTCATCTACCGTGGTCACCCCGGCACGCGACGTGTCGTGCTCAGAGACTACGCGAGCCACTGTGTCAACGATCCGGGGAAACGAGATCCTTCCCGCCAGGAAATCGGTGACGCAGGCCTCATTGGCGCCGTTGTAGACGGCCGGCGTGGTGCCGCCGCGGCGGGCGGCCTCCCTGGCCAGCGCCACCGCCGGGAACGCCTGCTCGTCGAGCGGCTCGAACGTCCAGGTGGCGGCGGTTGTCCAGTCCAGCCCGGGTGCGGCGTCGGCCACCCGGTGCGGCCAGGCAAGGCCGAGCGCGATCGGGATCCGCATGTCGGGCGGGCTCGCCTGGATAATCGTCGCCCCGTCAGCGAACTCCACCATCGAGTGCACGATCGACTGCGGGTGCACGACCACGTCGATCCGGTCAAGCCCGAAGCCGAAGAGCAGGTACGCCTCGATCACCTCAAGGCCCTTGTTCACCAGGGTGGCCGAGTTGGTGGTGATCAGCGGCCCCATGTTCCAGGTCGGGTGGGCCAGGGCCTGCTCCGGCGTGACCGACGCAAGCCGCCCGGCCGGCCAGCCACGGAAGGGCCCGCCGCTGGCCGTCAGGACCAGCCGCTTGACCTCGGAGTTCGCCCCGGCGCGGAGGCACTGGGCGATCGTCGAGTGCTCCGAGTCGACCGGTACGATCTGGCCTGGTTTGGCCCGGCTGGTCACCAGCGGGCCCCCGACGATCAGCGACTCCTTGTTGGCAAGCGCCAGCGTCCGTCCCGCGTCAAGCGCGGCGAGGGTGGCGCGCAGCCCGGCCGCGCCGGTGACGCCGTTGAGCACGACGTCGCACGGGAGGGTGGCCAGGTCCGACACCGCGCCTGCGCCTGCCGTCAGCTCGGGACCACGGGGAGATGGGCCCGAGCCACGGTCCGTTACTCCGGCTTCTGCTTTCATTGCTTCTGCTACCGACGCCGCGGCGGCGGGGTCGGCTACCGCCACCACCGGCACGCCGAACTCGGCCGCCTGCCGGGCAAGCAGCTCCGGGTTGCCGCCGCCGGCCGCGAGCCCGACCACCCGGAACCGGCCGGGATTGCGGCGCACAATGTCGAGCGCCTGGGTTCCTATCGAGCCGGTCGAACCGAGAATCACCACGTCACGCGGGGCGGTGGGTACTGGCGTCAGATTCACCCCGCCATTGTTCCACGCATAACACGCCGCGATGTTCGCGAACTTCGGCGCGTCGCGGCCGGCCGGCCGCTAGCATTCCCCGTACCTATGAGAATCACACTCAGTAGCAGGTTCGTCGCTCTGACGGCTGGCGCCGCGATCGCCGTCGGGGCGCAGGCGCTGCTGCCGCAGGCGGCGACCGCCGCGGCGCCGGCCGTGCGCGCGACGCACCCCGCGCGTCGGGCGCACGTCGCGCCGGTGGTGCACACCACGCAGGCGGTCCGTACGGCGTCGGTGGTCCGCAAGGCGGATGCGGCGGATGGCGCCGCCGCGGTGGCGGCCGCGCGGCGCGCGGCCTGGGAGGCCGGCGACACGGCCGGGCGCGGGCTGCGGTTGGTGCACGGGGGCCCGGTGGCGGCCGCGCTCGGCAAGATCTTCTTCACCCTCGGGGGCAGCGACTTCGTCTGCTCGGGGGCGCTGGTCCGCAGCAAGCACGCCTACGTGGTGCTCACCGCTGCGCACTGTGTCCGCAACGGGCGGGGGCAGTGGGCTACCAACTGGACGTTCGTGCCCGGTTACAACGACGGCACGGATCCCTACGGCCAGTTCACCGCGCACCGGTTCTTCGTCTCGCCCCGCTGGACCGGGCCTGACACCGGCAGCGAGCGCTACGACGTCGCCTTCGTCCAGGTCACCCCGGTGACGGCGTACCGGTCGGTGACGCGGCGGGCGGGCCGGCCCGCCGGGCTGCCGCTCCGCTTCGCCGCCACTGCGTCGGCCGTGGGCTCTAGCCTGGCCTACGTGTTCGGGTACCCGGCGCTGGCGCCGTACAGCGGGCTGTACGCCAACTACTGCGCCGGCCAGGCGGCCGCCAGCTCGATCCGGCCGGGCAGCGTGCAAACCTTGTGCGCGATGACCGCGGGCGACAGCGGCGGCCCGTGGCTGGCCGGCTTCAGCCCGCGGGCCGGCACCGGCACGGTCACCGCGGTCACCGCTTACAAGCTCTCCGGCAATCTCCGGACGCTCTACGGAACCGTGCTCGGCCCGTCCGCGCGCGCTCTCTACCTGAAGGCGAGCGCCTGACGGCGCAGCCGACACCCCGAACCAAGCCACCCGGAACCATGGATAAGATCGGCCCGGTGACCTCGACGCTACGAGATACACCGCTACGCGCGGTGCACGAGCGGCTCGGTGCGACGATGACCGACTTCGCCGGCTGGCTGATGCCGCTACGATACGGCGGCGAGACCGCCGAGCACGACGCCGTCCGCAACGCCGCCGCCCTATTTGACCTCTCCCACATGGGGGAGATCGCGGTGACCGGGCCGGATGCGGGGCCCGCGCTTGACTACGCGGTCTGCGGCTGGCCCTCGGCGCTGCCCGTCGGCGGTGCCCGCTACACGATGCTCTGCGCGCCGGACGGCGGCATCCTCGACGACCTGATCATCTACCGGCAAGCCGATGACCGCTTCCTCGTCGTCGCCAACGCGGCCAATACCGCGGTGGTGCTCGGGGAGCTGCGGCGGCGCACGGCCGATTTCGGCGCCGCGGTGGTGGCCGACGAGACGCTGTCGACCGGGCTGATCTCCATCCAGGGACCGGACGCACCGGGGCGGCTGACCGCCGTCACTGATCTCCCGGTGGCCGGCCTGCGCTATTACACCGGCGCGTACGGCTCGGTGGCGGGCTGCCCCGCCTGGGTGGCGCGGACGGGGTACACCGGCGAGGACGGCTACGAGATCTTCTGCGCGGCCGGGGACTGCGAGCGGATCTGGGACGCGCTCGCCGCCGACGGGCTGCCCGCGGCCGGACTCGCGGCCCGCGATACCCTGCGCCTGGAGGCTGGCATGCCGCTGTACGGCAGCGAGCTCGGCCCGGACGTGACCCCGTACGAGGCGGGGCTCGGGCGGGTGGTCCGGCTGGACAAGCCCGGTGACTTCGTGGGCCGGGCGGCACTCGCCGCGCGGGCCGCCGAGGGGCCGCGGCGGGTGCTGATCGGGCTGGTGCTCAAGTCACGGCGGGTGCCCAGGCACGGGTACCCGGTGCTGTCGGGGGCATCCGAGGTCGGCGTGGTGACCAGCGGCGGCCCCTCGCCCTCGCTCGGCGCGCCGATCGCGATGGCGTACGTGGCGGCCGACGGCAATTCCGGGCCCTTCGCTATTGACGTCCGCGGCCGGGCCGAGCCGGCCGCGGTGATCGAACTTCCGTTTTATGACAGGAGAAAGCGACGATGAGCGTTCCCGCCGAGCTCAAGTACACCGCCGAGCACGAGTGGGTGGCGATCGAGGGCGAGACCGCCACGATCGGGATCACCGACTTCGCCGCGCAGGCACTGGGCGATGTGGTCTTCGTGTCGCTGCCGACGGTCGGCGCCACGGTGTCCGCCGGTGACCCCTGCGGCGAGGTTGAGTCCTACAAGTCGGTGAGCGAGCTCTACTCCCCGGTGACGGGTGAGGTCACCGCGGTCAACGAAGAGCTGAACGACGACCCCGCCCTGATCAACGCCGAGCCCTATCACCTCGGCTGGATCTTCCGGGTGCGCCTCACGGCGGGCACCGAGGCAACGGCCGGGCTGCTGTCGGGGGCCGAGTACGAGGAGCTCACCGCGTCCGCGGGCTGATGACCCGTTACCGGCGGACGCGGCGCCAGATCAGGTAGCAGGTGACGCTGACGGCGGCGAGCGCGACCGCGCCGCCGATAAGCGGGTCGACCTGGCTGATGCGCTCCTTCACGCGGTCGGTGGTGCGCCGCGCGACGTTGGCCGGGGAAACCCGGTCGGTGATCTCGTCGATGGTGTGCGCGAGATTGGCGCGGGTGCGCTCGATCTCGGTGACCAGTTCGCTCGGCGCGAGCGCGGTCGTATCGGTGTCGGTCTCAGCCATGCCCGTCACTCTATAAGACCACTCTGCCGGCCACCGGGACCGGCGGGGTGTCGCGCGCGGCGCTGCCCGCCAAACCCACCCCATGAATCCCTCTGTGCACTTCCATCTATAAGACCATTTTAACAACTTATACAAATATCAATGTTATGTTTATCGATTCAGTGACGGTAAATTTCCCGCAATATCACCGTAAATCCACCATCGCGCGGCCGCCGCGTTTAATACCATCGTGAGCAGCGACAGTGAGGGAATCATGCGGCCCATCAACAGACTTGCATACTGCCTGGCGGCGGCCATCCCCGTGGCCGTCCTCGTGGGCTGCTCAAGCGGCGGTTCCAGTGGCGGCGGCGCCACGTCGGGACCACCGCCCGAGGTGTCATCGATCACGATCGATGCGGTGCCGACGGCGGACGCGGCCGGGCTCTATATCGCCTATGACGAAGGGCTGTTCGCGAAGCAGGGGCTGACCGTGAAGATCGACCCGATCGACGGCGGCGAGTTCGGGATGGGCGACCTGCAAAGCGGCGCTGTCCAGCTGGTCGAGGGGAACTACGTCTCGTTCGTCCTGGCCCAGATCGCGGGCACATTCGCGGCGCCAAACCCGAAGAATCCGGCCCAGGCCCTCCCGGCGAAGCCCATCAACCTGCGAATCATCGCCAACTCCTCGCAGATGCAGCCGGGCAACCAGGCGCTGTACGTCCTGCCGAACTCGCCCTACAAGACGGTGGCGGACCTGGCCAAGGACCACGCGACGATCGGCATCAACTCGCCCAATAACATCGCCCAGGTGCTGCTCGGCTCGCTGTTCGCGGCGAAAAGTCTCTCGCTCAAGTCGATCAAGCAGGTAGTCCAGCCGGTCTTTCCGCTCATGCCGGCCTACCTGGACCACCATAAGATCGACGCCGCCTGGCTGCCCGAGCCGTTCGGCACCGAGGCCGAGCAGGATTACGGGGCTGTGCAGCTGGCCGACCTCGACCAGGGAGCGATTCAGGATTTCCCCATCGGGGCCGTCGTCGGCAACTGGCAATGGGTGCGGATGCATCCCAACACGGTCGCGGCGTTCCTGCGCGCGTACAACGAGGGCCAGGAGATCGCGGACACCGACCGCGCCGCCACGCAGAAGTCGCTTGTGACCCATACCGGCGTAACCAAGCTGGTGGCCGCGACGATGACGTTCGACACCTACCCGCTAGTCCTGGACGTACCGGTCATGCAGCGGGTGGCCAACGCGATGTTCGAGTTCGGCGTCACACCGGGGCTGAAGCAGCCCTACAACATCGCGAACATGATCCAGTCGGAGCCGGGCGAGATCAAGTAACTCCGGGCCCTCCCGTTTTCCGCCGCTAATTTTTACGCATCCCGGATATTGCGCGCAATATGGACCTTTGCCATAAAAGATAAAGCCCACTGAATAGGTGGCGCAATTGCACTAGCCTCGGTGCCCTACGGGCAAGGGGGCTTGCACAATGCGTATCGATAAGTTGGCATATTCAGGCTTGGCCGTGGCCGCGATAGCGGCAATGGCGGCCATCGCCGGGTGCTCGGCCGGCGCGACCGGGGCAGGCGGGCCGAAGCTGACGACGGTCACGGTGGACTCGGTCCCCGCGTCGGAAGAGGGCGGTCTTTATGTCGCCGCTTACGAGGGGTTCTTCGGGCAGCAGGGGCTCGCCGTCAAGATCAATCCGATCACCGGCGGCGAGGCGGGCATTCCCGATCTGCAGTCCGGCCGGGCCGACCTGGTGGCCGGCAATTACGTGTCGTTCATCCTGGCGCAGATGGCCGGCAAATTCGAAGGCAAGCCGGCCAACATGCGGATCATCGCCGCCGGGTCCGAGCTCCGGCCCGGCAGCGAGGCGCTCTACGTAATGCCGGACTCGAAGTTCAAGACCGTGGCCTCGCTCGCGGCCGATCACGGCCTGGTCGGCCTCAACACTCCCAACGACGTGGGCGACGTGATGGTGGCCGGGCTGCTTGAGTCGACGGGCTACGCGCTGAAGGACATCAGGCAGGTCATCCCCGCGGGCGGCTTCCCCGCGCTGCTCAAGATGCTGCCGGCCGGAAAGGTCGACGCGATCTGGCTGCCGCAGCCGCTCGGCGAGATCGCCGAGCAGCAGATCGGCGCGCTGCCACTGGCCGACTTCGACCAGGGGTCGATGCAGGACCTCCCCTTCACCGGCTACATCGGCAGCACGGCGTGGGTGCGGGCGCACCCGGCTACGGTCGCCGCGTTCTTGCGAGCGCTGGTCGAGGGCCAGGAACTGGCCGACACCGACCGGGCGGCAGTGGAAGCGGCGATGGAGAAGTACACCGGCATCACGGCGCTCGTCGCCGACACCATGGCGATCGACAGCTACCCGCTGGAGATGGACGTTCCGCAGCTGCAGCGGGTGGCCGACTCGATGTTCCAGTACGGGCTGACCCCGAGGGTCAAGCTCCCTTACCAGATCATCAAGATGATCCAGCCCGAGCCGGACCTGATCCGCCAGTAGTACCGTCCTGACGTAACCGGCTAGTCCGATTTTCCGGAAATAGCAGTCTGTCGATTTAACGCTGGTCTATCCTTCCCTGGGCACGGGTGTTGAACTGTGTTGAGCTCAGGTGAGGGGTTCCAGTGGTGGTCGTCAACGGCAAGTGGGGTAGCGCGGCCTGCGCCGTGGCGCTTACGGCGGTCACGGTGCTGGCGGCAGGCTGCTCCTCGAGCAGCGGCAGCGGCGCCGCATCGATCTCTAACAGCCTGCCCACCAACTACGGTCCGGCCGAGACCACCACGGTGACCGTCGGCGCGGTGCCCGCCATGGACTCGGCCGGCTTCTTCGTGGCACTCGACCAGGGGCTGTTCGCCAAGGAAGGCCTCAAGATCGACTACACACCCGCGGTCAGCTCCGAGACCGCGGTGACGCAGCAGCTCGACGGCAAGCTCGACATCTCGGCCGGCAACTACGTCTCCTACGTCCAGGAGGCGGCGAACAAGCACGCGCCGATCGAGATCGTCTCCGAGGGCTCGGTCATGCAGCAGGGCGCGCAGACGATCTTCGTCATGCCGAAGTCGCATATCACCGAGCTATCACAGCTCAAGAACAAGCTGATCGGGGTGAACGCACCGGACAACATCGACTACCTGCTCGACGTCTCGGTGCTCAAGGAGAACGGCATCAACCCCGGCGACGTGCGCTTCCCCACCGCCAATGACAAGGACTTCGCCGCCACCGGCGGCGCCATCCCGTTCCCGAACATGGCCCAGGACCTCGCGAACGGCGATATCGCGGCGGCCACGATGCCGGAGCCGTTCGCCAGCCTCGCCGAGCAGGACTTCGGCGCGATCCCGCTGGCCGACCTGAACCAGGGCGCCACCACCGACTTCCCGATCGAGGGGTACGTGGTCACCAAGAAGTGGGCCGGGGCGAACCCGAACACCCTGCGGCGATTCCTGGCCGCGCTGTCGGCCGGCCAGGAGATCGCCGACACCGACCGCGCCGCGGTGCAGAAGGCGTTCGAGGACATCAACGGCGCGCCCAACGGTCAGGTGCAGGCCCAAATCGCCGCGGTGATGGCGCTGGACACCTACCCCATCGGCATCGACCAGACCCGGCTGCAGCGCGTGGCCAACGTCATGTTCCAGTTCGGCCTGCTGACCAGTAAGTACAACGTGTCGAACATGCTGCTCCCCTCGTCGGGCTTCAACTTCTCCCCGTTCTCATCGTCGGGGTCCTGACCACGTAGGATCCCGTCTATGGCGGGGACCAGCCAGTTCGGGCTCATCATCGCGGTGATCGGCCTGGCCGGGACCGCGGCGGTGCTCTCCAACCGGCTCAGCGCGCGGCTGCGCGTGCCCGCCCCCGCGTTCTTCCTGGTCGCGGCGGTGATCGCGGCGCAACTGTGGCCGCAGGCCTCGCTCTCGTCGGTCGGCACGGTGCTGCCAGCGCGCACGGTGGAGCGGATCGTCACGGTGGCGCTCGCCATCATCTTGTTCGACGGCGGCATGCACATCGGCCGGCGGCGGTTCCGCACCGCCGCCGCGGCCATCATCTGGACCGGGATCGCCGGGACGCTCGTGACCGCGGCCGGCACCACGGTGGCGGCGCACTACGTCGCGGGCATGGGCTGGCACCTGGCGCTGCTGGTCGGCACCGCGGTGGCCGCCACCGACCCGGCGGTGGTGTTCTCCGTCTTCGGCCGCAGGGAGATCGCCGGCCGCACCGGGGTACTGCTCGAGGGCGAGTCGGGTGCCAATGACCCGGTCGGGATCGCGCTGCTCTCCGCGCTGCTGGCGGCGCACGGCGGCACCGGGTCGATCGCCCTGCACGTGGTCGGCGTGTTCGCGCTGCAGATGGCCGTCGGGGTGGCCGTCGGCGTGGCGGGCGGGCTCGCGCTGCTGGCGTTCATGCGCCGGGTGCCACTGCCGAGCGAGGGGCTCTACTCACCCCGGGTGCTGGCGGGAGTGCTGGTCATCTTCGGCGTCGCCACCGTCGCCCAGGGGTCGGGATTCCTCGCGGTGCTGGTGGCCGGCATCCTCATCGGCGACGAGCCCGCGCCCTATAAGCGGGAAATCGCCCGGTTCCACTCCTCGCTCGCCAGTTTGGCCGAGATCGTCGCGTTTGTCATGCTCGGGCTGACCATGCGGCTGTCCGAACTCGCCAGCAAGTCCGCCTGGGCCGACGGGCTCGCCCTGGCGGCCCTGCTGACGTTCGCGATCCGCCCGATACTCGGCGGCCTCGTCTCACTGCCGGTCCGGCTGACCGTCAACGAGCGCGTGTTCTTCCTGTGGACCGGACTCAAGGGCGCCGTGCCGATCCTGCTCGGCATCGCCATCCTCAGCTCCGGGACCCCCGGCGCCGAACTGGCCTACCAGGTCATCTTCGTCATCGTCGGGTTCTCGGTGACGGTGCAGGGCGGCCTGGTGCCCGCGCTCGCGCACCGGCTGCACATCCCGCTGCGGACGGTCGAGCCAGAGCCCTGGTCCCTTGGCGTCCGGTTCAGCGAGGAACCCGAGGGGCTGCACCGTTACCACGTGGCGAAGGGCGCGCCGGCTGACGGCAGTGCGATCGGCGACCTGCCCTGCGGTGAGAACGCCTGGGTCAGCCTGGTCATCAGAGACGGCGCCCTGCTCACGGTCGGCGCCGACACCACGATGCAACCCGAGGACGACGTGCTAGTCCTGGCTGATCCCGACGAGACGTCCGACCTGGAGCGCTTCTTCACGTCAGGATCGGCCGCCCCCCGGCAAGTCAGCACGGAAGAAAAGGGTGCGGGCGAAGGGACTTGAACCCCCACGGTGTTTCCACCAACAGGACCTAAACCTGCCGCGTCTGCCATTTCGCCACGCCCGCCAGCGCTTCTATACTCCCAGCTCTTTCCTAAGCCTATCGACGTGGCCGGTTGCCTTGACCGCGTAGAGGGCCTGCTCGATCTTTCCCTCCGGGTCAATGACAAACGTGGAGCGGATCACGCCCATGACCGTCTTGCCGTAGTTCTGTTTCTCGCCATACGCGCCGTAGGCGCTAAGCGCCGTCTTGTCCGGGTCGGACAGCAACGGAAACGTGATCTGCTCCTTCTCCCGGAACTTGGCCAGCTTGGCCGGGGCGTCCGGGGAGATGCCGAGCACCGTCAGCCCGAGCTTGCCGAAGTCGGGCATGGCGGCGGTGAAGTCACACGCTTGCTTCGTGCAGCCGGGGGTCAGCGCGGCCGGGTAGAAGTAGACGATGACCCGCTGGCCGCGCAGCGACGACAGCGAAACCAGATTCCCGTCGGCGTCGGGCAGCGTGAAATCGGGTGCCTCGTCGCCTGGGGCTAGCCGTATTCCGGTCACCGGGTCCTCCTGTCATGCCTGTGCGGACAGCCCACACGTTATCGCATTACGGCTGCCTCGTTCCTGAGCGAGGTTTTACCGTGACGAATAGGGTAGCCATCGACGACGGGGTCGCCTGACTGAGTCGGACAGTGGAGGTTCCTGATGCGCGCACGCACTGGCAGCCCGGCGCTTTATACGGCCGGGGCCACCGCAATCCTGGCGGCGGCCCTGGCGGGCTGCGCCACCAGCAGCCCGGGCGCGGCCGCCACCAAGGCGAGCACGCCGTCCAGCCCGCTCAACGTGGTCAGGCTGGCCTCCAAGACCACCAGCGGCGCTAGCTCCTTCACCGGGACGATGAGCCTGCAGGCGACGGCCAAGTCCGGGTCGGCCAGCCAGAACCTCTCCATGACGGCGACGATGGCCGAGCAGTTGCACCCCTCGCTGCTGGCCCAGGTGCGGATCGGGACGCTCAGCGCGGCCGGCTCGACGCTGCCGGGCGGGCTCGACGAGATCGTCACGCCGAGCACGCTCTACATGAAGTGGTCCTTCCTCACCCAGGAACTGCACCTGAGCAAGCCCTGGCTCGCGATTCCGGTCTCGGCGATGAGCAAGGGCACCGGTATCAATTTCAGCCAGCTCTTCAGCCAGGCGAGCAGCAGCAGCCCGCTCAACGAGTCGCAGATGCTCGCGGGCGCCAGCGATGTGCGCAAGGTGGGCACCGGTACCGTCAGCGGCGTCAACGTGACCGAGTACACCGGGACTCTCTCGCTTGACAAGGGGCTCAAGAACCTCTCCGGCAGCGTCAAGGCCGAGGTGCAGAAGGAGATCACCGCGGCCGGCCTCACCTCGGCGACGTTCACCGTCTGGATCGACGCCCAGAGCGTGATGCGGAAGGCCGTCATCATCGAGCACGGCACCTTGCTGAACGAGACCATCACGGTCACCGTTGACACCCTCAACCAGCCGGTGAACATCGCCGTCCCGGCGGCCGACCAGACCAGCCCGCTGCCGGGCGGCGCCCTGTCCGGCCTCAGCTCTTAACGCGGGCCAGCTACGCGTACGCGGCGATAAGCGGCGCGAGGGCGCGGAATGCCCGGCCACGGTGGCTGATCGCGTCCTTGGCGGCCGACTCGAGTTCCGCCGTCGTGGTGTGCAGGCCATAGGGGACGAAAATCGGGTCGTAGCCGAAGCCGTTGCTGCCGCGCGGGTCACGGGTGAGCGTGCCGCCAAGCACGCCGGTGGTCGTCCACTCGCGGCCGGCCGCGCCTGCCGAGGGGACCACCAGTGCGGCAACGCAGACGAAGACGGCGCCGCGCTCGGCGACGTCGCCTAGCTGGCCGAGCAGCAGGTCCAGGTTGGCCTGGTCGTCGCCGTGCTTGCCTGCCCAGCGGGCCGACAGCACGCCCGGCATGCCGTGCAGCGCGTCCACCGCCAGCCCGGAGTCGTCGGAGACGGCGGGCAGCCCGGTACAGGCGGCGATCGCGCGCGCCTTGAGCAGCGCGTTGTCGGCGAACGTGCTGCCGGTCTCGGGCACGTCAGGCGCGTCGGGGAACGACTCGAGCCCGACGATCTCCACGTTGCCGCCGCCCTTGCCGCCAACCCCGGCGAGTATCCGCGATAGTTCGGCGATCTTGCCCGGGTTCCTGGTGGCGAGGACCACGCGGCGGGGCGCGTCAGCCACCGAGCGCCCCCTCCAGTGCCGCCGCCTGCAGCCCGGACAGCTCCGCGCAGCCAGCGGTGGCCAGGTCGAGCAGTTCGCCCAGGTGCGCGCGGGAGAACGGCTCACGCTCGGCGGTGCCCTGGATCTCGACGAAGTCCCCGGTGCCGGTGCAGACCACGTTCATGTCGGTTTCCGCCGCCGAGTCCTCCTCGTAGCACAGGTCGAGCCGCGGCTCGCCGTTGACGATCCCGACCGAGACGGCGGCGACCGAGGCGACGAGCGGGCTGCCCTTCAGCTTCCCCCGCTTGCGCAGCCAGTCGATCGCGTCCGCCAGGGCCACGTACCCGCCGGTGACGGCGGCGGTACGGGTGCCGCCGTCAGCCTGCAGCACGTCACAGTCGATGACGATGGTGTTCTCGCCGAGCGCCTTGTAGTCAACCGCCGCCCGCAGCGACCGGCCGACCAGGCGGGAGATCTCGTGCGTGCGGCCGCCGAGGCGGCCCTTGACCGACTCCCGGTCGTTGCGCGTATTGGTGGCCCGTGGCAGCATCGCGTACTCGGCGGTCACCCAGCCGAGCCCGCTCCCCCGCCGCCACCGCGGCACCTCCTCGGTGACGCTCGCCGCGCAGAGCACCCGGGTCTTACCGAACTCCACGAGCACCGACCCCTCGGCGTGATCGAGCCATCCCCGGGCAATCCGCACCGGCCGCAGAGCGTCCGCGGCCCTTCCGTCTGGACGTGTCATGGTGTTTACCCTACCGGGGTCACCCAAGATCGATTACTTGTCCGGAGACGGCCACGTCCAGTTCGCCGGCGAAGGCACTAACGGCCTCCTCGCGGGCGTCGTCGGCGGCGTTCCAAGGCTGCAAGTGAGTGAGGACCAGACGGCCGACGCCGGCCCGGCTCGCGTAGCCGCCCGCCTGGCGGGCGGTGAGGTGCAGGTTGGGCGGGAGGCCGGGCCCGTCGAGGAACGCCGCCTCGGACAGGAACACGTCGGCCCCGGCTGCCAGGGCGGGCACCGCCTCGGTCTCGCCCGTGTCCCCGGTGTAGGCCAGCGACCGGCCGCCCTGGGTGAACCGGAAGCCGAACGTCTCCACCGGGTGGTTCATGTGCGCCAGGCCGACGTCGAACGGCCCGATCCTGAGCGTCCCCGGTGCGAGCGTCTCGAACGTGAACCGCTTGGTCAGGCCGGGATCCCCACCAGGACCATGCACCAGGCCGATCCGCTCGCAGGTGCCGGCCGGCCCGTAAACCGGGATCGGCGGCTGCGGCCCGGTCGGCGGATAGGCCCGCGCGACGGAGTAGGAGTACAGATCGACGCAGTGGTCGGCGTGCAAGTGGCTCAGCAGGACGGCGTCAACGCCGAAAAGCGGCACGAATCGCTGCAGTGCGCCAAGCGCGCCGTTACCCATGTCCACGACCAGGCGGAACCCGTCGGCCTCGAGCAGGTAGCAGGACGCGGCACTGTCAGGCCCGGGGAAGCTTCCGGAACAGCCGACCACAGTCAGGCGCATGAGACACAGTATTCCAACCGCACCACCGCAAGGCCGTAACCTCAGCCACAAGCCCGGGCAATCAAGAGCCACAAGCCTGGGCAATCAAGCCCAGAGCTGGCCTTCCAGCTTTGCCTCGGCCTCGTCCAGGGTGCCGCTGTAGGCGCCGGTGGACAGGTACTTCCAGCCGCCGTCGGCGACCAGCACCACGATGTCGGCTCGCTCCTTCGCCTTGGCCGCCTGGACCGCTATCCCCAGGGCCGCGTGCAGCGCGCAGCCGGCCGAGATGCCGGCGAAGATGCCCTCCTTGGAGAGCAGCTCTCGGGTCCGCCGCAGCGCGTCCTCCGAGGACACCGAGTACCGGGTGGTCAGCACCGAGGCGTCGTAGAGCTCGGGGACGAACCCCTCGTCGACGTTCCGCAGGCCGTAGACCAGCTCGCCGTACCGGGGCTCGGCGGCGACGATCTTCACGTCGGGCACGCGCTCGCGCAGGAACCGGCCCGTTCCCATTAGCGTCCCGGTGGTGCCGAGCCCGGCGACGAAGTGCGTCACCGACGGGAGGTCGGCCAGGATCTCCGGACCGGTGGTCTCGTAGTGGGCCCTTGCGTTGGCCTCGTTGCCGTACTGGTACAGCATCACCCAGTCCGGGTGCTCGGCGGCGAGCCGTTTGGCCACCCGGACCGCCTCGTTCGAGCCGCCCGCGGCCGGGGAGGTCACGATCTCCGCCCCGTACATGCGCAGAATCTGACGGCGCTCGTTGCTGGTGTTCTCCGGCATCACCACGATCAGCTGGTAGCCGCGCAGCCGCGCGATCATGGCCAGCGAGATGCCGGTGTTGCCTGAGGTCGGCTCGAGGATCGTCGAGCCGGGACGGAGCAGGCCATCCTTCTCGGCCTGCTCGATCATGAAGAAAGCGGCGCGGTCCTTGACCGACCCGGTCGGGTTGCGGTCCTCAAGCTTGGCCCAGAGCCTGACGTCGTCGGACGGGGACAGCCTCGGCAGCCCCACCAGCGGGGTGTTGCCGAGAGAGGCGAGCAATGACTCGTAACGCAACGTAACGGTCCGTTCGGTGTGAAGCTTCCAGGCTGGCCGTGCTACGCGGGCAGTGAGCCGCCGGCCACGGCCGGCAGGACGGTCACCGTGTCCCCGTCCTTGACCGGGGTCTCCAGGCCGCCGAGGAATCGCACGTCCTCGTCGTTGAGGTACACGTTGACGAAGCGCCGCAGCTTCTCGCCGTCGACCAGCCGCTCGCGCAGCCCGCCGTGCGCGGAATCCAGGTTGTTGAGCAGCTCGTCCAGGGTGCTGCCAGCCCCTTCGACCGACTTGGCGCCGCCCGTGTAGCTGCGCAGGATCGTGGGGATGCGAACCTCAATGGCCATGTGACAACGCTCCTGTAGTGAACTTCAATACGCCTAGGACTGGAACCTTGCGCCGCGTTCGATCATTCCTTGATCTGGACGGGTTCCTCGGTGACCTCGCCGTCGATGATCCGGTACGAGCGGAATTCGGTCTCAGCTTCATCCCGTGTAGATACTAGGACGTAGTGCGCCTGCGGCTCGCCTGCGTAGGAGATGTCGGTGCGCGATGGGTATGCCTCGGTGGCCGTGTGCGAGTGGTAAATCACCACGGCCTCTTCGTCACGGTTGGCCATCTCACGCCACACCTGGAATTGCTCACCGGAGTCGAACTCGTAGAAGGTAGGCGAGCGCGCGGCGTTCAGCATGGGGATGTACCGGGTCGGGGTGTCGCTGCCTTCCGGCCCCGCGATGACGCCGCAGGCCTCGTCGGGATGGTCCGCGCGGGCGTGTTCGATGATCCGTTCAGCCAGGGCGCGCGAGATCGTCAGCATGATCGGTGAGATTACCTGGCGAGCGCGCGGACCAGGGATTCCTGGACGGCGCCGAGCCAGCCGTAGACCTCGAAGGCGGCGGCCCTCGGGTCCTTCGGGTCGAGCGCCGCGAGCTGGTCCTCGAAGTCCTCGGTGACCTCCAGCCGGACACCGAACATCAGCCGGATGTCGTTCAGTGCCCGCAGCCAGTCCCTGGCCTGGTCGCCGGTGAGCCGCACCTTCCCGCCCTGCGGCGGGAGCGTCTCGAGCAGGGTCTGGGCGAAGTATTTCTTGGCCTCACGCAGGGAAGACTCGGTGTACTTGCGGAACTCGCCCGCCTTCTCCGGGTCATCGCGGTAAGCGTCGGGCAGCAGCCGCGCGACGACCGGGTCCATGGACAGCTCAGGGTCGGGCTCGTCCGGCTGGCTGAACTGCTTCTCCAGCTCGGCGAAGATATCGTCCGGCGGCTCCGGCGGCTCCGGCGGCGGTGATGGCCGCTCGGGGTCGTTCAGCAACTCCATGACCGGGACGACGAGGGTGCGCAGCAGCGTCGCCTCGCCCCCGGACAGCCTGACAGTGACGCCGCCATCCCTCGTTGACCGGAACATCTCCACCTACTCATCCTGGCGAACGGTCGCCCACAGGCCATAGCCATGCAGCACCTCAACGTTGCGCTCCATCGCCTCGCGGGTGCCGCTCGCCACTACGGCCCTGCCCTTGCGGTGGACGTCGAGCATGAGCTTCTCCGCCTTCGGGCGTGGGTAGCCGAAGACGTGCTCGAAGACATAAGTCACATATGACATCAGGTTGACCGGGTCGTTCCAGACAATCGTCAGCCAGGGTTTATCCGGCACCGACTCGTCCGCCGACCGCGGCAGATCTACCTCAGCGGGTGCCACGCTCATTCGCGGTCACCTCCTTCCGTAGTCTTCCACCTGTGACCTCTCCGGTGAACAGCGGGACCACCGCGCTGCTGACAG
>JBEKEK010000176.1:0-16169 GCA_050013875.1 Trebonia sp. | reverse complement strand
GTGAGGTCGAAGATCAGCCAGTCCTGGGCGATGCTCTGCATCCAGGTTCCGGTGTTGGCCAGGCTCTGGCCCATGAGGTAGATCCGGTAGCTGCGCGAAGAGAGGGCCGCGAAGGCGCCTCCCGGTGGCCGATTCATCTCGGCGGTCGTCACTGCGGGGCCTTCCTGGTCGCCTTGTCTTGGTTGCCATAAACATTCTTTGGCAAAAGCGACATATATGGAACGGCAATGATTTGCCTAACAGTTATTATGAAACGCCATGACCGGCTATGACCCGCAGCTCCTTGCCACCTTCCTCGCCGTCGAGCAGACCGGCAGCTTCACCCGGGCGGCGGCCCGGCTCGGCCTCCAGCAGCCGACCGTCAGCCAGCACATCCGCCGCCTGGAGAAGCAGGTCGGCCGGACCCTGGTGCTGCGCGACACCCACTCGGTGTCGCTGACCGCCGACGGCGAGGCCATGGTCGGCTTCGCCCGCAACATCGTCGCCGCGTCCGAGCAGGCGGCCGCCTACTTCAGCGGCGACCGGCCGAGCGGACGGCTGCGCATCGGCATCGCCGACGACCTAGCGCTCACCCGGCTGCCGCAGATCCTGCGCGACTTCCGCCGGGACTACCCTTTGGTCGATTTCGACCTCAGGGTGGACCAGAGCGGACTGCTGCACCAGCGGCTAGAAAGCGACCGGCTCGACGTCTTCATCGGCAAGCGCCCCAGCGGGGAACAGCGCGGCCAGCTGGTCAAACGGGACCGCCTGGTGTGGGTCGGCACGCCAACGACCAAGCTTGACCTGGGCAAGCCGCTGCCGCTGGTCGTCTACCCCACGCCCAGCATGACCCGCACCGAGATACGCAGCGCACTGGACCGCGCCCGCCTGCCGTACCGCACCGCCTGCGTCTGCCGCGGCGTCAACGGCCTGATCGGCGCGGTGGCGGCCGGCATCGGCATCTCGGCCATGGCCGCCAGCCTGGTGCCCGCGCAGCTTGCGACCCTGGGGCCCGGGCACCGGCTGCCCGAGCTCGGCACGATCGACCTGATGCTGCTCACCAACCCGCGCACCGACCAGCGGCCGGCCGTCCGCGCGCTCATCGCCGCCGTGCTGTCGAGCGGCTCCAGGTCGCTTACCGCCTACCGGGACGACCCGACGGCTACCTGACCGGTACCCATAAGGGGACGCCACGGCCCGTTCGAGAGCTGAATTCAAGATCTTTCCCTCGAACGGACCGTGGTTCTTCCCCTGCCGCCACCAGACTCTGGCAGCCGGGGCCGACGGGACTGACTTAGAACTTGCCCGCTTCGATGTCGGCGACCGTCACCCGGGAGACCTGGTAGGTGGTCGTGGAGTCCGGTGTCTGCCCGACGAGGCCATCGGTGTACTCAAGCGGGATCCCGGTGCTGGCGTTGAGCGTCATCGCTCCCTCGGAGCTGCCTTGGCCATTGAGAGCGGGGGTCACGTCGCCCACGACGAGCGTGGGCTGCCCGTCGAGGGTGCCATGGGTGACGACCACGCCCGACACCGTCGAGAGCAGGCGCAGCACGCCCGCCCGGACCTGGGGATTGCCCGCCCCGGCCTCGAGCGCGTCGGTGGCGTCTCCCCAGACCCAGTTATCGAGCCACGCCTTGTCGTAGGCGGCCGCCAGTGACTGCCCGGGAGCCGCTTTCACGCCCATCATTTCCGCCTTCGCCTTGAGCAGTGCGGGGATCATGTGCGCGGACGGTAGCTGCCCCGCGTTCGCGGGATCGGGGGCGGACGCCATCCGTTCCCGCGCGGTCGCGAGGTCGCCGCTCACGGCGTATTCGGCCGCCGCTATCTCCCGGGTGAACAGGCCGCCGCCGAGGTTGTGGTGCGCGGCGATCTGCGCGGGAAGGCCGCTCTCGGTGGGCGCCCAGTAGTAGGGGCCGCTGTCGGTGTACAGGTCAAAGCCGCTGCCGGGGGCCGTCCCGTCGGTGAACGTCGTGCTGCGGAACACCAGCGTCGCGTCCCCCGGCTGGTTGTGCGCGCTGGCCGTGATGTTGTCCGCCAGCAGCACAAGCGGCGAGGACACGGTGGGCGTGGCGGGCGTCGTCCCGTGCGCTTGGGCGGTGCCGCCGGCCACCGGCCGGGCCGGTGCCGCCGGAGGCCGGGCGGTCGACGTGGCGATCAGCGTTACCGCCACCGCGGCCGCGGCGATCCCGAGGCCGGCTGTGCCGCCGACGGTCAGCATCCGCCGGCGGGGACGGCGGTGCCTGGCCGTGGCCGGCCCGTTTTGGCCGCTCTCGGTCAGCATGTGGTTCATGAGGATCTCCCGGTGCAGCTCGTGTCGTCCGGGAGGCAGGTCGCGTTCCGCCGGGGCGGCGAACCGCGCCTCCAGGTCCGCGTGCTCGGCGTTCATCGACGTGCCTCCTTACCGGACTTGCCGGATATATCGGACAGATTGGACAGACCAGCGATCGCGGGTCTACTCATGAGCTGGTCGGGCATGGTCGTGGGTTCCCGAAAATTTTCACTCGCCGCTCTGCCATCCGGCCGGCGCAGCTCACCGTCGGTCAGCCGGGCCAGCTTGACGCGGGCGCGGGAGAGCCTTGAGCGGATCGTCCCCACCGGGACGTGCAAGGCCTCGGCCGCGTCCGCGTAGCTAACTCCGGACCAGACACAGAGGGCGAGGACCTCAAGCTCGGGGCCGGGCAGTTCGGCCAGCGCCCGGTGCAGCGCCTTGATCCTCGCGACGTCGTCCAGCCGGCCGGACACGTCGTCCGCGAAGTCCGGCAACTCGTCGGCGGCGGCCAGCCGGGCGAGCGCGGTCCGGTGCCGCCTTGCCGCCCGGCGCAGCCCGCGGGCCAGGTTGGTCGCGATCCCGAGCAGCCAGGGCCTGAGCGAACCGCCGTCGGGCAAGATGCTGTCCCGGCCGCGCCAGGCCTCGAGGAAGGTCATCGCCATCACCTCTTCGGCCGTCGACCAGTCGCCGGTCAGCCGGAAGGCGTGGTTGTACACCGACTTGGCGCACGCGTCGAAGACCGCACCGAACGCGTCGGCATCCCCGGCCCGGGCACGCGCACGCAACTCCGCCGTTGGATCGTCCACATTGAGCAACTGGCTCGGCCTGTCCTAGGGTTCCGGTGATCCGCATCACATTATTGGCCGGGGGGCGCAGCCGTCCTTCGGCTACCAGACTCACGCAAAGGCACGCATCTGTTCGGCGAGCCGTTCGAGTTCGGCCGCCTCCACGGCGGGCGTGGCGCTGTCGAGCCCGCTGTGGGCGGCCGTCGGGCTCCGCAAGAAGCGGCGCAGCATGGCCACGAGCAGCCCTTCCGGCAGAGCCTGCAAGGCGACGAACCCGCGAGGGACCGGCGGCGTCGGCATGGCGGCCAGGTTCTGCCGCATGAGGCGGAGCATGGCGCGGACCGCGTCGGGATCGTGGGCCAGCGCTACCGGGCTGCCCGCCGCGTGCACTGCCTGCCCCAGTGGCACCGCGAACGCGGCGTGTGTCTTGAGCCAGGCATCCATCTGCCGCTCGGCTTTGGCGTTGATCCCGGCGGCGCGGAACGCCCCCACGATTCGTTCCAGTCGCGGGGTGGTACGGCCGTCGGGTTCGCCGACCGGCATCGGGAACCGGCGGGTCATGAAGCTGGGCGGGCGGTAGCGGACCACGTCGCCGTCCATCGTGCCGGCGGCGGTGGGGAAGCTGAGCAGCACCCGCCCGGGGCCGATCACCGCGCCCAGCGGCTCTGGGCCGGCCGCCCAGTTGAGTGCGAACAGCACGTCGCCTTCGAGGCCGGCCAGTGACTCAAGCACCGCGTCCGCCTGATGGGCGCGGACGAAGACGGCGATCAGGTCATACCGGCCGGCCGGGTGCCCGACCGCCGGCACCGGTACCCGCCTGACGGCCGGGCTGTCTGCCTCGGCGAGCTGCACGCCGTGCCGGCGCAGGGCGGCCAGGCGCTCGCCCCGGGCGAGGAGCGAGACGTCGTGCCCGGCCTCATGCAGGCGGGCGGCGAACAGGCTGCCGGTAACCCCGGCGCCGTACACGAGCAGCTTCACGGCAATCCTCTTTCACGCGTTCGTTTCAGTCATACGTTCGTTTCATTCAAACGTAGGTATAGTACGCACACATGGCGCCACCCGACACCCGCACCCGGATCCTCGACGCGGCCGAACGCCTCTTCGCCGAGCGCGGTTTCCGCGGCACCTCGGTCCGCGCGATCACCGACCTCGCCGGAGCGAACCTGGCCGCCGTCGGGTACCACTTCGGCTCGAAGTCGGAGCTCCTGGCCGCGGTTGCCCGCCGCGTGACCGAGCCCATCATCGCCGCGCAGGACGCCGGGCTCGACCGGCTGCTCGCCCGGACCCCGGACCCGCCGGCCACCGAACTGGTGGCGGCATTCGCGGGGCCGCTGTTCGACGAGATGCCGGCCAGCGACGAGGGCGGCGCCCGCACGTCCCGGCTGATCGTGACGATCATCACCGACCCAGCCGAGGAGATGCGCAACTGGACCGGCCCGGCCGAGGATACGGTCCGCGACCGCTACCTGGCGGCCTTCGGGCGCGCACTGCCCGGCCTTTCCCCGGAAGAGCTGTCGTTCCGGATGCGGGGGATCCTCGCCGTGGTGGCTGTGGACCGCGTCGAGGTCTACAACCAGCCCACCCCCGGCTGCGTGACCCCGGTAGCGGGCGAGGCGGCCCGGCGCTGGGCGATCACGTTCCTGGCGGCAGCGATGAGCGCGCCGCCGACCCTGACCTGACAACTGGCAGGCCCTGAAGATTCGCTTCGTCCATTGGTGGCCGAGTTCCGGAGCCCCACGGGTGCACCCAAACCGATGCCCTTACCGTTTTGACCGGATTCGAGTAGATATGTTCGGGTGCGGGTGGATATGATCCTGCGGTGGGAATCGCCCGCCGCCGGATCACCTCCTAGACGACGACCCCTTGGGGACGTGCAGGCTGGACCAGGCACGTCACCCCTGACGGGCCGTGCCGGTTAACCGGGCAGAAATTCCCTCTCATCGTGCCGAAGTAATCCACGCACGATAACCCTGCCCGGCAGTCGGGCAGAAAGGCAAGGGTTGGAAAAGGGATGAAATTCCGAAAGTTTTCGCTCTCCGTGAGCGCGGCAGTGCTCATCGGGGCCGGGGCTACCCTGGGCGCGTCCCACGCTGCGACTGCGGGGGTGATCCAGGGCACGGCGGCCGCCAGTGCGACCACCGTGACGACGGGGGCGGCCGGGTTCCCCGGCCGGTTCGCGTCCGCCGTTCCGTCGGTCAGTGTGGCGCCGGGAAAGATCCTGGACGAGAGCACTGGTTACAAGCTTGTAAAGTCTAAATTTTACAATTCCGATACGTCCGGGAACTGGTCGGGGTATGTGACGTCGGCGAGTTCCGGGACGTATGACGAGAGCCAGACCCAATTCATCGTCCCGAAGGCGTCGTGCGCGAAGGACCCGAATTCGGCGGTCTCGTTCTGGCCTGGAATCGATGGCGTCAATGACTCGACGGTCGAGCAGCTGGGGATCACCGCCTTCTGCGCCGACACCACCCCGGAGTACTTCGGGTGGGTCGAGGAATACCCGAATCCGGCGGAAGAGATCGTTAACGGGGAAGGCGACCCGGCTCCCGTGGCACCCGGAGACGAGATCATCGCGTCGGTCCAGGACGCAGCCGCAGCTGCCTCGCCCTCCCCGCCCGCACCCGGAACCGAGTACGAGTTCACCCTGCAGGACGTCACCAAGGGGTGGAAGTTCCAGGTGACCATCGCCATGCCGTCCGGGTACGGCGGCGAGGACCTCACGTCCGAGGTGATCGCGGAGGCGCCGACCAACGGCGAGACCGGGTACCTGTTCCCGCTGGCTGACTACGGGAGCGTCAAATTCACCGGCTCGGAGTACAACGGCAGCACCCCGTACTCCTCGTCCAACTCCACCGCCTACAACATCGCGGACGACGGCAAGCAGCTCGACAGCACCGGAAGCGTCAGCAACGGGGCCTTCGGCGTCACCTACGAGAACTCGGATGAGATAACCACGCCGACGGGCCTGACCGCCAGCACCGACAACATCGTCGTCGGCTGGAAGGCGGTGTCGGGCGCGACGAAGTACGAGGTCAAGATCGATGGCCCGAAGCTGGACAAGGACGGGACGGTCGCCGCTGACCAGACTCACGCGGTCTACGGCGACATAGCGGGGGGCACCTACAAGTACCAGGTGCGGGCGATCAACGCCGCCGGTGACTCGCCGTGGACGGCGGTCAAGAGCGTCGTCTTCGCCAATGCGACGAACTCCACCGAGCAGAGCTCCACCGCGACGGAGAACTCCACCGCAGTCGTCAGCGATGACACCGATAGCGCGACTGGGGTGCCGGCGACGCCGGCGGGCCTGACCGCCAGCACCGACAACATCGCCCTCGGCTGGAAGGCGGTGTCGGGCGCGGAGGACTACGAGGTCTATATCGACGGCCCGAACCTGAACAAGACCGGGACGGTCGCCGCTGACCAGACTCACGCGATCTACGGCGACATAGCGAAAGGCAGCTACAAGTACGAGGTGCGGGCGTTCAACGTCACGGGCTACTCGCCGTGGACGGTGTTCGAGAAGGTCAATTTCACCCGCTAGCCGATCATCGGTGCCCGGCACACCCCCGTGAGGCCCCGCCTTTCAGCCGAGTTGCAGAAAAGCGGCCAGGGAAGATCTGCTTGCCTTTCCTTCCGGCCGTAAGGTATTGGCTGAATGGACTCCCCGGCTGGAGGTTCCGTGCGCGCCATCGATTTACCTCCTGGCAATCGCTCCCGGCTACCAGGAAATCGTGACACAAGACGCCGGCCGTGAATAACCACCGCAGGAGGAGGGAGGTACACCCCCCGTTACGGGGGGGTAATTCGGGGGGGCGGCCGCTAGCCGCCGTAAAAACCGTCCAAGCGCAGCTTTTCGCGCAGATCGTCCCGGGAGCCGACCGGCCGGTTCGCCTTTCTGTAGTGCTCCCCGATTGCCTTGATGTGCTCCTTGACGACATCATCCGAGATGTGCAGCTGCTTGGCGATCTCCTTGTTGGTCAGCCCGGCCGCGATGAAGACGGCGACGTCCTGCTGGCGCTTAGTGAGGTCCAGCTTTCGCATGAGAAGGAACTTCGCCAGGCTCGGGGTGATGAACAGCTCACCCGCCGCCGCCGACTCGATCGCCAGTCGCATGGCCGCCAGCCCCTCGTCCTTATACACGAAGCTGAGCGCGCCCTCGTCCATGGCCGTCCGCCGCAACTCGGGCGACCCGCCGTTGCGCGAGATCACCACGACCGCGCAGCCCCACGCGCGCAGTCGACGGACATTGTCGACCATCCTCGTGTCATCCCGAAGGAAGGCGTCAAGCAGGACCACGTGCGGTACCTCGGCGGTCTCCGCGATCAAGGCGTCGACGGAGACCGCACTGGCGGTGACCGTCATGACATCGCTCGCCTCGTGACTGAGGTAGCTGACGAGCGACTCGAGCACGAACCGCTCGTCATCAACGATCGCTATGTTGATCATCGCTTCTCCCGAAGAAATGCCGGGCCGGCATGTCCCACCAGTAAATCTGCCGCTCGCCGGGTGCGGTGCGCCCAGGACCGGAGACGCGGAACCGGTCCCGCAGGATCCGCCAGCCCGGTGTCTGCGGCAACTCCTTGTCGGCGATGATCACGATCCTGGCGCTGACCAGCAAGGTGAGCGGCAACAGCTCGACCCTGACGCCACTCGGCCGGAGCTCGCGGATCTCATCGAGCGCGCGGACGACGGCCATCTGGTCCCCGAACTGGAAGTACTGGCTGATGTCCCACGGGTCGTCGATTTCCCAGTCGAACGTGTCGCCCTTCGCCATCAGCATGATCCGCATCAGTGAGGGCTGCCCCAGGCTGGTCAGCTCCCGGCGGACCGCGGCATTCAGCCGACCGCATTGCTCCTTCACCTCGGATTCGGCGACGCTGGCGGCCCCCGTGGCGAGCAGGCCGAGCATCTCCGCCGCCTCGGTCAGGACGGCGGACACCCGGTGCCGCAGGGAGACGGTGGCCCGCCGGTAGTCTCGCTGTTCCATGGCGTACAGGTCGCGCTGCCCCTGCTTGAGCCGGATAGCGTCCATCTGACGGATCACCGCGACCAGGAAGATGACGCCAACCCCGATGGCGGGGCCGGCCTCGCCTGACATCACGATCGAGTGCAGGTCGCGCAGGTTATGCCCGGCGTCCGCCATGACGATGGCCTGCGTCACCACGAGGGCGACGATGCCGAGGACCATCTCTTCCAGCGGGCGGCTGAACGGAAGCAGGATGATGGGGACTACGCAGAATCCGGACACCCAATTCGCCGGGCTAGTCAGCTGGGTGCCGTTGAGCTGAGTGGCGATGATCGCGCAGGCGGCGGGCCCGGCCGCCAGGGCGACGGCGGACAGCACCGGCCCCACCCCGTCCCAGGACCGGGCCCACACGAGCACGAACACCCCGACGAGGGCAACCAGGAGCGCCTCGACGAGCCAGGGGTTCTGGTACGCCGGCCAGCTCTGCACGATCTGGCCGGCGTTCAGCGCGACGAAGACCGCCAGACCCGCCGGAATCGAATTCCACATGAAGCCGCTCAGCGGCCGCCAGCGCAGCCGCGCCGCGCGCTTGCTGTACCGGCCGTAGGCGGCGCGGCTGGCGGCTGACCGCAGTAGGCCGGCCAGGCGCTCGAACCCGCTCACGGCGCGGGCCACCAGATCTTGACGACCGTACCCTGATAGTCCGCGTCCCGGCCGATATCGGCGTCTCCGCCGACGGCGCGCATCCGTTCCACGATCGAGTCCCTGATGCCGCGGCGATGGCCAGCGAGCTCGACATCATCGACCCCCGGCCGCGGTCGCGGATCTCCAGCTGGACCTTCGCTTCTGCGACGGCCAGGCGGACTTCCGCCCGGTCCTGCCCGCTGTGCCGCCTGACGTTCTCCAGTGCCTGCTGCGCGGAGCGCTTGACCGCCGTCACCAGCTGGGCACTGGCCGGATACCAGAAGTCATCCTGAACGACGACCGAGACGTGGAGCCCCTGTTGCTCGAATCGCGGCACCAGCGTTTGCAGGGCCCGCGCGAGATCTCGCTCCGACTCGAATACGGCCACCTCTCCGCGCAGCAGCTCGGCGTCCTCGGCGCAGCCCGTGCGGAACTCAGCCGAGTCAACCGCGTAGCCCTGGGCCACCTGCCAAAGCCGGTTAACCGGCAGGTCGTGCAGCAGCCGCTGCCACTCATCGAGGACGTGATGTTCCGAGCGCTCGGCGGCGGCGGACTTGAACCACTCCCACTGCCGCTCCGCGGTCTTGTCCAGCTTCTTCGCGTGGTGCCGCACGATGGCCGAGCCGACGATGGCCGCGACGAGCGAGCCGCACTCGATCTCGAGCAGGACGACGTGCTCGGACCGCAGGCCGGTGCGCGCGA
Source organism: Trebonia sp. (assembly GCA_050013875.1). Lineage (GTDB taxonomy): Bacteria > Actinomycetota > Actinomycetes > Streptosporangiales > Streptosporangiaceae > Trebonia. Next base: position 6,784 of record JBEKEK010000176.1, on the reverse strand, counting down.
GGATCAGGGCACCGCGGTGGATCGCGATGAGCGCCCCCGCGGCCAGCCGGGACCACAGGTCGCCCGCCATGGCCGCGGCGAACGCGCCTAGGCCGATCAGCGGCTCGGCGGCGTTGAGGCCACCGGTGTACCTCCGGTATACGCACCACGTGGCGAGCAGGCTGTAGGCCGCGAACAGGGCGCACAGCCCCACCAGCCAGGGCGCTGGCCGCTCGTCGGTCAGCACCATGACCACGCCGGCCACGGTCGCCAGGAAGAGCAACGGGGAAGCGAGCAGCAGGAACAGTGCGGGGTAACCAGAGCGCGCCACGATCAGGCACACGATCACCTGCACCCACGCCGCCGCGATCAGCCCCGCTCCGGCTCGGCGCAGGCCCTGCTCGACGACCTTCGACGGAACGCCCCCGGCCGGTACCCCTTTCATGAGTGCGGACGCGGACGCCAATCGGCGAACCGCGGCCAGCGGGATCGGCCAGGAGAAGACGGAATGGGCAGCCGACTTCTTCGACACTCGTTACCCAGGGTGCACCATGCTCCCATTCACCTTCCCCAAAAGGCGCTGAGGATTCGACCGCTCGGCTAAGATCACTTACTAGGTCCCTTTCTAGATTACCCTGGACTACCATTATCGTCGCTTGTCTGATGTGATCAATTTCCACCCTGTCCCCCGCTTACACACCTGGCACTCAAGATCTTTTCCAAGAAGAACTGAGCGACGTCCCACAGTCGTGGCACGGGATAGAAATCCCTCGTCAGCCTGTCCAAGAAGGCCGCCACGGTCAAAAGGCATGCTCCGAAATTCCTCTTGCGGTGCCGAGCGATGTGGGTAAGGCGATCGTGTGTGCCGGGTCGGCCGGATCTGAAGCCGACCGGTCACGGCCGGCTTCAGATGCTGCGGTGCTACCCGGGGTGATGTGCCGGCGGCGCCATTCGCGGCTGGTCTTGTCCGGCCGCCCGACGTTCACGACCTGGACGGGCAGGTCGCCGGCCGCGCGGAGCACCTGGTCCGTCACCGTGGACCCGTTCAGCAGGCGTGACAAGCGCCACCGGTGGCGTGACCCGATCACGAGCTGGCAGGCGCCGGCGTCGCGAGCGGCCTCGATCAGCCCCGAGGCGGGGTCGCCGGACCTGACTTCAAGCAAGGTCCCGCCCAGTTCGCCAAGCAGCCTGCGGTCCTTCTCGAGCCGCTCCGTCGCCGGGTCGAGGTTGTCCAACGCGCGGACGTGCACCGCCTGGAGCCTGGCGTCGGAAAGCCCGGCGAGGTTGGCGGCGTAGCGGATGAGCCACTCGTCGGCGGGCGACCCCTGCAGCCCGACCACGATGGCCGAGGCACGAACCATTTCCCTGATGCCGTGGGCGGCGGCGTACGCCGTGACGGCGTCGGGAACGGAGTCATCGAGCCACAGCCGCGCGAGCTCCCGCAGGGCGGCGAGATTCGCGAAGCGGAAATAGTTCGACAGTGCCGTATCCACCTGCTCCCCGGGGACGACGAGGCCCTGGGCCAGCCGGTGCCGCAGCGCCGCCGGGGTAAGGTCCACGAGCTTGACCTCGCCGGACCGCGCGAACGCGTCCGGCACCGGCTCGGCCGGGCGCACGCCGGTGATCCGGGAGACGGCCTGGCCCAGCGATTCGATGTTGGCGACGTTGAGGGTGGTGTAGACGTCGATGCCGCTTGCCAGCAGCTCGTCGATGTCCTGCCAGCGCTTGGCGTGACGATCGCCGGGAAGGTTCGCGTGGGCGAACTCGTCCACCACGGCCAGCCGCGGACGTCGGGCGAGAACCGCCCCGACGTCCAGTTCAGCGAAGCTCGAATCCCGGTAGGCGACCATGCGCGCGGGCAGCACTTCGAGGTCGTCGAGCTGGGCAGCGGTCCCGGACCGCCCATGCCGCTCCCACTGGGCCACGACGGTGTCGACACCGGCGCGCCGCCGGTCGCGCGCGTCCCGCAGCATCGCGTAGGTCTTGCCCACTCCAGGGGCAATCCCGAGGTAGGTGCGAAGCTTCCCCCGGCCGGTCGGCCAGTCCGCGTCCTGCAGTGGGGCAAGGGCGATCAGGTCCTGGCGTTCCCCGGGCTCGGGCCGGACACGGCTGGTCATCGCTGCATCCCTTCGGACCTGATCATCAGGGCGCGGCCAGCGCGGCCCCGGCCTGCGGGCAGCCACCAGGTCCGGCCGCGACAGGAACCAGTCGTGCCCGTTCGGACGGGCCGCCTAGCAAGGATGGTAGTCCAGGCGCTATCCGCCTGAAACGGCATGTGCCGGCCGTACGTGGCGAACCGGCACCCCAGCCTGCCCTCGATCTTTCATCCCAGCGGTCTCGGCCACGTCCACGACCAGGACCGTCGAGGCACTGCGACAATGGAAAGCGGCCGTCTGGTGGCCTGGAACCCGCTTCACCGCACCGGGCCGACCAGCCCCACCACGTCCAACCAGCCCCACCAGGGCCGAGCAGAGTCAGGCTACCGAGATCACCGGGCAGATAAGAGACGCCAGCTCAGAAGGGACCGGCGAAGACGTGAGCGACGCCGCGCAGGCGGGCACAGACGCCGCCGGGGAGGTCGATGCGGCCGGGCATTTCCGCATCTACCTGGGCGCGGCCCCGGGCGTCGGCAAGACCTACGCCATGCTCTCCGAGGGCCATCGCCGCCGGGGGCGGGGCGCTGACGTCGTGGCCGGGTTGGTCGAGAGCTACGGGCGACCGCTTACCGAGGCGCTGGTCAATGGGCTTGAGGTCATGCCGCGCAAGACCGTTGACTACCGGGGCACGCGCCTGGAGGAACTGGACCTGGACGCGGTGCTGCGAAGACGGCCCGGGGTGGTCCTCGTTGACGAACTCGCCCATACCAATGTGCCGGGATCCGGTAAGAACGGCAAACGCTGGCAGGACATCCAGGACATCCTCAGCGCTGGAATCGACGTCGTCACCACCGTCAACATCCAGCACCTCGAGAGCATCGCCGATGAGGTCGAGCGGATGACCGAGACGCGGGTCCGTGAACGGGTACCGGACTCGTTCGTGCGTGAAGCCAGCCAGATCGAGCTGATCGACTCCTCACCGGAGCAACTGCGGCGCCGGATGCTGCACGGCAACATCTACCCGCAAGACAGGGTCCTCGAGGCCCTCACCCACTTCTTCCGCACCGACAACCTGATCGCCCTGCGGGAGCTCGCGCTGCGGTTCGTCGCCGACGAGTCGGATGAAGAACTCCTCGAGCACCTCCGGCGGAGACGGTCCCCGGTCTTGTGGGAGACGGCCGAGCGGATCATGGTGGCCGTCAGCGCAGTGCCGGGGACCGACGTGCTGCTGCGCCGCGCAGCCCGCATCGCATCCAGGGTCAGAGGAGAACTCGACGTGGTCCACGTCATCACCGGCGACACCGGCCTGCCCGGGGATCGGCGGCCGACCGACGGCCTGCGGCAGCTGACGGCCGACCTAGGTGCCCGCTGGCACGAGATACAAGATGATGACCCCGCCCGGGCCATCGTCGACTTCGCACGGCAGCATCAGATCACTCAGATCGTGATCGGCTCCATCCAGCGCAGCGGGTGGCACGTCACCGACGGCGGGGCGATCTTGCGGCATGTCATCCATGCGGCGGGTGCGGCCGGCGTCGACGTCCACATCATCGCCCGCCCTGAGAAGCCTCCCGCCGAAGCCCTCGACTCCAGTGCGGCCAAGGAACCCTGACCTCGCGCAGCCCCGCGAACCCGCCGCCTGGTCGAGTCAATCGAGGCCAGGCCGCCGCCTCCGCGGGAGCACGGGCGCACGATCGGCCTGCAGGCCCGGCCCCCCGCGCAGCAGGCCGCGATGCGAGCGCTATGTGAGTGACACGCATGGGCCGTCCACTGGCCCGGGTAGGGCCGATCGGCCCTACCCGCCCGGCTCACGGAATGCTGTGCTGCAAGGAAGGACCACGAGGCGAAGGAGGCGGCCGTGAAGCAGGCTTGTCTGCGCGGACGGCATCCGGCGTGATCCCGGCCACCCGCGCGAAGGCGGCGATGAGCCAGGGCGAGGAACAGGCTCCTCGTGCGGACCCCGTCAGGCAGCGACTGGTGGTGGAGTACGGCGTCGAGCTAGACGGGGTCTGGCTGCCGATTGCCATGCTCCGGCGCCTCGGCGCGCACGGCCCCTGGGACAGGCCGCTCACCGAGGCCACCACCGACCAGGAACGCGTGCTCGTGGCGCACTCCCTCGCCGACCGGCACAACCAGAACGGCCTGCACCGGGGCGCGGGGCTATCGGACTTTATCGATGCCATCCCATTCGCGCCGACGGCCCCCCTCCCCTCAGTGCCGGACAAGGAACCACAGGCAGACGGCTCAAGGTCAACCGCGCTAAGCGCTATCCAGACCTGCGAAAACGGAAGTCTCTGACGAGCGGAACCGCCCGACAGTTACCGGGGCGTCTGACCGGCTGACCTGCTTGAGAATCTCACCGACTGCGAACGTCTCAAGAAGATGGCCGTACTCAGTAAGCGTCGCTCCGGCGACCGGAGTTATATTGAGCACCTGTCCCGGCCGGGCGGCAAGCTGGCCCAGCAGGCGAGGCAGCAGCATTTTCCCAGATTCCGGGCAACCTCTTCCCGTTTTCCGCGCCTTAGATTCCCGTTTTCCGCAAGACAGCTTCCGCAAATCCACGAGCAGCGGGATCAGAAGCAGTTCCGTCGGCAGTATGTCACCGGGGTTGTGTTCCTGAAAGCAGTGCACGCAGCGGAGATTGCACCTGGTCGTCAGCTCGATGGTCACTGTGTTGATCGACGGGCAGGGTCAGCGTTATGCGCAGGCCGCGCGGGGACGCCAGGGCGGCCTGGGCTGTGCCACCATGGGCAGCGGCGACCTCGGCCACGATGGCCAGCCCGAGCCCGGATCCGGGACGGGACGCCCCGGTGCCTGCTCGGTAGAAGCGCTCGAAGATGTGCGGCAGCTTGTCCGCCGTCACTCCGGGGCCGTCGTCGTTGACCTCGATGCGGACCTGGCCGGCGCTGGCGGTCGCGGCGATCGCGCCCGCCGTGCCGTGCGGCGTATGGACGAGTACGTTCGCGCAGAGGTTGTCAACGGCCCGGCGCAGCAGCTCTTCATCACCCATTATCTCCAGCCCGTCGGCGACATCCACCTGCCAACGGCGGCTGGGATCGGTAATGCGCACCCTTTCGGCGCAGTCGGCCAACAGCGCGGTCAGGTCGATCAGTCCGCGGTACTGGCCAGGATGCGCGCCGAGTCGGGCGAGGCGGAGCATGTCGTCGACTAGGCGCCCCATGCGCTGGGTCTCGAGGGCCATCCGGCGCATCACCTCGGCGACGTCGCCGGGCTCGGTCAGGGCGCCGTGCTGATGGAGTTCGGCGTTGGCAAGCAGCGACGCGATCGGCGTCCGCAGCTCGTGACTGGCGTCGGCGAAGAACTGGCGCATCTGCTCCTGGCTGGCCTCGCGCTCCTGCACCGTGGCCTCGATCCTGGTGAGCATGCCGTTCAGGGCAGCTCCCAGCCGACCCACTTCGCCTCGGGGATTGCGCGGCGCTACCCGGCCCGCGAGATCGCCCGCCGTGATCCGATCAGCCTGCGCGGCCATCGCCTCGATCGGACGCAGGCCGAGGCGGAGCACCATGAAGACCCCGGCCCCGATGAGCAGGACCACGGCCGCCGAGCCGATCATGACGATGAGCTCGATCTGGGCGAGGGTGTTCTTGACCTGGGTCAGGGTGGTGCCCGCGACAATGGCTCCGCCGGAAACGCGGATCCTCTCCAGCCGTGTCATTTGGCCTGCGATGGGTGTCGTGTATACGCCCGGCTTGGTAACGGTCCTGGTGATGGCGCTGCTGAAAGTCCCTATCGTGGCCCCGCCGTTCAGGGCGATTTCAGTCACCATCGGCTGACCGCCTGCCGGCAGCCAGGCGATGTCGAACTGGCCGGTGGTCACCGGCAACAGCCCGTCGATTCCCCCGGACGATGTACCGGTCGCGGAGATCAGGGCGGGCAACTCCCCCCTGGTTTGTTGCACCACTGCGTCCAGCTGACTCCGGGTCTGCCCGTATAGGTAATTGTGCATCGTCGTGACAGCGGTGAGGTCGAAGGCGGCGAGGGCCGCCAGCGTGACTGCGACGACGCCGGCCATCACCCTCATCCGTAGCTGGGTCCGCGCGGCCAGGGCGCTGCGGAGCCTACGCTTCATCGCTATCCCCCGGACGGGGCAGTCGCAGGCAGTAACCGATTGCCCGCTGGGTGTGGATCAACTCAGGTCCGAGGCCGGCTAGCTTGCGCCGCAGGTACACCACATACGTGGCCACAACCTTGTTCGACCCGACGAACTCGTGGTTCCAAACGTTGGCCAGGATATGGGCGTGGCTGAGCACCCGGCCCGGGTTGAGCATGAAATAGCGGAGCAGCCGGAACTCGGTCGGCGACAGTTCGATGAGACGGCCGCCGCGCCTGACCTCATAGGTGTCCTGATCGAGCGCGATGTCCGCGAACGTCAGCACCGGTTCCTCTGGCATCGGCCGGGTGCGGCGCAAGACGGTACGGACCCTGGCGGTCAGCTCATCGAGATGGAACGGCTTGGTGATGTAGTCGTCCCCGCCCATGGTGAGCCCCGCGACCTTGTCCTCGCGGGTGTCCTTCGCGGTCAGGAAGATCACCGGGACCTGGTTCCTGTCCCTGCGCAGCCGACGAACGATCTCGAATCCGTCCAGGTCCGGCAGCATGACGTCGAGAATGAGCAGGTCGAAAGGGCGGGTGCGGGCGAGGCGGAGAGCCTCCGTTCCGGTGCCCGCGGACTCCACTGTGAACCCCAG
>JBEKEK010000175.1:0-16203 GCA_050013875.1 Trebonia sp. | reverse complement strand
GGCCGGGGCGGGGGTCTCGGGAGACGCGGCCGGGGCGGGGGTCTCGGGAGACGCCGCCGGGGCGGGGGTCTCGGGAGACGCGGCCGGGGCGGAAGTTGAAAGTGTGACTGGGGTGGAGGCCTCGGGACGGTTTACCGGGGCGGATGACGACGCCCGCTGGCTGGTGGAATTCTCGCTGCAGTCGACCGAGGACCCGAGCTTGATACTGCCGGCGCCGGACGTGTGGGCCGGGGCGGGGCTTGGCTGGCTGGCGGCTGACGCCCACCCGGATGAGGAGCTGCTGGCCGGGCTCGGCGCGGCCGCGCGGCTCTTCCCGGCGCTTGACGGGGCGCTGCGCGAGGGGGCGCCGGCCCGGGTCGGGCTTGACTCCGCGGGCGCGCTTGACTTTCTGCGCGAGACCGGGCCGCTGCTGTCCGGCGCGGGGTTCGGCGTGCTGCTGCCGGACTGGGCGCGCAAGGCGCGGCTCGGGCTTAAGCTGACCGCCAAGTCGTCGAGCAGTTCGTCCGCCTCGGCCCGGCAGAGCCAGTTCGGCCTGGCCGACCTGGTCAATTTCCAGTACGAGCTGGCCGTGGGCGATGAGGTGCTCTCGGCGGCCGAACTCGCCGAACTGGCCCGCCTGAAGGTCCCGCTCGTCCGTATCCGCGGCCAGTGGGTGGAGCTCGACGACCGTCACCTGAAGGCCGCCCTGAAGTTCCTCGAGGGCAGCCAATCGGGGTCGATGACCGCGGCCGACGTGCTCACCGCCGCGATCGGCGGACCCCTCGAGGAGCTTCCGCTGATCGCGGTGGACGCCGACGGCTGGCTCGGCGACCTGCTCTCCGGCCGGGCCGACCAGCGGCTTGACCCGATGCAGACCCCGGCTGGCTTTCGCGGGGAGCTGCGGCCGTATCAGCAGCGCGGGCTGTCGTGGCTGTCGTTCCTCGGCGGCCTCGGGGTGGGAGCCATCCTCGCGGATGACATGGGCCTCGGTAAGACCGTCCAGCTGTTGTCACTGATCTGGGCAGAGCGCTCGAAGCAACGGGACGTTAGGGAAGATCCGGATTTTCCTGCCCTTCCTACCCTGCTGATCTGCCCGATGTCGCTCACCGGGAACTGGCAGCGGGAGGCGGAGCGGTTCACCCCGGACCTGGCGGTGCACGTACACCACGGCGCCGACCGGCTGGCCGGCGCCGGGCTGGCGGCCGTGCTGGCCGCCGCCGACCTGGTGATCACCACGTACCAGACCGCGGCCAGGGATCTGGCGGCGCTGTCAGCGGTGCGGTGGGCGAGGGTGGTGTGCGACGAGGCTCAGGCGATCAAGAACCACCTGAGCCAGCAGGCCAAGGCGGTCAGGGCGCTGCCCGCGGCGTCCCGGATCGCGCTGACGGGAACGCCGGTGGAGAACCAGCTCTCCGAGCTCTGGTCGATCATGGAGTTCGCCAATCCGGGGCTGCTCGGATCGGCCAAGGCATTCCGCGAGCGGTACGCGGTGCCGGTCGAGCGGCACGGGTCGGCCGAGGCCGCGCAGGAGCTGCGCCGGATCACCGAGCCGTTCGTGCTGCGCCGGCTGAAGACCGACAGGTCGATCATCTCCGACCTGCCGGAGAAGCAGGAGATGAAGGTCTGGAGCAACCTGACGCAGGAACAGGCCAGCCTGTACGCCGCGACCGTCACCGACATGATGTCCAAGATCGAGGACGCGTCCGACGACATCAGCCGCCGCGGCCTCGTGCTGGCCACCATGGCCAAGCTCAAGCAGGTCTGCAACCACCCGGCGCACCTGCTCGGCGACGGCTCCCGGCTGGCCGGGCGGTCCGGCAAGCTGGCCCGGCTTGAGGAGATCTGCGAGGAGATCGTGGCCGAGGGCGATAGGGCGCTGTGCTTCACCCAGTACGCCGAGTTCGGCCGGATGCTCCAGCCGTACCTGGCCGCGCGGACCGGCTGCCCGGTGCTCTTCCTGCACGGCGGGACGACCAAGAAGCAGCGGGACGCCATGGTCGCCCGGTTCCAGGAAGCGGACGAGCCGCTGCTGTTCCTGCTCTCGCTGAAGGCGGGCGGCACCGGGCTCAACCTGACCGCGGCCAACCACGTCATCCATATCGACCGGTGGTGGAATCCGGCGGTGGAGGACCAGGCCACCGACCGGGCGTTCCGCATCGGCCAGCGGAGGGATGTGCAGGTGCGGAAGTTTGTCTGCGTCGGCACCCTGGAAGAGCGGATCGACGCCATGATCGAGCAGAAGAAGGCGCTGGCCGAGCAGGTCGTCGGCACCGGCGAGAGCTGGCTCACCGACCTGTCGACCTCGGCCCTGCGCGAGGTGCTGGCCCTGTCGCCGGATGCGGTTTCCTCATGAGCCCCTACGTCCCGTGGTCCGAATACTCGTCGTCGGGGCCGATCGCGGTCGAGGGCGGCATCAAGGCCAAGAGCAAGCGCGGCGCGATCGGCGAGCAATGGTGGTCGCGGCGGTTCCTCGCGGTGCTCGAGTCGTTCGGCCTGACCGGCCGGCTGCAACGCGGTCGCAACTACGCGCGGCGCGGTCAGGTGCTTGAGTTCTCGGTGGCCGCCGGGATGGTCGCCGCGCGGGTGCAGGGCTCAAGGCCGGATCCGTACCGGGTGACGCTCGCGGTGCGGCCGCTGACCGCCGGGCAGTGGCAGCAGGTCGAGTCACGGCTGTCCGCGCAGGCGCTGTTCCGCGCCCGGCTGCTGGCGGGGGAGATGCCCGCCGAGATCGAGCAGGTCTTCGCCCAGGCCGGCACGCCGCTGTTCCCCGAGTCATCGCGCGACCTGACGATGGACTGCAACTGCCCGGACTGGGGATACCCGTGCAAGCACGTGGCGGCGGTCTGCTACGTGCTGGCCGAGGCGTTCGATGATGACCCGTTCGCGATGCTCGCCTGGCGCGGCAAGAGCCGTGCCGACTTGCTCGCCGCGCTGCGCGGAATGGGCGCTCACGGGACGGGAGGCGGTGCCGGCAGCGGCACCGCCGGACGTGCGCCGGCGAGCGGCCCGGACGGGCGTCTCACCTTCCGCAGCCCCGCCACCGCGGTGCTGTCGGACGTGACAGGCCAGCCGCTAGCGGAGTCGCTCGCCGACTTCTGGTCGCCCGGCCTCAGCCAGGCTCGGCTGCGGACCACGCCGCCCAGCCCGGCCACACCGGCCGACCTGCTGCTCCGCGTATCCGAGCCGCCCCCGGCCCTGGTCCGCGGCCAGCAGCTCCGCGATCTCCTCACCCCGGCCTACGCCGCGCTGACGGCGGCGCAGGACGAGGCGCCTCAGTCCTTAAAAGCGTCCTTGGCCTTTTCGCCCGCGTTCTTCAGGTCGCCGGCGACCTGGTCCTTCTGGCCCTCGGCTTCCAGGTTGGGGTCGTTGGTGTGCTGGCCGACGGTCTCCTTGGCCTGACCCATCATCTTCTGAGTAGCGTTCTTGGCCTTGTCCATGAAACTCATGCGTAGCCCCCGTTTTCGCGTCCCCCGCCGGCGCGCGGCCCGGTTTCGTTCCCGGGCGTTAACCCGCGCCAGCAGGTGATGTTGCTCCTTAAGTATACATCTGATCACAACTAGTGATCAGAGTCGTCGCTGATCCTGAGCTCCGGGGGTGCGCGCTCAGTCAATCGGGCCGAGGTAGGTCCAGAGCCCGTCCTGCCGGACGAACCTGCTCGTCTCCGCGAGCACGCCGCGCTTGCCGTCCCGGACGTAGATGGCGCGGAACCGGACCGTGCCGGCGGCGTCGAAGAGCCCGCCGCCGTCCGTCTCGAGTACCGCCAGGCGGGTCCACTGGATAGCCGGGTCGAGCTCGAGTGCCCGCGGGCGGCCTGACCGGTGCCAGGTGCGCAGGAGGTAGGCGGCGTCACCGACCGCGAACGCGCTGTAACGGGAGCGCATCAGGGACTCGGCGGTGGGCGCCGCGGCGCCGGCGTGCAGCCGGCCGCAGCAGGAGTCGTATTCGTCACCGAGGCCGCAGGGACACATGGGTCTGTCCATGCCCACATTGTCGTCGCCACCGCGATGCGGATAGGTCATCTGCCCGATGTCTGCCGCGGTGCCGTGCGCCAGCGTGGCCCCGGCACCCCGCCGTAGGCGGCGGAGGCGGCACGCCCCTCGGTCATCCGCGGAGCAGGGCGCTGCCAGCCAGTTCAACGCACCGAGCTTTAACGTACCGAGCTTCAACGTACCGAGCTTCAACGTACCGAGTAAGGAGTAATGCCGTGTTGGCTCACGCGCACTCAGGCGACACCGTGTTCACGGCGTGCCTGCGGCTTTTCCATAGCTTTCCGCTGGCCGTCCGTCGGCATTACGCCGAGCACCGGTACGGCTCCATGGTCTTGATGGCCCGTGATGCCGGGACTGCCCGGTACTCCGTCCTCACCATGGAGCGGGATGACCTCTTCGCCATTGCCCCCTGGGACCGTCGCGAGTGGTCGCGGCGGGAGATCCGCCAGCAGGAGCCGGTCGACAGCGGCGTCCGTTGGCTGATCATGTCCAGCGTCCCCGTCCTGCGCGACGGTGTGCTGCTCGGCTGGGTGGACGGGCAGCAGGTGCGGACGGTGCTCGCGGCGCACGGCCGGGTGCCGGAACCGTGGGACGATGCGTCGGCGGTCCCGGGCATCGTGGTGCTGCCGCGGGCCGGCAGCCAGCCCGCCGAGCGCCCGCTGCTGACCGCGGTCCAGCTCGACGACTGGAAGCTGTGGGAACACGTCGAGGGTGGCCAGCTAGCGGACCTCACCCCGATGGTCACGCGGCAGGCGGGACAGGTGTTCTGGGTGCCGGGCGCCGGCGGGCAGGCAGGGCGGCCGCCGGGCGGCCGCATCGTCGTGACCGAGCGCCTGCACGGCGATGATTGCTGGCTGCCAGCCGGCGTCTACGCCGACCAGTGGACGCTGCGTGAGGAGACCGTGCCGCTATCGGCCAGCCAGTTGCTCGCGCTGCCCGGCGTCACCGACCTGTCCCGGCGTTGCGACCGGCAGCACCTGCTCGGCGTCTAGGGCGGGCCGCCGATGAGCCGGTCGCTTGTCCGCCTTAAGCGGCCCGAGTGGGAACGGGCGGGGCCGGAAAGCAGTGTCTCGATGGCCTCTCGGGTCGCGGTCGATTCGCGGTGCAGCCGCGTCACGTCCAGTCCCTCGTCCCCGAGTACGACCAGGACGGCGCTTGCCCCGATCGCGTAGATGGCGACATACCCCCCGGTGCTGCGGGTCATGGCCTCGCGCAGGGTGCCCTGGCCGGCTTCCCTGGACATGCGCTGCGTGAGGGCCAGCCAGGTCGCGGCGATGGCCGCGAGGTTGTCCGGGTCTACGCCGGTCGTGTCCGCCCGCACAATCAGGCCATCGCGGCTGGCCACGGCCGTGCCCGTGATTCCCGTTACATTGTCTTGCAGTACCCGCATCTCCGCTAGCAGAGCGTCCTCGGCCACATTCCCCCCTATTCGTTGCTGGTTAATACACTTCGCGAGGCTTGGGGCCCCCGTCCGAGCGTGGCCGGAGGAGCCGGAGCACAGCGGGGAACGGGCGGCTGTCAAGATCCCCAGAGCGCTTGGGCTGTACCGGACGGTCCTTCTGCCTGCGGGGCAGCCCGGACGGTGTCGGGCCAACGGTGACCGCACTGCGCCGGGGGTCGCCGTCCTCGTCGCCCGGGTGCTGCCCGCCCGGGGCGGGCAGCGCGATCAGCCCGTCGCCGCGCATCCGGGCGACCTCCAGCATGGTCACGTAAAGGCCGCGGCCGCGGGCGAAGGCGAGGTCGCGGATCGTGCGCCTGCCATCGATCAGCGGCCGCAGGCCCGCGTCGGGCCGTCCGTCAGGGAGGTCGTCGGGCCGGGCGGCCTGCGGCACGGCCGTCACCCGCGCCCGGGCCTGCAACGGCGGCCCGGGGATGCCAGCCAGTACCTGCATCCGGCGCAGCGCCTCGGCCATCAGCCAGTTAGCCTCGGCGCCGGGCTGAAGGCGCATCTCGAAGTCCAGTGCGCCCGCCTCGGCGCGGCAGGTGTCAACGAACCCGACGGCGAAGGCGAACATCGCGTCCGCCAGCGCGGTCCGCAGCACGGCCTCCAACTCGCCGGCCCCGACCAGGCCGCGGGCAACGAGTTCGTCGCTCATGGGCCCCCGCGCCACGGTCGCCGCGGTGAAGGCAGCCTCCCAGTCAGCGGGGGTCACCCGCCCTGAGCGGAGCAAGATGACCTCGGGGCTGGGCGACCACGGGGTTTCGATCGCGGCGACCGCACCTTCAACAAGGCAGATCAGCCCGCCCGGCGCACCGATCACATGGAGCGCACCGGAAAACCGCGCCGCCTCGCACTCACGCAGGGCCTGGTCGAGCGGGCCAAGCGGCCCATCGGCCGGCCCCCAGCTCCGCGCGCTCATGCCAGCACGGCCGACGCGAGCTGCCCGACCCGTAGTGAGGCGAGGGCGATATTCGCTCTGGCCCGGTCCAAGTCGACGAACAGCAGGAAGCCGTCGCCTGGCTTGTCCAGCAGGATCTTGGACAGCTGGAGGCCGCTGGCCGTCACGGTGGTTATCTCCTCGAGTTCGCCGCCGGGACGGGGCCCAAGCAGATGGCGCGCCGCCCGGGCCTCGTCCGCCAGGCTCGCCGCCGCGGTGGCGAATCGCGGTGCCGGTTCGCCGGCGAACCGGACCACCATTCCGCTGGCGATGTCGATCAGCGCCACCGTCCGGACGCCTTCCGCCGACAGGACCTGATCGAGTGCCTCCTGAAGGCTGGTCGCCACGCTCTTCCCCCAAAAAGTCGCGAACCTCGGCAAAAATAGACACAAGGCCACGAAAATGACAAATTGTTATTGCCTGGTGGCCCCATGAGTCCAGGCTGCCCCTCCGTACATCAGGAACAACTTGTTGCTTCCAGCAAGATATCGGTTTCCGCCGCTTTGATGGTAATAAATCACTATTATCTAACGTGGTGTTTCTCATGAACATGCGTTATGTACGGGAGGGGAGTGCACGTGAACATCGAAACAGCGCTCAAGGAAGCGATGACGCTCGAGGGTGCCCTCGGCGTCGCCCTGGTCGACTGGGAGAGCGGCATGACGCTCGGGGCTCTCGGCGGGGGCAAGTACCTGGACCTTGACCTGGCGGCCGCCGGTAACACCGAGGTGATCAGGGCGAAGATGCGGACGGCGGAATCGCTCCGGCTCGACGACACGATCGAGGACATCCTGATCACCCTCGGTAAGCAGTACCACCTGATCAGGCTCATCAAGAACGCCAGCGGCACGCAGGGTCTGTTCCTCTACCTGGTGCTCGACCGGCCCAAGTCCAACCTGGCGCTCGCCCGTCACCACCTGAAGAGGATCGAGGCCGAACTCGAGGTCTGACCCCTATCAGCCGGCGATTCAGGAAGGCCTCGTCCGAGTTTCTCGGACGGGGCCTTCTTAATGCGTCCCAGCCACCCTCCTACGCTATTCCGCCATACGCGATTCCTTCTTACGCAATTGCTTATGATTCTGCGGTGGGATCCTGGCTACCGCCGGCCCGCCGGTGGATGCAGGCTTAGAGGGGTGGGCGCTAGTTGCCGCCGCCGGTTACGTCAGGGACTCGTCGAGGTCGCCCAGGTTACGGATGAGCTCGGTGTTGGCGGTGTAATCGACCGGGCAGGCGATGATCGAGACGGTGTCATCGGCCAGCGCCGTCCGGAGGGTGGGCAGCAGCTCGTCGGCGGAGGAGATGCGGTAGCCCTTAGCGCCGAAGCTCTCCGCGTAGGCGACGAAGTCCGGGTTGCCGAACCGGGTGTCGACGTTGTGCCCGATCTCCAGGTCCATCTTCCAGCTGATCAGGCCATAGGCGTCGTCGACCCAGATCAGGATGACGAGCGGCAGCCGCAGCCGGAGCGCGGTCTCGATCTCCTGCGAGTTCATAAGGAACGAGCCGTCGCCGGTCGCCACCAGCACCTTCGCTTCCGGCCGGGCGATTTTGGCGCCGATCGCGCCGGGCACCGTCCACGCCATGGTCGACAGGCCGTTGGAGATCAGGCAGGTGTTGGGTGCGTAGGTCGGGTAAAGGCGGGCCATCCACATCTTCAGCGCGCCGGTGTCCACCAGCACGATGTCCTCGCGGCCGAGCGCCGCCCGGGTGTCGGCCACGATCCGCGCGGGGGCGAGCGGGAACCGGTCGTCGCGCTGGCCCCGCGCCAGTTCGTCCGCCAGCAGCTCCCGGATCCGCTCGCCGCCGGCCGACGGCAGCTTGCGCGCGACGGCGGCCACCAAGGCGTCGAGGCTGCGGCTGATATCGGAGTTCAGGCCGACGGCGACGTCGTAGTGGGCATCCACCTCGGCCGGGAAGGGGTGGATGTGGATGATCTTGGTCTCGCCGCTCGGGTTGATGCGGACCGGGTTGAACTCCTGCAGCTCGTAGCCGACCGCGACGATGACGTCGGCCCGGTCAAAGCCGAAGTTGACGTAGTCGTGGCGCATGAAGCCAACCGAGCCGAGGGCCAGCGGGTGGTCGTCGGGGAACACGCCCTTGCCGTGGAAGGTGGTCGCCACCGGGATGTTCAGCGCCTCGGCGAACCAGATCAGCGCCTGGCTGGCATCGGACCGGGCGGCACCGTGGCCGGCCAGCACCACCGGGTTACGGGCCGCCCGCAAGATCGACGCCGCCCGCTCCACCTGCTCGTGTGACGGTTCGTCACCGCGCGGCACGTTCACCCGCAGCGGCGTCAGCGACGCGGGCACCGTGGCCTCCTCGACATCCTCGGGGACGGCCAGGTAGACGGCACCGGGCCGTTCGGTCTGGGCGAGCTTGAACGCCTTGCGGATCATCTCCGGCGCCGCGCCGGGGGTGGCCATCAGCGCCGACCACTTGGTCACCGGGGCGAACATCGACACCAGGTCGACGCTCTGGTGCGATTCCTTGTAACTGCGGTCCATCCCGACCTGGGCCGAGAGCGCGATCAGCGGCGTCGAGTTGGTGGTGGCGTCGGCCGTGCCGAGCAGCAGGTTGATCGCCCCGGGCCCGAGGGTCGCCGAGCACACGCCGGCCTTCCCGGTCAGCCGGCCGTAGGTCTCGGCCATGAAGGAGGCGCCCTGCTCGTGCCGGGTGAGCACGTAGTTGATCGAGGACTTCGACAGCGCCTCGATCAGCCGGATGTTCTCCTCGCCGGGGATACCGAAGACGTGCGTGACGCCCTCGTTCTCCAGGCATTCAACGATCAGCTCTGCTGTGGAACGCGACTGCTCGGCCATAAGGCCAAGGTTAACGGCGTGCCTATTCGTACGGTGCGGGGCAAAGCGGTGATTTCGGTTACCTGGGCCGGGCGATGAGGCAGGCACGCTGGCCCCTCTCGCCGCGGGTCAGTCCGTGCCGCGGGTCACTTCGTGCCGCGGGTCAGTTCGTGCCGCGGGTCAGTTCGTGACGGTGACGGACGGCTCGTGCTCGTACCAGCTGGCGATCAGCGAAGAGACCTGGGCGCCGGAGCTGAAGTCGACCCGCAGCCAGTCGGTGCCTGACCAGGTCTGCACGGAGAACCCGGAGTCGGGGACGGCGGTCACCAGCGTCGCGGAGTCCCCGCTGACGAGCAGCGCCACCCTCCCGCCGGCCAGCGTGTAGCTGCGCACGGTGCCGGCCGCCGCGGTGGCTGACGGCGTTGCCGACGACGACGGCGACGCCGTGCGGTCGCTCGCGGCGGGGCTGGGCCGCGGGTCGCCCGCGGCAGGGGTACCCGACGCGGGGGGAGCGGGCGGTGTGGGCGGAGCGGGCGGGGTGGCTGGTACGGCGGCGGGCGTGGCCGGGTCGGCGTTGATCACCTGCACGCCGGGGCTCACCCCGGCATCCCTGACCACCATGTTCGCGCCGAACCAGGCCAGGCAGACCGCGAGGGCGGTGCCGGCCAGCCACGCGGCCAAGCCGGTAAGGACCCGCGTCATGTCGGCAATAATGCCGCATTTGCCGCTTCAAATGCATAGCGTTCCGACCATGGCGCGTGTGCTCATCATCGAAGACGATCCGTCGGTGCGGTCGGCGATCGCGGCGGATCTCACCCAGCGGGCGCACGCCGTGCGGACGGCCGGCACCGCGCTGGACGGGATCCGGGAGGTCAGCAACCATTCGCCCGAGGTGATCGTGCTCGACCTCGGCCTGCCCGATCTCGACGGCCAGCAGGCGCTGAAGATGATGCGGGCGATCACCACCACGCCGGTCATTGTCGCCACCGCCCGCAGCGAGGAGGCGGAGATCATCCGGCTGCTTAACGCCGGGGCCGACGATTACCTGGTGAAGCCGTTCTCCTGCGAGCACCTGGCGGCCCGCATCTCCGCGCAGTTGCGCCGGGCCGGGTCCGGGAGCGCCTCCCCGGTCCTTAGCGCGGGCGGGCTCAGGATCGACCTGGCCAGACGCGAGGCCGTCCTGGAGACGACTCCGATCGAGCTCTCGCGCCGTGAGTTCGACCTGCTCGCTTACCTGGCCGCCAGGCCCGGCGTGGTGGTCTCGCGGCAGGAGCTGCTGACCGAGGTGTGGCACCAGTCCTACGGTGATGACCAGACCATCGACGTGCACGTGTCGTGGCTGCGGCGCAAGCTCGGCGAGACGGCCGCCCGGCCGCGGTACCTGCGCACGGTACGCGGCATCGGCGTGATGCTCGACCCGCCGAGTGAGCAAGCGCGGTGAGCAGGCGATGAGGGCGGGCAGGCGATGAGGGCGGGCAGAGCATGAGAAGGACGCTCGCGCTTGTCTCCGCCGCCGTCACCTCGATGGTCGCGATAGCGTTCCTGATCCCGCTCGCGGTCATCGTCCGCGATGTCGCCAGGGACCGCGCGTTCACCTCCGCCCAGCTGGCTGCCGCGGCGATCGAGCCGGTCCTCGCCGTCACCACCAGCCGGGCGACACTCGCGTCCGCGATCGCCAGTACCCAGGCGGGGGAGGCGGGGGAACTCGCCGTCTTCCTGGCCGGCCCGCAGTCAGCCGGCCGGCTGCGCGGGGGAACCCTTGTCGGCGGACCGCAGCACGCCACCGACGCCGACCTGCGCCGCGCGGTGACCGCGGGCGAGTCCTTCATAGCGCCGGTCCCCGGCGGCTACCTGGTGCTCCAGCCAGTCGCACTCGGCGCGTCCAGGCTCGCGGTGACCGAGGTGTACGTGCCCGCGGCCGAGGTCTCCCAGGGCGTGGCCGCGTCATGGGCGGTGATGGCGGCCGTGGCGGTGGCCCTGATCGGGGTATCGGTGCTGGTGGCCGACCGGCTGGCGACCAGGATCACCGGTCCCGCGCGGGCGCTGGCGGAAGCGGCGGGCGCGCTCGGCAATGGTGATCTCACCGCCCGCAGCACGCCCGCCGGGCCGCCCGAGCTGGTGGCGGCGGGTGACGCCTTCAACGTGATGGCGGAGCGGCTGACCAGGCTGATCACGGCAGAACGGGTGATGGCGGCCGACCTCCCGCACCGGCTGCGGACGCCGCTCACGGCGCTGCGGATGAACGCGGCCGGGCTCGGCCCCGGCCGGGCGGCCGACGAGACAAGGCTGGCGGTGAGCCGTCTGGAACAGGAGATCGACCTGATCATCCGCGCCGCGCGGCGGCCCGCACCGGACGAGCCGGCCGGGTGCGATGCGGCCGAGGTGCTCATCGACCGGATGGGCTTCTGGTCCGCGCTGGCCGAGGACCAGGGCAGGCCGTGTCACCTGACCGGCGCGGACCGCCCGGCCCGGGTGCCGGTCCCGCGTTCTGATCTCGCGACCGCGGCCGACGCCCTCATCGGCAACGTGTTCCAGCACACCGCCGAGGGCACCGGGTTCGCGGTGACCCTGCATTCGGGCGATGGCGTCGTGCTCATCTTCTTCGCCGACGCGGGCCCGGGAATCGGCGACCCGGATTCCGCGCTGCTGCGCGGCAGCAGCGGGGCCGGCTCCACCGGCCTTGGCCTCGACATCGCCCGCCGCGTCGCCGAGTCGACCGGCGGCGGGCTGAAGATCGACCGGTCGGCGCTGGGCGGCGCCCAGGTCCAGCTGTGGCTGCGGACCGCCGCGCCGCTGTACCGGAGGGCCGGGCGCGGCAGCAGGCGGCGGCTTATCAGTCGCTGAGCCGGCCCTTAAGCGCTCCTTAACCGCCCCGGCCGCGGCCGGCGGCGCCCCTAGCGTGACTTTCCGGTAGCACTCCCACCGGAAAGGCCTTCGATGCCACCTACACGTTCACGTTCACGCAGGCGGCCAGACCGCGGTCGCGTCCTGCTGTGGACCGCGCCGCTCGCGGCCGCGGCCGCGGTAACGGCCGTCGTCGTCATCGCCCTACCGAACGAGGGCGTGGTGCCCATCCAAAACGACGCCGACTCGGCCGGCCCGCTTGCGGTCAGCTACCAGGCCGGCACCAGCTGGGGAACCGGTTACGACGGCCAGTACACGATCACCAATCCGGGGACGGCCGCGGTCAGCGGCTGGACCCTGGGGTTCGAACTGCCGGACGGCACGTCGGTCTCCTCCCTGTGGGACGGCTCCTACACCGACGACGGCGGCCAGGTCACGGTGACCAGTGACAGCTGGGACGCGGCGATCCAGCCGGGCGGCTCGGTCTCCGTCGGCTTCGTGACGACGTCGGCCGGCCAGGCCGGGCAGCCGTCCGACTGCACCATCAACGGCGCGTCGTGCGGGGGCGGCACGGGCCCCAGCCCGTCCGCGAGCGCCAGCCCGTCGCCGTCGGCCAGCGTGACATCGGCGGCCCCGACGCCCTCGGCGTCGCCATCGGCATCCTCAGCGTCACCGGCGCCCTCAGCGTCACCGTCAACCTCAGCGCCGGCGTCGCCGTCGGGTACGCCGTCCCCGGGCACCTCGTCCGGCTCGCCGGCGGCCGGGACGTCAGGGTTCGCGCCGTACGTCGACACCAGCCTGTACCCGCCGTTCAGCCTCGTCGCCACCGCCCAGGCGACCGGCGTGAAGCAGTTCAACCTGGCCTTCGTCGTGGCCGGCGGCGGTTGCACCCCGGAATGGGGCGGGGTGACCGCTATCGGCGCCGACCCGGTGGCCGCCCAGATCGGCGCGCTGCGCGCGATCGGCGGCGACGTGCGGATCTCGTTCGGCGGTGAGGACGGCAGCGAGCTCGCGCAGACCTGCACCAGCGTCTCCCAGCTCGAGGCCGCCTACCAGCAGGTGATCTCCGCCTACGACGTCAACAAGATCGACTTCGACATCGAGGGCGCGGCGGTGGCCGACACCGCGGCCAATGCCCGCCGCGATCAGGCGCTGGCGGCGCTGCAGGCTCAGGATCCGGGCCTCCAGGTATCGTTCACGCTGCCGGTCCTGCCGTCCGGCCTGCCCTCCGCCGAAGACGCGGTGCTGACCGGGGCGGTGCAGGCCGGCGTCAACATCGCCGCGGTGAACGTGATGGCGATGGACTTCGGCGACGGCCCGGCGCCGAACCCGGGCGGTCAGATGGGCACCTACGCGATCGACGCCGCGACCGCGACCGACGCCCAGGTCGCGTCGGCGCTGGGGATCAGCGACGCCGCCGCCTGGCCCAAGGTGGCGTTGACCCCGATGATCGGCGTGAACGACACCAGCGACGAGATCTTCACCGTGGCCAACGCCCAGCAGCTGGCCGCGTTCGCCCAGAGTAAGCACCTGGCCTGGCTGTCCATGTGGTCCGCGGGGCGGGACCAGGAGTGCTCAGGCGGTGCGCTGACCTACGCCGAGCCGACCTGCAGCAGCGTCGTGCAGACACCGGACGCGTTCATGGACGCGCTCGGCGCTTACTAAGGACGGGGAAACCTGGCCGGGGAGCGCGGCGCGGATTTTCGCGGCGTACTCCTCGGCTGGGTGCTCGGCGGTGTACGGGTGCCGGGGACCCAGCCAGAAGCGCAGCCCGTCCTTGGGGTTGCGCGGTATGACGTGCAGGTGCAGGTGCGGCACCGACTGACTGATCACGTTGTTGACGAGGATCATCGACCCGGCCGCGCCGAGCCCGTCCTCGACCGCCCGCTCCAGCCGCTGCGCGGTGGTGAGGAACTCCGCCGCCAGCGCGGCGGGCAGATCCGACAGCAGCCGCCAGTGCGCCTTCGGCACCAGCAGGGTGTGCCCGGGGAAGAGCGGCCGGATGTCGAGGAACGCGACCAGATGCTCGGTCTCCAGGATCCGGGTTGCCGCGGCGTTTCCCGCGACGATGGCGCAGAATGCGCAGTTGGCGACGGGGCAGCCGTCTGCGTCTGATGGGCCGGGCATTGCCGCAGTTTAACGGGCTCTCAGGCGGGCGGGGCGACGGAGGCGGTCTGGCCGGAGCGGCGGAGCGAGTCGGCGATGAAGCCGCTGGCTTTCAGTTCCTCGACCAGTCCGTGCAGGAACTGGGTGGTCTCCGTACGCTTGTCCTTCGCGGTGCCCACCGCCTGCCGGATCTCCATAAAACGCCCCTCGATGAGCCGGATTCCGGGATGCGCGCTTACGAACTCGGTTACCGGCTCGCGGACCCCGGCGGCCGCTTCCAGGTTCGCGGTGCGGAACACTTCGGTTCCCTCCGCTCCCCGCACCACCGTCGCCTGCCGCAGGGTGCGGCTGAGGAACAGGTCGTAGGCGGAGCCCTGCTTCACCCCGATGCGCACCCCGGGGCTGTCCACGTCGGCCACGGTGACCAACGGCGACCGGTCGGGCACCGCGTACACACCCTCGATCAGCACGTAGGGGGCGGTGAAGGCGACCTCGCCGGCCCGGGCAGGCTCGATCCCGAGGAAGCAGATGTCGGCCCGTCCCGTCATGAGCGCGCCGAAGGAATCGCGCGCGGCGTCGAAGCAGACGAATTCGGCCCCAATACCCAGCCGGGCGGCGATCTCGCGCCCGATGTCGATCGTCACGCCTCTCGGCGCCGCCGCGGTTCCCTGGGCGAGCACCGGGTTGCCGAGGTTGATGGCGGCCCGCAGCACTCCGTGCGGCGCCAGATCGCTGGCGATGCCGGCCGTCCTTTCACTCATGCGGGCAGGATATCCGGGCCGAGTTCCGCCCTGCCTTCCTAGGTGCCCTGAGCTGCGCGAACGTAAATCATGTTACAATGCGTAGCGATGAGCTTGCAATTCTGTGCCCGTCGGGCCGTAGTGGCGGGCAACCCCGGGCGCGTGATCCGCATTGACGACTGAGCGCCGCAGAATTGAGCGAAACGGTGTGGGCTGGATGGGAGTTCGGCACCTCTAGAGATCAGAGGTCTTGTCGAGGCGACCGAGGTCTTGACTCGACAAGGGGGAGTGGGCATCGTGTCTCGAATCGTGGTTCGCGCCATCCTGGGTGTGGTCGCCATAGGCCTGGGCGCCGTAGGCTTCATCTTCCTTTGCGTGGTCTGGTCTCGCCTGAGTGGTCCGCGCTCGGCTAGCAGCCAAGTTCGCCGCACCGAGCGTGATGCCGAGTCATGGGAGCGACGGGCTGGACGGTATGACAAGCGCGGCGAGTCCGTTTACGCGAGCGCCATGAGAGGGCAGGCCGCGTTCATCCGTGAGCGCACCGCGGGTGCCGTGGCCAGGCAGGAAGAAGAGTAAAGCTGCCACGGCATTAACGGTCAGCGACGACCTACGCAACCAAAGCCACTTCATCGTGCCCACCGCCGCTGGACCTGGCGTGACCGCAGGTATGCGAACGGCCCGGCGAGCATGCCCCGCAGCTCCGCCCGCGCCAGTCCGCTGGGGTAGTCCTCCGTAAGGTGAGCCTGCTTGGCGGAGGCGGGATCGCGCAGGGACCGCAGCCACGGCGCGAGCGCCGCTGCCAGCCCGACCAGGTGCCGCGGGTCGCGCAACGCGGCCGCTGTGAGCATCGCGGTGAAGCCAATGCCGTAGCCGTGGATCTGGTCCTCGAGTTGGGCGAGCGAGTCGCGATGGGAATGGAAGGTGATCGCCTCTGGCTCGTAAGCGAGCTGGTACCCATGCGCGAGCAGCCCAAGGAACATGGCCAGGTCTTCGCCACCGCGCGCCGGAGTCCCGGTGCCGAGCGCCTCGTCGAAGCCGCCAACCGCCCGCAGCACCGACGTCCGGAACGCCATGTTCGAGCCGAGCCCGAACTCGCCGATGGCATACAAGGAGTGAACCCGATCGCCTTTCTCCTCGGGCGCATGGCGCAGCACCTGGAAGCGGCCGATGCGCTCGAACGTCAGCGGAACGAAGACCCGGTCGGGGCTACTGCCGGACTGCTCGAACAAGACCTGCGCCGACGTCTCGAGTTCCCCCGGCACCACCAGGCCGGTGATCGCGGCGACATCAGGCTCGCGCGCGAACCGTTCGCCGAGCACCCTGAGCCAGTGGCGATCGACCGTGACGTCGTCGTCGGTGAAGGCGATGATCT
>JBEKEK010000174.1:0-16499 GCA_050013875.1 Trebonia sp. | reverse complement strand
ACCGCAGGACGCCGACGGGGTGACGATGGCCTCATAGCCGTCGAAGGCGGCGGTGAACCCCCGCACCATCGGCACCGCGTCCCGCCGGTAGCCGGTGTTGAAGTGCATCTGGCCGCAGCACGACTGGCCCATGGGGAACTCGACCTGGTGCCCGAGCCGTTCAAGCAGCGTCACCACCGCCTTGCCGGTCTCCGGGAACATCGTGTCGGTCAGGCAGGTGACGAACAGGCCAATCCGCATGATGCGCACGCTACCCCGACGGTTCCGCCGCCAAGCATCGGCCTCCCCCATGCCGGGCGACTACTATCCAGATGTTGCTATCGCTGTCATGAATCGTCACCGGAGGACTCAGTGGATCCCCAGACCGTAGACCAGAACTACGCCCAGCTGCAGCAGCAGGGACAGCAGACCGCGTCGCTGCTCCAGACGCTGGCCGGCAAGCTGCAGACCGCGGCGGCTGCAGGCGACAGCAACGCCCGCGAGTGGATGCTCGACCTGAAGGAGATCACGCTCGGTGTGCAGCAGGAGGAGGGGCAGGTGTCGCTGCTGCTCCAGTCCATCCACTCGATGGTGGACAACCACGTGCAGTCGGCCGGCCAGCCCGGCTACCAGCAGCAGGGCTACCAGCAGCCCGGGTACCAGCAGCAGCCCGGGTACCAGCAGGGTTACCAGCAGCCGCAGTACCAGCAGCAGGGCGGTATGGGCGGTATGGGCGGCGGCGGCATGCTCCAGTCGTTCCTCGGCGGCGGATTCGGCCGAGCGATCGTATCCGGCGCCGGCTTCGGCATCGGCGACGACATCATCAACAAGATCTTCTAGTCGGCCAGCACTGATGTGGTCGAGCGGGCCTCACCCCGGCTGACGGCCCGCTCGATGACGGGGCCGCCGAAGCCGCCACCTGGGCCGAGCCGTTACTGCCAGGTGCAACAATCTTTCCGTGACGCGACCACGGCCTAGCCCGCCGCCGGACGGGACCGGCCCGGTGCAGACATCGGCAGCCCCGGGGCCGCCGCCGGTCCTGGTCGAGGACCACCGTGAGCACCGGATCCGACGGCCGGCCGACCTGCTGCGCTGCATTGCCTGCGTCATCCTCATCGCCCTGGTGGCCGGCCTCGGCATCGTCGCCAGCGCGACCGCGAAGGGCCTGGAAACCAACATCGTCGAGGTAAGCAAGTCGGTGCCGCTGGCGGTGCTCGACCTGCTGCGGCCCCTGGCGCTGTTCTTGCTGCTGCTCCTGTCGGTCGCACTGGCCATCCGCCAGCTCGTCCGCCGCCAGCCGCGGGCACTCGCAGAGGCGGTGGCAACCGGCGTCCTCGCCGCCGCCGTGGTGGCGGCCGCCAATTACCTGCTGCGGCAGCGGGCGGCCGGGCGGCTCTACGACGCGATCACCATGTCGGTCCATGTCCCGGCGGTCGACGGTTACCTGGCCGCCCTCGTCGCCTATGCGGCCGTGCTCGGCCTCGGCGGGCGGCAAACGCGCTGGCGGACCGCGATGTGGCTGCTGATCGTGGTGTACGCGCTGGTAAACCTGTCCGCGTCGACCACGACCGTGCTGTCGCTGCTCATCTCGGTGCTCACCGGCGGCGCCATCGGCCTCGGCGTCCGCTATGCGGCGGGCTCGATACCGACGCGCCCAAGCGCCGAGGACATCGCCGGGGCGCTTAACACCGCGGGCTGGCCGGTGTCGGAGATGCGCCGGGTCATCCATTCGGGCGCCGAATCCCGCCGCTACGCCGCGGTCGCGCTCAGCGGGCCCCGGCTCGACGTCTCCGTGTACGACTGGGACCAGCAGGCGGCGGGTCTGCTGTACCGGCTGTACCGGCTGGTCCGGCTGCAGCGGCAGGTATCGCGGGGTGCGCCGCTGTCCCAGGATCGCGCGGTGGAGCGACTGGCGCTGCTCTCCTACGCGGCCGAGGACGCCAGCGTGCCCATGCCCCGGCTGTGCGCGCTGGTCCGGGCCGGCCAGGAGGCGGT
Organism: Trebonia sp.; assembly: GCA_050013875.1. Lineage (GTDB taxonomy): Bacteria > Actinomycetota > Actinomycetes > Streptosporangiales > Streptosporangiaceae > Trebonia. Next base: position 14,525 of record JBEKEK010000174.1, on the reverse strand, counting down.
TGTGCTCGGCTACGAGCATCACGACGGGACGACGCTGGCCGACCACGGCAGCGAGCCGACCGACGTCCAGCTTGGCCGCGTCTGGGACGCCGTACTGCGACTTCACGCGCACCGTGTCACCCACCGCGCGCTCACCGCCGACCACATCCTGCTGACCGGCGGCGACCGGGTCATGCTGCTCCCCCCGTCCTCCGGCGACGTGGCCGCGACCGACCTGCAGATCCGCCTTGACCGGGCACAGCTGATGGCCGAGCTCGCGCTGGTAGTCGGGCCGGACAGGTCCGCTGACCTGGCGCTGGAGAAGATACCGACCGACGAGATCGTCTCCGTCGTGCCGCTGCTGCAGACGGTCGCGCTGTCCCGTTCCACCCGGCACGCGCTGCGCCGGCGCAGGGATGTGCTGTCGACGCTGCGCAAGCGGCTGCTTGCCCATGTCCCCGGCGGCGAGGTCGTGCCGGTGCAGCTGGAGCGCATCCGGCTGCGCACGCTGGCCACCATGGTCGTCACCGTCGTGGCGGCGTACCTGCTCGCGGGCGAGCTCGCGCGGGAAAGCCTCTCCTCGGTCCTGGGCTCCGCGGACTGGCGCTGGACCATCGCGGCGGTCGCGCTGTCCGCGGCGACCTACGCCGGCGCGGCGCTGTCTCTGACCGGATTCGTCACCCAGCGGCTGAGCTTCGGGCTCACGGTCCTGGTCCAGCTGGCCGGCTCGTTCGTCACGCTGGTGACGCCGGCCGCCGTCGGCGGCGCCGCGCTCAACATCCGCTACCTGCAGCGCCGGAAGATATCGGCCGCCAACGCCGCTGCCAGCGTCGGGGTGTCGCAGGTGGTGGCCTTTGTCTTGCATATCTCGCTGCTCGTCATCTTCATCGCGCTCACCGGCACCAACGAGAGCAAGAGCCCGATCGAGGTGCCGGTCGTCGCGTACTTCGTGCTCGCGGGGCTCCTCGTGGTGGTAGCCGCGGTCGCCGCCTTGCCGGCCGGACGCCGGCTGATCCGCGCCCGGGTGGCGCCGACCATCAACCAGGTGCTGCCGCAGCTGCTGCAGATGGCGCAGCACCCCCGCAAGCTCGCCCAGGGGGTCGGCGGCGCGCTCTTGCTGAGCGCGGCCTACATCGGCTGCCTGGACGTGAGCATCCACGCCCTCGGCGGCTCGGTGCCCATCGCCAGCGTCGCGGTGGTCTACCTGACCGGCAGCGCGATCGGCTCCCTGGTCCCCACTCCCGGCGGCCTGGGTGCGGTCGAGGCGGCCCTGTCGGCCGGGCTCACCGCGACCGGGCTGTCGGGCGCGGTCGCGGTCAGCGCGGTGCTCCTTTACCGGCTGCTGACCTTCTGGCTGCCGGTACCGATCGGCTGGGTTGCGCTCAGGTACCTGGAGCGGCGGCAGGACCTTTAACCCAATACCGCACAACTAGCACCTGCCGAAGCGGCGGAAAGACCGTAGTCTTTGAGCGTGTCTGGGTCTGGCGGTGAGGATTCGGTTGGCGAGCGGTTGCGGGCCCTGCGCCGCCGCCTCGGGCTGAGCCAAGAGCAGCTCGCCCGGCGCCTCGGCGTCTCCTTCGCCACCGTCAACCGCTGGGAGTCCGGCCGCACCCAGATCTCCGCCAAGTCGCTGGCGGCGCTGGCCGAGCTCGAGGCAGGCGTCGCCGCCGACGAGGCCCAAGGGGCCGGCCCGCCTGCCGACAGCACCGCGCTGCCGGTGGCGAGATCCAGTTTCGTCGGCCGCGAGCGCGAGCTCGCCGAGCTGGGGCAACTGCTGCTCCAAGCGCGGCTGGTCACGCTGATCGGCCCCGGTGGCGTGGGCAAGAGCAGGCTGGCGGCCCAGGTCCTCGGCCGCCGCCCGGCCGTCGACGCCGACGTCGTGTTCGTGCCACTTGAGCAGGTCAGGCATCCGCGCACGCTCGCCTCGGCGCTGGCTTCCCGGCTCCAGGTGCATGACCAGCAGTCCATGCCGCTGATCCAGTCACTGCAGGTGGCGCTGTCGGCCGGAAAGCCGAAGCTGCTGCTGCTCGATGGCGCGGAGCGGCTGGCCGATCAGGTCGCCGAGCTGGCCGGCGAGCTGCTCGACGCGGTGCCTGACGTGCGGATCGTGGTCACCAGCAGGGTGGTGCTCGGCGTGCCGGGCGAGGTGTGCTGGACCGTCCCGCCGCTCGGCTGCCCGGCCGCGGTGGCGGAGGCGGCCGACATCGCCGGTTCTGACGCGGTCCGGCTTTTCATCGCCAGGGCGAGCGAGCGGCTGCCCGGCTTCCGCGCGTCCGACGTCGCGCCGGGCGCGATCGCCGAGCTCTGCCGCCGTCTTGACGGCCTGCCGCTGGCGATCGAGCTGATCGCCGGCTGGGTCGGCACCCTGTCGGTCCGGGAGATCTTGCAGCAGCGGGCCGTCCTGCTCGACTCCGAACCCGCCCAGCGGGGACCCCAAGGGCAGCCCGGCGGCCGCCGGCTGGCCGACGTGCTGCAGGTGAGCTACGACCTGCTCACCGCCGAGCAGCAGCGGTGGCTGGCGATGCTCAGCGTGCTCGCCGGGCCCTTCCGTATCGCCGACGTGCAGGCGATCCTGGCCGTGGACGCGCCCACGGCCATCGCCACCACCCGGGCGCTGGTCGACTCGTCCTGGCTGATGGTCACCCGCGGCGGCGAGCAGAATGTGTTCAGCCTGCTTGAGACCATCGCCACCTTCACCACGCTGCAACTGGAGAAGAGCAAGGACGGCCCGGCCGCCCGGCGCCGGCACGCGCTGCACTTCGCCAGCGTGGCCGCCGAGAGCGAGCTGGCGCTGGCCGGACCGGACGCGGCCGACTGGGCCGCCCGGCTTGAGGCCGCCACCGCCGACCTGGACCTGACGATGCACTGGGCAGGCGAGAACGGCGACACCGACCTTGGCCTGCACGTGAGCTCGGCGCTATGGCGCTGGTGGCTGTTCAGCGGCCGGCTCGCGGTCGGCCGGGACTGGCTCGGCAAGTTCCTCACGACGGTGGGCGACCGCGCGGACGAGGTCACCGGCCGCGCCTACTGCGCCGCCGCCGTGCTGGCAGCGGAGAACGGCGACTACGCCGAGGCGGTCCGGCAGGCCGAGCTGGCCATGACGATCTTCGGTCCGCTCGGCCTGAAGACGCGGATGACGCTCGCCGCCACTGTTATCGGCTCGGCCAACCGCTATCTCGGCAACCACCAGGGCGCCAGGCAGGGTTTCGAGCGGGCGATGGAACTGCGGGCGGAACTTGGCGACCGCCGCGGCATGTCGGTCGCGATCAACAACCTGGCACTGCTTGAGCTGGACGACGGCAACACCGATCGCGCGCAGCGGCTGTTCGAGCAGTCCCTGGCGATCAAGCGCGAGTTCGGCGAGCGGCGGTCGATCGCCGTCGGCCTCGCAAACCTGGCGGACGTGCTGATCAGGACCGGCCAGTGGGATGCGGCGGAGGCGGTGCTGACCGAGGGCGCCGGCCTGGCGGCTGGCCATCCGCAGCTGATCGGCACCATTGCCTGCAACCAGGGCGCGCTGGCCGCGCACCGGCAGGACTGGGCGCGGGCCACCGAGCGGTTCGAGGCGGCGATCGCGGCGTCACAGGCGGGCGGGCACCCGCACGACGTGATCGAGGCGATGACCGGGCTCGGCCGGGTGCACGCCCAGGCCGGCGATCACCTCGCCGCCGTCGCCCAGCTGCGCGCCGCGCGGGCACTGGCGACCGAGATCGGAAACCCGCAGCTGCTGGCGGGGGCGGAGGCTGCCCTGGCCGAGATCGCGCAAGACGGTGCGGCCGCCCCGGGCGAGTCCCGGCCATCCCTGCCGCCCCGGCCGGAGAACCTGACCAGCCGCCAGGCCGAGGTGCTGGTCCTGCTGGCGGCCGGCCTGAGCAACAAGCAGATCGCAGCCGAGCTCTACCTGAGCACCGCCACCGTCGAACGTCACCTGGCCACCATTTACCGCAACCTCGGTCTCGGCGGCCGGGTCGAGGCCGCCAGGTTCGCCATGGAGAACGGGCTGGCCGGGCAACCGCGCGATCGGCCGCCGGCTGGCGTCTGAACTCGTTCAGGCGGATCCCTAACCGTCGGCGTCGTCCCCTCAGCCCGCCGGCCGCGCCGGTGCGATCAGGCCAGAGCAGATAATGTCGACCATCTTCAGCAGGCGCGACTCCAGGTTGAACGGCGCCGGGTCTGCGGCTATCCACTGGCTCAGGATCGCGAAATACCCGGTGGCCACGAGGGTCCCTGCCATCTCGGCCTCGACCTCGGCCCGCACCTCACCCGCCGCCTGCGCGCTGGCGATGAACCGGGCCATCTCCTGCGCCAGGTTCGGGTTACCGAAAACGTTGGTGGTATGGATGGCCGCTCCCATCAGGGCGACGGTCTCGACCCGGGTGCGAGTGCTGAGCCGGGCCAGCTCGATCATGTACCTGGCCATGATCTCCGGGAGCGGGTGATCGGTGAGATGCCGGCGCCGGACACCGGCCAGCGCCTTCTGCCTGCGCAGGGCCGACCACTCGTCAAGAAACGCGCTCTTGCGCTGGAAGTAGTTGAAGACCGTCGCGCGGGCGACGTCGGCCCGGTCGGCGATGTCGTCCATGGTGGTGGCGTCGAAGCCGCGCTCAATGAACAGCTCCACCGCCGCGCCGTACACGCGGTCGCGGACCTCCTGACGGCGCCGGGCGCGCCGGTCTGAGACCGCTACGGCCTGGCCGCCCGCGGGCAACTGGGAATCGGGCTCGGACGGATTCACGGGATCTAAGTACATCACTCTCACGCCTGGGTCTTGACACCGCATCAGCCGAGGCTTACGTTTCCGATAAGTAAATGGACTTCAGTCCAACATCATACTTGAGTCCATGAATGGAGGTACTGCCGGCATGCGCCTTGTCACCTTCGATGACGGATCGGGCCGTGCGCGCTTCGGCGTTCTGCATGGCGACGCGGTAGTAGACCCGGACCTCGTACTGCGCGCCGACCGGGCGCTGCGGGCCGGCGGCCACGCTCCCGGCGATGACGGCGGCACCGGCGGTGAACCGATGCTGGCCCGCGACATGGTCGCCTTCTTCACCAGCGGCGCGCAGGGCCGGGCACTGGCCGGGCAGGCTCTCGACCTGGCCGACGATTACCGGCGCCGGGGCGACGAGCTGACCGCGGCCGACGGCACCCGGGCGGTGCTGCCCGTCGCCGACGTCAGGCTGCTCGCGCCGGTGCCGCGGCCGCGGCGGATCCGCGACTACCTGACCTACACCGAGCACGCGGCCGGCTCCGGGCTGGCGGTTCCGGCCGCCTTCGCGGCCATGCCGATCTGCTACAAGTGCAACGTCGAAACGGTCATCGGGCCAGACGAACCGCTGCTGTGGCCGTCCTATACCGGCCAGCTCGACTTCGAGCTCGAGCTCGGTTTCTTCTCTTCAGGCGGCGGCCGCGACCTCACGGCGGCCGAGGCGGCTGACCGGATCGCGGGCGTGACGATCTTCAATGATGTCAGTGCCAGGGATATCCAGCTCTTCGAGATGAGCCTGACCATCGGGCCCTCCAAGGGCAAGGATTTCTGCACCGCGATGGGGCCGTGCGTGCTGACCATGGACGAGGTCGACGAGTGGTCGGTCCAGATGTCAGCCCGGGTCAACGGCGAGGTGTGGGCGGCCGGCACGACCAAGAACCGGCAGTTCTCCTTCGCCGAGGTGCTCGCCTGGGCGTCGCTTGACGAAACCGTCTACCCGGGCGAGTTCTTCGCCCTCGGCACCGTCGGCGGCGGCTGCGGCCTGGAGCTTGACCGCTGGATTGAGCCCGGCGACGTTGTCGAGCTGGAGGCCTCGGGCGTGGGCGTGCTGCGCAACCCGGTCGGCAACCCGCAGGTCCGCCCGGCCGGCGCGGGCGTGGCCAGCTACCAGGGTGCCCCCGCCGTGCACGTCCGCCACGACCAGTGACGACGATGACGGCCGGCCCGGAGGTGGCCGGCACGCCCGCCACGCTGCTGGCACGGAACGCGGCCGACCCGGCCCGGGTGTTCGCGGTCGTCGAGGACGACCGCGGCGGCAGCACGGTTATCACCTACGCGGAAGAGCTGAGCCGGGCCAGGGCCGCGGCGGGCGCGCTCGCCGCCCTCGGCGTCCGGGCGGGCGACCGGGTTCACCTGCACGCGGCGAACTGCGCGGAGTTCTACGACGTCTGGTTCGCCACCGCGCTGCTCGGCGCCGTCCTGCTGCCCACCGGCCCGCAGTCCACCGCCGAGGAGCTGCGCTACGTGCTCGAGCAGGCCGGCCCGGCGGTCTGCTTGCCGGCGCCCGGCCTGCGCGAACCAGTGGCCGCCGCGGCAAGCCTGCTGCGGGCGGGCGGCGGCGCGGCCCCGCGGATCGTTGACCTCGACGGGAACGGGGCGGACGCGCTGCCCGCGCTGGCGCGGCGGGCGGAACCGTGGCCGGTCCCGGCCGGCCACCGCCAGGCAACGCCCGGCCACCGCCAGGCAACGCCCGGCCACCGCCAGGCAACGCCCGGCGCCTTCGCCGGCCGCCCTGACACCAGAACCGCCGCGATCCTCTACACCTCAGGCACCACCAGCCGGCCCAAGGGGGTGCTGGTCACGCACGCGAACTACCTGGCCGTGGGCGCGGCCATGGCCGGCCACCTGGGCATCACCGAGCAAGACCGCTGGCTGATCGCGCTGCCGCTGTTCCACGCCAACGGGCAGTACTACTGCACGATGTCGGCGCTGGCAGCGGGCGCGTCGATCGTGCTCGCACCAAGGTTCTCCGCCTCGAACTGGGCACGGCAGGCGGCCGACCACGGGGCGACGCTCGGCAGCCTGTTCGCCGCTCCGATCCGGATGATCCTGGCCCAGCCGCCGGGGGAGGCCGAGACGCGAAGCAACCTGCGCGCGGTGCTGTTCGCCCAGAACCTCACCGATGCCCAGGCCGGGGCGTTCGAGCGGCGCTTCGGAACGCGCCTGCTGCAGCTTTACGGCATGACCGAGACGGTGCTGCCGCCCACGGTCAACCCCGATTCGGCGGCCCGGCGGTGGTCAAGCATCGGCCGTGCACTGCCGGGTGTCAGGCTGCGCGCGGCCGACGGCGACGGCGCCACGGTACCGCCCGGCACCCCGGGCGAGCTGCTGGTCGGCGGGGTGCCGGGGGTGACGCTGGCGGCCGGTTACCACCGCGACCCGCGGGCGACCGCGGCGGCCTTCCGCGATGGCTGGCTGCACACCGGGGACCTGGCCCGGCCGGAAGCCGACGGTTTCTGGTACTTCGTCGACCGGGCCAAGGACATGATCAAGCGTTCCGGCGAGAACGTCTCGGCGGGCGAGATCGAGCGGGTCGCCGCCGATCACCCCGCCGTCGCCGAATGCGCCGCCATCGGCGTCCCCGACCCGGTCCGTGACGAGGCGATTGTGCTGGTCGCGGTGCCCGCCGCGGGCACCGACCCGCAGCCGGACGAGCTGATCGCCTGGTGCGCGGGCCGGCTGGCCCCCTTCAAGGTGCCCGGCTCGGTGATCTTCACCGACGCGCTGCCGCGCACCAGCGTCGGCAAGATCGCCAAGGCCCGGCTGCGCGCACAGCTCCTGCCCACCCCAGCTGCCTCACCTAACTCTCCGCCGACCAGCCTCCAGGAGGACGCATGACCGCCATCTCGCCCACGCGCCGGGAGGATGGCGCCATCCGCTGGCTCATGCTCTCGATCATCAGCCTCGGGTTCATCTCGCTCACCCTGAACTGGTTCGACGTCGCCACGGCGTTCGGGCTGATCGGGGCCGAGTTCAAGGTGGGGCTGCCATCGCTGAGCTACCTGATCTCGCTGTTCATCGTGGGGTACGGTGCCGCGCACATTCCGGGCGGCATGCTCGCCACCAAGATCGGCATGAAGCGGACCCTCGTCCTCGGCCTCGTCGTCCAGGGGCTGGCCGGCATCATGTCCGGCCTGTCCTACTCATACCTGGAACTGGAGTGGTTCCGTGCGATCTGCGGCATCGGCGGCTCGGCCTTCATCGCGGTGGGGTTCGCCGCGGTGGTCGTCTGGTTCCGGCAGGGCGAGGTCTCGCTGGCGCTTGGCCTCAGCGGCGGGGCGGCGTTCAGCGCCGGCGCCGCGTTCGCGCTGTACATCTGGATCTACCTGCAGAACGCGACCAGCTGGCACACGTCGCTGGTGCTGGCGGGCGTCTTCGAGCTGATCGTCGCCGCCATCACCGCGCTGTGGTTCCGCACTCCGGCGGATGCGCCGGCCCTGGCGGGCGCCCGCTTTGACGCCAAGGCGCTGGCCGCGTCGGTGTCCAGCCGGGACCTGTGGCTGTACGGGCTGGCGCTGCTCGGCGGGTACGGAGCCTACTTCACCACCTCCCAGCTGTTCACCACGTACGCGACCGCGGACCGCCACTTCGACCCGTCCCTCGGCGGCCTGCTTTCGGCGCTGATCGTGCTCGCGGGCGTCCCCGGTGGCCTGCTCGGCGGCTACTGGGCGGACCGCAGCAGGAACCTGAAGGCGTTCGTAGTCGGCGCGCTGCTGGCCTGCGCGATTGGCCTGGTGCTGATCCCGGTCGTGCCGACCGGTGCCCTGTGGGCCGTCGGCATCGGCATCGGCTTCTTCCTGATCTTCGGCTTCGCCGCCTGGTCCTCGGTGCCATCCCGGGTGAGCCGCATCAGACATGAATACGTCGGAACAGCGACCGGCCTGATGCTCACGCTGGCCGCGGTGGGCGGTTTCTTCATCCCGATCATCTTCGGGCACCTGGTCGCGCACACCAGCTTCGCCACCGGCTGGGTGTTCCTGGCCATCGTCACCGTCGCGTTCGCGCTGATCGGCCTGGCCGGCCGCAACGCGACCAGCGATGTACCCGAGCCGGCCCTGGTGCCGGCCAGTTCCGCCGCGGGCCCGTACGGGCCGCGTTCCGCCGAGGAGGAGGCAGTATGACCATCGCCAGCGTGCCCTACACCAGGGGCCTGCACCAGCTCACCAGCACCTGCTACGCGTGGCTGGTTCCCGACGGCACCTGGGGGTGGAGCAATGCCGGCCTGATCACCGGGGAGGGCGGGTCGCTGCTCGTCGACACGCTGTTCGACCTGGCCATGACGCGCGAGATGCTCGCGGGCCTTGCCCCCGTCACCGGCCGCCATCCGATCACGAGCGTGGTGAACACCCACGCGAACGGCGACCACTGGTTCGGGAACGAGCTGGTCGCGGGCGCGGAGATCATCGCGTCGGCCCCGACCGCGGCCGAGATGGCGGGCAACGGGCCTGACCTCCTCCTCGGCCTGATCAAGCAGGATGGCGCGGTCGGCCGGTTCGCGCGGCACATCTTCGAGCCGTTCGACTTCACCGGCATCACCCCGACGCCGGCCACCCGCACCTTCGAGCGGGAGCTGACGCTTGACGTCGGCGGCACGGAGGTTCAGGTGCTCAACCTGGGACCGGCGCACACCGGCGGCGACTCGGTCGTGTACGTTCCGTCCGCGCGGACTTTGTACGCCGGCGACCTGCTGTTCATCGGCGGCACGCCGATCAGCTGGGCCGGGCCGGTCTCCAACTGGATCCGCGCGTGCCAGGTCATGCTTGACCTCGACGCCGAGATCATCGTGCCCGGGCACGGACCGGTGACCGACGCCGCCGGGGTCCGGGGGGTCAAGGACTACCTGGAATTCGTCTCCCGCGAGGCGGCGGAGCGGCACGCGCGCGGCATGAGCCCGGAGGAGGCGATGCGCGACATCAGCCTCGGCCGGTTCGCCGGCCTGGACGAGCGCGGCCGGCTGGCGCAGAACGTGCTGGCGGTCTACTACGAGCTCGACCCCGGCCTGGAACGGGTCGACACGCTGGAAGTGTTCCGCCGCATCGCCGACCTCGAGGGCTGGTCGGCTTAGCCGGGGGAAGCGGAGCCGTGTTATAGCGCTGCCGGCTGCCTCCCGGCGGAGGGAAGCTGCCATCGCGGCCACGGTCCCCGAATGAGCTTTATGTGCTCTTTCACCACGTGCTGAATTACATGGTTGCCATGATGCGCCATGTCGCTTGACCCGGATAGAAAGGTGCTGCGCCCCGAGCACGCGTCGTGTCCCGGCTGCAAAAGGGGCCAGCCGGGGCCGGTCGGCCGCGCGACCTACCCCGACAAAACTCCGCCGAGTCCAAGGTCAAGGTACCCAGCACGATGAAGCTCCACGCACAAGATGTACGCCGGTCGGCCGGCGCTTTCGCGGCAGCCGCCGCGGCCGCTGGGCTAGCCCTCACCGGATGCGGCACCGCCAGCGGATCGGGACCGGCCGCGGCCACCGCGACCTCGGGCACCGGCTCCGCCACGAGCTCGGCTGCCTCCGCGACCGCGACCACCTCCGCCACCCCCGCCTCGGCGGTCGTGTCCTCGGGGTCGCTGCCCTTCCCGACGACGGTCGGCGACACCTGGAACTACAGCAACTCCAACGGCACCACGTCGGAGAACAAGATCACGTCGGCGACACCGGTCGCGGCCGGCGACGAGGTGGCAATGGCCATCTCCTTCAAGGACAACGGCACAACCTCGCACACGTCTTGGGACTACATCGTCGAGCCAAACGGCCAGATCGCCCTTCCGACCAGCCAGTTCACCTCGTCCATGTCCAGCGCCGGCGCCTCGGTCAAGCTGATTTCCGGCGGCATCTACTGGCCCACGTCCGCTCAGGTTTCCAGCGGTCAGCCCATCCACAGCACGCTGATCATGGAAATCACGGTGGCGGGCAAGACTCAGAAGATCACCGAGCACATCACCTCGACCGGTGAGGGCACCCAGTCGGTCACGGTCCCGGCCGGCACCTACAGCACCACCGTCGTGAACGTGGCCGAGACCGCGGACTTCGAGGGCTATAACCTGACCATCGACGACAAGACCTGGCTGGCCGCTGGTGTGGGCCCGGTGCAGAGCGAGCTGATCAGCGTCGACGGCGGCAAGACGGACATCACCAACAAGCAGGTGCTGACTTCCTTCGTCAAGGGCTAGCCAAGGCCTGGCCGGCCCCGGGGGCCAATCACCGGCGGCAGCTCCCGCATAATGCCCGGCAGCCTGGGCTGCCGGGCATTATGATCTGATCTGTTGCGGTATGGAAGCCGTGACCGCGATAGCCAACAATGATCCGCATCTATCCGCGGTCAATCTATTGGCATTTGTCTAAGCCAGGCCCATCCTCATTACCCCTGGCCGTCAGGAAGACGAGGAATGCAGCCGCTCACTAGCGATGATCCTGTCAAGATCGGGAACTACCGGCTGCGGGCCCGGCTCGGCACCGGAGGGATGGGACGGGTCTACCTGGCGCACACACCGGCCGGACGGCCGGTCGCGCTCAAGGTGGTGCGGTCAGAGCTCAGCCACGACCAGGATTTCCGTGTCCGCTTCCGCCAGGAGATCGAGGCTGCCCAGCGGGTACGCGGCCTGTACACAGCGGAGCTGATCGACGCGGACCCGGCCGCCACGCCGCCCTGGCTGGTGACCGCGTACGTGCCGGGGCCGTCCCTCGAGGCTGTCATCGACAGCAACGGCCCGATGCCCGAGACGATGGTTTTCCCGCTTATCGCCGGGGTCGCCGAGGCGCTGCAGGCAATCCACGCGGCCGGCGTCATCCACCGCGACCTCAAGCCGTCCAACGTGCTGCTCGCGGCCGACGGACCGCGGGTCATCGATTTCGGTATCGCCCGGGCGCTGGCGGCGATGCCGCTGACCCGCAGCGACACCATCATGGGGTCGCCGGACTTCCTGTCACCGGAGCAGATACTTGACCGGCCGATAACCACCGCGATCGACGTGTTCGCGCTCGGCTCGCTTGCCGCCTTCGCGGCGACCGGCAGGCTTCCCTTTGGCCAGGGGCACATGACCGAGGTCGCGCACCGGGTGGTGCATGAGCCACCTGACCTGGCGGGCTGCCCGGTTCGGCTGCTTACCCTGATCGAGGCCTGCCTGGAGAAGCAGCCGGAGGCCCGGCCAACACCCGACCGGATCCTCGAATTCTGCCTTGCGCGGGCGGCCGAACTGGCCGATCCCGGTCAGCCTGGCAGCCAACCGCGGGCTGTCTGGGGCAGGACCGATGGTGCGCCCGAGTACCGGATAAGCCCGGCCGGCTCGGCGACGGCCGTTCTGCCTGATCTGGCGGGGCTGGCTGGCGGCGGGCCAGCCTCGGCCGGAGATGCCGTGACACGCAAACGACGCCTGCCGTTGGCGGCGGCCGGCCTGGCCGCCGCAATCCTCGCCGCGGTGGTCATCGTGATCGCGATGACCAGCCATCTCGCCGCCGAGAGCTCAGCCGTCGGCAACGCTAGCGTCGCCCGCCATCCGGTCACCCGGGCCGGCCGCCCCACGGCCCGCGCTCGCAGGCCGGCCGCTGCCAAGCACGCACGGGCCCCCGTTACCACCCGGCCGGCGGTCCTGCTGTCTCAGGGGCACCCGGTCAGCACGTCGTCGGTGCAGGGTTATCCGTGGGCGGCGGCTAACGCCGTCGACGGCAACCCCGGGACACGCTGGTCGAGCGGGTGGAGCGACCCGCAGTGGCTGGAGGTCGACCTCGGGGCTGAGCACGCCCTGACCAAGGTCGTGCTCAACTGGGAACGCGCCTACGCCACCGCCTTCCAGATCCAGGTCTCCGGCAACGGCACGACGTGGACGGACATCTACTCGACAACGACGGGCACCGGCGGCGTGCAGGCACTGCGGGTGACCGGCTCCGGCCGTTACGTCCGGCTGCTCGGCACGCGCCGGTCCACGCAGTACGGGTACTCGCTGTGGGAATTCCAGGTCTTCGGCACCTAATGCGCCCGGTCCTGGCGCAGCCAAACATAGAGGTCAAATGGGGTTGTAGCACTACCCATTCAAACACCTGTCCGGTGCCTTGACTTACGCTCGCAAAGATGATCGGGTGGTTACGCAGCGGTGCGCTCGAGCCGCGGCGAGTGACGGATCGAGGCATTTGCCCGAAACGGCGCGCCGCTGGAAACTCGCGATTCCTCGGGGGAAAGGAAGACACCATGGGCACAATCACGACTGCCGACGGCACGGAAATCTTCTATAAGGACTGGGGAAGCGGACAGCCGCTTGTGTTCAGCCATGGCTGGCCGCTGTCGGCCGATGACTGGGACGGGCAGATGATGTTCTTCCTGCGCCAGGGCTATCGCGTTGTCGCCCATGACCGGCGCGGACATGGCCGGTCGACCCAGACAAGCGACGGCCACGACATGGACCACTATGCCGACGACCTTAAGGCAGTGGCGGATCATCTCGATCTTCGGAACGCCATTCACATCGGCCATTCGACCGGTGGCGGCGAGGTGACGCGCTATCTGGCCCGGCACGGAGAGAGCAGGGCGGCCAAGGCCGTGCTTATAAGCTCGGTCCCGCCCTTGATGGTGCAAACTCCCAACAATCCGGGCGGCCTACCCAAAGAGGTATTTGACGGGTTCCAGGAGCAAGTCGCCACCAGTCGCGCGCAATTCTACCTGGACCTGCCCACTGGGCCGTTTTATGGTTACAACCGCCCGGGCGCGAAGGTATCGCAGGGGATTATCCAGAACTGGTGGCGCCAGGGCATGATGGGCGGCGCGAAAGCGCATTACGACGGCGTCGTCGCCTTCTCCCAGACCGACTTCACCGAGGACCTGAAGGGCATCACGGTGCCGGTGCTGGTGATGCACGGCGACGACGACCAGATCGTTCCCTACGCCGACTCCGGCCCGCTGTCCGCCAAGCTGGTCAAGAACGGGACGCTGAAGACCTACCACGGCTTCCCGCACGGCATGCCCACCACCGAAGCCGCGACCATCAACGCCGATTTGCTGGCGTTCATCCGCAGCTAGCACGGCCATCCGCAGCCAGCACGGCGCCGGCCGCGGGCGGCCAGACGCCGCGGCCGGTAAGGCTGCTACTGCCCAAGCAGCCAGCGTTCCGGGGCGATCAGGTCGCCCGCCTCGGGCGGCCCCCACGATCCGGGCGCATAGGGCTTGACCGGCGGCCGGTTGGACAGCAGCGGGTCGGCGACCTCCCAGACCGCGGCGAGCCCGTCGGGCCTGGTGAACAGCGAGCGGTCGCCGGTGAGCACGTCGTGGATGAGCCGGACGTACGGTGGCAGCGGATTCGCGTCGGGCAACGTCGCCAGCGGTATGTTCGCGTGCGCCACATCCAGATCCAGGCCCGGGCCGGGCTTCTTGGCCACCAGGGACAGGTCGATCTCGCCGTCCCCGGCCAGGGAGAAGCAGAGCACGTTGGCGGCGCTCGGCAGCTTGCCGCTCAACGGCCCGGGAGGATCGCGCAGGATCAGGCTGACGCGCTGCCGCGATTCCGCCAGCCGCTTGCCGGTGCGCAGGTAGAACGGCACGCCCTGCCAGCGGGGAGTGTCGATCCACAGCCGGGCCGCGACGAAGGTGTCCCTGGTCGAGTGGGGATCGATGCCCGCCTCGTCCCGGTAGCCGTCAAACTGGCCGAGCACCACCTCGGCCGGGTCAAGCGGCCGGAAGTGGCTGATGACCTCCTCCCGCGCGGCCTGCAGGTCGAGTGCGTCGAGGCTGGCCGGCGGCTCCATGGCGACCTCGGCGGCCACCTGGAACAGGTGGGTGACCAGCATGTCGAGCAC
>JBEKEK010000173.1:0-26579 GCA_050013875.1 Trebonia sp. | reverse complement strand
GCTGCCTCGGCCGCGTCGTTCCACCCCTCGAACGCGGCGATCGCCACCGGGTTGACGAGCGGTCCTTCGACGTCGCTGAACTTGATGACTTCACCTCCGCAAGTGCCGCGGGCCTGCGCCCGCGACTACAGCCTACGTCGCCAGAGACCGTCACCGTGCTACCTGTGTGCGGCACAGTTTTCCGTGGTGCTTGTTGTGGGGAGACCATAAAAACCCTAGACTCAGGAAGCCTATGGGCAGTCTTGTGATTGAAGAAGCAGCACAGCGGTCGGCCGCGCTCCGGTCCGCCATCGCCAGTCGGGTCGTCATCGCGGACGGCGCGATGGGCACCATGCTCCAGGCCAGCGACGCGACGCTGGCCGATTTTGAGGGTCACGAGGGCTGCAACGAGGTACTGAACGTCACCCGTCCGGACATCATCGTCGGTATCCACCGCGCCTATCTGGCGACCGGCGCGGACTGCGTCACCACCAACACGTTCGGCGCGAACCTCGCCAACCTCGGCGAGTACGGCATATCCGAGCGGATCGCCGAGCTGGCGGAGGCCGGCGCCCGGCTGGCCCGGCAGGCGGCCGACGAGTTCACCGCCGCCGACGGCCGCCCGCGCTGGGTGCTCGGGTCCATCGGCCCCGGCACCAAGCTGCCCACCCTCGGCCACACCACCTTCCGCGTGCTGCGCGAGTCCTACTACGAGAACGCGGCCGGCCTGCTCCGCGGCGGCGCCGACGCCCTGATCATCGAGACCTGCCCCGACCTGCTCCAGGCCAAGGCCGCGATTATCGGCACCAAGCGGGCCGTGGCCGACCTGGCGCCCAACGCGGTCGTCATCGCGTCGCTGACCATCGAGACGACGGGCACCATGCTGCTCGGCACCGAGATCGGGGCCGCGCTGACCGCTCTTGAACCGCTCGGCATCGACATGATCGGCCTCAACTGCGCCACCGGCCCCGGCGAGATGAGTGAGCACCTGCGCTACCTCGCCGCCAACTCCCCGATCCCGATCTCCTGCGAGCCCAACGCCGGGCTCCCCGAGCTCACCGCCGACGGCGCCTACTACCCGCTGACGGCGGCCGAGCTCGTCGACGCGCACGAGCGCTTCGTCACCGAGTTCGGCCTGGCCCTGGTCGGCGGCTGCTGCGGCACGACCCCTGAGCACATCGCCGCGCTGGTCGAACGCCTCGGGGTCACCGCGGACCGGCCGGACGGCCGGGCGCTCGCCGCGCGCAGCCCCAGGCCCGAGCCGGGCGTCGCCTCCCTCTACAGCCACGTGCCGTTCCGGCAGGACACCGCGTTCCTCGCGATCGGCGAGCGGACCAACGCCAACGGGTCCAAGGCCTTCCGCGAGGCGATGATCGCCGACCGGTTCGAAGACTGCGTGTCGATCGCCAAGGACCAAACGCGCGACGGCGCGCACCTGCTTGACGTGTGCGTCGACTACGTCGGCCGGGACGGCGTCAACGACATGCGCGAGATCGCCGGGCGGCTGACCACCGCCGCGACGCTGCCGCTGGTGCTCGACTCGACCGAGCCCGCGGTGATCGAGGCGGGCCTGGAGCTGATCGGCGGCCGCTCGGTCGTCAACTCGGTCAACTACGAGGACGGCGACGGCCCGGACTCCCGGATGGCGCGGATCATGCCGGTCATCCGTGAGCACGGCGCGGCGGTGGTCGCGCTGACCATCGACGAGCAGGGCCAGGCGCGCACCGCCGAGTGGAAGCTCGCGGTCGCCGAGCGGCTGATCGGCGACCTGACGCTGAACTGGGGGATGCGCGAGTCGGACATCATCGTCGACTGCCTGACCTTCCCGATCGCCACCGGGCAGGAAGAGACCAGGCGGGATGGCATCGAGACGATCCAGGCGATCGGCGAGCTCAAGCGCCGCCACCCGGACGTGCAGACCACCCTCGGCGTGTCCAACATCTCGTTCGGACTCAAGCCCGCCGCCCGCGCCGTGCTCAACTCGGTCTTCCTGCACGAGTGCGTGCAGGCCGGGCTCGACTCCGCGATCGTCCACCCTTCGAAGATCATGCCGCTCGCCCGCATCCCCGATGAGCAGCGCGAGGTCGCGCTCGACCTGGTCTACGACCGGCGCCGTCCCGGATATGACCCGCTGTCGAAGATGCTGGAGCAGTTCGAGGGCGTCGACGCGACCTCGGCCAAGGCCGAGCGGGCGGCCCAGTTCGCCTCGCTGCCGCTGGTCGAGCGGCTCAAGCGGCGCATCATCGACGGCGAGCGGAACGGCCTCGAGCAGGATCTGGACCTGGCGCTGACGGACCAGCCCGCCCTCGCGATCGTCAACGACATCCTGCTCGACGGCATGAAGACGGTCGGCGAGCTGTTCGGCTCCGGGCAGATGCAGCTTCCGTTCGTCCTCCAGTCGGCCGAGGTGATGAAGGCGGCCGTCGGCTACCTGGAACCGCATATGGAGAAGACCGCCGACGGCGGCCGCGGCCGCATCGTGCTCGCCACCGTCAGGGGCGACGTGCACGACATCGGCAAGAACCTGGTCGACATCATCTTGTCCAACAACGGCTACGAGGTGGTGAACATCGGCATTAAGCAGCCGGTCTCCGCGATCATCGCCGCCGCCGAGGAGAACAGCGCCGACGTCATCGGCATGTCCGGACTGCTGGTCAAGTCCACCGTGGTGATGCGCGACAACCTCGCCGAGCTGAACACCCGCGGCCTCGCCGGCCGCTGGCCGGTCATCCTCGGCGGCGCGGCCCTGACCCGCTCCTACGTCGAGCAGGACCTGGCCACCCTCTTCAAGGGCGAGGTCCGGTACGCCCGCGACGCGTTCGAGGGCCTGCGCCTCATGGAGGCCGCCATGGCCGTCAAGCGCGGCGTCCCCGGCGCCTCCCTCCCGGCACTCCGCCAGCGGCGCGTCAGCGCCCGCCCGGACCCCCGCGCCGCCGCCCAGACCCCGTCGGCCGCGGCCGACGGCGCGGAAGGCAGCCTGACCGCGGAGGTCCCGGCGCAGGCGCGGGTCCGTTCGGCGGCCGTCGCCGTCGACAACCGCGTGCCGGAACCGCCCTTCTGGGGCACGCGCATCGTCAAGGGCCTGCCCCTGGCGGAGTACGGGGCGTACCTAGACGAGCGGGCCACCTTCATGGGCCAGTGGGGCCTTAAGCCTTCCAGGAAGGCGGGCGGGCCGTCCTACGAGGAGCTGGTGGAGACGGAGGGCCGGCCGCGGCTGCGGATGTGGCTGGAGCGGGCCCAGACCCAAGGGCTGCTGCAGGCCGCCGTGGTCTACGGCTACTTCCGCTGCGTCAGCGACGGCAACGACCTGATCGTGCTCTCGGAGGCGGGGCAGGAGCAAGAGCGGTTCACCTTCCCGCGCCAGCAGCGCGACGACCGTCTCTGCCTGGCTGACTACTTCCGGCCCGCGGCGTCCGGTGAGACCGACGTGGTCGCCTTCCAGCTGGCCACCATGGGCCCGGCGGTGTCCGAGGCGACGGCCGAGCTGTTCGGTAAGAACGCCTACCGCGAGTACCTGGAACTGCACGGCCTCTCGGTTCAGCTGACCGAGGCCCTCGCCGAGTACTGGCATGTTCGGGTCCGGCAGGAGCTCGGCATCTCCGCCGCCGACCCATCAGAACTCGACGGGTTCTTCAGCGTGAAGTACCAGGGCGCGCGGTACTCAATCGGCTACCCGGCCTGCCCGGACCTGGCCGACCGGGCGAAGATCGCCCGGCTTCTGCAACCGGAGCGGATCGGCGTGGAGCTCTCCGAGGAGATGCAGCTCCACCCCGAGCAGTCCACCGACGCGATCGTGATCCACCACCCGGCTGCGAGATACTTCAGCGTGTGAAGGTGACGGACGACGGGCTCGGGGCGGTGCTGTTCGACATGGACGGGCTGCTGGTCGACACCGAGCCACTCTGGTTCGAGACGGAGACCGAGGTCATGGCGCGGCTCGGCGCGTCCTGGACCAAGCAGGACCAGGCGGCGCTGCTCGGCGGGTCCATGGAGCGTTCGGTGGCCTACCTGCTCGCGAAGGCGACCAGGCCCGCGTCGCCGGCCGAGGTCGAGCGGTGGATGCTCGACGGGATACTCACCCGCGCCGCCGCCGGGCGGGTAACGGTGCTGCCCGGCGTCCGCGAGCTGCTGGCCGAGGTGGCCGCCGCCGGGCTCCCGTACGCACTCGTCACCTCCTCGCAGCGGGAGTTCGCCGAGGCGGTGCTGGCGGGCACCGGGTTCCGGTTCCCCGTGACCGTCTGCGCCGAGGACGTGCCCGCGACCAAGCCCGACCCCGCCCCGTACCACCTCGCCGCCAAGTTGCTCGACATCGAGCCCGCCCGCTGCGTGGCCCTGGAAGACTCGCCGAACGGCGTCGCCTCCGCCACCGCGGCCGGCTGCTTGGTGGTAGCGGTGCCGTCGTTCGTGGCCATCTCGCCCGCCCCGGGCCGCCTAGTCGTCACCTCCCTACGCGACGTCACTCTCGCCACCCTCCACGCCCTGGCCGGATAACCGCAAGGATCCGGCCGGTCATCCCCATCGCCCCACCCCGGCCGGTCAGCTACGCCAACGATCCACTCCGGCCTGTCAGCTACGCCAACGACACTAATAGGCGCTGTCGTTGGCGTAGCTGACATGCTGCTGACCTGTCGGTTACGCCATCGACCTGGTCGGCCCTGTCAGCTACGCCAACGACACTAATAGGCGCTGTCGTTGGCGTAGCTGACAGGGTGAGACCACGAGTGTGCGCGGATAACAGCAAGAAATTTTAGATGCTGACTCGCGATCGGCGTTCCGTTCACTACTCGAGATATGTCACGATGGAGGGAGCAGGGAGGCGTCTCATGAGCTATGGCGACATCCAATGGCTCCCGCTCACGGCGGGACTCACCGTGCTCGGCCTACTGCTGAGCTATGTTATTTTCCGGCGCTCCGGGGTCCGGCCGGCGCTGCGTGCCGTGGCGGTGTCACTGCTGCCGATCGCGGCGTACCTGACCGGGGCGACCGAGATGCTCTGGAAGATCGGCACCGCGATCGGGCAGTTCGGCACCGGGTTCGCGTTCTCCACCACCAAGTGGGTCGGCATCGGCGTCACCGGTCTGGCGATCGCGCTCTTCCTCGCGGCCGGCGGCCGGGCCCGGCGTAAGGCCTCCAAGGAGGCGCGCAGGGCCGCCCAGGGCAGGCAGGACGAGTCCGCCGTCAACCACGGCGCTGACCGCCATGACGCGCTTACCGGGGCCAGGACGCCCGCTACGCGCGCCCTGGCCACGACCCAGACCCCGGTCCCCGCTAACCGCAAACCCGCGGCAGCTCCGGCGAAGGCGTCCCGCAAGGCCGCCCCGGCCGACGATGACGACCTGAAGGACATCGAGGACATCCTCCGCAAGCGCGGGATCTGACCGGCTGTACTGTCCCGCTCGCCGCCGGGCGCTGGGGGCCCCTGTCCTCTCCCTCGTCGCCTGGCCAAAACCGCCAGGCTCCTCGGTCCGATGACAGGGGCGCGCCCTTTGGCTCGCGGGGGGTGTCCCGCTCGCCGCCGGGCGCTGGGGGTGTCCCGCTCGCCGCCGGGTGCTCCAGGCGCCTGTTCTTGCCCTTTGTCGCGCGGTCAGAACCGGCCCGCGGCCCTGTCCGAGGACAGCAGCGCGTCCTGCACCTCGCGGGGGGCATGTGCGTTGTGCGGATGCGAATGGTGCCCCTGTTAGGGGCGTTGCGTGAGTGCGAAAGCCGGTATTGCCGTAGGCCGTTATGCGAATACCAATGGTCTTTGTTTCGCAGCATAATGATGTCTGTGTTAGCGTACCAATTTCGTCTATCATTGCCTTGCGGTTACGCATACTGTCGGCGACTCTCGCATACCAATATCTCTTCGGCTGTCATACCAATGGGACTGCTCTCGCATGCCAATAGATGCGTTACTACGCGTACCAATAGCGGGGATTGTTGCTAATTCAAGTGTCGCTGGACATTGCCATACCAATATGTTGTCTTTATGCATACCAATGAAACTACTGTTGCGTACGTGGTTCGACTGCGAGAGAAGCGTCTGTGACCTGCGGATTCATGAATGCGAATGGTGCCTCTGTTGCGCTCGTTGCTGCCACTGGGGTGTGACCGCCGACCCCTTTGATTACGACTCTATAAACCGCGACGTAACGCGATAGAGCGCTGATCATCTTGACCTCGGGCTGCTGTAAGTTAACTGCGACATAACGGTTTTCCGACGGAAGATTGCAATTAGGTTCCCAGTCTGGCTTCTGCCCGATGGACCGTGCATATTGGCCATAGACGTCTACTTATGAGCATCCAGGCCCATGTGCCCGAGTGTTCCCCCCAACGCCGATAGGACCCGAGTGTTACCCCGACATCGTTAGGAGCTGCCCACCATGGGATCCGTTCCTGTGCAGCGGAGAAAGCCACGCGCCCGCCGTCGGCTCGCTGTCAGCCGTAAAGCAGCGGCAATCTGCGGAGCGGCCGTGCTCGCGCTGGTCGCCGCGGCCTGCTCGTCCGGTTCATCCGGCCCTGGCGGCAGCGGCAGCGGTACAAGTACCACCAACAACGCCGCCGCGAGCAGCCTGCCGACCAATGGCGACACCGCGACTTGGGCGGAGACCCCGGGCTTCGTGCCGAACTTCATCTTCCCGTTCACCACGCCGGCCGCCTACGGCACCTGGAACCTCGACGACATGCAGGAGCTGATGTACCGGCCGCTGTACTGGTTCGGGAACGGCGAGTCGCCCACGATCAACTATTCGCTGAGCCTGGCGGGCACGCCTACGTGGTCGTCGAACAGCAAGTCCGTGACGATCACCCTCAAGCCGTACAAGTGGTCCAACGGGGAAACGGTCGACGCCACCGACGTCCTGTTCTGGATGAACATGTTCAAGGTCGAGAAGGACAACTTCGGTGGCTACGTGCCGGGCGATATCCCGGACAACGTGGCCTCGGTGAAGGCGCTGTCGACCACCCAGGTCCAGTTCAACCTGACCAAGGCGTACAACCACAACTGGTTCCTGTATAACGAGCTGCCGACGATCACGCCGATGCCGAACGCGTGGGACCGCACCGTCAGCGGGCCGAGCGACTGCGCCAAGGTCGTGAAGGACTGCGCGGCCGTCTACAACTACCTGATAGCGCAGAACAGGGACCTGTCCAGCTACGCCACGTCCCCGATCTGGTCCGTCGTCGACGGGCCGTGGAAGCTGAGCTCCTTTAACTCCGACGGTGCCCTCACCATGGTGGCGAACCCGACCTACTCGGGCCCCATCCCCGAGGGCAAGGCCAAGGAGATCAAGGAGTTCAAGGAGGTGCCGTTCACCTCCAACGCCGCCGAGTACAACACGCTCAAGGCGGGAACCGGGACGGTGCAGGTGGGCTTCATCCCGCCCGAGGACATCACCGCGAACACGACCAACGTCGCTACCGCCGGCCCGAACCCGCTGTCGCCGGACTTCAACCTGGTGCCGTGGATTATCTACTCGGTCTTCTACTTCCCGATCAACTTCAACAACCCGACCGTCGGGCCGATCTTCAAGCAGCTCTACTTCAGGCAGGCGCTGCAGTCCACGATCGACACCCAGGCGATCATCAAGAACGTGTTCCACGGGTACGCCTACCAGACCACCAACGGCGTGCCCACCCTGCCGTCCAGCAGCCTGCTGGCCCCCGGCCTGGCCAACGACCAGTTCCCGTTCAGCCTCAGCAAGGCCAAGGCGCTGCTGACCGCGAACGGCTGGGACGTTAACACCGACCCGGGCACCTGTGTCAAGCCGGGCACCGGGGCCGGGGAATGCGGGGCGGGGATCACCCAAGGTGAGAAGCTGTCCTTCAACCTGAAGTACGCGAGCGGCACCGCCTTCCTGACCACCGAGTTCGACGCGGTCCAGTCCGAGGCCGGCCAGGCCGGCATCCAGCTGAACCTGTCCGAGCAGGCCGGCCAGGAGATCACCGCCAACGACGTCTCGTGCACGCCGAGCAAGTCGACGCCGTGCACCTGGCAGATGGGCGACTGGGGCTCCGGCTGGGTGTTCTCACCCGACTACTACCCGTCGGGTGAGGACCTGTTCCTGTCCGGGTCTTTCGCCAACTACGGCAGCTACAGCAACCCCGCCAACGACGCCATGATCGAGGCGACGCTGGCGCCGAACGCCACCACGCAGACGATGTACTCCTGGGAGGAGTACATCGCCAAGCAGGTGCCGGTCGTCTGGATGCCCGACTACGCGGACCCGATCACCGAGATCGCGGCCAACCTGGACGGCGTCACCCCGCTCAACACGTTCTCTTACATCAACCCGGAAGATTGGTACTACTCCAATTGACCGGACGGATTAACCAGGCCGCCGTGCCCCCCGCCCGGGGGGCACGGCGGTGACTGGATACCTGATCAGGCGGTTCCTCCAGGCGGTGGTGGTGGTGTGGCTGGTCACCGTGATCACCTTCCTGCTGCTCAAGGCACTGCCCGGGGGCCCGGTGCGCGCCATCCTCGGCACCCGCGCCAACGATCTCGCCCTGGTGCGGGCGCTCACCATCCAGCTCGGCTTCAACAAGCCCATCTGGTACCAGTACTGGCACTGGCTGGATCAGCTGCTGCACGGGAACCTGGGCTTCTCGTACTACTACAACCAGTCGGTCGGTTCGCTGCTGGCGCAGCGGCTGCCCAAGACGCTGCTCCTGGTCGGCGTCGGAACGGTGCTCGCGTTGGTCATCGCGGTGCCGTTCGGGATCATCCAGGCGGTGCGGCGTAACCAACTGGCCGACTACCTGGGCACCGCCTTCTCGTTCCTGTTCTACGCGATGCCGGTGTACCTGACCGGCATCATCTTGATCAACGCGTTCGCGCTTGGCACGCACACGTTCCCAAGCGAAGGGGCGCAAGGGCCCGGCGTGTCGTCGTTCTTCACCAACTTCAACGCGATGGTGCTGCCGGTCATCACCCTCACGCTGCTGACGGTCGCCTCGTTCAGCCGTTACATGAGATCCTCCACGCTGGACCAGGTGACCCAGGACTACGTGCGGACGGCACGGGCCAAGGGCGTCGGCGAGGGCCGCATCCTGTACCGGCACATCCTGCGCAACGCGCTGATCCCGATCGCGACGCTGGTCGGGCTGTCGCTGCCCGCCGTCTTCAGCGGGGCGCTGATCACCGAGCAGCTGTTCAACTACCCGGGGATGGGGTTGCTGTTCTACACGGCCGCGACCGTGCAGGACTACCCGACCTTGCTCGGCATCACCGTGCTGGTCGCGTTCGCCACCGTCCTCGGCTCCCTGGTCGCGGACATCCTCTATGCGGTCCTCGACCCGAGAGTGAGGTATGTGAGCGCGTGAGCATCAACGTCCCGCCGCCGCTGCCGCAGGATCCCGGCGGATTCACCGCGATCGACACCATCCCGGCCACGGCCGGGGCGCCGCCAGAAGCGGATATCGCCGAGGCCACCCGCCCGATGTGGCGGCGCGGCCTGGAGGTCTTCACCGAGAACCGGCTGGCCGTGGTCGGCTTGGTGATCTTCCTGGCGGTGGTCATCTTCTCTTTCCTCGGGCCGCTCGTCTACCACACCAACCAGATCCAGACCAACCTGGCCAACGCCAACCTCCCGCCGGGCGCCGGCCATCCGCTGGGCACCGACCCCGACGGGTATGACGAGCTCGGCCGCCTGATGGCCGGCGGCCAGGTCTCGCTCGAGCTCGGCCTGGCCTCCGCGGTCGTGGCCACGGTGATCGGCACGCTCTGGGGAGCGGTGGCAGGCTACTTCGGCGGCTTTCTCGACGCGGTCATGATGCGCGTCGTGGACGCCGCGCTGTCCATCCCGATCCTGTTCCTGCTGATCGTGCTGGCCACCATCATCACGCCGACCAAGCTCTCGCTGATCCTGATCATCTCGATGGCGTCCTGGCTGGCGATCTCGAGGCTGGTCCGCGGTGAGGCGCTGTCCCTGCGCGTGCGCGAGTATGTCCAGGCGGCCAAGGCCATGGGCGGCGGATCGGCCCGGATCGTGCTGCGGCACATCGCGCCCAACGCGGTCGGCACCATCATCGTCAACGCCACCTTCCAGGTCGCGGACGCCATCATCTTCATCGCCTACATCGCCTACATCAGCTATCTCGGCCTCGGCCTGCCGCCGCCCACCACCGACCTCGGCGGCATGCTGTCCAACGGGGTCAGCTACGTCGACGACGGCTACTGGTGGCTGATCTACCCGGCCGGCGCGCTGATCGTGATCATCGTCATCGCGGTCAACTTCATCGGCGACGCGCTCCGTGACGCATTCGAGGTAAGGCTGCAACGGCGATGACGGCACTGCTGACAATTCAAGACCTGAAGACGGAGATCCGGCTGCGGCGCGCGGTGGTGCACGCCATCGACGGCGTGTCCCTCGCCGTGGAGGCCGGGGAGTGCCTGGGCATCGTGGGCGAGTCCGGCTGCGGTAAGACGATGACCGCGCTGTCGGTGATGCGGCTGCTGCCCGGCGGCGGCCACATCACCGGCGGCACCATCACCCTGGACGGCACCGAGCTCACCGCGCTGAACGACGACGGGATGCGACACATCCGCGGCAACCTCGTCGGCATGGTCTTCCAGGACCCGCTCGCCTCGCTGAACCCGACGATGACCATCGGCGCCCAGATCGCGGAATCGGTGCGGCTGCACCGCGGCGTCAGCTGGAAGGCCGCGCACGAGCGCGCGGTCGAGGTGCTCGGCCTGGTCGGCATGCCGCGCCCGGCCGAGCGGGTCGGCAACTACCCGCACCAGCTGTCGGGCGGGATGCGGCAGCGCGTCATGATCGCGATCGCACTGGCCTGCGAGCCGAAGCTGCTGATCGCGGACGAGCCCACCACCGCCCTGGACGTGACGATCCAGAAGCAGATCCTTGAGCTCATCGACGACCTGCGGCGCCGGCTGGGCATGGCCGTCATCCTGGTCACCCACGACCTTGGCGTCATCGCGGGCCGCGCCGACCGGGTGGCGGTCATGTACGCCGGCCGGGTCGTGGAGACCGCCGACACTCCCGCGCTGTTCGCCAGCCCGCGCCATCCCTACACCGAGGCGCTGTTCGAAGCGCTGCCCGAGCGCGCCGCGGACCAGATCGGGCCGGTCGTGCACCGGCTCTACAACATTCCCGGCCAGCCGCCTGACCTCACCCGGCCGCCGCGCGGCTGCAAGTTCGCGGCACGGTGCCGGTACGCCCGCGACACCTGCCGGGAAACCGAGCCGGCGCTCACCACCGGTGGCAGGCATCTCTACCGCTGCTACTTCCCGCTAGCCGTTGGGGAGACCCTGGCCGGCGAAACCCTCGCCGCGGAGACCGTTGCCGCGGAGACCGCCTCCGCCGCGGCGCCCCTCGCCGAAGCGGCCGCTGCCGTCGCCGCTGCCGCTGCCGTCGCCGCTGCCGCTGCCGCTGCCGTCGCCGCGGACGGCGGCGGCGGGCCGGCGGTACGGGCAACGGACCGGGTGCCCGCCCCCGGCGGGCCCGACGCCGCCAACGGGCAGGCGCTGGTCAGGCTGGACCACCTGGTGAAGAATTTCGCCGTCACGTCGGGGCTCGTCCTGCAGCGCCGGGTCGGTTCTGTCTCGGCGGTCGCCGACGTCAGCTTCGCCGTGCCCGCCGGGAAGACGTTCGGCCTGGTGGGGGAGTCTGGCTGCGGGAAGACTACGATCGGCCGGCTGATCGTCGGGCTGGACAAGGCCACCAGCGGGTCAATCTTCCTGCGCGACCGCGACCTGACCAAGGTCGGCCGGCGGGAGCAGCGGCGGCTGCGCAGCAAGGTGCAGCTGATGTTCCAGGACTCTTATGCCTCGATGGACCCGCGCATGCGGGTGGGCACCATCCTGCGGGAACCGCTGGTCATCCAGCATCAGGGCGACCGCGGCAGCCAACGGGACCGCGTCGCCAAGATCCTGGACGAGGTCGGGCTGCCGGCCAAGGCGGTTGACCGCTACCCGCATGAGTTCTCCGGCGGGCAGCGGCAACGGCTCGGCCTGGCCCGGGCCCTGATCGTCGCGCCCGACATGGTCGTCGCGGACGAGCCGGTCTCCGCCCTCGACGTGTCGATTCAGGCGCAGATCCTGAACCTGATGCAGGACCTGCAGCGCGACCGCGGGCTCAGCTACCTGTTCATCTCCCACGACCTTTCCGTGATCCGCTACATGGCGGACACCATCGGCGTCATGTACCTGGGCAAGCTGGTCGAGATCGGCCCGGCCGACGAGGTGTACTACCGTCCGGCGCACCCGTACACCCGCGGTCTCATCGACACCGTGCCGGTCGCGGACCCCGTCCTGGAGCGGGCCAAGGAGCACCAGGGGGTCAAGGGCGAGCTGCCGTCGGCCGTGGCCCCGCCGTCGGGGTGCCGGTTCCGCACCCGCTGCCCGTTCGCCCAGGAGATCTGCGCGGTGGAGGAGCCCCCGCTGCGGCCCTTCAGTGCAAGCGGAGCGTACGCCGCCTGTCACTTCCCGCTACGTGAGCCCGACCGGGACCTCGGCCAGGAGGTCACGACCGACCTCGCGGGCTGAGGCCCACCTGGTCAAACCCCGGCTGGCCCGGCATTTGACCGGTCCGAGGGGCGGCGGCGGCCGTTTCCCGCGAGTGCCCCGACCGGCCTGAAATCGATTGCAGCACCTGTGCAGCATGTAAAGAGCTTGTTGCCGAGTGTGACGAACAGGAACATTTCAAATCACAATCGGGCTACGACCTGGATTTTGGTGCTGATATCTCCCGGTTTACCGCAGAATCTTTTCCTAGGTAGACAGTCATCGCTAGAGGCGAGGGACGCCGCGGGCGCCCCGACCCTCGACCTGAGCTGAGCAGACCAAGAGGAAGATGTCCATGCCAAGAGCTTCAAAGCGCGTCGCCACGGTGGCCGTCCTGGCCATCGCCGCCGGCGGCCTTGCCGCGTGCTCGAGTACGTCGAGCAACAGCGGTTCGACGTCCGCGCCCACGTCGGCCAGCACCAGCGTGAAACCCACGTCCGGCGGCACGCTCAACGTCGTCGCGGCCAGCGGCCCCGACCACATCGACACGGTCCCGGCCTACTACACCCCCGACTACGAGCTCGAGCGCCTCTACGCCCGCCAGCTGGTGAGCTACGAGACCGTGCCCGCGCCGACCACGTCGAGTGCCGGCTGGACGACCGACACCACGCCCGAGCCCGACGCCGCGACCGAGGTCCCGACCGTCGCCAACGGCGGGATCACCAAGGGCGGCACCGTCTATACGTTCCACATCAAGCCCGGCGTCGACTGGAACACCACCCCGGCCCGCCCGGTCACCTCGGAGGACTTCCTCCGCGAGTTCAAGGCGTTCTTCAACCCGGCCAGCCCGGTCGGCAACCCGGTGTACTTCACCAGCACGATCAAGGGCCTGCAGGCGTACGACAACGCGGAGACCGCGTACTTCGCCAACGCCAAGGCACACCCGCCGACAGCGGCGAACATCGCGGCCTTCCAGAACTCGCACACCATCGCGGGCATCTCGACGCCGAACTCGACGACCATCCAGTTTACGCTGACCGCACCGGCCAGTGACTTCATCTACATGCTGGCGATGCCGTTCTGCTCGGCCCGCCCGGTCGAGTACGACAGCTACGTGCCGAACTCGACCCAGCTCGACACGAACACCATCTCCGACGGCCCGTACCAGATCAGCTCGTACGTGTCGGGCAAGTCGATCTCGTTCGTCCGCAACCCGGCCTGGAAGCAGTCCACCGACACGCTGCGGCACCAGTACCCGACCTCGATCGTGGAGACCCTCGGCGTCTCGTCCGCGCAGACGCAGCTGGCCGACATCCAGGCGGGCTCCCAGGACCTGACCAGCGACACCCCGGTCAACCCGTCGTCGGTCCCCGGCCTGGCCGCCTCCAAGATCTCCAACTTCAACATCTGGCCGTGGTCGGACACCTTCCCGTACCTGGTGTTCAACCTGCGCAGCCCGAACAATGGCGGCGCCATGGGCAATCTCGACATCCGCCAGGCGGTCGAGTACGGCGTCGACAAGATCGCCGTCATCAAGGCGATGGGCGGCCCGCTCGTCGGCAACGTGATCAACACGGTCATCCCGCCGGGCAACGCCGGGTACGTGAACTACAACCTGTACCCGGATGCCAGCGGTGCCGGGGACATCGCGGCGTGCAAGAGCGCGCTGGCCAAGGGCGGACACCCCAACGGCATCACGATCAAGTACCTGTACCCGAACGACTCGACCAACACCCGGGTCTTCGAGGCCATCCAGGCGTCTCTGGCCCCGTGCGGCATCACGCTGCAGGGCGAGGGCGAGCCCGGCTCGTCCTTCTTCACCGACCTGGGCAACGCGCCGGAGAACAACAAGCCCGGCTCGTTTGACATGGGCCAGGCGGGCTGGATCCCTGACTGGTTCGGCAACAACGGCCGCACCGTCATCCAGGCGCTGTTCCAGGGCCCGAACTGCGTGCTCAACACGGTCAACTACGGGTGCTTCAACAACTCGGCCGTGAACTCGCTGATCACCCAGGCCGAGGGCGCGACCACGCTGGCGGCGGCGGCGGCGGACTGGCACTCGGCGGACGTGGACATCATGAAGGACGCGGCGATCGTGCCCCTCATGAGCCAGACGTTCCCGCTGATCGCCAGCAAGCGGGTCCGCTCGGTGCTGCCGAACGGCTCCACCTACCCGACGGCCATGTTCTCACCGAACATCGGCGACCCGGACCTCGCCAACGTCTGGATCGCGAGCTGACGCTCGTTACCTGGACGCTCTTGTAGAGGCGCGTTCGCGCGGTCCGGCCGGCCCCGGTGGGCTGGCCGGACCGCGCGTCGCCATGGCCAGAGGAAAGAAGCCAGTGACACTGCTTGAGGTAAGGGACCTGAACGTCAGCTTCCAGACGCCGGACGGGCTTGTCCGCGCGGTCCGCGGCGTGTCGTTCGACGTGGAACCCGGCCGGACCCTCGGCATCGTCGGCGAGTCGGGCAGCGGCAAAACCGTGCTCACGCAGACGCTGCTCGGGCTGACCCCGGGCGCTTCGGTGACCGGCAGCGCGATGTTCGAGGGCGCCAACCTGCTTGAGCTCACCGACGACGAGCTCCGCAAGGTGCGCGGGGCGCGGATCTCGGTCATCTTCCAGGACCCGCTGACCAGCCTGCACCCGCTCTACAAGATCGGGTGGCAGATCGCCGAGATGATCCGCACCCACGACCGCTCCGTCTCGAAAAAAGAAGCAATGGTCCGAACGGTGGAGTTGCTTCGCAGAGTCGGCATACCTAAGCCGGACACCCGGGTCAACGACTACCCGCACCAGTTCTCCGGCGGCATGCGGCAGCGCGCCATGATCGCGATGGCCCTCGCCCTCGAGCCCAAGCTAATCATCGCCGACGAGCCCACCACGGCCCTCGACGCCACCGTCCAGGCCCAGATCCTCGACCTGCTGCTGCGGCTGCAGCAGGACTCGGGCACGGCGCTGATCATGATCACTCACGACCTCGGCGTGGTCGCCGACATCGCCGACGACGTCATGGTCATGTACGCCGGCCGCGCGGCCGAGAAGGGCCCCAAGCGGGACGTCTTCTACCACCCGCACCACCCCTACACCAAGGGGCTGCTCGAGTCGATCCCGTCGAGTTCGGCCTCCGGCGGCCGGCTCAAGCCGATCCCCGGGCAGCCGCCCAGCCTGATCAACCTCCCCGGTGGCTGCAAGTTCCACCCGCGGTGCGGCTACGTGCTCGCCCGCTGCCGGGTGGATGAGCCAGTGCTGCGGCCGATCGACGACGGCGGGGCGCACACCTCGGCCTGCTGGCTGCCGGTCGAAGCCGCGGGCCTGTCGGCCGAAGCCGAGGCGCTCCGCGAGGAGGCGGTCGCGGAGGGAAACGAGGAGGCGGCCGCCGACGGCAGCGTCGCGGCCGACGCGACCGCCCAGGCGGAAGCCGCCGAGACGGACGCCGTCGCCGAGGAAGCCGCCCAGACGGCAGCCGCTGAGGCCGCGGTCGCCGAAGGCCAGGCCAGGGAGAACGACGCGACGGCCGACAATAAAGGGAGCTTGGCCTGATGGCGAACGACGACGGCGACGTCCTGGTCCGCGTGGAGAACGCGGTCAAATACTTCCCGGTGAAGGCCGGCGGCTTCTTCCGCCACACCGTCGGGAATGTGCACGCGGTCGATGACGTGTCGCTGGTCATCGAGCGGGGCAAGACGCTGGGCCTGGTCGGCGAGACCGGCAGCGGCAAGTCCACCCTGGCCCGCTGCGTGGCCGGGCTGATCCCGGTGACCTCGGGGAAGGTCTTCCTCAACGGCACCGACATCACCAAGCTGTCGCGCGGCGCGATGCGGCCGCTGCGCCGCGAGGTCCAGATGATCTTTCAGGACCCGTACAGCTCGCTGAACCCGCGGCGGCGGGTGGGCGCGATCATCGGCGATCCGTTCGCCATCCACAAGACGGCCACCGGCGCCGAGCGCAAGCGCATGGTGCAGGAGCTGATGGAGCGGGTCGGGCTCAACCCCGAGCACTTCAACCGGTTCCCGGCCGAGTTTTCCGGCGGTCAGCGGCAGCGGATCGGCGTCGCCCGGGCGCTGGCGCTGCGGCCCAAGCTCATCATCTGCGACGAGCCGGTCTCCGCGCTCGACGTGTCCATCCAGGCGCAGGTGCTCAACCTGCTGGCCGACCTGCAGACCGAGTACGGCCTGTCCTACCTGTTCATCGCGCATGACCTCGAGGTCGTGCGGCACGTGAGCGACAAGGTGGCGGTCATGTACCTGGGGCGGATCGGCGAGGCCGCGCCCGCCGACGCGCTCTACAGCCAGCCGCGGCACCCGTACACGGTCGCGCTGCTGTCGGCCGCGCCGGCCGCCGACCCCGACGCGGCCGCGTCCCGGCAGCGGATCATCCTCACCGGCGACGTGCCATCGCCGATCGACCCGCCCGCGGGGTGCCGCTTCCATCCGCGCTGCCCCAAGGCGGAGGAAATCTGCGGACGGGTGGAACCACCGCTCGTTACTCATGAGGATTCTGATCTTGATGTTTCCCGTGCACCGTCGGGAACCGACGGACAGCCGCTGGGGGAAGCCACGCAGGGTGTTCCCGGCATTCCCGGCGGGGAGGCGCACGTGACCGCCTGTCACTTCCCGGTCCAGCCAGGCGAGTCCCTCGCCTCGGCGGCGACGGCCACCACCGCTGCGGAGAGGGAGCCGGCATGAGCATCACCGAGCTTGAATTCGATGCGAACCAGGCCGACGCGGCGCAAGAGCGCGGTGAAAGCAGCGTCGTCCAGGGCCGCACGCAGTGGCAGCTCACCTGGCTGCGGCTGAGGTCCGACAAGGTCTCGATGATCGCCCTGGCGGTCATCCTGATCATGATCATCCTGGCCATAGCCGCGCCGGCCATCGCCGCGCTCACCGGTCACGACGTGAACACGGCCTACCCGGTCCAAGGCGAGAACCTGGACGGCAACCCGGTGCCGCCCGGCACCAACGGGTTCCTCCTTGGCACCGACGACACCGGCCGTGACCTGCTGGTCCGCGTTGTCTACGGGGCGCGCATCTCGCTGTTCGTCGGCATCGTCACCACGCTGATCGCCACCGTGCTCGGGGTGACCGTCGGGCTGATCGCCGGCTACTTCGGCGGGATCATCGACACGCTCCTCGCCCGGTTTACCGACGCCGTGCTCGCCTTCCCCTACATCGTCCTGGCGCTGGCGCTGGCGGCGGTATTCGGGCCGAGCCTGACGATCATCCTGGTAATGATCACGTTCTTCTCCTGGGCGGGCATCGCGCGAATCGTCCGCGGCCAGACCCTGTCGATCAAGGAGAAGGAGTACATCGAGGCGGCCAGATCGCTCGGTGCGGGACCGTTCAGGATCATGTTCCTCGACATCCTGCCGAACCTGCTCGCCCCGGTGCTCGTCATCGCCACGCTCTACATCCCGAACGCCGTCGTCTTCGAATCCACCCTCTCCTACCTCGGCCTGGGCATCCAGGCGCCGACGCCGAGCTGGGGCAACATGCTGTCAGCGGCCCAGGGCTTCTACCAGGTGGCCTGGTGGTACCTGGTGTTCCCGGCGGCGGCGCTGCTGATCACCACGCTGGCGTTCAACCTGCTTGGCGACGGGATCAGGGACGCGATGGACCCGCGGACCGAGCGACTGATCGCGGCCAGGCGGCTGCGGCGGCGGATGCGGCGGTCAACGATCAAGCGGGAGAACAAGGAAGCGCTTGGGGGCCTCACCGCTGGTGGGGCCACGGCCGGGACCGGGAAGAAGGGCTGATACCTGATGGCACTAACTGGCTACCTGATCAGGCGCCTCCTCACCGGGATCATCGTGGTGTGGCTGGTCGCCACGATCACGTTCTTCCTGTTCTTCGCGCGGCCGGTCTACACGGTCGCCCGCCAGGTCGCGGGCCACGCCGCGACCCCGCAGATCATCCAGGAGGCCATCAATAACCTCGGGCTCAACAAGCCGATCATGACCCAGTACTGGCACTTCCTCAACGATCTGTTGCACGGGAACCTCGGGTACTCCTACTACACCGGGGAATCCGTCGACATGATGCTGCGGCAGGACCTGCCGCCCACGATCTCGCTGGTCATCGGGGGCACGATCCTCTGGCTGATCGTCGGGCTGGCGGTCGGCATCATCAGTGCGACCCGGGCCAGGTCGGTGTTCGACCGGATCACCTCGGTCGGGGTGCTGATCGGGCTGTCGATGCCTGCCTTCGTGATCGGCGAGCTGCTGATCGGCTATGTGTTCCAGCCGCTGTACTCGCATGGCTTTCACTTCTTCAACACCGGCTACGCCGGCATCACGTCGGGCATCTCCCCGTTCTTCGGGCACATGATCCTGCCCTGGATCACGCTGGCCACGATCCAGGCCGCGGTCTACACCCGGCTCTCCCGCGGCCAGCTGCTCGAGACGCTCGGCGAGGACTACATCCGCACCGCCCGCTCCAAGGGCCTGTCCGAGCGGCGGGTGATCTTCCGCCATGGCGTCCGGGCGGCTCTCACCCCGGTCCTCTCCCAGCTCGGCGTCGACATGGGGCAGCTACTCGGCGGCGTGGTCGTCGTGGAGACCGTGTTCGGGCTCGGCGGCATCGGCCAGGTCTCGGTTGAGGCGGTCGACCAGGACAACCTGCCGGTGATCCTCGGGTTCGTGATCCTCGCCGCGGTCTTCGTGGTGATCGCCAACATCGTCGTCGACCTGCTCTACGCCGCGCTGGACCCGCGGGTCCGCATAACGTGATCCCGTGACCGAACGCACGACCATCCGCCTGCACCCGCCAGTCATTCTCTGGTGGGTGTGGGTGGCCTTCGTGGTGCTCAACGTGGCCGACTACTCCGCTCAGGGACTGCCGTCGGCCCGCTTCGCCGCCGTCCTCGGCTCGATCCTGCTGCTGGTCACCGGCCTGGTCTACACGCTCGCGCTGCGTCCGAAGGTGATCGAGGACGGCGACGGCCTGACCGTGGTGAACCCGTACCGGGTGCACCGCCTCCCCTGGCCGCGTATCCAGTCGGTGGACACGGGGGAGTGGGTCCGCATCCGCTACACAAGCGGTGCGGGCCATGGGGCCGCAGCGGGCGGGACACGCGGCACGGACAAGGCGGGCGGGACCGGCGAGCCAACCGGCGTGGTGAACTGCTGGGCGCTGTACGTCTCAACCCGCGCCAGGCGCAAGGTCGCCGTCGGCTCAGCACCCCGGGCCGACGGCATGTCCAGGCGCCTGCGCGGCGTCGTCGCCGCCCAGCCGGCCGGCTACGCCCAGCAGGCCTCCCGGCTGCCCGAGGAGGCCAGGCACCTGGCCTCCCTCCCGGTCAGCGCGGCGATAGCCGCCCGCCTGGACACCCGCGCCAACCGCGAACGCACCCGCGCCACCGCCACCGCATCGGCCACGGCTCACGCGTCCGACGAGGTCAGCGTGGCGGCCGCCACCTGGTCCTGGCCAGCCCTGGCCGCCGTCGCCATCCCGGCCGTCATCCTCCTCGCCGTCGCCCTGGTCTAGCGGCAGCAGCTAGGCGTTCTCGCGGACGAACACGCGCGAGCCGAGCACCAGGCAGACCACCGCCAGGCCGGCCGCCACCAGGACGCCTTCCAGCATGATCGTGTTGGCGTAGTGGCCGGCGAAGGCCTCGCGCATCGCGTCGATGATGTAGCGGAACGGGCTGACCCGGGCGACGCCCTGCAGCCAGCCCGGCGCCAGCGTCATGGGCAGCAGGATCCCCGACAGCAGCACCAGCGGGACGATGACCGAGTTGAGCATCGGCGCGAACGCGTCCTCGCTCTTGACCGTGAGGGCGGTCGCGTACGACACCGAGGCGAGGCCGACGGCCACCAGGACGATGAAGCCGAGGCTGATGAGCACCGCGCTGACCGGCGCGCGCAGTCCGAACCCGAGGCTGACGAGCACCAGGACGACCGCCTGCACGACGAGCACGAGAGTGTCTCGCAGCACCCGGCCGCTCATGACGGCGAGCCGCGACACCGGGGTGACCCGGAACCGCTCGATCACCCCGCCGCGCCAGTCCGAGATGATGGCGAACCCGACGAACATCGAGCCGAACAGCCCCAGCTGGATCAGCAGCCCGGGCACAAAGAACCGGTACGCTTCGGCCGCCCCGGCCGGGGTGCCGGGGCTGGCCGACCCGCCCAGCGTCCCGGCGGGCAGCTTCGTCAGCAGCGGGCCGAATAGCACCAGGTAGAGCACCGGCTGCACAAGCACGATCACCACCCACGCGGGGTTGCGCAGGCTGAGCCGCATTTCCCGCCGGAAGACGACCAGCGTGTCATGGATGAACGACATCGGGGTTACTCCTTACCCGCTGGCTGCGGTTCTTGCTCGCCGGCAGCGGCGCTGGGCGAGTCGTCCCGCAGCGAGCGCCCGGTCATGGTCAGGAACACGTCGTCGAGGGTCGGCCGGGACAAGTTGATCGAGTGCAGCGTGATGCCCGCGTCATCGAGCACCCGCAGCAGCGACGGCAGCGCCTCGGCGCCGTTGACGACGTTCAGCCGCAGGCCGCCGTCATCGGAGACGGTGGCCTCGCCCACGATCGGCTGCCGGTCAAGCAGTTCGCGCGCCTTGTCGGGGGCGCCGTTCACCGCGAGCGTCACCACGTCGCCCGACACCTGCCGCTTGAGCGCGTCGGGGGTACCGGACGCCACCGTCACGCCGTTGTCGATAATGAACACCCGGTCGCAGAGCGCGTCCGCCTCCTCCAGGTAGTGGGTGGTGAGGAAGACGGTGGTGCCCAGGTCGGACCGGAGCCCCCTGATGTGCTCCCACAGGTTCGACCGGCTCTGCGGGTCCAGCCCGGTGGTGGGCTCGTCGAGGAAGACCAGCGGGGGCTCGTGCACCAGGCCGAGCGCGATCTCAAGCCGCCGCCGCTGGCCGCCCGACAGCGTCTTGACCGGCCGTTTGTCCAGCCCGCCGAGATCGAGCTGGCTGGTCAGCACCGCCGCGCGCCTGACCGCGTCCGCCCTGGGGATCCGGTAGAGGGCCGCCTGGTCGAGCAGTTCCTCGTCGACCAGGCACTCCGGGTCGGTGCCGCCCATCGTCTGCCCGATGGCCTGCGGCACGTAACCGATCCGACGACGCACTTCCAGCGGGTTGCGCCGCAGGTCCGCGCCGGCCACCGTGGCGCTGCCTGCGGTGGGTTCGAGCAGCGTGGTGAGCATCCGCAGGGTGGTGGTCTTGCCCGCACCGTTCGGCCCCAGGAATCCGACGATCTCCCCGGCCTCGACGGTGAGATCGACCCCGCGGACCGCGTGCACGGTCCGCTTCCTGCTCGTGAAGGTCCGGGCGAGGCCCCTGGCCTCGATGATCGGCATGATCGCTAGTTCCCCTCGTGATTCTGACGCCGGCTCGGGTGCGGATGGCGGCCACAGCAAACCCCCCGGCCGGCGCCCGACCTCTACAGTATCGAGTAATATCTCGATGAAATTCAAGCAGTATCGCGACCTATTTGCCAGCGATTTTGGCGGTAACCTCATACGGATAACAGCAAGAAGCGGCAACGCCAGTACGCCCCGAGCCAAGCCCAGGCAGCGGCTACGCCTCCACCGGAACGCCGGCGGCGGCGTCCGCCACAGCCGGAGACGCCGCCCCGCGTACCGGCATCGGCGGCAGCGTGCCGCCGAACGCCGGGCAGAGCGCCTTATGCCGGCACCAGTCGCACAGCTTGCCCGGCCGGGGCCGGAAGTCGCCGGTCTCCCGCGCCCGCGAGATCGCCGCCCAGAGCGCGTTCAGCTTCCGCTCGGTGGCGAGCAGGTCCGCCTCGTCGGGGGAGTAGCGGAGCACCTCGCCGTCGCCCGACAGGTACATCAGCTGCAGCAGCCGCGGGATGACGCCGCGCAGCCGCCAGATCACCAGCCCGTAGAACTTCATCTGGAACAGCGCGCTCGACTCGTACGCCTCCAGCGGCACCCGGCCGGTCTTGTAGTCCACGATCCGCAGGTCGCCGGCTTGTGTCGCGTCGACCCGGTCGACGTAGCCGCGCAGCTTCAGCCCGGACGGCAGCTCCGCCTCCACGTACCACTCGCGCTCCGCGGGCTCAAGCCGCCGCGGGTCCTCCAGCCTGAAGTAGCCCGTCAGGGACGCGGCCGCATCGGCAACGAAACGCGTGCGTTCCGCATCGTCGGTGATCAGGGCGGCCAGCAACTCGTCAGCCGAGCACAGCCGCTGCCACTCGGGCTCAAGCAGTCCCGCCGCCGCGGCGGGCGTCCGCTCCGCCGCCGGCAGGTCGAAGAGCCGCTCAAGGACGGCGTGCACCAGCGTGCCGCGCGCCGTCGCGGTGGTCGGCGGCTCGGGAATGCGGTCGATCACCCGGAATCGGTACAGCAACGGGCAGGTCATGAAGTCGGCGGCGCGCGACGGCGACAGCGCCGACGGCGGGTCGCCCGCCACCCCGAAGCCGGCCCCGGAGCCAGCGCCGGCGCCGGTATCGATCGCTACATCAACTGCGTTTTCGAGGTCCACAGGGCCAACCGTAGGGCAGTCCACCGACATTTCGCAGCGAACCCGAAGCTCCCACCTGACCCGCGATACCGCCGGATGCACGTAGCATCGAACTTGTGGCAAGTGGCCAGGAGGAGCAGCCGGACCGGCGCGGTCGCGGTCCACGGGAGAACAGCTTCGTCGTGGCGAGGCCGTTCGGTATCCCCGTGCACGTCTCGCCCTACTGGTTCATCATCGCCGGCGTCTTCATCGTCATTTACGCCAATGACCTGGCCAACAGCCTGCCGGGCACCACGACCAGGTACGCGGTCGCCGCCGCGTTCGTGATCTTGCTCTACGTTTCCGTGCTGGTGCACGAGCTGAGCCACTCGCTGGTGGCCCGCGGCTTCGGGCTGCCGGTCCGCCGCATCCTGCTCTACCCTCTTGGCGGCATCTCCGAGATCGACCGGGAGGCCCCCACCCCCGGCCGCGAGTTCGCGATCGCCGCGGCCGGCCCGGCCCTCTCGCTGGTGCTCGGCGGGATCGGCTGGGGCCTGTCCCAAGTGGTCACCGCTGGCATCGGCGGCGCGCTGATCAGGCAGCTGATGTTCGCCAACATCATCGTCGGGCTTTTCAACCTGCTGCCGGGCCTGCCGCTTGACGGCGGCCGGATGCTGCGCGCGGTGATCTGGGGGATCACCAAGAAGCCGTACACCGCGACCATCGCCGCCGCCTGGATCGGGCGGGTCCTCGCCCTCGGGCTGCTCGCCATCCCGTTCTTCACCGGCGGCCTGTCCGGCGGTGACATGGTGTCCACGATCTGGGTGATCGTGATCGCCGGGTTCATGTGGACCGGCGCGACCCAGTCGATCAAGGCGACCAGGTTCCGCGAGCGGCTGCCCGCGCTGCAGGCCCGCCGGCTGGGCAGGCGGACGATCTCGGTGACGGCCGCCACCCCGGTGGCCGAGGCGGTCCGGCTGGCGGACGAGGCCAACGCCCGCGCGATCGTCGTCGTCGACCATGAGAGCAAGCCGATCGCGATCGTCAACGAGGCGGCGGTGACGGCCGTCCCGCCGCAGCGCCGCCCGTGGGTCGACATCGGCTCGCTGGCCCGGACGATCGACCCGGACCTGATCCTCAACGCCGACCTGCAGGGCATGGCGCTGCTCGACGCGCTGCGCCAAGCCCCCGCCAGCGAGTACCTGCTGGTCGAGGAGAGCGGGCAGGTCTATGGCGTGCTCGCCACCCGCGACCTTGACCAGGTCCTCGCCGGGGTCTGACGCTCGCTACCCTAGCCGGGTGACACAGTGGAAGGCAGCTCAGCGCGGCCCGTTCGAGGCCGGAGACCAGGTGCAGCTCACCGACCCCAAGGGCCGCATGCACCAGATAGTCCTGCAGCCGGGGGCGGCGTTCCACACCCACCGGGGGGCGCTCGGCCACGATGACCTGATCGGGGCGCCCGAGGGCAGCGTGGTGACCGCGACCAGCGGCACCCAGTACGTGGCGCTGCGGCCCCTGCTGGCGGACTTCACCCTGGCCATGAAGCGCGGCGCCACCATCGTCTACCCGAAGGACGCGGCGCAGATCCTGGCCTACGCCGACATCTTCCCCGGCGCCCGGGTGCTCGAGGCGGGCGCCGGCTCCGGCGCGCTGTCCTGCTGGCTGCTCCGCGCGACCGGCCCTGATGGCGTCCTGGTCTCCTTCGAGGCCCGCGCCGACTTCGCCGAGATCGCCCGCACTAACGTGCGGAAATACTTCGGGGAGGTTCCCCCGTGGTGGCGCCTGGTCACCGGCGAGCTCTCAGCGGCGGTAGCACTGGAAAGCGCGGGAGTAACGGACCGTGGTTCTACTCCCGCCGAAGATGACCCGCCACCAGCGGGCGGCTGGTTCGACCGGGTGATCCTGGACATGGTCGACCCCTGGGAGAACGTGGCAGGCGCCGCCCTGGCGCTCATCCCCGGCGGGCTCATCTGCTGTTACGTCGCCACCACGACGCAGCTGTCGCGGGTCGTCGAGGAGCTGCGCGGGCACGGCTCGTTCTACGAGCCAGCCTCCTGGGAGACCCTCTACCGGGGCTGGCACGTCGAGGGGCTGGCGGTGCGGCCGGACCACCGGATGATCGGCCACACCGGGTTTCTGGTCACCGCGCGGCGGCTCGCCGACGGCGTGACGCCGCCGCCGCGCCGCCGTCGGCCAGCCAAGGGAGCGCATCCAGAGGGTGACGCGGAGCCGTCCGCCGGGTAAATAACACAACACGTGACCGAAATATAACTCTCTGTTCAGATTATGCCTCTGGCCTGCGGTTTCTCTTCGCCGACGGGGTTGCGTTACCAATCGAATACTCGCTGGGATGTTAGGAAAGACCGCCAGATAGGTAAGGTCGAGTTAGATTCATACTCCCCGGGAGGAGGTGAGGGCCGTGGTAGCTAGGGACGATAGCGGTCGCGCTTCGCGGCACGAGGATGAGGTGAGCAGCCTCACAGCGCAGATCTCCTTCCTCGATGAAGAGATCGCTGTTCTGCGCCGAAGGCTCGCCGATTCACCACGCCAGGTCCGCTTGCTTGAGGAGCGGCTCCGAGAGACAGAGGCCTCACTCACGTCGGTCAGCGGTCAAAATGAGCGCCTGGCTTCGACGTTGCGTGAGGCACGTGACCAGATCGTGGCGCTCAAGGAGGAGGTCGACCGGCTGGCACAGCCGCCATCCGGCTTCGGCATCTTCCTTGCGGCCTGCGACGACAACACCGCCGACGTCTTCACCGGCGGCCGCAAGATGCGGGTCAACGTCAGCCCCAACATCGAACTCGATGAGCTCAAGCCCGGCCAGGAGGTCGTGCTCAACGAGGCACTGAACATCGTCATCGCCCAGGACTACGAGACGATCGGCGAGATCGTCATGCTCAAGGAGCTGCTCGCCGACGGCGAGCGCGCCCTGGTGATCTCGCACGCCGATGAGGAGCGGGTGGTCAGGCTGGCCGCGCCGCTCATGGACCAGGTGCTCCGCAGCGGGGACTCCCTGCTGCTTGAGCCCCGGTCCGGCTACGTCTACGAGCGCATACCCAAGGCCGAGGTCGAGGAGCTCATCCTCGAAGAGGTCCCCGACATCGCCTACACCGACATCGGTGGCCTGATGTCGCAGATCGAGCAGATCCGCGACGCCATCGAGTTGCCCTACCTGCACGCGGACCTGTACAAGGAGCACCAGCTGCGCCCGCCGAAGGGCGTGCTGCTCTACGGACCGCCCGGCTGCGGCAAGACGCTCATCGCCAAGGCGGTGGCGAACTCGCTGGCCAAGCAGGTCGCCCGCAAGGCCGAAGCCGACGCGGCGGCCGGTATCCCCGGGGCGAAGAAGCCCGCGGAGGGCAAGTCCTTCTTCCTCAACATCAAGGGCCCGGAACTCCTCAACAAGTACGTCGGCGAGACCGAGCGGCACATCCGCCTGGTCTTCCAGCGCGCCCGTGAGAAGGCCTCCGAGGGCATGCCGGTGATCGTGTTCTTCGACGAGATGGACTCGATCTTCCGGACCCGTGGGTCCGGTGTCTCCTCCGACGTGGAGAACACCATCGTCCCGCAGCTGCTGTCGGAGATCGACGGCGTTGAGGGCCTGGAGAACGTCATCGTCATCGGCGCCTCCAACCGCGAGGACATGATCGACCCGGCGATCCTGCGGCCCGGCCGCCTGGACGTCAAGATCAAGATCGAGCGGCCGGACGCCGAGGCGGCCAAGGACATCTTCTCCAAGTACGT
>JBEKEK010000172.1:0-16571 GCA_050013875.1 Trebonia sp. | reverse complement strand
GCGCGACGGGCCACCCGGAGGCCGGCGAACGCAAGCCCACCGTACAGGGCGGTGACGCAGAGCGTGCCGACAAGGCCAAGTTCCTCGCCGATGATCGCGAAGATGAAGTCGCTTGAGTCCTCCGGCAGGTAGCCCCACTGCTCCTTGCTCGCCCCCAGGCCCACACCGAGCCAGCCGCCCGAGCCGAGCGCGAACTTGCCCTGGATGGGCTGCTGATCCGGCCCCACCGGGTTGTTGCTCGGGTGGAGGAAATCACCCAGCCGACTCGATCCGTAGCCCCTGGCCACGACCAGCAGCAGCAGCACCAGGCCCATCAGGATGAGCAGCGCGGTGAATACCCGCGTTGGCATCCCGGCGATCCAGAGCAGCGCCAGCAGGACCACCAGCAGGATGGAGGTGGTGCCGAGGTCGTCGCCCGCCATCACCAGCAGGGCGAGCAGGCCAGCCCCGGGCACCAGCGGTATGAGCATGTGCCGCCAGTCGGCCAGCATCCCCAGCTTCTCCTTGCGGGCGAGCAGGTCCGCCCCCCAGACCGCGAGCGCCAGCTTGGCCAGTTCTGATGGCTGGAAGGTGAGC
The DNA here is from genome assembly GCA_050013875.1 of Trebonia sp. Classification (GTDB taxonomy): domain Bacteria; phylum Actinomycetota; class Actinomycetes; order Streptosporangiales; family Streptosporangiaceae; genus Trebonia. Next base: position 15,995 of record JBEKEK010000172.1, on the reverse strand, counting down.
GGGCCAAGCGCGATCCACCGCGAGGCGCCGGCCTCCGACCTGGCCACCCCGGGGATCAGCGTCAGGCCGAGGCCGATGATGGACACCGCGAGCAACGGGTAGGCCATCGCGCGGAACAGCCGCGGCGACGAGCGCGCCATCAGCCACATGATCGGCAGGCCGACGAGGATGCCCGCCAACTGCCATTCGAAGTCGTGGTACGGCGACCTCCCTTGCGACAGATCGATCACCGACCCGGTCGACAGCACCATCATCAGGCCGAGCGAAAGCAGCAGGACGGTGCTCCCGATGATCAGGTAATACGAGGTGAGCGGCCGGTCAAGCAGCGCCCGGGCGGCCCGCACCCGCTCCCGGACCCCGGCGACACCGCGGCCCAGCGGATTTTGCCACGGCCGGCCCGCGCCATCGCCCTGGCGCTCCCGCGCGTCACCGTCGCCCGGCCCGAAGCCGTCCTCAACCGCGCTGCCACCCACCCGGACATACATGGCATCTAGTGTCCGCGTTCTGCCCGCCGGCCGGTGGAACATCCGCCGCGTGTCGCGCAACTCCACCGCAATTTGCCTTCCCTTAGCGGGGGAAACGGGGCCGGGGAGGCGAAGTCACGGGTTCGTTCGGGAGAATGGGGTTATGGAATTTGACCTTGAGTCGGGACTCGTGCATGCCGGGACCGAGCGCGGGGCGGGCGCGCCGCTGGCGCCGCCGCTGCTGGCTACCAGCACGTACGTGTCACAGGGGGAGCCGGACCCGGCCCGCGGTTACGGGCGGATGGGCAACCCGGGTTGGACAGCGGTCGAGGAGGCGCTGGCGGCGATCGAGGGGCCGGGGACGGCGGCGGTGACGTTCGCGTCCGGGCAGGCGGCCTCGATGGCGCTGATGCTGGCGCTGGCACCGGGGCGGACGCGGATCGTGTTCCCGCACGACGGCTACTACAGCACGCGGGCGCTGGCGGACAAGCTGCGGCCGCACGGGGCGCTGGCGGTGGCGGTCGACCAGCTCGACCTCGACGTGGTTGAGGTCGCGCTGCGCGGTGGGCCCGCCGTGCTCTGGGCCGAGACGCCGACCAACCCGCTGCTGCGGGTGGCCGACCTGGCGGCGCTTGGTGCGCTGGCGGCGGCGGCCGGGGCGCCGTTCGTGGTGGACAACACGGTGGCGACCGGGCTGCTGCAGCGGCCGCTCGAGTTCGGCGCCGTGGCCTCGGTGTACTCGCTGACCAAGTCGGTCTCCGGGCACTCGGACGTGCTCGGCGGCGCGGTGGTGACGCGGGACGCGGAGCTGGCGCAGGCGCTGCGGGAATGGCGGACGGCGGGCGGCGCGATCCCCGGGCCGTTCGAGAGCTGGCTGGTGCTGCGGGGGATGAAAACGCTGCCGCTGCGGATCGCGCGGCAGTCGGAGAACGCGCTCGCCATCGCGGAGTTCCTGGCCGCCCACCCGCGGGTGACCGCGGTGCACTACCCGGGGCTGGCCCCGTCGGCGGTGGCGCGGCTGCAGATGCCCGGTGGCTTCGGGCCGCTGCTCTCGTTCGAGGTGACCGGCACGGCGGCGCAGGCGGACGCCATCGTCGCGGCGGCCGCGCTGGTGGTGCCCGCCACCAGCTTCGGCGGCGTCGAGTCGAGCTGGGAGCGGCGGGCGCGGTGGGCCGCCGAAACGGCACCGGAAACGCTGATCAGGCTGTCGGCCGGCATCGAGCCGGCCGCGGACCTGATCGCGGACATCAACGCCGCCCTCGCCAGCAGGGGCGATGACTAAATACGGGACCACCTGATACGGGCGATAAACCGACGTAGAAAATGCCCAGGCCAAGGGCCACGAACATGCCGGCGATCAGCCAGAAACGGACCACGATCGTTGTTTCCGCCCAGCCCGCCAGCTCAAAGTGATGGTGCAGCGGCGTCATCCGGAACACCCGGAACGGCTTCCCGGTCTTGAACTTGGTCACCTTGAACACGCTCACCTGGATGACCACCGAGAGCGTGATGATCACGAAGAGCCCGCCCAGCAGGATCAGCAGCAGTTCGGTCTTGGTGATGATCGCCAGGCCGGCCAGCACGCCGCCGAGGGCGAGCGAGCCGGTGTCGCCCATCCAGATCTTGGCCGGCGGTGCGTTCCACCACAGAAAGCCGAAGCAGGCGCCCATCACCGCCGCGGCGACCACCGCCGCGTCGAGCGGGTCGCGCACCGGGTAGCAGGCGGCCGCGAGCGCGGACGTGCAGTCGTTGCGCAGCTGCCAGATCCCGATGATCACGTAGGAGGCCAGCACCAGGATGGAGGCACCGGACGCGAGGCCGTCGAGCCCGTCGGTCAGGTTCACACCGTTGGACGTGCCGGTCACCATCAGCAGCACCCAGATGACAAAGAGGATCGGGCCGATGGAGATGCCGAAGTCGGCGATGAAGGAGAGGTGCTCAGACGCCGGGGTGAGGTCGTAGCCGTCGGGGAAGTGCAGCACCAGGATCGCGAAGATGACGCCGACCACCGCCTGGCCGAGCAGCTTGGCCCCGCTGCGCAGGCCGAGGCTGCGGCGCATGAACAGCTTGATGTAGTCATCGACGAAGCCGACGGCGCCAAGGCCGGTCATCAGGAAGAGCACGAGCACGCCGGAGGCGGACATCGGGTCACCGGTGAACCAGTGCCCGGCCGCGTAGCCGATCAGCGACGCGATGATGATGACGATGCCGCCCATGGTGGGCGTGCCCGCCTTGGCCTGGTGCTGCGGGCCGTCGTCCCTGACCTGCTGGCCGAGTTTGCGCTTGCGCAGCACGGTGATCGTCGGCCGGGTGCCAAGCAGCGCCACGATCATCGAGATCGCACCCGAGAGCAGGATGGTCTTCACTGGTCAACCTCCGCGAGCAGGCCGTCCGCCACTTCCCACAGGCCGGCCGACTTGGATGCCTTCACTAGTACGACGTCGCCGGGGCGCAACCGGTTTCGCAGCTCTTCGATCGCGGCCTTCGCGTCGGGCGCCGCGATCGCCTCGCCCCGCCAGCCGGCCTGGGCGCGTGCCCCGGTCAGCACCGGCGCGGCCAGCTCGCCCACCACCACCAGGCCGGTCACCCCGGCCTTGGCGGCCAGCCGGCCGATCTCCTGGTGGCTGGCGTCGGCGAGGTCGCCAAGCTCGGCCATGTAGCCGAGCACCGCGAACCCGCGCCTGCCGGTGCTTGTGAGGTGGCGCAGCGCCTCGATGGCGGCCTTGGCGGAGTCCGGGTTGGCGTTGTAGGCGTCGTTCACCACCAGCACGCCGTCGGCCCGTCGCGTAAGTTCCATCCGCTTCTTGCTGCGCGCGGTGGCGCTCGACAGCGCGTCCGCGATCGACGCGACGTCCATCCCGAGCTCCGCCGCTATCGCCGCGGCGGCCAGCGCGTTGGCCACGTGGTGGCCGCCGTGCAGCCGCAGCCGCACGTCCGCGCGGCCGGCCGCCATCATCATCGTGAACGAGGCCCGGCCGAGGTCGTCCAGGCTGATGGCGGCGGCGCGGACGTCGGCCGGCCGGCCGGCCGACACGGCGAACGTGACCGTGCGGGCCTGGGTGCGGGCCGTCATCGGCAAGACGTTCGGGTCGTCGGCGTTGAGTATCGCCACCCCGTCGGCGGGCAGCGCCTCCACCAGCTCGCCCTTGGCCTTGGCGATCGCGTCGACCGAGCCGAACTCGCCCACGTGCGCCCGGCCGACGTTGAGCACCGCGCCGATCCGCGGCGGCGCGATGCCGCACAGCTGCGCGATATGGCCGATGCCGCGGGCCGACATCTCCAGCACCAGGTACCTGGTCGACTCGTCGGCCCGCAGCACGGTGAGCGGCAGGCCAAGCTCGTTGTTGAAGTTGCCGACCGGGGCGATCGTCGCGCCGTGGCGCTCGACCACCTGGGCGGTCAGGTCCTTGGTCGAGGTCTTGCCCGACGACCCGGTGATCCCGACGACGGTCGCCCGCGGCAGCCGGCCGAGCACCGATCGCGCGAGCGCGCCGAGCGCCTCGGTCACGTCGGGCACGACGATGACCGGCGTGCCGCCGATACCGCCGATGGGCCGCGAGGCGAGCACCGCGGTCGCGCCTGCCCCGGCCGCCGCGGCGGCGAAGTCGTGCCCGTCGACCTGCTCACCGGGGAGCGCGGCGAACAGCGCGCCCGGCGCCGCCTGCCGCGAGTCGATCACCACGGGACCGGTGACGACGGCGGCCGCGGCGTCCGGGTGGCCGGCCGCGGGCGTGAGCGTGCCGCCGGTGGCGGCCGCGATCTCGGCGACGGACAGGGCGATCACGACAGGGCCGTCCGCGCGCCGCCGTGGTCGGCGTGGCGGGCCAGGGCGGCCGCGGTCGCCTCGACGTCGTTGAATGGCAGCACCGCGCCCCCGACGTACTGTCCCGTCTCATGCCCCTTGCCGGCCACCAGCACCACGTCCCCCTTCCCGGTCAGGGAGACGGCGAGGTCGATCGCCGCCGCCCGGTCCGGCTCGATGATCACCCGGGCCCGCTCCCCCTGCGGGACTCCGAGCACTCCCTGCAGCATCTCGGCGAGGATCGCCAGCGGGTCCTCCGTGCGCGGGTTATCACTGGTGAAGATCGCTATGTCCGCCAGCCTGGCGGCGGCGGCGCCCATCAGCGGCCGCTTCCCCCGGTCCCGGTCTCCGCCGCAGCCAAGCACCACGATCAGTTCCCCGCTGGTCACCGGTCCAAGCGCGGAGAGCACGGCCTCCACCGCGCCCGGCTTGTGCGAGTAGTCGACGAACGCGTCTGGTATGCCGGCCTCGCCTTGGGCGGTGCGGCCAGGTGGCTGCACCCGCTGCAGGCGGCCGGGCACGCCGGGGCAGGAGGCGACGCCGAGGACCGCGTCGGCCAGGTCCACGCCCCCCTCCACCAGAGCCACGATCGCGCCGAGGGCGTTGGCGACGTTGAAGGCGCCGGGCAGTGTCACCGACGCGTCGGCCTCGACGCCGCCCGGTCCGAGCACCCGGAAGGTCGACCCGTCGGCCCCGCAGCGGACGTCGGCGGCCTGCCAGTCCGCCTGCGGGTAGGCACCGGACGCCGGGTCCGCGCAGAACGTGACGATCGGCACCGACGCCTCCGCCACCAGCCGCCTGCCGTACCGGTCGGCCACGTTCACCACGCCCACGGCCGAGTAGGCCGGGGTGAACAGCTTCGCCTTGGCCCGGAAGTAGTCCTCGAACCCGGCGTGGAAGTCCAGGTGGTCCTGGGACAGGTTGGTGAACAGGGCCACGTCGTAGCGGGTGCCCGCCACCCGGCCGAGGGCGAGGGAGTGGCTCGACACCTCCATCGCGACCGCCGTCACCCCGCGCTCGGCCGCCACCGCGAGCAGCGCCTGCAGGTCCGGCGCCTCCGGCGTGGTCAGGGCGGAGGCGACCCGGTCGGCGCCGATCCGGATCTCCACCCCGCCGATCAGCGCGGTGGTGTGCCCGGCGGCGCGCAGGCCGGCCTCGATCAGGTAGCTGCTGGTGGTCTTGCCGCTGGTCCCGGTCACCCCGACCATCGTCATCCGGGTGGACGGGTCGCCGTAAATCCAGCAGGAGATGTCACCAAGCCGGTCCCGCGGGTTGGACACCACGAAGACCGGCACCCCGGCCCTGGCCGCCCGGTCCCGGCCGTCGGGGTCGGTGAGGATGGCGATCGCGCCCGCCGCGGCCGCCTGCTCGGCGTAGGCCGCGCCGTGTGCGCGGGCGCCGGGCAGCGCGGCGTACAGGTCACCGGGGCGCACCGCCCGGGAGTCGAGCGTGACCCCGGTCAGCCGGCCCGGCTCGCCGCCGATGCGCTCCGCTCTGCCCACACCGAGGAGCTCGGCGAGCCCTGACAGCGGGCGCGGGGCGGGACGGGCAGGTCGGATCACGCCCTGAGGGTATCCAAAATCAGGGCGCATTGAGCCGAACATCCGGTGGCTTGAGGCCGGGTTGGGGCTGGATCTGCAGGTCCGCGAGGGCGTTATTCATCACGTTGTAGAACACCGGGCCGGCCACCATGTCCCCGAAATAGTCCTGGTGGGACTTGTTCGGGTCCTGCACATTGACCGCCACCACGACCTTCGGCCCGTTGCCGGGCGCCATGCCGATGTAGCTCGCGCCGTAGATGCACAGCGGATTGCCGGCCGGGCAGGACTCGCCCAAGCTTGGGTTCGCCGGTTCGTTGGCGGTGCCGGTCTTGGACGCCACCGCGTAGCCGGGGATGATGCCCCACGGCTGGGCGGCCGTCTCGTCCACCCCCGGCACCTGCTGCAGGATCGGGATCAGCTCGTTGGCCGTCTCGGGCTTGATGACCTGGACGGGCTTCGACGCCGGGGCCGGGGTGTACTGGCCGGCCGAGTCATAGGTGCCCTCGACCAGCCGCGGTGCCACCCGGACGCCGTCGTTGGCGATCGTCGCGTACACGCTGGCCATCTGGATGGCGTTCACCACGATGCCCTGACCGTAGGCGAGGGTGTAGCGCTCGTCGCCGGCCCACTTCGACGGCGGTGGCAGGGCGGACGCCTCGTACGCGGTGCTCGGCTCCTCGCCGGGCAGGTTCAGGCCGGTTGGCTGGCCGAGGCCGAAGTTCCGTAGGTAGTCGTACTGGATCTGCGGGGTGATGCTATTGGCCACCTGCGACATGCCGATGTTGCTTGAGTTGGCGATGATTCCCGCGATCGTGTAGTGCGCGCCGGCGTCGTTCTCCGCGTCGTGGATCCACTGTCCGCCCTCGTAGATCGCGCCTGAGGACGGGATCCAGTAGGCGCTCATCGGCGTCTGGCCGCCATGCTCGAACGCGGCCGCGGCGGTGATCACCTTGGCGGTGGAGCCGGGCGCGAACAGGTACGAGTCGGGCATATCGGTGGTCTGGCTCACGCTGGTGAAGGTGTTCTGGTCGTAGGTCGGCCACTGCGCCATGGCGAGGATGTCGCCGGTCTTCGGCTGGATGATGACGGCCGTGCACGACTTGGCCTGTGCCTTGTCGACCTCGTTCTGGCACGCCTTCATGGCGTCGTATTGCAACGCCGGGTTGATCGTCAGCTTGATGGACTCGCCGTTCCTGGCCGGCGTTTCCTCGGCGGTGCCGGGGATCTGCTCGCCGTCCGCGCCCTGCTCGTACTGCTCGCTGCCGTTGGTGCCGTCAAGCAGCTTGTTGTACTCCTCCTCAACACCGGCCTGGCCGGCGATCACGCCGGCGCTGGTATTGGTGAACCCGACCACGTTGGCGGTCGCCTCGCCGTCGGGGTAGTCGCGCGCGTAGGACATGGTCTCGTTGATGCCATCGATGGTGAACTTGGCGACCAGGTTGGCGATCTGGGTCTCGCTGGCGGCGGAGATGTCCTTGCCGAGGACGACGTAGCCCGGCGAGCTCGGATGGCGCAGCAGGCCAAGCACCTGCGGCTCGGTCAGGCCGAGCGGCGCGGCCAGCTGGTCGGCGGCCAGCAGTTTCTGTGCGGCTGTTTTCATCAGCAGAGGGTCGGCGGTGATCGTCCACTGCTCGACGCTCATCGCCAGGATCTGGCCGCCGGAACCGTAGATCGTGCCGCGCATCGCGGGCAGCACTTCTTTGAACCGCTTCTCCTCGTTGGCCTGGTTCCGGTAATAAGCGGCGTCGATGCCCTGGATCTGCACCAGGCGGCCGGCGAACAGGGTCAGCATGATCGCGATCGCGAGCAGGACGATGCCGACCCGCCGGCCTGGCTCGCCGCGCCGGGCCATCAGCCAGCGCGGTGGGCGCGGCGGGCGCCGTGGGGGACGGGGGCCGCGGGGTGGTGTCCGGCCGTCCCGCGCCGCCCGCTGCTCCGGCGCGATCCGGCCGTCGGGCGGGACGCGGCGGTTGGGTCCGGTGATCCGCACCCCAGGGTCGGCCTGCTCAGGCCGCCGCGGACGGCCGGCCGGCTGGCCGGTGCCGGGACGCCCGCCCGCCGGGGGGGTGGTGCCAGGACGGCGCGGCGCCTGGGCGCCCGGCCGGGGGGCCGGCCCCGGCCGCCGGCCCCGGCCGCCGGCCGGGCCGGCCGGCCCGGTTGGGCCCGCGGGCCCAACCGGGCCTCGCCGTGTCATGGGGTGTACCCAGGGATGTTGCCAACGAAGTGGGGATCGGCGTCGGTCGCGGTCTTGCCGGTCTTGAGGTCGACAAACCGGAGCTCGCCGACCCCGACCATGCCGAGTTTGGCCGCGCGGGTCTCGATCTGCTGCGGCGACTGCGCCTGGGCGACCTCTTCCTGCAGCGACTGCAGCTGCTTGGCCTGGGCGGTGGTCGAGTTCTGCAGGTTGGTGATCTCGAAGGCGCCCTCGGCCAGCGTGGTGCTGATCACCAGCGCGGAGATGAGCGCGCCGCCGAGCAGGCCGCACAGCAGCAGCACGAACGGCAGCCGGTGGGTGCCGGCCGGCGCCGGGCGCGGCGCGGTCCGCGTGCCCGGGGCCGGCCCGGCGGTTGGCTTGGGCGCGGCGGTCGGCTTGGGTGCGGCGTTCGGCCTGGGCGGTGCGCTCGGCGCGGCCTGCGCGTTGCGCGGGAGCCCGCCGCCCTGACCCGGCACCGCGGCCGCGGAGCGCCTCGGCGGCCCCTGCTCCGGCGCGGAGCGCGGGACCGCGGCCGGGCGCTGCCGGACACCGGGCCGGGTGCCGGCGGCGGCCTTGGTGCCGGCGGCGGCCCTGGTGATGGTGGAGACACCGCCACGTCCGTCGCGGGCCTCGTCTTCCTGCCGCTCGTTCCGTGCCACCGGCCGACTCCTGTCGCTTGTGTTCTGTTCGCTGCTCACGCCACTCCCCCGATGAAGGCAGCCGCCCGACCCCGTGCCTGGGCACGACTGCTTCTTGCTGTTATCTTGCTCATGCTTGGTTCCTGATGCGCTCGATCGCGCGGAGGCGGGCCGAGGCCGACCTCGGGTTGACCGCCAGCTCCTGTTCCCCCGGGCGCTCGGCTCCCCTGGTCAGCAGGCGGAACGGGGCGCCGCCGGCGGCCGCGTCGGCCGCGCGCAGCGGCACGCCGGGCGGCGTGGCGTCGGCCGTCCGCGCGACCAGTTCCCGCTTGACCAGGCGGTCCTCGAGCGAGTGGTAGGCCAGGCAGACGAACCGGCCGCCCGGCGCGAGCAGGTCAAGCGCCGCCGGAACCGCCCGGCGCAGCGCGCCGAGCTCGTCGTTTACCTCGATGCGGAGCCCCTGGAAGGTCCGCTTGGCCGGGTTGCCACCGGTGCGCCTGGCGGCCGCGGGGATCGCGTCCTTGACGATCGCGGCCAGCCGCAGCGTGCTGGTGATCGGCTCGCGCGCGCGCTCGCGGGCGATCGTCTCGGCGATCCGGCGGGCGAACCGCTCCTCGCCGTACTCGGCCAGCACCCGGGCAAGGTCGGCCGGCGGGTAGGTGTTGACGATCCGCTCGGCGGTCAGCTCCGCGCTCTGGTCCATGCGCATGTCCAGTGGCGCGTCCTGCGCGTAGGAGAACCCGCGGCCGGCGTCGTCGAGCTGCGGGGACGACACACCGAGGTCGAACAGGGCGCCCTGGATGCGGCGGTGCCCCGCCGCGGCGACGATCTCGGCGATGGCGTCGTAGAACGCGTGCGCCAGGGTCACCCGGCCCGGGTACTCGGCGGCCAGGTCGCGCCCGGCCTCGATCGCGGCCGCGTCGGCGTCGATGCCGATCAGCAGCAGCCCGGGGCAGGCCTCGAGCAGGGTCCGCGCGTGCCCCGCGCGGCCGAGGGTGGCGTCCACCAGGACCGGCGGACGGCCGCCGGGAGTGGGCCCGGTGAGCGCGGGCAGCAGCAGCTCGGTCACCCGGCCGGCCATCACCGGCACGTGCGCATAGGCGTGCTCGCTCACAGACCCCTCCGCTTCGCGCGTGCTGCTGAACTGCTTAGTCGGCGGGGCGCGGTCAGCCACTGCCCTGCCAGCCACTGCCCTGCCAGCTACTGCTCTGCCAGCTACTGCATGCCGCCGCCCGGACGAGTCTGGAGTCCGCGCCCTCGGCTGGACCTGCCTGGCACCGGGGAAGTGGCGCCAGCCTGGGGTCCAGGCGCGGATACCAGACCCGCCGGACGGCTGGTGGCCGTCTGATCAGATCGGGCGGCCGGTCACAGAATGCCTGGTAGCACCTCCTCCGCGGCCTCGGAGAACGAGTCTTCCTGGGCGGCCAGGTAGGTCTCCCAGGCCTGGGCGTCCCAGATCTCGAGCCGGGTGTTGGCACCGATCACCACGCAGTCGCGCTCCAGCCCCGCGTACGTGCGGAGCGCGGCGGGGACGGTGATCCGGCCCTGCTTGTCGGGTACCTCGTCGGACGCGCTGGCGAAGAAGACGCGGCTGTAGTCCCGCAGTCCCTTGGCGGTCACCGGCGCCGTGCGCAGTGCCTCCGCCATCCGCCCGAACTCATCGGTCGGGAAGACGTACAGGCAGCGCTCCTGCCCTTTCGTGATCACGACTCCCCCAGAGAGCTCGTCACGGTACTTGGCGGGCAAAAACATTCGCCCCTTCTCGTCAAGCCGGGGCGCGTGAGTACCGAGAAACATTCGGTCCTCACCTCCCACCCCCGAGCGAGCCGAGTTTCGATGGTTATCTCACTCCACCACGCCCCACTGTACTCCACATTCCTCCACCGACACCAGCCCAAACCTCCGCCCGGCCCACCTCTCTTCGATAAAAGGCCAGTTCAGAGTGGGTGGAGTGAAGTGGGGGGAGAACTCGCCTCAGGGCGGGTCGCACACTCTCCCCCACCCGCGCTCCATTCGGCGGCTACCTCGGCGCAGCAGAAACAGCGCTGAATAATCACCAAGATCGAATAGACCTATGGCGATACATCCGCCATGGCGGCTGAAACGACATGGATTTCGATCAGCTGATCTGGGGCGCGCGACGTGGCACATTCGGGGCGGCACGACATAATGTCAATAGACGACGCAGTCTCCGGCGCCGCGGCGGCGGGCCTTTTCTCAAGGAGGGCCGATTGGTACTCGACACGGGGCGGGGTCCGCAGCGGGCCCTCGATGACCTGGTGGCGACCGCTCAGCGGATTGGCACGGCCGTCGAATCGGTCATCGACGGCAAGGCCGAGGCGGTCAGGCTGGCGCTGACCGTGCTGCTGGCCGAGGGGCACCTGCTCATCGAGGACGTGCCCGGCGTAGGCAAGACAATGCTGGCCAAGGCCCTCGCACGGTCCATCGACTGCTCGGTCCGGCGGGTGCAGTTCACTCCCGACCTGCTGCCGAGCGACATCACCGGGGTCAACGCCTACAACCAGGAACTGCGCGAGTTCGAGTTCAAGCCAGGCCCGGTCTTCGCGAACATCGTGGTCGGCGACGAGATCAACCGGGCCTCGCCCAAGACCCAGTCGGCACTGCTCGAGTGCATGGAAGAGCGGCAGGTGACGGTGGACGGCACCACCTACCTGCTTGAGGCGCCGTTCCTGGTGATCGCCACTCAGAACCCGATCGAGATGGAAGGCACCTACCCGCTGCCCGAGGCGCAGCGCGACCGGTTCACCGCGCGGATTTCGATGGGCTATCCGACCGCCGCGGCGGAGCTTGAGATGCTGGACACGCACGGGTCATCGTCGCCGCTTGACCAGCTCAAGCCGGTCGCCAGCGCGGTGGAGGTGCGCGAGCTCATCGCCGCGGTGCGCGGAGTGCTCGTCACCGGGCAGGTCAAGGAGTACATCATCGCGCTGGCGGCGGCCACCAGGTCCGCGCCCGAGCTGCGCCTCGGCGCCTCGCCGCGGGCCGCGCTCCACCTGCTGCGCGCGTCCAGGGCGCGGGCCGCGCTTGACGGCCGGGACTACGTCATCCCCGACGACATCCAGGCCCTCGCCGTGCCGGTACTCGCGCACCGGCTGCTGCCGACCGCCGAGGCGCTCGTCGAGCGGCACCCGCCCGAGCAGGTGGTCGCCCGGATCGTCGCGCAGACCCCGCTGCCGAAGCCCTGACGGGGGGCTGACCAGGCCATGCGCACGCTGCTTGGGGCGCTGACGGTACGCGGCCGGTCCTTCGTCACCGCCGGGGCGGCGGCCGTGATCTGCGGGCTCCTCATCCCCGAGCCTGACCTGCTGCGGATCGGCGCGCTGATGATGGCGCTGCCGTTGCTGTCCGCCTTCGGGGCCGGCCGGGCCAGGTACCGGCTGTCCTGTGTCCGCCGGGTGGTCCCGGCCCGGCTGCCCGTCGGGCAGAGCGCCGCGGTGACCGTCCGGCTGGTCAACGTCTCCCGGCTGCGCACCGGGCTGCTGCTGGCCGACGATACCGTCCCTTACGCGCTGGGTTCCCGGCCCCGGTTCGTGTTCGAGGGGATCGGCGGCGGCGGATCGCGCGAATACACCTACGAGCTCGGCGCGGACACCCGGGGCAGGTACACCATCGGGCCGCTGCGGGTGCGGGTGGCCGATTCCTTCGGCCTGGTCTCGATCACCCGGGCGTTCACCTCCACCTCGACGCTGACCGTCACCCCCGCCATCGTGCCGCTGTCCCGGCCACCGCTGGCCGGCAGCTGGCTGGGCGACAGCGACAGCGGCCGGCGGTCGATCGCCGCCAGCGGCGACGACGACGCGGCCCCCCGCGCCTACCGCACCGGGGACAGCCTGCACCGGGTGCACTGGCGGTCCACCGCGCGCTACGGCGAGCTGATGGTCCGCCGTGAGGAGCAGTTCTGGCGGAACTCCGCGTCGCTCTTCCTGGACGGCAGGCGCACCGGGTACTCCGCCGCGATGTTCGAGCTGGCGGTGACCGCGGCCGCCTCGATCGGGGTGCACCTGGCGGGCGAGGGATTCGACGCCCGCTTCGTCACCGAACTCGGCGAGGTGCCACGGCAGGGGACGTTCCGCGACACCCTGCTTGACACGCTGGCCGTGCTCCAGCCCTCCCGCGCCATCCGGCTCGAGGCCGGGGTCAAGGCCCTCGGCAGCGGCGACGGGCAGCTCATCGCGGTGCTTGGCGAGCTGACGGCCGGGCAGGCGCAGGAGCTGGCGACGGCGCGGCGCGGCAACGCGCCCGCCCTCGCGCTGATCTTGTCCGAGGACGAGCCGTCGGTCGCGGCCAGCGTCCGGGCGCTGACCGGAGCCGGGTGGCGGGTGTCGGTGGTGACCGACGCGGCCCGGCTGCCCACGGCCTGGCAGGAACTGCACCGGGGGGTCGGCCGCGGCGGCAACGTCGTCGGCAGCAGCGCCGTGGCGGGGGGCGCGTGATGGCGAGCCACCGGCGGACGCTGGCCGCCGCGCTGGCGACCGCGGCGGCGTCACTGTCGCTTTACCCCATTTTCACCGGCGGGCTCTGGTTCATCGCCGGGCTCGGCTCGATCGCCGTGGTAGCGGCGGCCGGCACGGCGACCAGGGTGCGGCGGCTGCCCGAGCCCGTCTGCCTGCTCGGCGGCCTGGTCGCGCTGCTGCTCTACCTGAACCTGGTGTTCTCCAACGCCAGGTCGCTTGGGCATCTGCTGCCGACGCCCGCCTCGGCCCGGCAGCTCTGGGACCTGGTGGGCCAGGGATTCTCCGACGCGTCCAAATACGCTCCGCCGGTCCCCGAGAAGACCGGCATGCTGCTGCTCGCCGCGGCCGGCATCGGCATCGTGGCCCTGCTCACCGACTGGATCGCGGTCCGGCTTGGCAGCGCCGCGCTGGCCGGCCTGCCGCTGCTGCTGCTGTTCATGGAGCCGTTCACCCTCAGCATCGGCCGCGGCTTCCTCGGTACCACGGTGGCCTTCTGTGCCGGCATCGGCGGCTACCTGGCCCTGCTCAGCAGCGAGGGCAAGGACCGCATCAGGGAGTGGGAGCACCAGGACCCGTCCGCCCGCGACGCCGCCCCCGACACCAAGGCGCTGGCCGCGGCCGGGCGGCGGGTCGGGTTCGCCTCGGTCGTGCTCGCCCTGTTCCTGCCGCTGGTGATCCCCGGGCTGCACGTGACCCGGCTATTCGGCGGGCAGCCGGGGATCGGCGGCCACGCGGGTTCCGGCGCGGGCGGCAGCGGCGGGTCCGGCGTCGGGTTCCCCGGCGACACGGTGCTCGCGCAGCAGCTCAACACCGAGCTCAACTCGCGGGCGGCCGACGTGCTTGAGTACAAGACCACCCTGGAGTCCCCCGACTACCTGCAGATCTATGCGCTCGACGAGCTGACCGACTCCGGCTGGCGGCTGTTCAGCCAGCCGGAGTCGAAGGTGGCGGTCCACCCCGCGCTGCCCGCGCCGCCCGGGCTCGCCAACCGGGCGGGGTTTCCCGAGGAGAACGAGACGGTCACCATCGCGGGCGACGTCGGGCCCGACGACCTGGGCGCGCTGCCGGTACCCTACCCGGCGGTCTCGGTCCGGGCCCCGGGGAACCTGGAGGCCGACCGGTCAACGCTGATGGTGTTCGACGACAGCGCGCTTGGCGGCCTGCAGTACTCGGTCACCAGCCTGAGCGTCTTCCCGACCGTGCAGGCGCTGAACGACGCGCCGCCGCCGCCCGCCGCCATCAGCCACGCTTACCTCCAGGTGCCCGCCGCCTACGACTCGCTGCGCGCGCTGGCGGCGTCCGTCGTCGCCAGCGCCAGGGCGAAGACCCCGTTCGAGCAGGCCGTCGCGCTGCAGAACTGGCTGTCTGACGGGTCATTCAAGTACACGCTGAAGGCCCCGACGGTGCTCGACGCGAGCGGCCTGACGACCTTCCTCACGAAGACCAAGAGCGGGTACTGCCAGCAGTTCTCCTTCGCCATGGCGGTGCTCGCGCGGCTGCTCGGCATCCCGTCGCGGGTCGCCTACGGCTTCACCTCTGGCACCCCCCAGGGCAGCAACGAATGGCTGGTCACCACCCACGACGCGCACGCCTGGCCGGAGCTGTACTTCCGGGGGTACGGCTGGCTGCGATTCGAGCCGACCCCCTCGGGCGCGGACGGGCAGGGCACCGCGTACGCGCCGTCCTACACCTACCTGCCGGGCAGCACTTCACCAGGCAGCGCCACCAACCTTGAGCCGACCGCACCGCCGAACGCGGCCCCGGGCGGCGGCGGCGCCCCCAATAACCTGCCACCCAACCTGCGCACCGCGTTCGGCGGCGGTGACCTCGGTGGCGCTGTCGGGTCCGGCAGCACCGCCGTGCGGACCCCCGGGGTGAACCCGTGGGAGGTCTTCGGCCTGGTGCTGGCCGGGCTGGCCGTCGTCGGACTGGCGGCCCCGTGGACGGCGCGGCAGGTGATCAGGAGGCGGCGCTGGCGGCTGCGCAGGCACCGCGGCGGGCCGGACCGCCCGGACGTCGAGTTGGCGCACGCGGCCTGGCGCGAGCTCCGCGATGACCTGGTGGACTACGGGGCCGGCTGGCTGCCGAGCGAGTCACCGCGCGCGGTGGCGAGCCGGGCGGGCACCGAACTCGACCTGGCGGAGCCGGCGCTCGCCGCACTCGGCCGCATCGCCATGGCGGAGGAGCGGGCCAGATATTCCGCGCGGCCCGCCAGCGGCGCCGGGCTGCGGCAGGACAGCGTCACCGTGCGGCGGGCCATCGCCGTCGCGGCGCCGCGCCCGGTCAGGTGGCGGGGCAGGCTGCTGCCCGCCTCGGTGACCGGGCCCGCCCTGAACGCGACGGCACAGGCGGCCGACATCTTCAGCCGCCTGACGCCGGACTGGCTTGGCCGGTTCCGGACCCGGGCTTCCTAGAGACCGCCCTCTTGCCGCCTGCGCCAGCGCTCATCAAGCCGCTCCATCATGGAGGAGCGGGTCTGGGCCCGGCCGCCCCGGCTGCCGTGCCGTGACCGGCGCGAGCGGCGTTTGCCGACCGGACCGCTAGCCGCCCCGCCGAGGGTGACGGTCGCCATCTGCCGCCAGCTGCTCAGCGCCCAGACGCCGGACAGGAGCATGACGACAAACCCGCCGACCGCCAGGCCGAGGAGATGCGGCAGGACAATTCCGGCGGCCACCATCGCCGCGCCAAGAACCAACCCGATGAGCGCCGTTATCACCCGACGCCGGTAATGCACGTGGGGATCGCTGGAGCGAACTAGACGGACTAGCCTCCGATCCTCCCTGTAGAGCGCCTGCTCGATCTGCTCGAGCTGACGCTGCTCATGCTCAGAGAGCGGCACGACGCCTCCCATGGAACCCGGGGGGTGGGGTGACTTTCACCT
>JBEKEK010000171.1:0-16813 GCA_050013875.1 Trebonia sp. | reverse complement strand
GTCGAACTATCCGCGGCCAACAGCCGCCGAACTGCGGAAGGCGAGGCTACCCCGTGGCTTCCGGACGCCAGCGTTACTCCATTATCAGCGACGGCCTGCCGACCCAGCTGCCGGACATCGATCCGGATGAGACCCGGGAGTGGGTCGACTCCTTCGACTCGGTCACCCGCAGCCGCGGCCGCGGGCGGGCCAGGTACCTCATGCTCCGCCTGCTCGAGCGGGCGCGCGAGCAGCAGGTCGGAGTGCCCGGCCTGCGTTCCACTGACTACATCAACACGATCCCACCGGAACGGGAACCGTGGTTCCCCGGTGACGAGTACGTGGAGCGGCGCATCCGCGCCTATATCCGCTGGAACGCCGCGATTATGGTGTCGCGCGCCAACCACCCGGGCGGCGCGGGCGTTGGCGGTCATATCGCCACCTATGCCTCGGCGGCTTCGCTTTATGAGGTGGGGTTCAACCACTTCTTCCGCGGCAAGGACCACGGCGAGTCCGGTGACCAGGTCTTCTTCCAGGGGCACGCCGCGCCCGGCATCTACGCGCGGGCATTCCTTGAGGGGCGGCTGAGCGAGACCCAGCTCGACGGATTCCGCCAGGAACTCTCGCACCGGGGCGGCGGGCTGCCGTCCTACCCGCACCCCCGGCTGATGCCGGACTTCTGGGAGTTCCCGACCGTTTCCATGGGACTCGGCCCACTGAACGCGATCTACCAGGCGCGATTCAACCGCTACCTGCTCGCCCGCGAGCTGCACGACACATCGCGCTCGCACGTGTGGGCGTTCCTAGGCGACGGCGAGATGGACGAGCCGGAGGCCCTGGGGGCGATCGGCCTCGCGGCCCGCGAGGAGCTCGACAACCTCACGTTCGTCATCAACTGCAACCTGCAGCGGCTCGACGGCCCGGTGCGCGGCAACGGCAAGATCATCCAGGAGCTGGAGGCGTTCTTCCGCGGCGCGGGCTGGAATGTGATCAAGGTCATCTGGGGCCGCGACTGGGACCCGCTGCTGGCCAAGGACACCGACGGCGTGCTCGTCAACAAGATGAACACCACGCCGGACGGGCAGTTCCAGACCTACAGCGTGGAGTCCGGCGCCTACACCCGCGAGCACTTCTTCGGCGACGACCCGCGGCTGCGGGCGATGGTGGAGCACCTGTCCGACGACGAGCTGCGCAACCTGCCGCGCGGCGGGCACGACTACCGGAAGGTGTACGCGGCGTTCAAGGCCGCCCGCGAGCACGTCGGCCAGCCGACGGTGATCCTCACCCACACGATCAAGGGCTGGACGCTGGGCAAGGACTTCGAGGCGCGCAACGCGACGCACCAGATGAAGAAGCTCACGCACGCCGAGCTCAAGGAGTTCCGCGACCGGCTCTACCTGCCGATCTCGGATGAAGCCCTGGAAGCAGAGCTGCCGCCCTACTACCACCCGGGCGAGGATTCCTCCGAGATCCAGTACATGAAGGAGCGGCGGGCCGCGCTTGGCGGCGTGCTGCCGCGCCGGGTAGTACGCGCCAAGCCGCTCCCCCAGCCGCCGGACGCGCTGTTCGAGGGCTTCCACAAGGGATCTGGCAAGCAGTCGGTCGCCACCACGATGGCGTTCGTCCGGATCCTCAAGGACCTGATGAAGGACCCGGTGATCGGCGAGCGGTTCGTGCCGATCATCCCGGACGAGGCGCGCACCTTCGGCATGGACTCGATGTTCCCGACCGCGAAGGTCTACTCGCCGTTCGGCCAGACCTATGAGTCGGTCGACCGCAACCTGCTGCTTGCCTACAAGGAGTCGGAGCGCGGGCAGATCCTGCACGAGGGCATCTCCGAGGCCGGCGCGATGGGCTCGGTGATCGCGGCTGGGTCTGCTTATGCAACCCACGGGACGCACATGATCCCGGTGTACGTGTTCTACTCGATGTTCGGCTGGCAGCGGACCGGCGACTCGATGTGGGCGCTGGGTGACCAGCTCGGCCGGGGCTTCCTGCTCGGGGCCACCGCCGGGCGGACGACGCTGACCGGCGAGGGGCTGCAGCACAACGACGGGCACTCGATGCTGCTTGCCTCGGTGTCGGAGGCGTGCGTCTCCTACGACCCGGCCTGGGCCTATGAGGTCGCGGTGATCGTCAAGGACGCGCTGCGGCGGATGTACGACTCGAGCCCGGAGCATCCGGACGGTGAGAACATCTTCTACTACCTCACCGTCTACAACGAGCCGTACGTGCAGCCGGCCGCGCCCGCGGTGGATGACCTCGACGCGGGCATCCTGCGCGGCATGTACAAGTACGCGCCGGCGGCCGGGCCATCCGCGTCCGCCCCGCGGGCGCAGGTTCTCGCCTCCGGGGTGGCGATGCCGTGGGCGCTGTCGGCCCAGCGGCTGCTGGCCGAGGACTGGGGGGTGGCCGCCGACGTCTGGTCGGTCACCTCGTGGACCGAGCTGCGGCGCGACGCCATGGCGCGGGAGTCGCACAATCTGCTGCACCCCGGTGAGGCGGCGCAGGTGCCGTACGTGACGTCGGCTCTGTCGGATTCGTCGGGGCCGGTTGTCGCGGTTTCCGACTGGATCCGGGCGGTGCCTGACCAGATCTCGCGCTGGGTGCCGTCGACGTCGCCCTACACGTCGCTGGGGACGGACGGGTTCGGCTTCTCCGACACCCGCCCGGCCGCGCGGCGGTTCTTCCACGTGGACGCGGAGTCGATCACGCTGGCGGTGCTGTCGCAGCTGGCGCGGTCGGGTGAGGTGGACGCGTCGCTGCCGGGCCAGGCGATCGCGAAGTACAAGCTCGACCTGCCGGTCTCGGAGTCGCTTGGCTAGGCGAGCAGGATTTTCTTGCTGTTATCAGGCGAACGACGCTATGGCGCGTGGATAGCGGATCGTTGTGTACACCGGGATGTACACAACGATCCACGATCCGCCGGGGCCGCGCCTGAGGAGGGCGGGTCGTGACCGGAAAAAAGCAGGTCGCGCGGGGGGAGATCGGCGCCGCGCGGGTGCATGCGGAGACGGTGCAGCGGATCGACCGCGCGATGGGGACGCTCGGCACCGCCGCGATCGCCGCGATGGACGAACGGCTGCCATGGTTCAGGAAGATGTCGGCTGAGAACCGGTCGTGGCTGGGGCTGGTCGCGCAGGCCGGCATCGCCGCGTTCGCGGACTGGATCAAGCATCCGGAACGGACCAGGCCCGCCGCCACCGAGGTGTTCGGCACGGCGCCCCGCGAACTCGCCCGGGCGGTGTCGCTGCAGCACGCGGTCGAGATGGTCCGGGTGATCATCGACGTCGTCGAGGATCAGGTGGACGTGCTGGCCGCGCCCGGCGCGGAGGCTGAACTGCACGAGGCGGTGCTCATCTACTCGCGGGAGATCGCCTTCAGCGCGGCGCAGGTGTACGCCCGGACGGCGGAGGCCCGCGGCGCGTGGGACGCCCGCCTTGAGGCCCTGGTCGTCGACTCGCTGGTGCGCGGCGAGGGAGCCGACTCACTCAACTCCTGGGCGTCGGCGCTGAACTGGTCCTCATCCCCGGTCGCGGTCGTGGCCGGCGAGGTTGATGGCGACGACGCCGAGCCGGTCATCGACGAGCTGCGCGCGGCGGCCCGCCGGGCGCGCTTCGACCTCATCGCCGGCGTGCAGGGCGGGCGGCTGATCGTGGTGCTCGGCGGCACCGACGACCCGATGGCGGCCGCCGAGAAACTATCCGGCCTGTTCGGCACGGGACCGCTGGTGGTCGGACCGACCGTCCGCGACCTGCAGTCGGCGTCCGCCTCAGCGCGGGCCGCACTAGCCGGCCTGCGGGCGGCATCCGCCTGGCCAGAGGCGCCGCGCCCGGCCAGCTCCGACGAACTGCTGCCGGAACGCGCACTCGACGCCGACGCCGACGCCGTCCAGGCGCTGGTCACGCAGGTATACCAGCCGCTGCTCGCGGGCGGCTCCGCGTTGCTTGACACCCTTACCGCCTACCTGGAGCAGGGGTCGTCGCTTGAGGCGACCGCCCGGATGCTCTTCGTCCACCCGAACACGGTGCGCTACCGGCTCAAGCGGGTCACCGAGCTCACCGGCTACACCCCTTCCGATGGCCGGGACGGCTTCACCCTGTGGACCGCCATCATCCTCGGCCGCCTGGCCGAGCGCCGGGCCTGATGCGGGCCGCCGCGGGTGAAATGCACAACCCTTATCCCGAACGAACGGTGGCTGCTACCTCCCCGCGCGGTTGATCCTTCGCCAGGTGGCGGACGATGAAGTCGCGCCAGCGGGCAATGGCTTCAGGCCGCGTCTCGGCGTGCGGGCCGGCCAACCCGATCAGCTCCTTGTCCTTGGATCCCAGCACGTCGAAGAGGGCGAGCTGACCGCCGGAGGGGAAGACCTCGTCGTCCCACTGCAGGTGGAACAGGGCCGGGGCGGTGACCAGGCGGGCATCGCTGGCGACGCGCTCCGGCACCGAGAGCCCGGCCGGCAGGCCCGGTCCCTGCTTGAGACCGAACTTGCCGAGGACCACGCAGCGGAGCCGACTGCCCAGGGCGGCCGCGAGCGGAAGGCCGAACCGCGTTCCCATCGACGTTCCCAGGTATCCGATGTTCGAGGTGTCCGCCAGGCCGGCCGCCTCGATGGCGTCCACGGCTGCCAGCCAGTCGCCCGTCATCCGGTCAAGGACGACTTCGGTTCCTTCCGCCACGACGCGAGGCTGGTACTCGGCGGCGGACATCGGGGCGGCCACCCGGTCACCGTGATACGGCCCGTCGATCGCCAGGGCGGCGAGCCCGGCGTGGGTGGCGAACCACCGGGCGAGGGCGACGTTCCGCTCGTTCCGCTTATGGCCGCTGCCGCCGTGCCCGAGCAGGACCACCGGAGGGGTTCCCCGGGCGGCTGGCGGCAGCCACAGCACGCCAGGGACGGTGCCAGCGACCTGGCTGAGCCGGAAGCCCCGCTCGATGACGCCGCCGTCATCGAGCGCGGGTCCGGTCCACTCGAGCGCCTCGGCCATGGGTCTCCGATCGAGGAGGCAGACGGGTCAGGCGGTCAGGTCCGCCTGCGACCTCCCGTAGCGGCGGCCGATCAGCCAGTAGCCGGTTGACCCAAGAGTATTGACCGCGCTCAAAATCCGCCAGAGGTTTTTACTCCCGCGAATCTGCCCGGCTGGCCGTCGCTTGATGTCCCGCCACGTCACAGAGGCGAAGATGACGTGCCCGGTCAGGATGAACGCAAGCTGGATGTACTTACGGTTCATGGTTGACTGCTCCTTCCGGAAGCCCAGTTCAGGTGGCCGTGTCCCGGCGCCTGGCCACCGCATGGAGTGATCACGATGGAAGGAGGGACGAAAATCCACGTGAGGGCTGCGCCGCTCTCGTCCGCGAGCGCTAGCACCAGCGCCGGGGCTGGCGTAGCCAGGATCAGGCAGACGTGGCTGCCACCGCTCAATATACGCGCGCCGGGCCGCTTGATCCATCGCGGCACCGCCTCGCCTATCTCGTGCCGGAAACGGTGCTGACACGGTGACCGGCGACTCGGTACGTTTTACGGCGTGGACATGCGGCGAGTGGTGGCGATGGGTGGCGGCGGGTTCTCCATGGAACCGGAGAACCCGCTGCTTGACGAGTTCGTTCTGTCGCTGGCGCGAACGTCGCGGCCGCGGGTGTGCTTTCTTCCGACGGCAAGTGGCGATTCGGTCGAGTACGTGGCGCGGTTCTACCGGGCGTTCTCGGCGTATGACTGCCGCACCGCGGATCTGCAGCTGTTCGATCGCAGTGTTCTCGACCTGGCGGCGTTCGTCCTCGCGCAGGACGTGATCTACGTCGGTGGCGGCAACACGGCCAACCTGGCCGCGGTCTGGCGCTTGCACGGGCTTGACCTCATCCTCCGTCGCGCCTGGGAGCAGGGCATTGTCCTGTGCGGCCTGAGCGCGGGCATGAACTGCTGGTTCGGCCAGTCGGTGACCGACTCCTTCGGGTTCTCCCGGCTCGCCGCGCTGCATGACGGGCTGGGCCTGCTGCCCGGGAGCTGCTGCCCGCACTACGACGGGGAGGCACAGCGACGGCCCAGCTACCGGCGGTTCGTCGCGGCCGGTGAACTGAATGACGGATGGGCCGCCGACGACGGCGCCGCGCTTGTCTTCCACGGCGAGACCCTGAGCGAGGTGGTCGCGTCACGGCCGAACAGCGCCGCCTACCGCGTCGAGAAGTCGGCCGAGCACGGCGTCACCGAGCGCCGGGTCGAGGCGCATTACCTCGGAAAGGCGTAACCGGGCAGGCGCGGCCGCGCCGTGCCAGGTGCGGAGGCAACCACGCCGAAAACGGCGCGGGTGACCATACGGTGACTAGATGGTTAACGATATTTAGAGATAACCTACAAGTTTAAGGCGCAGAACTTCGTATCGTTCGACATCGGTGTGGTGGGTCTCTACAGGGCATGGTTAACAACGTGCTTATCTTCACCGCGCCCGGGCAGGGCGCTCAGACTCCCGGCTTCCTGTCCCCCTGGCTTGAGATCCCCGGTCTCGCTGAGCAGTTCGGCGCCTGGTCGGAACTGGCCGGACGGGACCTGATCCGGCTTGGCACCACGGGCAGCGCGGAAGAGATCACCGATACCTCCGTCGCCCAGCCGTTGCTGGTCGCGGCGTCCATCGCGGTCGCCGGGCTGCTCGGCGAGCCCGACGCGGCGGCTGGGCACAGCGTTGGCGAGCTCGCGGCCGGCGTGATCGCCGGCGTGATCAGCGCGCCCGACGCGATCGCGCTGACCCGCGTCCGCGGCGAGGCCATGGCCGCCTCCTGCGAGGCCACGCCGACCGGGATGACCGCGGTACTCGGCGGCGACGAGGCCGCTGTGCTTGCCGCCATCGCCAACGCGGGGCTGACCCCTGCGAACATCAACGCCACCGGCCAGATCGTGGCCGGCGGCACCCTTGAGCAGCTTGCGGAGTTCGCCGCCAACCCGCCCAAGGGGGCGCGGCTGCGGCCGCTGCGGGTGGCCGGCGCGTTCCACACCAAGCACATGGCCCCGGCCGTCGACGCACTCGAAGCGGCGGCGGCCGGCACCAAGGTCAAGGACCCGGTGATCACACTGCTCTCCAACCGCGACGGCGCGGTCGTCACCTCCGGCGCCAACTGGGTTGACCGGATCGTGAACCAGGTCGCCAACCCGGTGCGCTGGGACCTGTGCATGGCCACCATGTCCGACATCGGGATCAGCGCGATGATCGAGCTGCTGCCCGGCGGCACCCTGACCGGGGTGGCCAAGCGGGCCCTGCCCGGCGTCGAGCTGCTGGCGATCAAGACGCCGGACCAGCTGGACGCCGCCCGGGCGCTCATCGCCGCGCACGCGACGGCGACCAACGGGTATGTGGCGAACTCCATCGGGTCGGGGCCGGACTGGAAGATCGTCGTCGCGCCCTGCGCGGGCAAGGTCAGCCTGCTCGAAACGGGTACACCGACCGAGGACGGCACGCAGACCGTGGCGGCGCCAGCTGGCGCGAACGTCCGCGCCGGTGACGTTCTAGGGCATATCGTCGCTCGCGGCGGAGAGAAGGCGGTGACCGCACCGCACGACGCGGTGGTCACCGAGTGGCTCGTTGAGGATGGCGACCCGGTTGGCGCGGGGCAGCCGCTTGTCCGTCTTCAGCCAACCGAACCGGCGTGAACGGAGCAGGCGTGAACGGACTACTGCCCGGGGCGAAGATCCTCGGGTTCGGCGGATACCAGCCCGACCGGGTGGTCACCAACGACGACCTGGCCAAACTGGTCGATACCAGCGACGAATGGATCAGGACGCGGGTCGGCATCCAGTCCAGGCGGTTCGCCCGCGACGACGAGACCGTGGCGGACATGGCCGAGGCGGCCGGGGCGAAGGCGCTGGCGGCCAGCGGGCTCGAGCCGTCCGAGATTGACCTGGTGATCGTCGCGACGTGCAGCCCGGAGTCGCCGATGCCGAACGTGGCGGCCACCGTCGCCTACCGGCTCGGCATCGTCGCGCCGGGGGCGTACGACCTGAACGCGGCCTGCGCCGGGTTCTGCTACGCGATCGGCGCCGCGTCCGACTCGGTGCGGGCCGGCTCGGCGCGGAACGTGCTGGTGATCGGCGCGGAGAAGATGACCGCGTGGATGGACTGGACCGACCGGTCAACCTGCATCATCTTCGCCGACGGGGCCGGGGCGGCCGTGGTCGGGCCGGCCGAGGAGGGCGAGCCGTCGGGGATCGGGCCCGTTGTCTGGGGCAGCGCGGGCGACCAGGCGCACAAGATCGTCATCGAGGGGCGGAACGGGAAGCTGAAGCAGGACGGGCAGGCGGTGTTCCGCTGGGCCACCGCGCTGCACCCGGTGGCCCTGGAGGCGTGCCGCCGGGCCGGGGTGACACCGGCCGAAATATCGGCCTTTATCCCCCACCAGGCCAACCTGCGGATCATCGAGGCCCTGGCCAAGAAGCTCGGCATCCCCAGGGACCGCGTCGCCGATGACATCATCACCGCGGGCAACACCTCGTCCGCGTCGATCCCGCTCGCCTTCTCGCGGATGGCCGAGCAGGGCCGGCTGCAGCCGGGCAAGCCCGCGCTGCTGATCGCCTTCGGCGCCGGGCTCTCCTACGCGTCGCAGGTGATCACGGTACCCTAGCGGCCATCACAGCACCCGATTCACCCAACTGGGGCAAGTCACCCAGGCGGGGCAAGCCAACAGACAAGCCAAAGGAGCAACAGTGACTGACCAGGAGATTCTGGCCGGGCTCGCGGAGATCATCGAAGAGATCGCCGGCACGCCCGCCGACGAGGTGACCCCGCAGGCCAACTTCGTCGACGACCTCGACATCGACTCGCTGTCCATGGTCGAGATCGCCGTCGCCGCGCAGGACAAGTTCGGCGTCGAGATCCCGGACGAGCAGCTGAAGGACCTGAAGACCGTCCAGGACGTCGTCAACTTCGTCTCCAAGAGCTCCTGAGCTTTTCGGGGACCGTCGTTAGCCGTCGTTAAATCCAACGCAAGTGCGGAGGTTGCAGTGAGCAGCAACGGTCAGGTAAGCGTCGTCGTCACTGGGCTCGGCGCGACCACGCCGCTCGGCGGTGATGTCGCGTCCACCTGGTCGGCGATGCTCGCGGGGACCAGCGGTGTGCGCCGTCTCACCGATTCCTGGGTCGACTCGCTGCCGGTGAAGATCGCGGCCACCGCCGCGGTCGACCCGGTGGCCGTCGTCGGCCGGGTGCAGGCGCGCAAGATGGACCGGTGCGAGCAGTTCGCGCTGGTCGCGGCCCGGGAGGCCTGGGCCGACGCCGGCTCGCCCGAGGTTGAGCCGTACCGGCTCGGCGTCGCGGTCTCCAGCGGCATCGGTGGGATCGGCTCCACGCTCACCGCCTACGACGCGCTCAACGAGAAGGGGTGGGAGCGGATCTCGCCCTACACCGTGCCGATGCTGATGCCGAACGGCGCGGCCGGCTGGATCAGCATCGAGTTCGGCGCCAAGGCGGGGGCGCACACACTGGTGAGTGCGTGCGCGTCCGGTGCCGAGTCGATCGGCTACGGCATCGACATGATCCGCTCCGGCCGGGCCGACGTGGTGATCGCCGGGGGCGCGGAGGCGGCGATCATGGCACTCAACATCGGCGCTTTCGCCCGGATGGGCGCGATGTCGACCAGGAACGATGAGCCCGAGCGGGCCTCGCGGCCGTTCGACAAGGGACGCAACGGGTTCGTGCTCGGCGAGGGCGCGGGCGTGGTGATCCTGGAGTCGCAGGAGCACGCGGTTGCGCGCGGCGCGCGCATCTACGCGGTGGCGGCGGGCGCCGGCTACTCCTCGGACGCCCATCACATCTCGCTCGGGGCGCCGGACGGCGAGGGCGTGACGTTCGCGATCAACGCGGCGCTGCGCAACGGGGGCGTCTCGCCGTCCCAGGTGGTGCACGTGAACGCGCACGCCACCTCCACCCCCGGCGGTGACCCGCTCGAGGCGCGGGCGATCGAGGCCGCGCTCGGGTCCGACACGGCCGGGGTCGTGGTGTCGGCCACCAAGTCGATGACCGGGCACCTGCTCGGCGGGGCGGGCGCGGTCGAGACGGTGGCCGCGATCATGGCGCTGGTCGACCGGACGGCGCCGCCGACCATCAACCTTGACGACCCCGATGACGACCTGGCGATCGACGTCGCCACCAAGCCGCGCTCGCTCGCTCCCCGGGTTGACGGTGAGCCCATGGCGGTGCTCAACGACGCGTTCGGCTTCGGCGGGCACAACGTCGCGCTCGTGTTCACCGAGTACGCTCCCCCTTCTTCCACGGCTGCGGAGGCCTGATCGCGATGACTGCTGTCTCTGACACGCCGACGGCCGAGGCTCACCTGCCGCGCGACCCGATCGCACGGCTCGAGGCGCTGTTCGACCCGGGCACGATGTCGGTGCTGGCCACGGTCCCGCACGAGGGCTCGGGGGCGGTCGCCGCGGCCGGCCTGATCGACGGGTCTGGCGCGGTCGCGTTCGCCTCCGACCCCCGCGTCCAGGGCGGCGCGATGGGCGTCGACGGGTGCGCGGTGATCGCCGCCGCCTACGACGAGGCCATCGCCCGCGGCGTGCCGATCATCGGCCTATGGCACTCCGGCGGTGCGCGGCTGGCCGAGGGAGTGGCCAGCCTGCATGGCGTCGGCGCGGTGTTCGCGGCGATGACCGCGGCGTCCGGCGTGGTGCCGCAGATCTCCGTGGTCCTCGGCCCGGCGGCCGGCGGCGCCGCGTACGGGCCGGCCCTGACCGACATCGTGATCCTCTCCAGCGCCGGCCGGATCTTCGTGACCGGGCCGGACGTGGTCCGCTCGGTGACCGGTGAGGACGTCGACATGATCCGCCTCGGCGGCCCCGAGGTGCACAGCCGCCGGTCCGGCGTGGTCCACCTGGTCGCGGCGCACGACGGCGAGGCGCTCGGCTACGCGCGCTCGCTGGTGTCGCTCCTGTCCGACCAGGGCAAGTTCTCGGAGGAGTCGGTCGCCGGGCGCGACCTGACCGGGGTGCTGCCCGAGTCCGCGCGGCGCGCCTACGACGTGCACCTGGTCACCAGCAAGCTGCTCGACGACAAGGGGATCGAACTGCACCCCCGGTGGGCGCCGAACATCGTGACGATCCTCGGCCGCCTCGGCGGCCGGACCGTCGGCGTGATCGCCAACAACCCGATGCGCCTGGGCGGCTGCCTGGACTCGGCGTCGGCCGAGAAGGCCGCCCGCTTCGTCCGGTTCTGCGACGCCTTCGGGGTGCCGCTGGTGGTGCTGGTGGACGTGCCCGGGTATCTGCCAGGCGTCGGCCAGGAGTGGGACGGCGTGGTCCGCCGCGGCGCGAAGCTGCTGCACGCCTTCGCCGAGGCCACCGTGGCGCGGGTGACGCTGGTGACCCGCAAGTCCTACGGCGGCGCCTACATCGCGATGAACTCCAAGTCCCTCGGCGCCACCAAGGTGTACGCCTGGCCGGGAGCCGAGATCGCCGTCATGGGCGCGGTCGCCGCGGTGCGGGTCCTGCACAAGCGGAAGCTGGCCGCCGTCCCGGCCGACCAGCTGCACGACGCCGAGGCCGAGCTCGCGGCCGAGCACGAAGCCACCATCGGGGGGCTGGACCGCGCGGTCGAGATCGGCGTCGTCGACGAGGTCATCTCCCCCGCCGACACCGCCATCGCTCTCGTGACCGCGCTGGCCGCCGCCCCCAACCGCCGCGGCCAGCACAAGAACATCCCGTTGTAGCCGAGAAACGGCCCCTTCCTCAGCCTCTCCCGTCACGCACAACCCAACCGGAACAATGTATTATGCCCGATACGCCCAATATAAGGTGATTTAACTGGTTTGCGAAGACCTGTCAGCTACGCCAACGACATCGCCTAGTAGTGTCGTTGGCGTAGCTGACAGGTGCTCGTGGGTCGTTGGCGTAGACGACAGGTGCAGTGGGCGGACGGTCAGTGGGTCGTTGGCGTAGACGACAGGCGCTCGTGGGTCGATGGCGCCGATGACAGGTCCCGGTGCGCGGACGGTCAGTGGGTCGATGGCGTCGGTGAGCCGCCTGGCGGGGGGAGCCGCCCGCGCGGACAGAAGCGCCGCGCCTGGCATCGCTTGGGTGCCGGGCGCGGCGCTTCTGGTATGGCTATTTGGCTGGAGGCTTGGGGATGCCGTCGCTGCCCGCTGACGGGCCGATGGGCGGGTCGTCGGCGGCGGGCGGCGTCTTGGGGGCGTCGGTGGAGGCCGTCGTCGCGGGGGCCGCGGTCGCGGGGGCCGCGGCTGCCGTGGCGGCGCGGGACTCGGCGATCAGCTCTTCCAGCCGGGGGCCCTGGAGGCGGCGGAAGGTGCGGTGGGCGCGGGCCCGGTCGAGGATGGCCACCTCGAGCTGGGCGGCGGGCAGCTCGGTGGGCGTGCCGTTCCCGGCCGCCGCGGCCGACGCTGCCGCCTTCCCGGCTGTCGCGGCGGACCCTGAGCCAGCAGAGGCCGGGGTGGACGGCGGCGGGGCGGACAGGGCGTCAAGCGCGGCGCCCAGCGCCTCGGCCAGCGACATGTCGTCGGAGAAGCGCTCCTTCAGGGCAGCCGAGACCGTGTCGGCCTGGCCGCCGAAGGCGACAAAGCCCGGCTCGTCGGAGACCGAGCCGTCCCAGCGGATCCGGTAAATCTGGTCGCTGTCCGGCCGCAGGCCGACCTCGGCGACGACGATCTCCACCTCGTACGGCTTCATCGACTCGGTGAAGCTGGTGCCGAGCTGCTGCGCGTACCAGTTGGCGAGGCCGCGGGCGGTAACGTCGCCCCGGTCGAACGAGTAGCCGGTGAGGTCGGCGTAGGTGACGCCGGCCTTGCGCAGCACCTCGTACTCGTTGTACCGGCCGACCGCCGCGAACGCGATCCGGTCGTAGATCTCGCTGATCTTGTGCAGCACGGTCGAGACGTTCGGGGTCACCATCAGGATGCCGCCCGCATACTGCAGCGCCACCGAGCTGCGGCTCCGAGCTACGCCCTTGCGCGCGTAGTCATCCTTGTCGCGCATCTGTTGCTCGGCCGAGACGTAAAACGGCATGGACACCGCGGGCGCTCCCTTAGCTGGTCGAGTTGCGGGTGGTGCGGGTGGGGAAGTGGTCGGTGCGGGTGGGGAAGTGGTCGGTGCGGGTGTGGGGTCAGTGCTGGGGGCCGGGGGTAGTAGTCGGGGTCGCTGACTGGGTCAGCTAGCAGTGCGGAGCGGGGCGTTGGGGCCGTCAGGCAGGCGCATCCGCTCGCTCACGACCTGCTGCGCGTAGTCGGCGACCTCGGAGTCCGCCAGGCGGTGGAAGCCGTCGTCGGTGATCGTGGTGATCACCGGGAAGAGCTGCCGGGTGAGGTCGGGGCCGCCGGTGGCCGAGTCGTCGTCGGCCGCGTCGTAGAGCGCCTGCACGCAGGCGAGTACAGCGTCGGTGGTCGACATGTCGTCGCGGTAGAGCTTCTTCAGCGCGGACTTGGCGAAGATCGAGCCGGACCCGATCGAGTGGTAGCGGTGCTCCTCGTAGGGCCCGCCCGCCACGTCGTAACTGAAGATCCGGCCGAGCCCGGTCTCCTCGTCGTAGCCGGCGAAGAGCGGGACGGCGGCCAGGCCCTGCATGGCCCCGCCCAGGTTGTCCCTGACCATCTTGGCCAGCCGGTGCGCTTTGCCCTCGAGGGTGAGCGACCGGCCCTCCATCTTCTCGTAGTGCTCGAGCTCGACCTGGAAGAGCCGGACGAACTCCAGGCCGATGCTGGCCACGCCGGCGATCGCGATCGCTGAGAACTCGTCGCTGCGCAGGACCTTGTCCACGTCCCGCTTGATGATCATGTTCCCCGCGGTCGCCCGCCGGTCGCCTGCCATCACCACGCCGCGCTCGCAGGCCGCCGCCACGATCGTGGTGGCGTGCGGCAGGTTCTTGATCAGGTCGCTGACCTCGTCCCCACCAGGGAGACCACGGCCGCGAAATCCGACCGGCAGCAGGTCCGGCGCGTAGCCATTGAGGAACTCCGTGAATGACGGAACCCTCGCCGCCATGAACGCAGCCGGCTGACCTACCCCGATGCCGTCGAAGGATCCTCCCACGCCGCCGCCTCCCTGCCGAGTCTGTTGTCCTTGTGCAGACACTACCGTCCGTTCCGAACGTTGTTGAACTGCCTAGTAGCCCGGACTTTTTCGCCTAACGCGAACCAGTCCATCCCCCGCGAGCCAAAGGGCGCGCCCTTGTCATCGGACTGAGGAGCGCGGTGGTTTTGGCCGCGCGACGAGGGAGAGGGCAGGGGCCCGAGCGCCCGGAGGCGAGAGCGGGGAAACACTGCCCACCGCGACTTAACCTACTGGCCGCCCTTTTGAACGTAGCTGCGGACGAACTCCTCGGCGTTCTCCTCGAGCACCTCGTCGATCTCGTCGAGGATCGCGTCCACGTCGTCGGAGAGCTTTTCGTGCCGCTCCTTGACCTCTTCGGTGGACGCCGCCTGGTCCTCTTCGGTCTCTTCGGTGCGCCGCGTCGTCTGCCGCTGACCACCCGTGTCCTTGTTCGTTGCCATCTGTGCCTCCGTCCGTGCTGCCCGGTAACCCGACCGGCAGCTCCAACGTTATCCTCGCCCGCCGCACCCCCGCCCAACCCTGCGCGGACCGCATTGGAATTAAAGCGCTACTTTCTTGCCTGGGGGGCCAGCCCCCATTCCCCAAGCCGGCTACTACTGCTGCGTCAGCGCGGCAACCAGGTCCCCAGCCGTCCTGCAGCGGTCGAGCAGCGCGCCGACGTGCGCCTTTGTGCCGCGCAGGGGCTCCAGGGTGGGCACCCGCTGCAGCGACTCGCGGCCGGGGACGTCGAAGATCACCGAGTCCCAGGAAGCGGCGGCCACCGCGTCCGCGTACTGCCGCAGGCACCGGCCGCGGAAGTACGCCCGGGTGTCCTCGGGCGGGTTGTCGACCGCCCACTCGATCGCCTGCTCGTCGGTCATCCGCTCCATCCGGCCGCGCATGGCGATCTGGTTGTACAGGCCCCGCTGCTGCCGCACGTCGGCGTACTGCAGGTCGATCAGCTGCAGCTTGGGCGCGTCCCAGGCCAGGCCGTCGCGGTCGCGGTAGCCGTTGAGCAGTTCGAGCTTGGCGACCCAGTCCAGCTCGCGGGAGAGCTGCATCGGGTCCTCGGCCAGCCGGGTGAGCACCGACTCCCAGCGGGCGAGCACGTCCGCCGTCATCGGGTCCACGTCGTCCCCGTACCGGTCCTGGCAGAACTTCTTGGCCAGCTCCAGGTACTCGGTCTGCAGCTGCACCGCGGTCATCTTGCGGCCGTCCCGCAGCGTCACCAGGTACTTCAGCGCCGGGTCGTGGGAGACCGCGCGCAGGTCGGCGACCGGGGCCTCAAGGGAGAGGTCCACGCTGAAGAACTTCTCCTCGATCATCGCGAGCACCAGCGCGGTGGTGCCCATCTTGAGGTAGGTGGACACCTCGCTCAGGTTCGCGTCGCCGATGATCACGTGCAGCCGCCGGTACTTCTCCGGGTCGGCGTGCGGCTCGTCGCGGGTGTTGATGATCGGCCGCTTGAGCGTCGTCTCGAGGCCGACCTCGACCTCGAAGAAGTCCGCCCGCTGGCTGAGCTGGAAGCCGGTCCCCCGGCCGTCGGCGCCGATGCCGACCCGGCCCGCGCCGCACATCACCTGGCGGGTGACGAAGAACGGGGTGAGGTTCTTGACGATGTCGGCGAAGGGGGTCGAGCGGCGCATGAGGTAGTTCTCATGCGTCCCGTAGGAGACGCCCTTGTTGTCGGTGTTGTTCTTGTAGAGGTGGATCGGGTGGCTGCCAGGCACGGTGGCCGCCTTGGCCGCCGCCTCCGCCATGATCCGCTCGCCCGCCTTGTCCCAGATCACCACCGACAGTGGGTTGGTGCACTCGGGGGCGGAGTACTCGGGGTGCGCGTGGTCGACGTAGAGCCGCGCCCCGTTGGTCAAGATGACGTTGGCAAGACCCAGGTCCTCATCGGTGAGCTGGGTGGAGTCCGCGGTCTCCCTGGCCAGGTCGAACCCGCGGGCGTCCCGGAGCGGGTTCTCTTCCTCGAAGTCCCACCGGGCGCGGCGAGCCCGCGCGGCGGTGGCCGCCTGGTAGGCGTTGACGATCTGCGATGAGGTCACCATCGCGTTGGCACCCGGCTGACCCGGTACGGATATGCCGTACTCGGTCTCGGTGCTCATGACCCGCAGCACGCTCATAGTTCTTCAGCGTAGTGCCGGCAGACACCATCGTCTGCCGGCCCGGCTGCCACGTGTCGGATGAGCACTGGGGGGTTCAGCGCAGCTTCGATCAAAGGTACTGACCGGTGTTTGCGACTGTGTCGATGGAGCGTCCCGCCTCGGTGCCCTGCTTGCCAGAGACCAGAGTGCGGATGTAGACGATGCGCTCGCCCTTCTTGCCGGAGATCCGCGCCCAGTCGTCGGGGTTGGTGGTGTTGGGCAGGTCCTCGTTCTCGCTGAACTCGTCCACGCAGGCGGCGAGGAGGTGCGAGACGCGGATGCCCTTCTGCCCGGCGTCGAGGAACTCCTTGATGGCCATCTGCTTGGCGCGGGCCACGATGTTCTCGATCATGGCACCGGAGTTGAAGTCCTTGAAGTACAGGACTTCCTTGTCGCCGTTGGCGTAGGTGACCTCGAGGAAGCGGTTCTCCTCGGTCTCGGAGTACATGCGCTCCACGGTCCGCTGGATCATCGCGTCCACCGTCTCCTGCTTCGACCCGCCGTGCTCCTTCACATCGTCGGGGTGGAGCGGAAGGCCGGTGAGGACGTACTTGGAGAAGATGTCCTTGGCCGCCTCGGCGTCCGGCCGCTCGATCTTGATCTTGACGTCCAGGCGGCCGGGCCGCAGGATCGCCGGGTCGATCATGTCCTCGCGGTTGGAGGCGCC
>JBEKEK010000170.1:0-16830 GCA_050013875.1 Trebonia sp. | reverse complement strand
GCCACTTCGGCGACGGTAAGGAATCTAACGTCGCTTAGGGGAGTTTCGTTTGCCATCATTGCCCTCTTCCGCGCGAAGCCGAGCACGCCTGACCGGATTCAGCGCACCAGTCACGTACGTATCCCAGGGTAAGTCTCGTACGGAAAAGAGCAAGTACCCATAATCGTCTCAATGTACTTACCCTTGCGGCTGAAGCAGACCCGAGCCCCTTCCGACCCCCGGCTGATTCTGCCGAAAACACAGAAAGAAGCACGTCACGTGGGTGCCGCGGGTACCCGCGGGCGCGCCGCCGAAGATAACTGCGGCAGCAGGCCATGTACCGGAAACACCGCACTTCTGGTTCGCATGATCGCGCGATCGACCGGATCGGAGGGATCCGCGCCCGCCGAGAATGCAACATAACGGGCAGCCGACCCGTCGGTCATCGACAGCGGCGCCGTTTCCCCGGTCACCGACCGTGCGAGTTCCCGCCACCGCTCCGGGGTCGCCATTTCCGGGTCAAGCGGCCCGCCCGCCACGTTCGCCAGCAGGTGCGTCCAGATCCGCGGCACCACCTGAACCAGTGCGTACCCGCCGCCGCCGGTCGCCAGCCAGCGGCCGTCGCAGAGTTCGTGGGCCAGTTCGTGCATGATGACCTGGGCGGTCCGCTGCGCGTCGATGGTCAGCTCCAGGTTGGCCAGCGGGTCGAGCCGGTGGCTGTCGCACCCGTGCTGGCTGACCAGCACCGTTGGCTTGAAGGTGCGCAGCAGCGGCAGCGCGACCGCGTCGAGGGCTCGCAGCCAGCCGGCGTCCCCCGTCCCCGCGGGCAGCGCGACATTCACCGCGTAGCCGTCGCCCGCCCCGGTGCCAGTCTCGCCGGGCAGCCCAGTGCCGGGGAAGAGCGTGGCCGGATGCTCGTGCAGGCTGATCGTCAGGACGCGGGGATCGTCGTAGAACGCCGCCTGGACGCCGTCCCCGTGGTGCACGTCAAGGTCGACGTAGGCCACCCGTTCGGCCCCGTTGGCGAGCAGCCACTTGATCGCGACGGCGAGGTCGTTGTAGACGCAGAACCCGCTGGCCGCCCGGCGCATCGCGTGGTGGTGCCCGCCCGCGATGTTCACCGCGTGCACGGCGTCCCCCGACCAGACCGACTGCGCGGCCCCGATGGTCGCGCCGACGACGAGCGCGGCCGCCTCGTGCATGCCCTCGAACACCGGGTCGTCGGCGGTGCCGAGCCCATACCGCAGGTCGGGCGCCAGGGTCCGTCCCGCGCGCCGCACCGCCTCGATGTAGTCGTCGTCGTGCACGCTCGCGATCGCGCTATCGGTGGCCGGTGACGGCGACACCAGGCTCACCGCTGGCAGCGCGAGCACGCCAAGCTCACCGGCCAGCTCCATCGTCAGCCTGATCCGCACCGGATCGAACGGATGCCCGGGCCCGAAATCATAGCTCGTGAGCGCCTCGTCCCACATCACCACCGCCGGTCCGCTCATGGAGCGCACCACCTTTCCGGTTCAGGCACCGCCAGGCTTTCCGGTTCAGGCACCGCCCAGCTCGCGGCCGCGGTCGCGAGCCGCCTCGATCGCCGCGAGGAACGCCGCGCGCACCCCGTGCTTCTCAAGCTCGCGGATGGCCGAGATCGTCGTGCCGGCCGGCGAGGTCACCGCCTCGCGCAGGATCACCGGATGCTCACCAGAATCCCGCAGCATCGTCGCCGCCCCGTACACCGCCTGGGTGACCATCTCCAGGGCGGTCCGGCGCGGCATGCCGAGCAGAATTCCCGCATCCACCATCGCCTCGACCAGGTAGTACACGTACGCCGGGCCGGACCCGGACAGCGCCGTCGCCGCGTCCTGCTGCGACTCGGGAATCCGCAGCACCTTGCCGACCGGCAGCAGCATCTCCTCGGCCAGCCGCAGGTGCGGCTCGGATGCGAACGCACCCGCCGAGATCACCGACATCGCCTCGTCCACCAGCACTGGCGTGTTGGACATCACCCGGACCACCGGCACCTCGACCGGGAACCGCCGCTCGATGAAGGAGGTCGTGATTCCGGCGGCGACCGAGATCAGCAGCTGGGAGGTGTTCACCAGACCGGCGATCTCGTCCAGCATCCGGCCCATGTCCTGCGGCTTGACCGCGACCACGAGCACCGACGCGTTCTTCGCGGCTTCGGCGGCGGAGATGACCGGCACCCCGTAGGCCGCGCGCAGTTCCTCCGCCCGCGCCTCGCGGCGCACCACCACCGCGACGTCCGCCGGCGAGCGGCCGGCCCGCAGCAGGCCGGACAGCAGCGCCTCGCCCATCTTCCCGGTGCCGAGGATCGCGATCATGAGCCCGACCCTAGCGAACGGAGGAAAAGCGCCAGGTTGGCGGGCCGCTCCGCCAGCCGCCTGACCAGGTACCGGTACCAGTCGTTGCCGTACGGCACGTAGACCCGGACCTGGGCGCCCGCCGCGGCCAGCCGGAGCTGCTCCTCCGGCCTGACCCCGTAGAGCATCTGGTACTCGAAGCTGGCGGGCGAGCGGTTCATCCCCAGCGATCGCGTGATCGCGATCAGCCGCGGGTCGTGCGTGGCGATCATCGGGTACCCGGGGCCGGCCATCAGGATCCGCAGGCAGCGCGCGAACGACCGGTCGACGTCATGCTTGGCGGCGAACGCCTCCTCGGCAGGCTCGGCGTAGGCGCCCTTGCAGAGCCGTACCCGGACCCCGGGTACGGCCAGCTCCCGGACGTCGGTCTCGGTGCGCCGGAGCGCCGCCTGGACCACGGTGCCGACCGAGCAGAAGCGCTCCCGCAGCGCGGCGGCGATCCGCAGCGACGCGTTGGTCACCCGGTGGTCCTCGGCGTCCACCGTCACCGTGGTGCCCGCTTCCCGCGCCGCGATGGCGATCCGCTCCAGGTGCTCGGTCGCCACCCGCTCCCCGAGGACGCCAGGCCGGGACACGGCAGCGTCCTCGGAGCCGAGCAGCAGCCCGAGCGCGGTCGGCTTGACCGATACCTCAACCCCGCCGTCCTCGGTGAGCCCCTCGGCCGCCAGCTTGCCGAGCAGGTGCACGTACTGCGCGGCGGTCGCCGCCGCCCGCTGCGCGTCGTTGGTCTCCTCGCCCAGGTAGTCGAGCGTGACCAGCAGCCCGGCCGAGCGCAGCGTCCGCGCCACGGTCACCGCTTCCTCGCTCGATTCGCCGGCTACGTACCGGTCAACGACGGTGCGAGTGGCGGGCGTGACCGTGACCAGCTCACGGATCCGTTCGCTGGCGGCGGCCGCGAGCAGCGCCTTGCGTAGCACAAAACCTCCCCATTTGACCCGTTTGAGGGAATTTCGAGCATTTTAGACGGATTCAGAGCATCTTCCGTCCGGCCGGCGGCTGTGGCACGCTGTCCCGCCGCAGCGTGACCTGCACGTTGGCCCCGGCGTCGGGCGGGACGACTATCTCTTGCGCGGCCGCGACCCCGTCGGCAAGCAGCGTAGCGTCCGTCGGCAGTGACCGCTTGACCAGCCCGAGGCCGATCGGCCCGAGCTCGAAGTGCCGGGCGGCCGAGCCGACGAACCCGACCAGCGCGGCGTCCTCGGTGGTGATCGGCGCCGCGCGGGTGGGCAGCCGGTCGACCGAGCCGTCCAGGTGCAGGAAGACGAGCCGACGGGGCGGGTGGCCGACGTTGTGGATCCTGGCGACGGTCTCCTGGCCCCGGTAGCACCCCTTGTTCAGGTGCACGGCGTCGTCGATGAGCCCGATCTCGTGCGGCAGCGTCTTGTGGTCGGAGTCCAGCCCCGGCCGCGCGATGTGCGCGGCGATCCGTGCCGCCTCGAAGGCCCACAGGCCGGCGACGGGGTAGGCCGCCGCCAGCTTCCCGGCCGCGCCCGGTTCGACGATCAAGTCGACAGTGAACGGACCGTGCATGACTGCCGCTGCCCCCAGGTCTTCTGCCAGCGTGGCGGGCAAGGAGAAAGCCGCGTGCGTTCCCTCGGAAGATTTTTCCTCACCAGCGCGAAGGATGCTCTGCACCACCAGCTGCCCGGAGAGATCCTCGACCTCCACCCGGAGCATAAAGCGCATCGAGTTGAGGTAGTCAACCAGCGCCTGCGCGGTGTGCGGCTCGACGTGAATCCAGGTCGCGGTGCCGTCGTCGGTCAGCGTCAGATGGTGCTCCAGGTGACCCTGCGGGCTGAGGATGAGCGCCTGTTGTGTAACGCCAGGGGCGAGGCGCTCCAAATGCTGGCTAGTGAGGCTGTGCAGCCAGGAGAGCCGGTCCGGTCCGGTGATCTTGATGACGCCCCGGTTGGACCGGTCCACCAGGGACGGCTGCTCGCTCAGCACGCGCTGCTCGCGCATCGGGTCGCCGTAGTGGGCGGCGACGCCCTCGTCCGGGTGCTCCGCCTCGACGGCGCCGGGCAGGTCAAGCATGGGCGGTGTCATTCATCTGTCTTGCTCCTACAGTCGTGGCAGCGGCCGAACACGGTCAGGTGCGAAACGTTGACCTCGAACCCGTGCCGGTCGTCAAGCGCGCGGGTGAGCGGCGCGATCGTCTCCCGGCCGGCCTCGTCGATCTTCCCGCAGTCCTGGCAGACCAGGTGCACATGGCCGGCCTCGGTGGCCAGGTGGTAGGTGGGCGCGCCGTGGTTCAGGTGGGTATGCGCGACCAGGCCGAGGCTATCGAGAAGCTCCAGTGTCCGGTAGATGGTGGAAATGTTGACGCCCTTGGCGGTCCGCTGCACGCTGGCCGCGATCTCTTCCGGGGTGGCGTGGTCGAGCGCGGCGACCGCCTCGAGGACGAGCTGGCGCTGCGGTGTGACCCGGTAGCCGCGGGACCGCAGCTCCTGGTCCCAGGACCGGCTCTGCCCCTGGGCTTGCTCCATGTCATCGAGTGTAGTTCCGCTGGGGGTTCAGGTTCGCCCGCGGAAAAATGTCTTGCGCAGCTCAGGGTGGCTCACGTAGCGTCTGAGGTAAGCGGAAGGGAGGTGGTCCGATTTATGCATGATCCTCGGACTTGCGAGGTGGCTGTCAGCTAGCCGCCGCCCCCGCCGAGTGGGCCCGCGTAGCGGGCCCCGGCTGCTTACAGTGGCGGCGGCGGGCTAATCCAAGGCATACACCGGATCCCCGGGCTGACCGACCTTGTCCAGTCGGTCCCGCGCCTAGCGCGTGAGTCGCCCGGGGATTTTTAATGTGCTGTGCTTTCCCCGCTCGCCGCCGGGCGCTGAGATCCCCTGCCCTCTCCCTCGTCACGCGGCCGAAACCGCCGCGCTCCTCAGTCGATGACAGGGGCGCGCCCTTTGGCTCGCGGAGGGCTTTCCCCGCTCGCCGCCGGGCGCTGAGATCCCCTGCCCTCTCCCTCGTCACGCGGCCGAAACCGCCGCGCTCCTCAGTCGATGACAGGGGCGCGCCCTTTGGCTCGCGGAGGGGTTTCCCCGCTCGCCGCGGCTAGTTGTTAGTCGATCCAGTCCCATTGGAGGACCGCCCACAGGTGGGGGGTCAGCGGGTGGCCCATCGCCGCCATGTCGAAGGCGTAGGCGAGGTCCTTCTCGCCCTCCCTTGACTTGTTGGGGACCAGGCCGTAAAGGCGCTTGCCGGCCACGTAGGGCTTGGCGGTCTCGGTGCGGGCCACCGCGTCGGTGACCATCTCGATCGTGTTGAGCCCGCCGGTGAGCTGGCCGTAGTAGATCTCGGTGATCCCGCTCGGATGGCTGAGCAGCACCTCGACCTTGCCCTCGGGCTGCGGCCGCCAGAAGCCGGCCTCCACCGCGAGCGGCTCGAGCCGCAGCAGGTCGCCGTTGTCGTCCCGCGCCAGCTCGCCGTCCTCGGTGGTGGCCAGCCGCCAGGTGCGGCTGGTGTAGATGAGGTACGGCTTGCCGATGTGGGAGAACGTCACTTCCTGGAAGAAGTCAAAGGGCTCGATGGTCGGGTAGTCGCCCTTGCCGGTCCCTACCCAGCGGCCGAGCAGGAAGCTGAAGGGCGCGATCGCCGGGTGCTCGGCCGGCAGCTCGATGCGGTCGATGTTCGGTGCCGACGCGCTTTCCTCGGGCTTGCTGTCATCCGTCATGCGGGCCTCCGCGGATCACCTTGACCGCCGCGTAGCCGACGGCGATAGCGACCACAGCGTAGGCGAGAATCATGATCGTCGCGCTGAGCATCCCGTGCATGGCACGCGAGCGTAGCCGTTCATGCCCGCTTTGTGCCGAGAGGCGCGCCGTTCGGAATAGAGTTTCCCTCGTGGCAAGAAACCTCGTGATCAAAGTCACGGCAGGCAAGGACGAGCCCGAGCGGTGCAACCAGGCGTTCACGGTGGCCGCCACCGCGGTGGCAAGCGGTGTGCCGGTCTCGCTG
The DNA here is from genome assembly GCA_050013875.1 of Trebonia sp. Lineage (GTDB taxonomy): Bacteria > Actinomycetota > Actinomycetes > Streptosporangiales > Streptosporangiaceae > Trebonia. Next base: position 10,528 of record JBEKEK010000170.1, on the reverse strand, counting down.
TGGCTGACCGGCGAGGCGGCGTGGTTCGCGCTGCCGGGGCGGGCGGACGACTTCTCGCTGCCGCACGCCGCGCCACTGGCCGACCTGCTGGCCTCGGTGCTGGCGCTGGGCACGGTGACCGTGTGCACGCAGTGCGCCGCCCGCCGGGACATCACCCCGGCCGACCTGATCGCCGGGGTCCGGATCGCCGGCTCGGCGACGTTCGTGGCCGAGGCCGTCGCCGACGGCGCCCAAGCCCTGGTCTACTGAGCATTTCCGGTCGACGATCCGGTCATAGCGCACTATTGTGCTTATTGTGTGTACTTAAGGTCGCATAGCGCCCCAAACTACACACAACGACAGCAGCAGTGCCGCGCCCCGGCAGCCCGGTTCACTGGGCAGGGGTGGCCGCCGCCAGGCGCTCGGCCCGGAGGCGGTTGGCCAGTTCCTCGGCCTGCGCCGGAAGCTGCGGGAGCGGGCCGACCGCCCAGTAGAGCAGCAGGTCGGCCAGGGTGGGGTTGCGTACCAGGGCCGGGCCGTGCAGGTAGGTGCCGAGCACCCGGCCCGCGTAGGCGCCCTCGGTACCGTCCCCGTTGCCGGTGCCGAGCGCGGTGCGGGCCAGCGGCCGGGCGCCCGGGCCGAGCGAGGTGACGCCCTGGTGGTTCTCGAACCCGGTGAGCCGGCCGACGTGCAGGGCCGGGTCGACATCGGCGATCACCTCGCCGACGGCGCGACGGTCGCCCCGCCCGCTGCGGATGTCGAGCAGGCCAAGTCCCTGCACCGGCGCGTCGTCCGCGCCGCCGAACTGGACACCGATCATCTGGTAGCCGGCACAGACCGCGAACACCACGGCGCCGCGCTCGGCCGCCGCGTGCAGCCCGCCGTCGGCCAGCAGCCGACGGGTCGCCAGGGTCTGCGGCAGGTCCTCGCCCCCGCCCATGGTGTAGATGTCGCCGTCGCGCGGCACCTGCTGGTCGGAGTTGACCTCGATGACCTCGACCGGGATGCCGCGCAGCCGCGCGCGGCGCTCGAGCATGATCACGTTCCCGCGGTCACCGTAGGTCGAGAGCAGGTCCGGGTAGATCCACACCAGGCGGAGCGGTCGCATTAGTTGGCCCTTCCCCTTGCCGTGCCCTGCGTTGCCGTGCCCTGCGTTGCCGTGCCCGGGGTCACTGCACCCGCCCGAGGGCGGTGCGGTAGTGCTGGAAGGCGGTGTAGTTCGCCAGCACCTCGAGGTTGCGGGAAACCGGCAGCACCGCGTCGACCGCCTCGTCGATGTCGTTCACCAACCGGAACGGGACCTCGTCGGCCTCGAGGCGGACGGCGAGGTCGAGCTTGCGCTCGCCGCCGACCAGCACGTTCCGGCCGCGCAGGCGGCGGAAGTCAACGTCCCACAGCCACGACGTGTCCCGGCCGTCGGGTCCCTGCGCGTTGACCGCGAGCAGCACCGGGGCGGGCGGCGGGGCGACGACGTCGAGCGCCTCCAGCCAGCCGGCCGGGTTCTTCGCCAGCAGCAGCCGGATATCGCAGCCGCGCCGGTTCACCTGCGTGTAGCGGCCGGCCACCGAGGTGACGGCGCGGACCTCGCGCAGCGCGGGCACCAGGTGCACGCCGAACGACTCCGCGACCGCGAGCGCGACGACCGCGTTGGCCCGGTTGGCCCGGCCGGGCAGGGCGAGCCCAAGCGGGGTGGACCGGCCGGACGGGTCGATTACCTCTTCACCATTGAGCATCCAGCTCACCGGCGGCCGCCGGCCGCCGCACTCGCGGCACAGCCAGTCGTCTTCGTCGCGCTGCAGATGGCTACCGCAGTTGGGGCAGCACCAGGAGTCCTCACGCCACTTCTGCCCCGCCGCCACCCAGGTGACCTGCCGTGAACCCGCCGCCGCCCAGGCCACCAGCGGGTCGTCGGCGTTGGCCACCACCCGGCAGTCCGGCGCGGCGGCCAGCGCCTCCCGCCAGCGCCGGGCGAGCAGCCAGATCTCGGCCGCCCGGTCCATCTGGTCACGGCTCAGGTTCAGCAACGCGACCACCTTGGGGTTGGTCGCCCTGATCATCGACGGAATGTACTTCTCGTCGGTCTCAAGCACCGCGATCGGCGCGTCGGGGGTGCGGCTGAGCGCGGAGACGGCCCCCGCGTCCATGTTCGCGCCGTAGACGTTCGACGCGATCTGCGCGCCCAGCGGGGCGAGCGCCGCCGTGATCAGCCGGGTAGTCGTCGTTTTGCCGTTGGTGCCGGTGACGAGGACAACCTGGCGTCCGGCGGCCAGCAGGGAGAGCAGATCAGGCTCTAGGCGCAGGCCGATGCGGCCGCCGATGACCGAGCCGTCGCCCCTGCCCGCGAGGCGGGACACGGAGGCGGCGGCACCGCCAACCGTGGTCGCGAGCCTGGCCCGCATCGGCAGCCTTGAGGGGTGCTGCGTGTTCTGGTCCATCGCGGCTGATGCTATCCGTTCTCCGGCCCGCTCCGGGTCCTGAGCGAGATCGACACTGGTGACAGCCGCGTTAACTCTGCCCGCCGGTCAACTCCGACGGCCCCGGCGCCAGTCGGGCCGCGGCGGTGGCGGCCCGAGATTGGGCTGGAAGGCGCTCTCCGGGCCGGTGCCCGGCCCGGCGCCGGCGCCGTCCGCCGCGCCGCCCGCGATCGGCGGGCTCCCCGCGTTCATCGCGTGCAGCTCCGGTAGGGACGTCAGCGTCGAGACACGCAGCGCGCCGATCGCGGGGTTCGCGTCGGCCAGCAGCACCCGTCGCCCGCCGGGGGCGGCGTAGCTGACGATCATCGCGGTAACCGGCAGGCGCTGCAGCTCGGACGGCTCGACCAGCAGTTCCCGCGAGCGCTGCAGGGAGCGGGCGAGTGACTCGCTGTCACCGGTCGCCCGCGAGGTGGACTCCCCCCAGGCGGTGCTCGTGCTGATTCCCGCCGTGAGCGAGACGGACTCGCTCGTCCCCCGGGAGGTGCCGGCCTGCGCGGACCGCGACCGGCCGCCGCCAAACGGCACGACCCCGGCGCCTGGCCCCCGCGAGTACCCAGTGCCGTCCGAGGTCGATACGTTGTCGCTGGCCGAGGACGCGGCCGAGACCGAGTCTCCCACCGTGTGCGTGTAGGACCGGCCGAGGGTGTCGGTGACCGACGTCCCGACGGTGTCGGTCAACTGGGAGACGACGAACCGGTGCTCGGTCCCGATCTGCTCGCTGGCCGCCTTCGCCTCCTCCGCGTTCCCCAGCCGCATGAACGCGACCGCGGCGTTCCCCCGCCCGATCCGCTGCCGCACCGGCGGCGGCATCGACCGGTAGGCGAGCACCAGGCCGGTACGGGTGGTCTCGCAGGCGTCGGTGAGGCGGTCGAGTACGTCGTCACGGAGCCGCTCGGCACCGAGCACCATGAGCGTGTGCCGCCACGAGGTCGGGCCGCCGCCCGCGGGCACCCGTCCAGCCAGGTGGGTGAGCGTGGTGACCACGAAGCTGCCGAGGAGCCTGGCCGACAGCGGGCCCGTTCGCTGGTCGATCGCGACGACGCGGAGCCGGCCGCGCGGCCGCCCGGCCGGCCGGCGGCCCGTCTCGGCCAGCTTGCGCAGCTGCGCCTCGATGCCGAGCGCACGCTCGAGTACCACCCGGTCGGTCGCGCCCTGCCCGTAGAGCGCGGCCACCGCGGCGGCCTCGCGCTCGGTCAGCAGGCCGGCCGCCACGTCGGCGCGCACGTCGCCGACCTGCGCCAGCGCCCGCAGCGCGGCCGCCACCCGGCCCAGTGAGATGGCTCCCCCGTCGCCCGGGTCGAGCGCGCCGATGACCCGGTCGAGGATGGCGGTGTCGACCGCGAGCTCCCGTGGCGAGCTCCGCTCCTCGACCACGCTGACCGAGAGCGCGAGCACGTCCGCCAGCTCGGCGTTGCTGAGCGAGGACGCCAGGTCAAGCCGGGGCAGGTCAGCGGGGAGCACCCAGACGGCGGGGTCGATACCGCCGGCCGCGTCGGCCAGGTCCGCCAGGTCGGCCGCCACCGCACCGCCCGACAGGTCGATGACGGTCACCTCGCCGCCCATGGCCAGCCGCTCGGCGGCGACCATGGTCAGCAGCGCCGACCAGCCGGACAGGGTCCCGCCGACCACGTCCACCCGGTCGATCCCGTCCGGGAGCGGCACCGCGTACCAGCGTTTCTGGGTCTCGAAGGCGAACCGCTGCTGCTGCCAATGGGTGACCCGCCGGGCGTGCTCGGCCTGCCAGGCGAAGAGCTGGCCCTCCTGGTCCGCGCGGAAGCGTTCGACCCGCTGCCGCTCGGCCTCGATCCGGCCGCGCAGCAGCCGCCTGCCCTGCCCGATCGCGGCGCCCGCCAGCGCCGCCGCCAGCAGCAGGATCGCGATGGTGGGGGCGGCCAGGATCGCCCGCACCAGGCCGGCCGCCACGCAGGCGCCGAGCACGGCCGCGATCCCCACCGTGACCGCCACGATGAGCTTCTGCGGCCGGTTGATCAGGCTCTCCTCGCGCCGCTGGGCCGCCAGCCAGTCAGCCGAAAGCTGCGGCCGCTGCTGCGGCACCGGGCGCCGCGGCGGCGCGCCTGGGTCGGGGTACGGGGTGGCGTACTCCCACCCCAGATAGAGCGGGCCGTCCCGGTCACGCGGTGTCATAGCCAAGCCTCCGCCAGGTGCGCGGCTGGCGTACCGCCGGGCGGGGGAGCCTGGCCGGCACCAGCCGCCCGAGTTCCACCTGCCGGCGCCGCGGCGCGTTCACCGCCAGCCTGAACTCGCCCGCCGCGAGCGGCGCGGGCGGCCGTCCCGAGGTGCCCAAGCCTGCCATGCCAGCCAGGTCCGCGGCCGCCGCCGGGTCGGCCAGCCGTTGGATCAGCACGACGTTGACGAGCCCGGCCAGCTCCCGCGCGGCCGCCGCCGAGGTTGTGCTGATCAGCACCGGGAGCCCGGCCGGGCCGCCCCCGCTGATCAGCGGGGCGAGCGCGGCGGCGGGCAGCGAATCGCCGCCGGGGATCCAGACCAGCCCGTCGCCGTCCACACCGATCCGGCGCAGGCTCCGGCCGAGCGCCACAATGGCGGCGCAGGCCCGTGCCGCCACTTCCGGCGAGCCGGCCCGGAGCAGCGCGGCCGAGCGCTCCCGCACCACCGGCCCCAGGTTGTCGGCCGCCGCGGTCCGCAGTCGGGTGCCGGTGGCGGCGCAGGCCGCGCTCAGCGCGGCGGCGACGGCGGCGTCGGCGCCCGGGTCGATGACGATCAGCGGCTTGCGGCGGCGGAGCGCCGCGTGCACGATTTGCAGGCTGGTGACCGTCACTTCCTGGGCCGCCGTGCCGACCACCAGGACACCGCCCGCGATCTCCCGCCAGCGCAGGTCCACCGCCGCGCCGGTGGCCGGGGCGACCCCGAGCGCGCAGCCCTCCCTGGTGACAACCGACCCGGACCGGATCAGCGAGGCGGCGAGGCCGGCCCTGATCGCGGCCACCGCGCCGGGGCGGCGCGGCGGGACCGCCACTTCGTCGGTGTGCAGCCAGCGGAGCCAGCCGATCAGCGCGGCCTCGGCCGCCCCCGCGATCAGCGCGATCGGGAGCTGGCGGGGCAGCCACTGCCCCGCCCCCGCGAACGCGTCAAGCGGGTGGCCAAGCCGCTGTGCCAGGTGCCCCTGGCCGAGGTAATCGAGAATGTGCGCCGGACCGGCGGCGAACCCGGCGGCTGCCTGGGCCGGTCCGGCCACCAGCACCCAGGCCAGTCCGGCCGCGGCCGGCCCGGTCAGCCACCACAGCCGCCACCGGCTGGCGCTGCCGGCCAGCGTGAATACCAGCGCGAGCGCAAGCGTTAGCTGAGCCAGCAGCAGGTGGGCGACGGCGAGCGCCACGGCGCATGCGGCCATGACCTCCCGGCGGTGCGGGAGGTTCATCGGAATCAGGTGGCGGGCACGCCGCGGCAGCGACCCCATCCCTGGCATCACCTCAGCCGGCATCAACTCTAGGTTGCCAGGAATGTACCGTCCGTGTCGATACCTGTTGGTCGCCCTATTCGTCCGGGTGCGTTACCCGCGGCAGCGCGCCTCCGGCCTGGATGACGATGCGGAACTGGTCGGGCACCAGGGTGACGGTGGTGAGTCCGGCCGGCGCCCCCGTCTCCTGGTCGTCAAACCTGATGGTCACCGTGATCGCGGGCTGGCCGGGCAGCAGCCGCAGGCTGCGGGCGACCGACGGCTGCGGCGGCGCCAGCTCGAGGTCCACCGCCCGCGCGTACGCGAGCGGCCTGCCGGGCGGCAGGTCCGGTGGCGATTCCAGCATGGCCTGGAACGACTCCGGATCGTCAGGGTCGGGCTCGGCCGCGTCCCCGGGCGCGGCCCCTGGCACGTAAGCGGTGGAGATCGCGACCGGCTCCTGGCCGGCCGCCCACACGCAGCGGATGATCCGGACCGCGCCCGCGCCCGCGGTGCCGAGCGCCCAGGCCACATCCTGCGGCGCCGCCCGCTGTGACACGTGCCTGGCCTGGCAGGCGATGTCGCCGCCCATCGGGTCGAGCCGGGTGCTCAGCCCGTCGATGCCCTCCACCGGGATCAGGTACTCGGCCGCGCTCGCCCGGTACAGCTGCCCGTCCGGGAGCCTGCGGATCAGCGACCGGCGGGCGAGTTCCCCGAGGGCCACGTCGATCTCGGCCATGCTGACGTTGTAGCGGCGCGCTAGCGCACTGCGCCTCGGCAGCTGCCAGCCTGGCTCGCGATGCACGAGCGCGGCGGCCATCCGGTCGGCCAGGACACCGCTTGCCCCGCGTTGAGCGGGCACCTGGGCCTCCACCCGACCGTATCCTCCAGCCCGTCCGCTCGATCGATCATCCGATCCCCACAAATAGCAAGGCCCGCCGCATCACCTACTCATTGATATTCAGGCGAGGTAAACAACCGCTGAATTGAAGGCAAATGAATGCGGTCTGCTGAACGTCATGTAGGTAAACCATCGGCGCTCCGGGACAATGCGCAGGGCCGTCAAAGGGTGACGCTGCGCGTTCGTCGCAGCCCGGATAGCCGGCCGGCCCGGGCCTGGACGCGACCCGGCGCGGACGAGCAGAAAGCAGCAGCCGCCATACCAATCGGCCAGCCCGGTGAGTGCGGGGCTATGCTGGCGAAAAAGCCGTGCCGCGGGGTCCAACCTGGCGGTTCGGCCCTCACCTCCGCGCGCGGAGATTGCCCGGAAAACATTTTTGGCAACTTCCGGGAGGTATACCTCCGCAGCGCACCAATGCCCGCATACAACGGCATTTGGTGACGTTCTGGTCAAAGACCGGCCGAATAGGTCGAAAAATCGAAGTCACCAAAAGTTAACCTTGCGGACGCCGTACGTCAACCATACATTCACCCGAGGCTACTTCGGCCGCCTAAGACTTGTACGGGTTGCCATGGTTTGACGGCACATCCCACGCTGAGGCGTCATTACGAGCCTGAAAAGCTCACGCTACAAGGAGAATTTTCTGATGCAGTTCCGAGGCAAGCAGGTCGCGGCGGCCAGCGGTGCCGTTGCCGCCGCCATAGCCCTGGCCGCATGCTCATCTTCGTCGTCAAGCTCGTCGTCCGCGCCTGCGACGTCAGGCTCAACGCCCGCTACCAGCTCGTCGGCGACGACCAGCACCAGCGCCTCGTCGGCCAGCGGCACGATCAGCGGCGCCGGATCGACGTTCCAGACCAACTTCCAGCAGGGCGCGATCTCCGCCTTCAAGTCGGTTGACCCCAACATCACCGTCAACTACAACCCGGTCGGCTCCGGCACCGGCCGCACCGACCTGTACGCGAACAGCGTGCTGTACGCCGGCTCGGACTCGCCGATTCCGGCTAAGGAGAAGGGCGATGTTCCCGCGGGCAAGACGGTGCTCTACTTCCCGGTCCAGATCGGCCCGATCGCCATTGCCTACAACCTGTCCGGCGTCACCGGCCTGAAGCTCGACGCGACGGTCCTGGCCGGGATCTTCTCCGGCAAGATCACGACCTGGAATGACCCGGCGATCAAGGCTCTCAACTCGGGCGCCAGCCTGCCCAGCTCTTCGATCAACCTCGAGGTCCGCTCGGACTCCTCCGGCACGACCGCCAACTTCTCCCAGTACCTGGTGGACGCGGCGGGCAGCGCCTGGACGCTCGGCACCGCCTCGACCATCTCCTTCCCGAAGTCGGCCCACGCCAACGACGGCGGCAGCGCCGTCGCGGCGGCGGTCAAGGCCACCTCGGGCTCCATCGGCTACGTGGACTTCTCCACCGCCACCGCCAGCGGGCTGACCGCCGCGTCGATCAAGAACTCGGCCGGCGACTACGTCGCGCCGTCGTCGGCGTCGGCCGCCGCCGCCGCGTCGCACGTCACGCCCAAGGCCGACCTGACGTTCGCCGCGGTCGACGAGCCGGGCGCGACCTCGTACCCGATCACCTACCAGTCCTGGGACCTCGTGTACGCGAAGCAGCCGAACGCGAACGACGCGGCGCTGCTCCAGGCCTACCTCGGCTACCTGCTCGGGGCCGGCCAGAGCCTGCTCACCCCGCTGAACCTCGCGCCGCTGCCCTCGAGCATTGACTCAATGGCGAAGGCTCAGCTCAGCCAGATCACTTCCTAGGCGGTCTTTGTGACGCACGCAGCTCGCATCGGGGCGCTGTCGTGAGCACGGGCGTTCAGGCGGACCCGGCCAAGTCGGCCGGGTCCGCTAGCTCGCTGTCGCGACGGCGGCCCCTCGGTGACCGGGGCTTCCAGCTGTTGGCGCTGTTGGCCGGCCTCCTCGTCCTCGCCATCCTCGTCGGTATCGCGGTCTCGACCGCCCAGCAGGGTTCAAACTGGTTCTCCACCGCCGGTTTCAAGGGGATCTTCTCGACCGTCTGGAACCCCGGGTCCAACCAGTTCGGCATGATGGCCTTCGTCTACGGCACCGTGATCACCTCGGTGATCGCGATCGTGATCGCGGTCCCGGTCAGCCTGGGCGTCGCGCTGCTGCTGACCGAGGTGGTGCCGCGTCGCTGGGGGCAGCCGATCATCGTCATCATCGACCTGCTGGCCGTGGTGCCGTCCGTCGTCTGGGGCCTGTGGGGGATCCTCGTCCTCGAACCCTGGATCCAGCCCATCTACGCGTCGATCGCCTCGGGCGTCCACGGCATCCCCGTGCTCGACAACCTGTTCGGCGAATCGAACGGGGGCGTCAGCGGCGCCTCGTTCTTCACCGCCGGGCTCATCCTGGCCATCATGATCACGCCGATCATCACCTCGCTGTCGCGCGAGGTCATCGCGACCGTGCCCGCGATCGACAAGGAGGGCGCGTACGCGCTCGGCGCCACCCGCTGGGAGATGATCCGCGGCGCCGTCTGGCCGCACAGCCAGGGCGGCGTGGTCGGCGCGATCCTGGTCGGCCTGGGCCGGGCGATGGGAGAGACGATCGCCGCCGCCCTCGTGATCGGCTCGTCCGTCCAGGTCACGTCGCACCTGTTGGTCCCCGGCTACTCCATTCCGGCGGTCATCGCGAACCAGTTCGGTGAGTCCTCGGGTGAATTCCGGTCGGCGCTGATCGGCCTCGGCCTGGTCCTGTTTGTTATCACGATCATTGTCAACCTAGTCGCTCGCGGGGTCGTGGAACGCTCCGCGCGGCGCAGCAGGGGGGCCTGATGGCCGTCGTCTCCAACCAGTCCATCGACCTGCGGGAGCCGGGTGGCTGGCGGCGCAGCAAGAACCAGATCGCGACCGGCCTGATGTACCTCGCGTTCGTGGTCATCCTGATCCCGCTTGGCTTTGTGATCTTCGAGGTGATCGCCAAGGGCGCCAAGGCGATCTCCTGGCAGTTCCTCACCAACAGCACCATCCCGCCGAACGTGATGCCCCTTGGCCAGGGCGGCATGGGCGCCGCCGTCGTCGGAACCCTCGAGATCACCGCCTTCGCGGCGGTCATCGCCGTGCCGCTCGGCATCCTCGGCGCGATCTACATCAACGAGTACGGGGGCGGGGGCAAGAGCTGGCTATCCGGCCTCATCTCGTTCATGTCGAACGTGATGGTCGGCGTGCCGTCGATCGTGATGGGCCTGTTCATCTTCACCGTCTGGGTGATTCCGCACGGGCTCACCGGGCTCTCGGGCTTCGCGGGCTCGCTCGCCCTCGCCTGCCTGATGCTGCCGCTCGTCATCCGGTCCACCTTCGAGATGCTCCGGCTGGTGCCGGACCACCTCCGTGAGGCCAGCTACGCCCTCGGCGCCACCAAGTCGCGGGTCACGCTGACCGTGGTGCTGCCCTCCGCGGTCAGCGGCATCGTCAGCGGCGCGCTTCTCGCCGTCGCCCGGGCGGCCGGCGAGACGGCGCCGCTGCTGTTCACCATCGGCGCGGTCGAGTCCACCAACAGCAACCTGTTCAGCGGCGCCACCACCGCCCTGCCCTCGCAGATCTTCAGCAACGCGCTGTCACCTTACGTCGGCGCCGAGGAACGGGCCTGGGGCGCAGCGCTGACGCTGATCGTGATCGCGTTTATCCTGTTGTTTGTCGCCCGCATCTTCACCGCTCGATTCACCCGCTACGCGCGCTAGGGATTTTCATGGAACAGCCTGAGCAGAAAATCAAGCTGACGCTGCCGGAGAC
>JBEKEK010000169.1:0-36358 GCA_050013875.1 Trebonia sp. | reverse complement strand
AACCTCGACGACGCCTACCACAACGAGCTCGACACCAAGAAGTGGGGCCTGCTGCAGGTCGCCCAGATCGACAGCTACAAGGGCCTGTGGTTCGCCACCTTCGACCCGACCGCGCCACCGCTGCTGGAGTACCTGGGCGACATGACGTTCTACATCGACGCCTGGACCGACCACGTGCCCGGCGGCATCGAGGTGCTGCCCGGCGCGGTCAAGTGGGTGATCAACGGCAACTGGAAGATCGCGGCCGAGCAGTTCGCCGGCGACGGCTACCACGCCCCGGTCACCCACGCCTCGTCCTTCGGCCTCATCGGGGACGGGTTCCTTTCCACCCAGCCGCCCGGCCTGCAGTTCTCCTCGCGCCTCGGCCACGGCTACTCGCTCGTCACCGGCCGGGCCACCCGCTACGGCGATGACCCGCTGTCGGTCTACAACGCCAAGCGGACCCCGGCCGTCGAGGAGCGCTTCGGCGACGCGCGGGCGAACGCGATCGGCAACTTCACCGTCTTCCCGAACATGTCCGGCCTGCCCGGCTCGGCCAACCTGCGGATCTGGCACCCGAAGGGCCCGAACAAGTTCGAGATCTGGTCCTGGACCGTGGTCGACGCCGACGCGCCGGACGAGGTGAAGAAGGCCCAGCAACTGTCCTCGACCATGACCGAGGGCGCGGCCGGGATCGTGGAGGTCGACGACGGCGAAAACTGGAACCTCATGGGCCAGATCCTCGAGCAGGGCTACCAGACCCGGCACATGGACTGGAACTACCAGATGGGCCTGGGGCACCAGACCGACAGCCACCCCGACTACCCGGGGCTGATCAATGAGACGTACTACGGCGAGGGCCCGCAGCGCGCCTTCTACCGGCGCTGGCTGGAGTTCATGACCGCGGAGAAGTGGCCGCGGGTGGACGTGATGCGCGACCCGGGCGCACCGGACGACGAGAACTGAAAAGGAGACTGTGATGACCGCACAACTGGTGGACGAGACCAGCGCGCTCGCCCTGGTGGCCCCCGAACTGCAGCAGAAGATCGAGCAGTTCTACTACTACGAGGCCGAACTGCTCGACGAGTGGAAGTTCCGCGACTGGTACAACCTGTTCACCGAGGACACCCACTACCGGCTGCCGATCCGCCGCAACCGGCTGCGCCGCCAGCGGTTCGCCGACGAGGCCGCGCCCCGGGGCATCGAGATGGCGCACTTCGACGCCAGCAAGGAAACCCTCGGCATCTACGTCAAGCAGCGCGAGTCCGGCACCAACTGGGCCGAGGACCCGTACTCGCGCACCCGCCACGTCATCTCCAACATCCGCATCCGGCCGAGCGCGCACGAAGAGGGCGCCTACGACGTGCGGTCCAACTTCATCGTCTACCGCAACCGGCTGGAAGCCGAGGTGGACCTGTGGGCCGGGGAGCGCTTCGACCGGCTGCGGCCGGGATTTCCCGGCGGGCTCTACGGCATCGCCGACCGGGTCATCCTGCTCGACCAGAACGTCGTGCTCTCCAAGAACCTGAGCGTCTTCTTCTAACCCGCTGTTCTTCTAACCCGCAGCTAAGCGCGAGTTGACCCGGTAATCCGGGTCCGCTCTTCTCCCACCCGTTACGTCGTGCAACTTCCATGTCATCGATACATGTGAATCTTGATGAATGGCGCGGTAATGCCAGCCGGCTTCGGGGCGCGCGAAGAGGAGGGATAGAGGTATGACAGCGGCGGTCAGGCAGCTGGATGAAATGGCGGCCAGAAACGAGGCGCCCGCGGACTCGGTGATCGAGAAGGTCCGCTCCATTATCGAGACACTGGCGGCGCAAGGCCCGCTCGGGCTGACCGCCCTGGCCCGCGAGTCGGGCATCGCCAAGACCACCGTCCACCGGCTGTGCAGCGAGCTGGTCGAGTGGGGCGTCCTGGACCGCTCGGCCGGGGCATTCATCCTCGGGCGGCGGCTGGCCGAGCTCGGGCACATGGCGCCCAACAGCGGGTCGCTGGCCCGGGTCGGCCACCCCTACATGGCCGAGCTGTTCGCGACGTTCCGGCTCGCCACGAACCTGTCCGTGCTGCACGACAAGACCAGCATCCGGTGCGTGGACAAGATCTGGGTAGTCGGCCAGGACCCGGCCAACTACTGGATGGGAATCGGCACCCGGGCGCCCGCTTACTGCACGGCGGCGGGCAAGGCGATCGTCGCGTTCAGCCCGCCTGACGTCTTCGAGGCGGTGGTGGCCCAGCCGCTGGTGGCATTCACCCCCTTCACCGCCCGGGGGCCCGAGGGGTTCGCCCGCGAGATCGAGGAGGTCCGCCGGACCGGCGTGGCCTGGACCCGCAACGAGATCCGGATGAACACCCTGGGGGTCGCGGTGCCGATCGTGACCGAGTACGGCAAGGTCCTTGGCGCGATCAGCTGCGGCCTGGGAACCCGGGCGACCAAGACAGAAGAGCTCATCAAGGCCATGAAGGTACAGGCCCGCCGCATCGCCCAGCAGATGGCCTAAGCCTCCGGGGACAGGCGCGAACTGCTGGCCTCAACCAAGTGTCAAGGAGTTTGCGCTGAACACCCCAGTTTTCGCCATCATCGGCGCCAGCCTGGCCGGCGTCCGGGCCGTGGAGGCCTTGCGCGCGGCCGGGTTCGACGGCCGCATCGCGCTGATCGGTGCCGAGCGCCACCCGCCCTACGAGCGGCCGCCGCTGTCCAAGTCCGTCCTGCTCGGCCTCGCCGAGCCGTCATCGGTGCTGCTCCGCAGCGACTGGGACGACCTTGACGTCGAGCTGATCACCGGCGACGGGGTCACCGCCATCTCGCCCGGGCAGCGGCGGCTCGAGCTCGGCTCCGGCGCGTCCCTGCGCGCCGACAAGATTCTGCTGGCGACCGGCGGGCGCTGCCTGCGGCTGCACGTGCCCGGCGCGGACCTGGCCGGCGTCCACACGCTGCGGGAGCTGGACGACGCCACCGGCCTCGGCGGCGAGCTGGTGCCCGGGGCCAGGGTGGTCGTCATCGGCGGCGGCTTCATCGGCCTGGAGGTGGCGGCCAGCGCGCGCACCCTCGGCTGCGACGTGACCGTGGTCGAGGCGGCGAGCGTGCCGCTGTCGCGCGGGCTCGGCTCGACCTACGGCACGTTCGTGGCCGAGCAGCACATCGCGCGCGGGGTACGGGTCGGCGTCGGGGTGGGCGTGCACGCGATCCTCGGCGTCGACCGGGTCACCGCCGTGGAACTTGACGACGGCACGGTGCTGCCCGCCGACGTGGTCGTGGTCGGCATCGGCATCGTGCCGCGGACCGAGCTCGCGGCCGGACTCGGGATCGAGGTCGGCCAGGGAATCGTGGTCGACGCCGCCGCCCGGACGGCCAACCCGGCGGTGTTCGCGGCGGGCGACGTGACCGTGCAGCCCGCCTGGCGGGGGGACCGGCTGGTGCGCTACGAGTCCTACCAGAACGCCCAGGAGCAGGCGGCGGTGGCGGCGGCGTCGATGCTGGGCCGGAGGGTGGCCGAACGCGACGTGCCGTGGTTCTGGAGCGACCAGTTCGACCTCAACATTCAGATCGCCGGCGATATCGGCGATCCGGACGAGGTGGCCGTGCGCGGCGACCCCGACGCCCTGGAGTTCATCGCGTTCCACCTGCGGGCCGACACCGTCGCCGGGGTGTTCGCGATCAACCGGGGCAAGGAGGTGCGGGCCGCGATGAAGCTCATCGCGGCGGGCGTCCCGGTCGCCGCCGAGGAGCTGACGGACAAGTCGGTCGACCTGCGCCGCCTCGTCCGCCGGGTCCCGACGCAGCTCAGGCCGCGGATCGCGTATCCGAGCGGAGCGTAAGAAAAGTAAAGAACTGGCTCGGTTTGTTTCGTCCGGGAAACAAGTTGAGGACGCATCCCGCTGACCGGACCGGGGCCCCGCGGGCCCCGCTGGCGGGCTCAAGATGGCTTTCAGGTGAACTTTCAACCCGTACAGCGAGGAGCCCCGATGGCCACCAGCGCTCCCCTTCTCCGCCTCGAGGGGATCTGCAAGTCCTTCCCCGGCGTACGCGCGCTCGACGACGTCAGCCTCGAAGTGCGCGCGGGCGAGGTGCACGCCCTGACCGGAGAGAACGGGTCGGGCAAGTCCACCCTCTCCAAGATCATCGGCGGCATCTACCAGCCCGACGCGGGCACCATCTGGCTGGACGGCGACGAGGTCACGATGGCCAACCCTGCCGTCGCGCTTAAGCGGGGCATCGTGTCGATCAGCCAGGAGCTGACCCTGGCGCCGAGCCTCAGCGTGGCCGAGAACATCTTCCTCGGCCGGCTTCCGCGGGCCCGCCGCGGCACCATCGACTGGACCCGTTGCCGCCGGGACGCCCAGGCCGTGCTGGACGAGCTCAACGTGCACGTCGACCCGCGGGCCCAGGTCTCCTCGCTGAGCATCGAGCTCCAGCAGGAAGTCGAGATCGCCCGGGCCCTGTCGACCAAGGCCCGGCTGCTGGTCCTCGACGAGGCGACCAGCTCGCTGTCGGAGGCGGCCGTGGACCGGCTGCTGACGATCGTCGAGGAGCAGCGGGTCAAGGGCGTCGCGGTGCTGATGATCAGCCACCGGATGCCGGAGCTGTACCGCTCGGCCACCGTGGCCACCGTGCTGCGCGACGGCAGGCTGATGGGCAGCGTGCCGCTCCCGGACACCGAGGAAGCCCAGCTGGTGCGCATGATGGTGGGCCGCGACCTGGACGACTACTTCGGCACCCGCAGCGCCACCGCCGGCGAGCTCGCCCTCGAGGTGCGCGACCTGGCCACCATCGACGGCCGGCTCAAGCCCACCTCGTTCCAGCTGCGCTGCGGCCAGATCCTCGGTATCGCCGGCCTGGTCGGCTCGGGCAAGACCGAGCTGGGACTGGCTCTCGGCGGCGTGCTCCCGTCGACCGGCGAGGTGCTGGTCGGCGGGCAGCAGATCCGTATGCACAGCCCCCGGTCCGCCCTGGCGGGCGGTATCGGCTTCGTCCCCGAGGACCGCAAGCGCCAGTCGGTCCTGCCCGAGCGCAGCGTGGCCGAGAACTTCGCGCTGTCCTGGATGGGCGACCTCAGCTCCTGGGGGATCTTGCGGGTGGGCGAGGAAAGGCGCCGGGTCGCGGAGAGCATGAAGCGCTACGGGGTCGTCGCCGCCAGCGAGAAGGTCAAGATCTCCACCCTCTCCGGCGGTAACCAGCAGAAGGTCGTCCTCGGCCGGGTGTTCGCCCGCGGCTGCCGGGTCTACGTACTCAGCGAGCCGACCCGCGGCGTCGACGTGGGGGCCAAGAGCGCGATCTACAGCCTGCTGCAGCAGCTCGTCTCCGACGGCGCCGCCGTCGTCATCATCTCCTCAGAACTGCCGGAACTCATCGGCCTGGCCGACCAGATCCTGGTCTACCACCAGGGCGAAGTCCGTGGTTTCTTCGATGCGGGCGAATTCGACGAGGAATCCGTCGCCCATGTGGCCGTGTCCGGCCAGCCGGCCGGGCAATCGGCCGAGACACTGTCCCTCCACCCGTAACTCCTCGTCAAGCGCCAGCGGAGAGGCATGCTCCATGACCACCAGTGAGATCAACGAGTCGCGGGCGGCGACCGGCCTGCCGGCGCCCCCGGGGCCGCGGCGGTACCGCGGCGTACGCCTGTCACTCGGGCGGCAGACCGGCGTCGTCGTCGCCCTGCTCGTGGTGTGCGTTTACCTCACCATCACCCAGTCGGTCTTCCTGACCTGGGACAACATCTGCAACATCGTCGCCAGCAACTCGGTCGTCCTGGTCCTGGCCGTCGGGGCGACGTTCGTGATCATCTCCGGCGGCTTCGACCTGTCGGTGGCGTCGGTCACCACCGCCTGCGGGATGGGGCTCGGCATCGCTCTGGAACACGGCGCCCCGTTCATCGTCGCCCTACTCGTGCCGCTGGTCCTGGGCCTGGTGATCGGGGCGATCAACGGCATCCTGATCAGCTGGGTGAAGATGTCGTTCCTGGTCGTCACGCTGGCCGCGATGTCTATCTACTCCAGTGCCTCCCTGGTCACCAACAATGGCACCACGATCAGCGTCTACGGGACCCGGGGCTTCGGGCCCATCTACGACTTCCTGAACGACCGGGCCGGCGGCATCCCGTACGTCATGATCTTCGACGTGGTGCTGCTCCTGCTGGCCGGCGGCGTGCTCCGCTACACCCCGTTCGGCCGGTCGCTTTTCGCGGTCGGTTCCAACCCGGAGGCGGCCCGCATCAACGGCGTGAACGTGGCCGGCGTGATCCTCGCCATCTACGCGCTGGCGGGCGTGACCGCCGGCCTCGGCAGCCTGGTCCAGGTCGGCCGGCTCACCGGGGCCTCCCCGGACGTTGACCCCACCCAGATCATGACCGTGATCGCCGCCGTGCTGATCGGCGGCACCGCGTTCAGCGGCGGCGAGGGCGGCGTCTTCGGCACCGCGGTCGGCGTGCTCTTCCTCGGCGTGGTCGCCGACGGGCTGACCCTCAGCCAGGTCTCCGCCTTCTGGCAGGGCTGCGTGAACGGCGCGATCCTGCTGCTCGCGGTGGCCATCACCACGGCCCGCGACCGCGGCTGGATCACCAGCTGGCTCCGCCCGGCCCTGCTCAGGCCAATACAGCGGTAACCACGCCACCGCGGTAATTCCACCAACCCCTCGCCAACACCAAATGGCCCGCCGCGGCCACCGGTCGATTTCGGCAACCCATTTTTCGCGGCACCCCGGGAAATCCAGTTACCCCTTAGAGAGGTATTTCATGCATATCAAGAAGGTGGCCGGCCCCGGCGCGGTGGCGCTGCTGGCCGTGGCCCTGGCCGCATGCTCAAGCTCGGCCAGCTCGTCCTCATCCGCCGCGGCTCCGTCGGCCTCGTCCTCGACATCGTCCTCGGCCGCGGTCTCGGCCACTGAGAGCGGCGGCGACAAGGTACTCACAATCGACTACGCCGCGCCGGTCATGGCCGAGGCGGGCGTGCAGGACATGGTGGCCGGCATGAAGCAGGCAGCCGCGCTGAGCGGCAGCAAGATCACCGCTTACGACTCCAACGTGGAGTCCTCCGTCCAGATCACCAACATGAACACGATGCTCCAGCAGAAGCCGAACATCATCGGCACCTGGACGCTGGACCCCGGGGCCACGGCCGGCATCTACCACCAGATCGAATCGGCCAGCATCGCGCTGATCGGCGTCAACTCCAACGACAACGGCATCACCCACTCGGTCTGGTACGACACTGAGCTGTGCCAGGCGACCGGCCCGTGGATGCAGACGGCCGAGATGATCGCCAAGGAGTACCCGCACGGCACGGTCATCACCCTCGGCCTGGACGGCGTCCCGTCAATCGACACCGAGACCAGTTGCTTCACCAAGGACGCCAAGGCACTCGGGCTGACGATCATCGCGCACGCCTCGAACACCACCGACAACGCGACCGGCGGCCAGTCGCTCACCGCCACCCTGCTGACGAAGTACCCGAAGGTGGACGCGATCTGGGCCTACAACGACAACACCGCGCTCGGCGCCTCGGCCGCGGTGATCGCGGCCGGCGGCAAGGTCTCCGACGGCACCTCCCCCGGCGTCATCATCACCGGCGCCAACGGTGACACCGACGCGATCCAGGCGGTGAAGGACGGCCGCCTCACCGGGACCTGGGACTCCAACAACGTCGAGTTCGGCTGGCTGTTCGTGAAGATGGCCGAGGAAGTCGCGGCGGGCGACGCGCCCACGGAGATGATCGCCAAGGCGACCTTCATCGATAAGGCCGACGTCGGCAGCTGGGTTACCCCCCTAGACCGCAAGGTCACCTTCGCATCGCTGAACTACACCACGGTGAAGTAGGAGCACGTCATGGCAATCGATCAGAAGCACCTGCGCGAAGTCGTCGACTGGGAGCACGGCCTCATCGGGGCGGAGATCTTCATTGACGGGGAGATTTACCGTCAGGACTGAAGATGCTCTTCGGGCGGGCGTGGCTGTTCCTGGCCCACGACTCGATGATCCCGAAACCGGGTGACTTCCTGAACACCTACATGGGCGGCGACCCGGTAATCGTGGCCCGCCAGAAGGACGGGTCGGTCAAGGCGTACCTGAACGCCTGCCGCCACCGGGGGATGAAGGTATGCCGGGCCGAGGACGGCAACGCCAAGAACTTCATGTGCACCTACCACGGATGGACCTACGACACCGCCGGGAACCTCATCAACGTCCCCAACCTAACCTCGACGACGCCTACCACAACGAGCTCGACACCAAGAAGTGGGGCCTGCTGCAGGTCGCCCAGATCGACAGCTACAAGGGCCTGTGGTTCGCCACCTTCGACCCGACCGCGCCACCGCTCCTGGAGTACCTGGGCGACTCCGTCTTCTACATCGACCACTGGCTGGACCGCACCCCCGGCGGCATCGAGGTGCTGCCCGGCGCGGTCAAGTGGGTGATCAACGGCAACTGGAAGATCGCGGCCGAGCAGTTCGCCGGCGACGGCTACCACGGACCGGTCACCCACGCGTCCTCGCTCGCGGTGTTCAACCCCAACGCGTTCAAGCAGATGAAACCCGGCCGCCAGTACGCGGGCCGGCTGGGACACGGCACCTCGATCGACGACAGCGGCGACGCTTCCCTCAGCCGCTTCGCCGACGACCCGCTGTACGACTACAAGCAGGACCGGGACGCGCAGGCACGGGCTCACCTCGGTGAGGACCGGGCCAAGATCCGCGGCAACTTCACCCTCTTCCCCAACATGTCAGGACTCGGCGGCCTCGCCAACATCCGCATGTGGCACCCGAAGGGACCGAACAAGTTCGAGATCTGGTCCTGGACCGTGGTCGACGCCGACGCGCCGGATGAGGTGAAGCGGGAGCAGCAGCTGTCCTCCTCGTTCACCGAGGGCGCGGCCGGCGTGGTCGAGGTCGACGACGGCGAGAACTGGAACCTCATGGGCCAGCTGCTCGAGAACGGCTACCAGACCAGGAAGATGCCGTGGAACTATCAGATGGGCCTCGGCTACGAGACCGACCGCGACGAGAGATACCCGGGCCGCATCAACGCCACCCTCTACGGTGAGACTCCGCAACGCGGCTTCTACCGCCGCTGGCTGGAGTTCATGACCTCGGAGAAGTGGCCTGTAGTGGACGCCATGCGGGAGGCGGGCGAGTAATCGGATCACCGCCAACATCACCGGGGCCCGCATCCAGGCTGGATGCGGGCACTGGCGCGGCGCGGGAACCACGCGTGCGTTCGGAAAATTCAAAAGATCTATCCCGAACGCACGCGTGGTTTTACCCTTCTTCGACAACGTGATCGTAGGCGCGATGTACTCCGCCCAGCCGCCGTCCCCCTCGAAGCCAAGGGAGAAGACGTAGCCGGTGCGCAGCGCCATCAGCAGGCGCGCCCCGGCGGCGGGAACCGGGTCTCGTTGCGGTCGATCTTGGCCTGCACTGCTGACGCGAGGTCGATCCCGCAGACGTCAGCGAACCTGATCAAGTAGATCGCAACGTCGGCGACCTCATCGGCTAGGCGTGCAACCGCGTCCGAGTCGACCAGGTGCGCCGCCACGCGGTCGTCGGCCACCCACTGTAGTTCCGCGGCCAGTTCTCCCGCCTCGCCGCACAGCGCAAGCGCTAGATTGCGCGGGCTGTGAAAGCCTTCCCAGTCGCGCGCGGCCGCGAACTCTCGCAGCCGATCCCTGATCTCTTCCAAGTCTCCTGGCACCAGAGAACGTTACCGGCTGCCGCATCTACGCCAGATCTCAGCGCGCCACCGGTAATCTACTTCCCGCAAGGGAACGCGGCCCGACGGGCTTCCGGCGACTCATAGTGAGCGCGGACACGCCCCCACCCGCACGATTTTTCGTGCTGCCTGGGGAAGTGTGTGACGGCGTTCAGGATCTCCGCCGCGGGCCTGGCTAACTCGCCCATGGAACGACAGCTTGCCGAGGTCATCGCGGGGCATCTGCGTATGACCATGGGCTGGTCACCATCGGAGTCAGAGCGGAAATCCTGGCAGCGCAGCCTTCCGGTGCTGGCCAACGATCTCGTTGAGGCCGGCCTGGGCGACGTCGAGATGCTGATCGAGTACCAGCTTCCGCTCACCAGTAAGCGGGCCGACGTGGTGCTCGCGGGGGTCGACCGGCGTACCGGCGGCGACGCGTACGTAGTGGTCGAGCTCAAGCAGTGGAGTCATGCCGAGCTATACGAGAGCAACCAGCGGCTGGTTACAGTCGAGGGGATGCACCGGGAGCTCGAGCACCCGCTGCTTCAGGTGCAGGGTTACTGCGATTACATCGCCGACTTCGCGGCTTCCTTGCAGGGAGCTAGCGACGCTGTACGTGGCGTCGCATATCTGCACAATGCGAACGACTACGATGTCGAGGATCTCTTCGACCTCGCGACGACCGAAAGAACCCGGCTCTTCACCAAGAGCAGGCGGGGCGCGTTTCTGGAGTACCTCAGCGATCAGTTCGCTCCGGAACGCGGAGCTGAAGCCGCCGACCGGCTGCTGAAGAGCGCCGTGCGCCCGTCCAAGCAGCTCATGAAGCTAGCGGCGAGCGAGATCAAAGACCGCGAGCAGTTCACCTTGCTGGCCGAGCAGCGCCTGGCCTACGAGATTGTCCTTCATTTGGTAGAGAAGGCCCAGCACTCAGACTCCAAAGAAGTCGTGATCGTTACCGGGGGCCCGGGAAGCGGGAAGAGCGTCATCGCACTATCCGTGCTTGGCGAGTTGTACCGCCAGGGCTACACTGCGCTGCACGCCACGGGCTCCCAGGCCTTTACCGAGACAATGCGGCGTGTGATCGGCCGCGGCTCGATGCGAGTTAAGAACCTCTTCAAGTATTTCAACAGCTTCATGGACGCCCGGAAGAACGGCTTTGACGTGCTTATCTGTGATGAGGCGCACCGGATCCGGGAGACCTCGGCCAAGCGCTTCACGCCCGCGGCGAAACGGACCGGACGCCCGCAGGTCGACGAGCTCATAGCGGCGGCACGGGTACCCGTTTTCCTTCTCGACGAGCATCAGGTCGTGCGGTCGGGCGAGATGGGAACCGTGGAAGCGATCAGGTCGCACGCGTCCTCGCTGGGGATCCGTACCCACCACATCTCACTCGACGGCCAGTTCAGGTGCGGCGGAAGCGAAAAGTACGAAAGATGGGTCCTGCGACTGCTCGGCCTCGAAGCAGGCGGGCCGGAGCCCTGGACAGGGGACGACCATTTCCAGGTCACGCTGGCCGAATCGCCCTGGGAACTCGAGAATGTCCTGCGCGGCAAACTCGCAGAGGGTTACTCCGCGCGGATGTCGGCCGGATACTGCTGGCCGTGGAGCGAGCCGAGGCCCGACGACCATCTCGTAAACGACGTGCACATCGGCGACTGGGCCCGACCCTGGAACGTGAGAGGCGATAGATCGGTCGGCTCCGCTCCGCCCAGCGCGCTCTGGGCGACCAGAGACGGCGGCTTCGAACAGGTCGGCTGCATCTACACTGCCCAGGGATTTGAGTACGACTGGTCCGGCGTCTTCATCGGGCCCGACCTGACCGTCCACGATGGGCGGACCGTCACCATCCGGGGGGCCAACAAAGACCCGGCCTTCAGGAGCCGGTCGATCCCCGACGAGCATTACGACCAGCACATCCGGAACATCTACAAAGTGCTGCTTACCCGAGGCATGATCGGCACCGTCATCTGCGCGGTAGACCCGCAGACTCAGGAATTCCTCGCCAGACTGATCGAAACGATGCCGCAGGTGGGTTAGGCCCGATGGGTGCACCAGTCCAAGCGCCAGGAAACAAGTTATCAACCACGCGGCGGAGCGGCTCCGCTACAGTCAAGCTAAAAATGGATTATTAAGCCCATACACCATTGCCGTCGCATCGCTGTTTGAGCAGGATAGGTGAACATCCAATCCTGCC
Source organism: Trebonia sp. (assembly GCA_050013875.1). Taxonomy (GTDB): domain Bacteria; phylum Actinomycetota; class Actinomycetes; order Streptosporangiales; family Streptosporangiaceae; genus Trebonia. Next base: position 24,505 of record JBEKEK010000169.1, on the reverse strand, counting down.
GGCGCATGCGGTGCTGCGGGAGCCCGGCAGTCGGCACGGGGTGGTCATATGCCGCCCGAGACCCGGGCATCACCTGGCGTAACAAAGGAGTTACCGTGTCCGGGCATGTCGCGAAATCGCCGCGCTTCCGCCGCCTCGCCGCCGCGGCGGCGCTGCTCGCCGCGGCCGCCGTCCTGCTGGCCGCCACCGTGGCCGGCGGGCCTGCCGCCCACGCCGCCGCCAAGCCCTCCGCGCCCCCCCTGGCCTGGGGCGTGGTCCAGCGGATTCCCGGCCTGGACACGCTCGAGGCCCAGGGGAACGTGAACTGCCCGGCCGACGGCAACGACTGCGGCGGGATCGAACTCAACGCCTTGTCGTGTCCCGCGCCCGGCGACTGCACCGCGGGGGGCGAATTCACGGGCCAGGGCCTCAACGACGGCACGTTGGGCCAGGGGTGGGTGGCGACCGAGTCGGGCGGCACCTGGGCGGCACCGAAGATCGTCGAGCTCGGCCAGGAGGGCTTTCCGAGCTACGTGGGGGTCAGCGCGATCTCGTGCGCCTCGCCGGGCAACTGCGCCGCCGTCGGCTACGACTCCGAGGAGGTCGAGGCCAACGGCTACGTGGACACCTACGGCGCTTTCTACCTCAACGAGGTGAAGGGCCGGTGGAGCGCGCCCAGGCAGATCCCGGGCACCGACGCGCTCAACCAGGGGAGTTACGCCAATGCCACCTCGGTGTCTTGCAGCGCTCCAGGCGACTGCGCGGTCACTGGGAACGTCAACGGCTCGCAGGAGTTCGTCGACACCGAGACCAACGGCGTCTGGGGCACCGCGGTACTGGTGCCAGGGTCCCGTTACGAGGGCGCGACCTCCCCGGTGATCTCGTGCCCGAAGCCGGGTGACTGCGTCTTCGCGGGTAGCGACGTCTCCGCGACGAATACCTCGGTGACCGCCGTCGCGTCGGAGACCGACGGGGTCTGGGGCGACGTGGCGACGCTGCCCGGCTACGCCGCCGCGGGCGGCGCGGTCACGTCGCTGTCCTGCCCCGCGATCGGCGAATGCTCGGCTGGCGGCTGGACGAACTCGGGTAAGCACACGGTCCCGTTCGTCGCCAGCGAGTCCGGCGGCACGTGGACATCTAGCGCGGTCGGCGGCTTCGCCAAGCTCAGCCCGGCGTCGGTCGACACCGGCAGCGTCAGCGCGATCTCGTGTGCCACCCCGGGCAACTGCTCCGCGGGCGGCAGCTACCGACTGTCGGCGCCGGAGCAGAACGTGTTCTTCGTCAGCGAGGTCGGCGGCAAGTGGCAGACGGCCCAGCCGGTCGCGGGCATGGCCAAGACGGAGCGGGGCATCGGGGTGGCGTCGATCTCGTGCCCGGCCGCCGGCGACTGCGAGGCCGGCATCAGCCGGGCCGCCATCAGCTACGTCGCCCAGCAGAGCGGCGGCACTTGGACGACCGCCAGGCAGGTCGCGGGCAGCACCGGCAGCGGGGGCGTGTGGGCCGTCTCCTGCTCCGCCCCCGGCGCGTGCGTCGCGGGCGGCAACGACCACGGCGGCACCGAAGTGTGGGTGCTGTCCCGGGGAACGTCGGCCAGCACGCTGACTACCGCGTCGCCGTCGGCCGCGAAGATCACCTACGGCAAGGAGACGGCCGAGAAGATCTCCGTGGCGGTCGCGGCGACCACCCCGACCCCGACCGGCAAGGTCACGGTAACGGCTAACGGCAAGGCCGTGTGTACCATCACCCTGAAACGAGGCGCTGGCAGCTGCAAGCTCACCGCCAAGCAACTGAAGAAAGGCACGTACAAGGTGGTGGCCAAATACCACGGCGCCGCCCCGTACGCGGCCTCGTCCTCGGCCGTGAAAACCTTCAAGGTCACCGGGTAGCGCGATGACAGTTAGTGGGCACAGGCCGCGATGCGGGTCACCGACGGGTAGATCACGGGGGTCGGAATTGGCGGGCTGGCGGCGCAACGGAGTTCCCTTGGTTCAGCGGCGGTCATGGTCGCCGCCTACCGCAGGAGCTCCGTTGCTGTCCCGGGGTTAGCCGGTGCTACAGGAGACGGTGGGCCATGTCCATTGACCGTTGGGCGAGACGGTGAAGCCCCAGTTGTTGCCGTTGCCGTTGGGGGTGGCCTTCATGACGTACTGGCTGGGGAAGGCGGCGTTGACGTTCCAGGTGGAGTAGACCACTGCTGGGGAGTCCATGTTCACCGTCACGGTCCAGCTGCTGGAGCCGGAGACCGAGACGTTGAGGTTGTACCAGTTGCTGCCGCTGGAGCCGGCCGACAGCGTCGCGGTGCACGAGCCGCTCCCGGAGCCGCCGCTCCCGGAACCGCCGCCGGAGCCGCTGCCCTGGCTCACGGTGACGCTGGAGTTACCGCTGCCGCCGCCATAGGACTCGGTGGCGAGAATCTGGTAGTTGAGCGTGCCCAGGTTCATGCCGTGGCTGGCCCAGGCATTGATGAAGTTCTGCGTGGTGATGGTGCCGCTGCTGACCGGCGATGTCCGGTACGCCAGGTACTGCTCGAAGGTGCAGGAGTTGCCGGTGATGCATGGCTGGTTGACCTGCTGGTGCTCGTAGATGTTGAACGTGCCGCCGTCGCTGGTGACCTGGCCCTCGTACGTGCCGGCCGTGTTCGGCGAGCCGACGTAGTTCTCGGTGATGTAGTACTCGACGAGCGGGTTGGTCGACCAGCCGTAGAGCGAGATCAGCGAGGTCCCGCCGGAGGCGCTGAGGCTGCTGGAGAAGTTCACCGTGCTGCTGCTGCCCGGATTCCAGCCTACGCCGTCGACGAAGTCGCCGATTCCGCTCCACGTGGTGGAGTAGCTGTTTCCCGAGTTCAGCGTGATGCACGCCGACCCTTGGCCATTTGTCCAGCTCTGGTAGTAGTAGCCGCCGTTGGTGCCGGTCTGGTTCGAGCAGATCTGCGTGGCGGCCCGGGCGGTGCCGGGCACCGCCGCCGCGGCCGCGGCCATCAGCACCGCGAAGACGACGCCAAGCAGCCTGGCGTACCCGCTACTGCGGGCCCGGGGGACGGGGGGTGGTGCGTTCATGCGCATCCTCCTGAGACGGGTCGCCGCGTGACGACGACCGGGGGGCTGGGCGGCTTTTGATGTCCGCCGTTGGCGCAAGTGTGAGTTGACCGCAATTAACCGTCAATTACTTTCGGAAAAGTTTCGAAACGAAAGTTTCCCAGAATTTTCGAAGTACTGCGCTAAACTTAATTGCTGAGGTTGCTGAAACGGATGCTGCTAGAAGGAATTCATACCCTTTGAGGCGACGGCCGGATCGAGGGCCGTTCGCTAGCCGAAAATTTCGGGATTGGGCGAAATATTTCGATAACTTGACCAGGCTGGGTGATTGCAGCTCTGGTGCCCCTTCCCACTTTCCTGGCTGGCCTCGTCATCGCCGCCTGGGTCTTGCGCTGGCTTGACCTCTCCAGTGACCTAGACCCGGCCCTGACCATTCCCCGGAAGCCGCGGCTTTCCGTGAAGGAGTCTGGGCTTTGCGGCGTCAGGGTGCCGCAAAGCCCAGACTTTCCGATGGGGGCCTAGCCAGGTGCGAAGGGGCTATCCCCCAAGGCCTGGGTTAGGTGCAGGTAACGGTGGCGGGCAAGGCGTCGCTGGTCGACCAGGTTCCCTGGAAGCCTATGTTGGATTGGGTCGCCCCTGCGGCGAGCGAGCCGTCGTAGCCGGCGTTGGTCAGGGTCACCGATTCCCCGGACTGGGTCGCGGCCGCTCCCCAGGCACTGGTGATCTGCGCATCGCCAGGCCGGGTGAAGCTGACCGTCGGGTCAGTACGAGTGTGTCTCGGAATTCATCCGCCAGGACTACAGCGAGGACCTGAAGAAGATCACCGTGCCGGTCCTGGCCATGAACGGTGACGGCGACCAGGTCGTCCCCCATGACACCTCGGGTCCCCGCGCCGTCAAACTGGTGCAGAACGGCACGCTGAAGACCTACCCCGGCTTCCCCCACGGGATGCTGACCACGCACGCCGACGTACTCAACCCGGACCTGCTGGCGTTCATCCAGTCCTGATGATTCTGGCGCTGGGAAAACGGAACGGAACCCAGGTGGGAACCAGCCAGCGTTAAGCAGCGTCGATTGCATCAGGGCGAACAACTTCCCTGGCCAGTCATCGACCGCACCGAGCACGTCGGCCTGCCCGCGTGCCTCCGGGCCGGCCTGTTAAGTAGACGCCGCAACCCGTCCCACGGTTGACATATCACGCAGCGGCTTGCGCCTCTGACCCTCGACGATGATCGGGGCGTCCGGTCCGCGGCGACCACTTCCGCAGCCTGTGGACCAGCGGACGCCCGCCCCAGGCCGCTAGCCTTGCCGATCCGCCGTGACCTGCGGTCTCCGTCGGCGGGGAATGAATCTGGCACCGGATCGGCTGTAGCTGAACTCCAGTCGCCGCGTGCTCGTGTCAGTTGCGCGTTTTCAGGGGAAGGGCTACGGCTTCATCGCCCCTGCTGACGGACCGGATGTCTTCGTGCAGCAAGCTCTAGGCCGACCCGCCGGTGCTGGCACGGCCGTCAACGCCGCACTGGGATTGGTGTCCGGCCCAGGTTGCGCTCCACAGCGCGGCCAAGGACGCAAGCAACACGGGAGTTAAGGTGCTTTTCGAGCAAGATGGTCGGTCATTGAGCGAAGATAACGGCGTGGATGTGAGTAGCTTCGCCGAACTGGCGCTAGCCCCGGAACTGTGCCAGGTGCTGTCCGGCCTCGGTTATGAGGAGCCGACGCCGATACAGCGGGCTGCCATTCCGCCCCTGCTGGCCGGCCGTGACCTGGTCGGGCAGGCTGCGACGGGGACAGGCAAGACCGCCGCCTTCGCGTTGCCCGTGCTCCAGCGGATCTTCGGCCGCGGCGGACGGGCGGGAGTGTTCGCCTTGATCCTCGTGCCAACGCGCGAGCTGGCGATTCAGGTTTCCGAGGCGATTGACAGCTACGGCCGCGGCATGGACGCGCGGGTGCTGCCGATCTACGGCGGTCAGCCGATTGGGCGGCAGTTGCGTGCGCTTAACCGCGGCGTCGACATCGTGGTGGCGACGCCCGGGCGAGCGCTCGACCACATCGCCCGGGGAACGCTGGACCTAAGCGGCCTCGAGGTCGTCGTGCTCGACGAGGCCGACGAGATGCTCGACATGGGCTTCGCCGAGGACATCGAGGCGATACTCGGCAAGACCCCGGAGAACCGGCAGACCGCGCTGTTCTCGGCGACCATGCCGCCGCGGATCAACGGCATGGTGCGCCGCTACCTGAGCGACCCGGCGCGAGTCGAACTCGGCCGCGGCGCGTCGGCATCGTCCGACGGGCTGCTCGTTCGCCAGACTGCCTACCTGACGCCCCGCGGGCACAAGCCCGCCGCCCTCGTCCGCGTGCTCGACCTGGAAACGCCGGCCGCCACGGTCGTATTCTGCCGGACACGAGTCGAAGTGGACGAGCTGACCGAGATCCTGAACGGCCGGGGCTATCGGGCCGAGGCGCTGCACGGCGGCATGGAGCAGCAACAGCGCGACCGGGTCATGGGCCGGCTGCGGAGCGGCAGCCTCGATCTTCTGGTGGCCACCGATGTCGCCGCCCGCGGCCTTGACGTAGATCAGCTCACGCACGTGGTGAACTACGACGTGCCGAGCGCGCCGGAGTCCTACGTGCACCGCATCGGACGCGTCGGCCGGGCGGGCCGCGAAGGCACCGCCATTACGCTGGCCGAGCCGCGGGAACACAAGATGCTCAAGGCCATCGAGCGGGCGACGGGGCGGCCGATCGCCATCGAGAAGCTGCCGACCGTCGCCGACCTGCGGGCCAAACGCATGGAGCTAACGCGGGCCGCGCTCCGGCAGATCGTACTCGAAGACGACCTCGACGCTTTCCGCGCCGTGATCGAGCCGCTTGGTGACGAGTTCGGCATTTACGAAGTGGCGCTGGCCGCCGTCAAGCTGGCCAGCGACGCGACGGGAACGCCACGTGACGAAGAAGAACTGCCCGAGGTTGACCTGGCCCCGCCGGATGACCGCGACAGGCGCCCCAAGACCGCCAACCGCGGTCAGCGGCGCGGACGGCCGGCCGCGGCGGGTACGACCCGGCTGTTCGTCGGGACCGGCCGCTCCTCAGGAGTCCAGCCGAAGGATCTCGTCGGTGTCATCGCCCGCAAGTCGTATCTTTCCGGCCAGGACATCGGCGCAATCGAGATCGCCGACCGCTTCTCGCTCGTCGAGGTCCCCGAGACCGCGGCGGACGACGTGGTAGCGGCGCTCCGGCAGGTCAGCATCAAGGGCCGGAAGACAACCATTCGCCGCGAGCACTACCGCGCGCGGTAGCTCCGGCCCGTCCCATCGCCGCCCGTCGCAGCAGCAGCCCGTAGAGGCGGTCCTCGTCGCTGATCCTGACCGCCTGAATGCCGGCGGATTCGAGGAGTCGTGGCAACACTGGTGGTTAGTTGGCTGGTCTGAGGAGTCTAGCGAGGCGCTCGGCTGGGGTTTCCCAGTCGAGCGTTTTGCGTGGTCTGGCGTTGAGTTCGGCGGCGACGGCGTCGAGGTGGGCGGACAGGTCGGTGCTCTTGGGGAAGTACTGGCGGCGCAGCTCGCCGCGGCCCTGGCGGTTTTGGGCCGCGGCCTGCGGGCGGCGGCGCGCGCGTGGCCGCCCGCAGGGCGGTAGCCGCCGCCGGGCTGGGCGTTGCGGGCGATCTCCCGGCTGACCGTCGACGGCTGCGGCCCAGCCCGGCCGCGACAGCCCGCACCGACGCCCCTTCCCGCAGCCGGTCGGCGATCATTATGCGCAATTGGTAGGCCTTGGTCATCGGGCACAACCACATTCCCCTGACCTGCGGGTACTCACTCCTCGGCAGGAGCCAGGCCAGCAACGCCGCAGCTCACAGGCATGGGGGTTCAGGACTTGGCGCACCTGCTGGGGCACCCCGGCCACGCCCCTCGCCGAGGTCGTGGCCGCAGCGCACAACGCCTCCGGCCCCGGCCCCGGCCAGTCCGGCGGCGGATAACTTCGGGTGGTGGACGGGAGAGGGCAGAGTGCTCGGGCGCATCCAGACTGGGCGCCGGACCCAGGGTGGCGCTCGGCGACAGCAGCGGCGGTGGCTCGGCTACCGCTGCCCGGGCGGCGCTGAGACACTCAGCCAGCGGTCGAGTTCGTCGAGGATGTTCTCCACCACCGGACGAAGCTCGTCGGCGATCTCCTCCTGGCTCTGGCCGTCGCGGGTGCGCTGGCCGGCCTCGCTGATGATGATCTGGAACACCGCGGCCAGCGCGATCCCCTGGAGCCCGGCGACCTCCGGCGCGATGGCGGTGGTGTCGCTGATGACGGCGGCGAGGGCAGCGGCTTGCCGGTCGCAGCCGCGGGGGGCGGCGGCCAGCATGATGCTGTTGGCGTCCACGCCGGGACCGGGCAGGCGGCGATTACGTCGGCCGCGAGCACCCGGCCCTCTGCGACGGCGAGGGGCACCAAGCGGCTCGGCCGCGTGGGGATGATGGCGCGGATGGATGCTTGATGCTCGGCCACGGGTCGCCGACTGCGAGCCTGGGCGAGGGTACTGCTGCGGTCCATCGGCGCTGCACGAGTCGTTCGTCCGCTGCGGCAGGCCCAAGGCTCACATCGCGTCTGGTGAGCCGGCATCACATGATTCTTGTGATGCCGGCTCACGACGCCGAGCGGCAGACTGGGATCTGACGGAGACGGCCGGAACTCGCCCTGGCAAAGGAGTCGATGATGTCCGCAACGAGGAAAGAGAGCGTCGACCCGCGGGAGCGGATGCTTGGCTCGGCTGCGGGCGCCGAGGCGCTGGGCCGCGGACCAGCCCCAGATGGCGATTCATGAACTCCGAAGACATGCGCGAGCGCGGTCTGTCCGAGTTCGACCTGATCGACGTCACCAGTTTCAGCAAGGACGGGAGCACCCGGGCCGTCTACGGTTACCGCGCCGTCCGCTATGAGGTTCCGCGGGGCTGCGCGGCGGGATACATGCCCGAGCTGAACGTGCTGTGCGGCATCGCCGACTACAGCACGCAGAGCGAGCAGCCTGTCACCAAGCACCTCGAGGTCGAGATCATCCCCAGCCGCCGGAATGGTCACTAGCGCGCTAACGGGCAGCGGCGCGGGTGAGGGTGGTGGCGGTGTGGATGATGCTGGCGATGGCTTCCTCGGGGTCGAGGCCGTGCAGGTCGGTCAGGCTGAACAGGGCTTCGGCGCTGACGACGACGGCGAGGTCGCGCTTGAGCTGCGCCATGGCGGCGGGGTCGGTAGCGCCGAGGGTCTCATTCAGCGGGGCGACGGCGCTGTCGATCACGCCGAACCGAAGGCCAGGGCGGGCCTGTGCCTGGCTGGGCCTGGTGATGGTCGCCGCGATCAGGGCGCGGACGACGCCCTGACGGCTCAGGACGTGGCGCAGCAGGAATTCGGTGCCGGCGGCGATCCGCGCGACCGGGTCGACGGAGTCGGCTACTGGCTCGAGCGCTTCCTCCGGGGTGGGCAACTGCTCGGCGATGGCTTCCCGCAGCAGGCCGACGAGGTCGGGAAAGTAGCGGTAGGCCGTGGCCTCGGAGACCAGGGCTGCCCTGGCCACTTCGGGAATGGTCACCTCGCGGCCGGTGCGGCTCAGCTCGGCCGCGGCCGCGACGATCGCGTTTCGCGTGCGGAGCTTCTGGTTGGCGCGGCCAGCCATGCTCTCTACTGCCACCGGTCCACCTTTCCAATATTGCGGGTTAGAGCTTGCCTTCATGACGCAAGGTCACTTGCGAACATCATGAAAGCTTTCGAACTTAATGAGACCATTCTCCCGAACGAGCGCTAACGATGTCCCGCGGTCCAGACCGTCCGGCACAGCCCGCTTCACGGCGGGAAAAGCCCTGTGCAACGCGCCGGCGGGCACCCTGGTGATGGTGCCCGCCGGCGCGTTCCGCACGTTCGGCCGCCGTCAGTCGCCGTCGGGCTTCACCACCGTGCCCACGAACTCCCCGATGGCGCCGAGGACGGCGCCGGGCTGCTCGAGCTGGGGCATGTGCCCGGCCTCCGCGATGGCTTTGAAGTGGCCGTTGGGAAAGACGGCGGCGTAGGAGCGGCCATACTCGGCCGGGAAGATGCCGTCCGCCTCGCCCCAGGCGACCAGCACCGGCACGGTGACGCGGCGCAGGCGGCGGCGCAGCTTCGGGGCGAAGAAGAAGTCCTTGCCGCCGTAGACGGCCATCGCCTGCTGGTTGGCGGCCGCGCCGGCGCGCTGCTGGTCGGTCATGGTGGCCGGGTTGGGTACCAGCGCCGGGTTGTGGAACGACAGCTTCGGGATATCGGCCGGCGCCAGGGTGCGGATGTCGATGACCTGGTCGGGGCGGTCGGGACGGATACCGGTCGCGTTTATCAAAACGATCGACTTGACCCGCCCGTCGATGTCGCGCAGCGCTATCTCCGAGGCGATCCAGCCGCCGATGGAGTTCCCGATCACCATCACCGCGTCCAGCTTGAGCTCGGCAAGCAGGTCGAGGTAGACGTCGGCCAGGTCAGCCACCGAGTCCAGCCACGGCACCCGGGGTGTGCCATCGAAGCCCGGGTGGACCGGGGTCACCACGTAGGCGTGCTCTGATAGTGCCCCCGCCAGCCCCGCCACCGACCGGGGCCCGGCGCCCCCGTGCAGGAGCAGCACGCCGGCACCGCCGGACTCGGCCGCGTCGCCACGCTCGTCGAAGGTGACCTCAAGCCCGTCGCCCAGCCTCACGGTCCGGGTGGTTGCTGCAATCGCGTTCATGAGAGTTGATTCCTTTCGTGAGATCCGACTCTCATAAAGGTAGCGGCTTGAGTCTCATCATGCAAGTCGACTCTCATAAAGAGAGCAAGTTATTATTTGCCCGGACCGGCCGCCTGAGGCTCGGGTACCGGATCTGGCCTTACCGGACTGGAGGCTAGCGAGGAGACCGGCATGGAGACGTTCGGGCAACGACTGCGGGACGAACAGCAATGGACCCCGGCCATTTCCGCCACTCCCATGCTGCTCAGCACGTGGGTGACAGCCGGCCCGGAGTAACCCCGGCGGCCGGGACCCCGTCTCCCCGCGGTCAGAGGTGAGGGCTTCCGTCATGCAGGAACCACGGTCCGTTCAGGCTGAAGATTTTGATCTTTATGGAACGGACGGTTGCCCTGCATCAACGGCCGATCGCGGCGCGCCATCGCCCGACACCCAGCCGGGAGCGGGTCCCGCCTTCCGAAGGCACGCGCCCGTCCGCGAGTTTCACCAGCGAACGCGCCGGCTGGCCAGGTGTATCTGATGGCTGCGCCGCTCCTCTGTGAGGGTAGGGATCCGGATCGGCTCGGTCCCTAACCGCTTCTTCGGCGAAAGGACACAGGTATGGCAAGCCAATGGGGCACCAACAGCCTGGCGCCAAACCAATCCGCGGGATGGTTTTTTTCCCGTAACCACCAGGAAGGATTTCTTCCGGTACTGCAGGTCATGCCGCTCAGTCCGTCTTTTACCAACGCGGGGTGGAATCTGACGGGCGGCGGCTACCCCTACTTCAACCAGCTCGGCGTCAGCACCATCTGGAGCCAGCTGACCGACGATCTCGGGAATCTCGTCTACTTCATGGTTGTCCAGAACAACAGCAGCAACACCATCGAGTACGCCTTCCTCGAGTCGGACCTGTAAGCGAGTCCGGAACAAATCCCTGGTAACGAAAAGAGCACAGGAGAATTAGACATGAAAGCGTCAGTACTGCACGATCGCGAAGGCCGTATCCTGGCGATCTCCAAGGCGGCGGATCTCACGGCCTCCGGCAGCAAGTTCACCCAGGCCGGCATGGTCGCTGGCGAGGGCCAGAGCCTAGTTGTGGTGGAGCTCTCGGCCGAAGACTCGCAGCGCCCTCTTCGCGAGTTGCACGAGACCTACCGGGTCGACCCCGCCACCAAGAACCTCGTCCAGCTCTAGGCGAAGGACACCTACGATGGCCACACAGTGGGGCAGCAACAGCATCGCTCCAGGTCAGTCAGCCGGCTGGTTCTTCTCCCGGGCCAACCGGACTGAGTTCCTGCCGGTATTGCAGGTGATGCCGGTCAGTCCGTCTTTCACCAACGCGGAGTGGAACCTGACGGGCGGCGGCTACCCCTACTTCAACCAGCTCGGCGTCAGCACCACCTGGAGCGAGCTCAGCGACGACCTGCAGAATCTCGTGTACTACCTGGTCGTCCAGAACAACAGCAGCAACACCATCGAGTACGCCTTCCTCGAAGCCGATCTTTCGGCCGGAGAGAGCCCGGTGGCCGCCCCCAAGTCCGGACTCGGTAGCAACTCCAACTACTTCCTGTGCAACTGCTCGAATATCCAGGACCTCGCCGTAACGATCGACGTGACCGAGGACATCAAGGGCAGCGACGGGTTCTCGTTCCAAGTCAACTGCTATTCTCCCAGCGGTGTCGACGGGATCCAGCAGTACGTGATCACCATGGACCCACAGGGCACTCTCTACGCCGCGGTGGACAACTGGACCTACAGCGCCGGCCACCTAGGCCAGCTCATCAACTACTTCCCGTCGATAGGGTCGCTGCCCAACGCCACCCTCCCGACCGGTTACACCCTTTCCATCTCGCTCCAAAACGACGGCAACGGCAACATCACCGGGGCCTCCTACAACGTCAGCGACGACAACGGTCACAACGTCGCCAGCAAAACCATAGAGCTGCTCCAGCTGGACCTGTACCAGAGCAGCCAGCCGGTCACGAGCGCCGACCTGTCTCCGATCACCGCAATGACCATGGACTTCGTCGACTGGGCCAACGGAGGTCAGACCACGCTTTCGTCCGGCGCGGGCGTGTTCGCCTTCAACGCTTCCACCCCGATGACGGTCAGCAACACCGAACCACCCTGCGTCGAGCTCGACGGCGGCACGCTCGAGTCGGCCAATAGCATCTACGGTCAGATGCCGGCTGGGCCGAGCCAGTCAATGACGCAGTCCTTCGCCACGTCGACCCAGGTCAGTGCCCAGGTACTCAGGCGCGCCAAATTCATGCACAAGCTCACCCCGGGCGACACTGCCCGCTAGATCGTTGACCGGGGAATGCGGTCAGGTCAGGGCCAAGCGGGCTGCTCGTGCAGCGGGATGGCGGCAGGCGAAAGCCCGCGGCTAGAGCAGCGGTTTCGGGCTAATCGGCGACGAAGCGCTCCCGATCCGATTGTTCCCGCTGCCTGCGCAGCGTGTAGGTCCCGGGGGCGATCCCGGCGTAGGCGTGCTCAGGGTGGGCGACGTAAGCGGGCTCGGTGCACTCCAGGAGCCCGATGTCCTGACCACGGGCACCTGCCGGGGTGAAGAACGCGGTGCCCGGCTGCCCGGCGAACAGCCGGTGCTCGTGGCCGCCACCTACCGCTTCGATCACCGGGATACCATCCAGCGGCACCGGAGCGCCCTGGCTGCCGCGGTTCGGGTCCACCGGGATGATGAACAGGTCACCCTGCGCCTGGAGGCCAGCATGGACCGGGATCTCCAGGTCGCGATCGTGGTGGTCAAGCACGTCGAAGCCGTGCTTGTCGATGAGCTGGCCTAGTGTTGCTGTGGTCATGCCGGTTCCTTCCGTTGATGGTGCTGGCTGTGCTCGCTGACCTGTTTTGCTGATCGCGTGCGTGGTTCGACGGATGCACTGGTGGTAGCGCGGCGCGGATGGATTGCTCGTTTTCATGCTTCACGTGCGCCTCACCATTCGCGCGTACTCGTCTTTGCCCAGGTCAGCGGTCCACGCGGCCGCTTCGACCGGGTCGCTGATATGGGCGGGTACCTTCAGGCCGTAGCGGCGCCTGGTGCCGTCGCGCTCGGCAGTGCCGTTGGTGCACATGAGCAGGCGGATCCGGCCGCCCCACAACCGCTGGGGGACGTCGTAGAGGACAAGATGCTGCCCCGGGTTGCCGGGGTCAGGCACGTGCGCAGCCGCCAGGTTTGCGCCAGCGCCCGCGGTGACGGGCACGAGCCCTGCCTCGGCAATGAACCGGTCCCAGCCGAGAGACTCGATCGCGCAGCGGCGGACCTCGACGTTCTCCTCCGCCGTGATCGCCTCGACGGAAGGTTCGCCGATCACCCAACTGGGCACACGGCGGCCATGCCACGCATAGAACCCCCAGCCGTCCGGGTAAGCCACGGCCGGGCCTGCGGGATTATGGAGATCACCGCGTGCATCGCGGTGCAGCACGGCCGGACGTGCGCCGACAATCACCGCGCCGGGCAGGGGGATCAGCCACCCCGTCCTTGTGACAACGCTGCTCACGGCGTCGAGACGAGGATCCGTCCCAGTCCCAGTCCCAGTCCTCGTCCTGCGAACGACGCCGGGCCCCCAGCTGGATCCTGAGCTCGCCCCCGAACTGGTCCCAGAACTCGTCCCAAGGCCGGCCGCTGAGCTGATCCCAGAGCTGGTCATGGAGCTTGCCCTTGATCTGCCCCCGCAGCTGGCCCCAGAGCTGGTCGTTGAGCTGGCCCTGAAGCCGTCCGCTGAGCTGGTCCTCGAGCTCGCGGCTGAGCGGGTCCCTGAGCCGGACTCCGAGTTGGTCCCCGAGCTGGTCCCGGATCTGGCCCGCGAGCGTGCGCCATAGCCGGCGTCCCAACTGGTGTTGCAGCTGGTGGCGCGTGAGCTGGTTCACGAACTGCTCTCTGAGCTGCTCCTTGGGCTGGCCAATGACCGCGGCGGCGTAGATGCAGCCGAGGGGCGAATCCATCCAGATGGTCAGGGACGGCTGGTGAAGCTTGTGAGTCTCATAGAAACGACGGACAGCCTCGACGGCGGCGGCGCGGTCGACCGGGGCCGTAGAAACCACGGCGGCCGCCCACTGGTCGCGGATGCCAGTGATGAGCTGGCGGTGGGCTGGCGTGAGGACGCCGGCGTAGGCCGGGAGTGTCATGGGTTCTCCTGGTGGGGCACGTGGCGAGCGGCTCTCACGCGTCCTGACGCCGAAGCAGAAGGGACGGGCGCGGGTTCCGTCGTGCAGTGATGTTAAGCAACGGCACTGACATTGCGGCTTGAAGTTGGGCCTGCGGACCGCGCTCTGCCTTCGCCGCTGTGCTCGCCGTGGCCAGGGCGACTGCGATATCGGCTGTCGTCCTGGACGTTAGATAGTCCGACCTGCGGATATACCTGTCATATACCGTGCGGGGCGGCGCCCGCGTGTGACGGGCCGGACGGGCGGGGGTTGGGCGTGGCCGATCTTGAGACTGTGCTGATCGACGACGTCGGCGTGCAGCTGAGACGGTGGCGCCGGGAATGCGCGGGCAGGCCCGAGGCCGAGCGTTCCAGGCTGCTGCTGCTGGCGCTGGAACGGGAGCAGATCGTCGCGGTGGCCTACCGCGAGGAGGCGGTGGCCGGGCGGGTCGCGGAACTGGATGTCGGGGACCAGGCGCGGGCGCTGATCCGCCAGACCCTGGTATGGATCTGGAAGGACGAGCAGCTGCACGCGGAGTTCACCCGCGGGCTGCTGCTGGAGGCGGGCGGGCTGGCGGCCTCCCTGGTCGTCTACGGCCGCCAGGTGCAGGGCGCGCTGTCGGGGTGGACTTCGTCGACGGCCACCAACCGAATGGCCCGGTCGGCCCCATTTCGGACCGCGGCGGCGGGCGCGCTGGTGGCCGCGGCTAAGACGGCCCGTCGGATGCCACCAGCGCTGGCCGCAGAGCTGCGCTACCAGACCTTCCACAAGTACTGCGCGCTGAACGTGGCCTTGGAGTCCAGCGCCGAGTTCGCGTACCGGCGCCTGGTGGAGGTGGCCCGGTCAGAGGAGGAACGAGTGGCCTTCGACCGGATCCGGGCCGACGAGGCGCGGCACACCGAGGCTTTCCGGCTGCTGACCGAGGTCATCACCGAGGACGACCGGCTGGCCGGCGGCGTGTCGGCGGATGACCTGGCCGCGCGGCTGGCCCGGATCAGTCCCTGGTTCATCCCGGCTGCCCAGCGGCCGCGGCCCGGCGCCGACGAGAAGCCGCGGTCGTTCGGCTCGGGGGCGCAGGTGGTGGTGCGCGGCGGCCGCACCGACGCCGACAAACCCGCGGTCCTGTCCGAGTGCCTGGACCGGGCGGGCCTGGACCGGCTGGCCGGGCGCGCCCGCTCGGCCGCCATCCGGGTGTCGTTCATGCTTGGCTATGACCGCGCCGACCGCTCCAATGTCAGCGACCCAGAGCTGGTCGACCTGCTGGCCCGGTATCTGCGGCAGCACGGCGTGGCCGATGTGGCCGTGCTGGAGGCGCCGACGGTGTACGGCAACCTGTTCTCCGGCCGCTCCGTCGCCTCGGTGGCCAGGTACTTCGGCTTCACCTCGCCGGCCTACCGGATCGTGGACATCGGCGCGGACATGCGGGCCCGGGTCTTCGACCGGGGCTTCGTCCAGAAGACGATCAGCGGCACCTGGCTGGACGCCGACCTGCGCATCGTGATGCCCAAGCTTCGCACCGACCCGACCGAGTTCGCGCATCTCAGCCTGTCCACGCTGGAGGGCAGCACCGGCGCGATCGACGAGAGCTTCTACGCCGGGCGCAGCGTGGACTTCCGGTCCGCCACCATGATGCTGCTGGACGTGGCGCCGCCGCACTTCGCGGTCGTCGACGCCTGGGCGCCGGTGGCCGACGGCCCGTTCGGGGTGATGGGCTGCCATCGACCGGCCCAGGTCCGCTACCTCTACGCCGGGGCCGACGCGCTGGCCGTAGACGCGGCTGTCCTGGCCGACCTGGGTATCGGCGACCCCCGGCGGGCGCCCATCGTCGCCCAAGCCTGCCACTGGTTCGGCCTGGAGCCGAGGTCGGCCGCCGTCGACGGGCCTCAGGCTCCGCTGCGCCAGCAGCTGCGCGGGGCTCATTCCTCCCCGCTGCTGCGCGGCCTCGCCAGCATCTCCTACCCGGTCTACATGTACCTGAGCAACCGCGGTGAGCTGTTCGTGCCCGCCATGGACACCGCGGCGTTCCCGCCCTCGGCGCACTCCAGCGCCCCGACGCGGGCCGTGCGGTGGCTCAGCCAGCGGGCCTTCGGCCTGCGCGCGCCTTCGCAGGTGCGCTGATGGGCCGCAGGCGGGTCCAGCTAGGCGGCCTGCTGCGGACCGCCCGGGCCGGCCATGCCCCAGCCAGGGCGCTGGCCATCGCTGACAGCCGGGCCCTGGTCCGGTCGCTGTTCCTGGCCTCCGCCATCCGGACTGGCCTGCTGGACGCGCTGGCCGGCGGGGCCACCTTCGCGGAGATCGCCGCGCGGGTCGGCTGCACCCGGCCCGAGCGGCTCCAGGCCTGGCTGGAGGTTGGCACCGAGCTGGGCGAGATCGCCCGGCGCTCGGGCCGCTACCGGCTGCGCGGGACCAGGGCCCGGGCCATCGCGGGCGGGGACATCGTGCTTGACGCACACTACCGCTCGATGCTCGACTACCAGGCCGGCTGCTATGCAGACCTGGCCGGCCTGCTGGTCTCGGCGCCCAGCGGGGGCCGGGCCGACCTGGACGACTACGCCGACGACATCGCCCGGGTGTCGCTGGCCGCCACACCGTTCATCGAAACGTACCTGACCAGCGTCATGACCCAGACCCGGCCCGCACGGGTCCTGGACGTCGGGTGCGGCACCGGCGTGTACGCCCGGATCGTGGCCGGCCTTAGCCCGCATGTGCTGGTCGATGGCATCGACCTGGCCCCGGCGGTGATCGACGCCGCGCGGGCCGAAGTCCGCGCCGCGGGTCTGGATGGCCGCATCCGGCTGCATGCCGGGGACGTCCGCACCTGGACCGCGGAGGCCGACGTCGGCTATGACCTCATCTTGCTGCTCAACAACATTTATTACTTCCCGCGCGGGGAGCGGGCCGCGCTATACCGCAGACTCGGCGGCTTGCTGACTCGGCCAGGGCACCTCATCGTCGCCACCTTGGCCGCGCCGGGCTCGGTCGCCGCCGCGCACCTGAACTTCATGCTCGCCTGCCAGGCGGGCGCGGCGGCCCTGCCGCGCGGCGCAGAACTGGAGGCCGACCTGGTCGAGGCGGGCTTCACGGGCATCCACACCCAGCCCATCGTCCCAGCCGAGCCCTTTCTGGCCGTGCGCGCCGTCCTGCGCTAGCGCTAACGTGCACACGGACGTCACCGCGGCGGCGCGGACCATGGGCCGGGCCGTGGACCAGCCTGACGCCCCGGTCCGCCGCCCCCATCAAGCCCATCGCCGGCTAGCGAGAGCTCCGCCCGCATCCCCACGGCTGAGGTGCTGGGGCATGCGTTTGGCATACGCTTGCAACGTGGATGAAGAATGGCGAGTGAGCCTGATCGCCTGTGGGCAGTTGGCTTCCGGGAAGCCGGTCTTCGCTGATTCCGTTTGTGACCTGCTGCGCAGCCGAGTAGGTGAAGATGTCTCCGTTACCGCGGGAAAGACGGGCATCTTCTTGTACGCTGCCACGGCGGATGCCGCCGCGACCGCGGAGGGCATGGCGCGGGAGGTGCTCGCCCAGCAGGGCCTGGTCGCGGAGATCCGGCTGGACCGGTGGGACCCGTCTCGCCAGGCCTGGCTCGCGCCCGGTGATCCGGCTGCCGCTGAGCTGCCGTCAGGGCAGGAGCGTGACCCCGGCCGCCGACGCCTGCGGGCGGCCGGCGCGGTGGTAACGGCCATCTTCGACGGTCTCGGCAACGCCGACTTCTAAGCCTGGGCCAGCCACGTCGACTACTCGGCGCCCGGTGGCCATCGCCGGGCCGGCATTTCACCGAAGCACATCACAACCGCCCCCCTCCTCGACGGGGCGATTCGCAAGCGCCGCACGGTGGGTGCCCCGCCATCTTGGAATTGCCGCGGTGCAGTCGATGCCTGGTTCGGGGTTTTCTGCGTGCTTCAGTAGCCGATGAGACGATGCAGCCGAAGGAAGGATTCAGCGAAGCCGAGCCTTGGCCAGGTGCGTGAGGAGAGCAGGTTGGTGACCCGCCAGTCGGTCGCGACGCAGTGGTAGCCGGCTTGCGCGGTCCAGGCGATGACGGCTTCGCCGAGTGCCCGGCCGGCGCCGAGGCCCCGCGCACGCGGGGCGACGGCGGCGAAGGCGAGGAACCCCGCGTGATCGGGCCGGGCCAAAGGCGGGTGACTGCCCGACAGTTCCAGGGAGCAGCCGATGGCCGAGCCGATGACGACGCCCTCGAGCTCGGCCACGAAGGTGGTGTAGGCGGGGTCGTCGAAGTCCTCCTGCCATCCGGCCAGGCACTCCTCATAGCTCGGCACGGGGGCGGCTGAGAAGACAGGGGCGAGACTTTGGTGTCGCGGCAACTCGGCCTCCAGCCCGGCCAGCGCGGGCAGGTCGCCGCGCCGTGCGCGCCGCACCGCGACCTTGGGCGCCGCGACCGGCGTCTGATCTGGCAGCGGGCGCACGGCGTGCGCCTGCTGCTGGCCGAACCCCAGCCGGCACCACGCGCGCAGCAGGCCCTCGTCGGTCGCCGGCACCAGCACGTAGTGGGCCCTGCGTGATTCCTGAACCCACCGGGCGGCGGCCAGCCCGTACATGTCGCGCACCAGCTCCGGCTCGGCGGCCGCGTGACCGGCCGCATCGACCCAGACGTTCGAACCCCACACCGGGCTGGCCTTGGGGGCGCCCAACAGAAAGCCAACGACGTCCCCGCCCCGCACGGCCACCGCCCCGGAGGCGCCCGGCAGCGCGAAGGCCGCCGCGACCTCGGCGGCTGCCGCCGACTCGTGCTCGTAGCGCGGCGACAACAGCGGGCAGCCGAGGCGATGGGTCCGGTGCCGCGCCGCCAGAAGCGCCCCGGCGGCCGGGATGTCGTCGGCGCGAAACAGGCGGACGTGCATACCTGGCATAGCGGGAACGTACGCCACCCGGCCGGGCCGGGTCACCTGAATTACCGCCGGCCACCGCTGCGCCAACTGGCCCGGAAGCCCGGCTGAGCTTGCCAATGGCCCGCACAACGGGCATGCTGACCCCTGTGATCGACCCAGACTCGGCGGTGCCGCCGTATGAGCAGGTAGCAAAGATGCTGCGCGACGAGATCGCCCAGGGGACCATGACCGGCCGCATCCCCTCGGTGCGTACAATCGCCGAGCACCACCAGGTCTCCCATCGCGTCGCGGCCCGGGCCCTGGAGATCCTGCAGGGCGAGGGGATGATCGAGAACGTCCCCGGCGAGGGGCACGTCGTCCTTCACCCCCGGACGTAGCCGGCTCCGATTCGATTCCGCGATTGGCTTGGGCTCTAGGGTTGTCCTGTGAAGTTCTCGCTCTGGCCCCACAACAGCCGTACTCCCGCTGACCTCCTGGAGGAGGTGCGCGCAGCTGAGGACGCGGGGTGGCACGGCACTTGGCTGGCCGACCATTACATGCCTAACACCAGCGACACGACGCCCGCCCACGGAGACACCTACGAGTGCTGGGCCCTTCTGCCTGCCCTGGCGGCTATCACCGAGCGGATTCGGATCGGGACGCTGGTGTCGCCCACATCCGTCCATCATCCGGCGCTGCTCGCCAAACGCGCCGCCACGATCGACCGGCTCTCCGGCGGCCGAATGACCCTCGGGATCGGCGCGGGCTGGCAGGTCAACGAGCATCACGCATACGGCATCGAGCTGGAACCACCGGGGCGGCGAGTCAGCCGGTTCGAGGAGGCGATCCAGATCGTCCGCTCGATGCTGTCGGAGGAGTCCACCACCTTCCGCGGTTCCTGCTACAACCTCACCGAAGCTCCCTGCGACCCCAAGCCAGTCCAGTCCCCGCTGCCGATCCTCGTCGGCACCCGCAGTCCCCGTATGCTCCGCATCACTGCCCGTTATGCCGATCAGTGGAACACCTGGGCCGCCCCAGAGCAGGCCGCCGCCCCCCGTGCGGCCCTGTTCGAGGCCTGTGACGCGGTCGGCCGCGATCCCACGACGATATGGACGTCGGTCAACGCGCTCGTCGAATTCGACGCGCGCACGCCTCCGCCTGGCCGTGCGGTGCTCTTCGGCTCAGCCGAGCGGCTAGTCGACCAGATCGGCCAGTACGCCGAGCTGGGCTACGACGAGTTCATCTTGCCCGACTGGAACCTTGGCACGACCAAAACCGAGATCGCGGACGCCCTAGCCCGGATCAAGGCCAAGGTCCTGGACCAGCTGTAGGTTGCGGACTGGAACACGCGGTGATCGTTTCCCCATGCTGGGGAAAACTCACCCGGCCGACGGGTTCAAGCCCCTGTCGGACACGAGCCCGTTGGGCATGATGCGATGCCACCGGTCTTGCGGCCGGCCGGGCCGGGGCGCGCCTATCGCCGACACTCTGTCCCCTATCAAGAGCCGCGCCGAGGGACTATGCGCACTGACCGGTAGGCACACCTCAGTGACCACAGGGCGGTGCGGTCTCGCGGGCCTCCTGACGCGCTTGACTCTCCCTCAGGGGGAGGCTTGATGCTTTCTGCGTGCCGACAGGAAGGAGAATCCCTAGTGAGCGCATCTATCGCCGGCAGTTCCGCCGCGGACGGGTGGCCACGCGCAGCCGCCTTCGGGCCAGGGCCGGAGCCGGGTGGCCTTGAGGGCAGGCGAGCGCTGGTGACTGGCGGGACGCGGGGCATGGGCGAGGCTGTCGCCGCACTGCTCACCGCACGCAATGCGCGCGTCGTGGCGGCCGGGCGGCACGGGGTGAGCGGTTCGGCGGTGCCTGTCATCGAGGCCGATCTCGGGTCACCCGAGGGAGCGGACCTGGTTGCCCGTCAGGCGGCCGGAATGCTCGGCGGCCTGGACATCATCGTGCACTGCGTCGGGGCGTCCTTTTCCAGGCCGGGCGGCGCGCTCGGGCTGACTGACGAGGAGTGGATGCAGGCCCTCAGCACGAACCTGCTGTCGGCCGTGCGGCTGGACCGGGCGGTCCTTCCGGGCATGATCGAGCAGGGATCGGGCGCTATCGTCCACATCTCTTCGCTCCAGTGGAAACGGCCCCATGAGTCCTCGCCCGCCTACGGCCCCGCGAAGGCGGCGCTGCGCAGCTACAGCAAGGGACTCGCGACCGAGTTCGGCCCTGCAGGCATCCGCGTCAATACCGTCACGCCCGGGTACATCGCCACTTCGCTCGCGGAAGACCGGATCACGCGGATCATGGCCGATACCGGGGCCAGCCGCCCGGCGGCCGAGGCCGCGCTGCTGGACGCCATCGGGGGTGTTCCCCTGGGCCGCCCGGGCACCGCGGCGGAGGTGGCCCAGCTTGTCGTCTTCCTCGTCTCCGACGCCGCCGCCTACATCACCGGCGCTGAGTTCGTCATCGACGGCGGCAACAACCGCGTCCTGTGAGGTGGCCCAGGCCGCCGACCCCTCGGCCGACCAGGTCCGCTCCGGCAAGGCCGCGGCCCATGCCAGCAGCCGCTCCGCCTGCACCGCGCAGGCGCGCATCCGCAGCTGCCCTAGCGGCTCTGCCGCGCCGCTGATCGCTACCGCCGCGTGCGAGGCCCTGTGCGGGTCGACCCCTATCATCACTCCCTGGGTCCTCGGACACTTGATCCATGTCTCTGACCTGCGGTTATTCGTCTCCAAGATCAGATGCCACGCAAACTGGCAGGTCACGGGCGCACGGGTTCAAGCCCCCCTCGGACACGGACCCTTTGGGCATGGTGCGATGTTGCCAGCCTTGCGGCTGACCGGGCCGTCTGAGCATCATGCCCGGGCTGCGCAGGCAGGTCACTGAGCGCGTGCCGGCGGCTACCCGGGACGGGACGCCCGTCTGCCGGCCTGTTCCAGGAGATGGCTTCGGCTGCTGCCCAGCTGACGGGATGTAGCGAACGGGATGGCGACATCGCAGATCTGCTGGCCGGCCGGCGCGAAGAGCGGTTCGGCCTCTGGCCGGTAGACCTCTCTGGGTGCCCCGGCGCGCCTGCGGCCGGGAGCGGCTACCCAGCGCGCCAGCCGGTCGTAGATCGACCAGATCGCGGGAATCTCGAAATGTGCCCTGGTTACCGGGATGAAGGCTTCCCGGTGCGCGGGCTCGACCCGCCAGGCCAGCTCGGCCGGGTCCTGGGGCGGGTGCCTGACCGGGACGCACACTTCGACCGGGCCGTCACTGTCGGCGGTGACCATGCCGTGGAAGATCACGAAATGCCCGCCCGCTACGCCGCCGCACCGGGCGGCATGAGCGGTGAGCCGGGCGGCAGCTTCCCGGGTCCAGGTCAGCTGGCCGATGTAAACGTGCCGCTGCTCGGTAAGCACTATCTGCTGCGCCACGTCCCGTTCGCGGACGGGCAGCTCCCGGGCGGGCATCTCCGACGCGGCTACGCCTGGCCTGAGAGTGGCCAGGATCTGCCGCTGGGCGGTGAACCGCCTTTCCGTCAAAGCCCAGTGCGCGTCGATGATTTCCGCGGCTTCGGCCTGCGACGCGGACACCACCCTGCCAACCTCCGGCAACGGCATGTCCAGCAGGCGCAGCATGACGATCAGGCGCGCGGTGTAGAGCTGGCTCTCGTGATATCTGCGGTAGCCGTTCCGCTGGTCAACAGCTACCGGCCGCAGCAACCCCAGGCGCTCGTACAACCGCAGAGCCTTCAGCGACAGCTGGGACCGGCGGGAGAACTCGCCGATCGTCATCTCCGCTGCCGGGCCGCCCACACAAGATGTCTACCGCACCGGGAACGCCACGTCGAATACCTCGTCACCTGCCGCGGCGGAGTAGAAATCGGTCCAGTACGTTTCCCGCGGGGCGGCGGCAATCTCCAGGCCCTGGCCCTCGATCCAGTTCCCGATCGCCACGTAGACGTCACCCACCGCGCCGGACTGCACGGTCCGCTTCAGGACGCGCACGTACGCTTCCCGGTGTGCCGGAATCGTCCGCGTAGCCGCACCATCTGGTGCTGCGCCGTCCGCATGCAGGGGGGTACAGCACTCGACCGCCGTCTCGCCCTCGTTCGGGTTGCCCTCGTAGATCACGATGAAAACCGGCTCGTCGCCGACATGGTCCCGCAGCAAATACGGCTGCTCCGCCGTCCCGGCCGCCATGCTCCCCGCAGTCTTATGCACCCGCGCCATCGCCTCCGGAAGCCACCGCCCCAACGACTGCTGGTCGACCATCCGCTGCTCGGTGACAACGACCTGTGCCGGCACCTCACGCACCCGAACGTCCATGACACACCCTCTCCTGATCCTGCGTACTGACCCTGCCAGGATCCGGCCTGCCCTTAGGGCAGCGTCAAGACCTTTCCCCACGCAGAATCCCTTTCCGCGCGGCACTCGCGATTGTCCAGCACCATGCACTTGCCGCGCAGAGCGGCTACGCGCGCTTCGGCCGCAACAAGGTGTCCGTGACGCTCTGGCCGTCTGGCCAGGGTAAGGACGCTTAGCGGCCTGGCTGGTACTGGCGGGGGATTCCGGCGCTTCCGGGGAAATCGGCCCGTTCAGTCCACAGGTCTGACAGAGTTGGCCGGTGCGTTTGACCGACCGGCTGAGCCAGCCGCAAAAGATCGTGATCGTCCTCGCCCTGGGGATGGCATTCGGGGCGGCCGGAACCTACCTCGTCGGCCTCGGGAACACATCCGCGGGCGGCTGGTACGCCTACGCGCCACTTTCCCAGACGCCCTCCACGGGAACGGGGCTGTTTGCGGCCACGAGGCCGCACGGATGGCTGCGCCTGCTCATCTGGCTGGCGCTGATCGGCCTGTGGGCGCTGCTTTCGGTCCGGGTACTGCGCCCCTCACCGGAACAAGCCCCGCACGACTGACGGCCTTTCTCATCAGCATGAGCGAGCGCTGGCCGATGGTCCCGGTTGACGCCCAGATCGGCCAACCCTGCGCGGACTCCGGGCGACCCCGTCATACACTTGTCGCCGCGCATAGCGGCGGATGTCGAGTGTCAGAGATCCGGGCGCTGACAACAGTACGCAATCGTGTTGCCTGGGTGTCTTCCGGGCATCTGCGACTAGTCATTGGCGGACAGAACCAGGTGGCGGCCGGCGCCAACATGATGCGCCTTGCCTACTGACTGCCGGATCTCGCCAAGTTCCCTGCAAAGCCGCCAGCTAACGTGCAAAACCTCAGGATGCACGTGCGTCATCCAAGAGCCGTGAGCCGACCTCGACGCTGGCTGTGCATGAACCCGGCTTGGCTCATCTGCCGATGGCGAGGGCGAGGAGAGTATCGACCGCAGTTTCGAACGGGCGGGCGCTCCGATGCACCTGGGCGAGCAGGAGTCCTCCTTGGAGCGTGGCGAGCAGGGTAGTGGCGAGGTCGTCCGGGTCGATGCCGGGCGGGAGTTTCCCGTCGGCGTGAAGGGATCTGAGTGCATCGCCAATGGCGGCTGCCCACTGATCGAACCCTGCCGCGATGAGCGCTCGGGCCTCGGGGTCGCTCTCGGCGAGCTGGCCGCCGAGCGAGCCGAGTGGGCAGCCCCCCTTTGCTTCGGTGCGCTTCGCTGCGGTGATCACCATGTTCCGCCAGGCTTCGACTCCGTTCGCGCTGCTGAGCGCGTGCCGCTGGTGGTTGACGATGGTGTCGGCCTGGTAGTCGATGACCGCCTGCACGAGGTCGTTCTTGTCGGGGAAGTAGTGGTACGTCTGAGAGCCGCTGACTTCCGCCGCCGCCTTGACGTCGTCCAGGGTGGTGCCCGCGACCCCGCGCTC
>JBEKEK010000168.1:0-17104 GCA_050013875.1 Trebonia sp. | reverse complement strand
GTGTCGGTGTCGGTGTCGTCGGAGTCCGTGTCGTCAGACTCGGTGTCGGTGAAGTCCGTCACCGTCTCTTCCGGCTCATCGCCGGGGCTGACCACGTCCATGATGGCGCGTTTCATGTAGCGCACTTCGACGCCGGGGGCGACCTCGAGGACCACGTCGTCGTCGTCGACCGCGACGACCGTCGCGTACATGCCCGCGGTAGTCCGCACGCGGGCACCGGGTGCGACCGAGCTCTGCTTCTGCGCGGCCTGCTGCTTGCGACGCTGCTGCGGCCTGATCATCAGGAAGTAGAACGCCACGACCACGACGAGAATGAGCAGGAGCGTGGACGAGGAGAAGCCACTCTTGGATGAGGTGGCGGCGAGATCATAAGTCCCCAGCATCGGGGCATCCTTCCGGTTGACTTTCTGCCAGTTGGCGGCCCCGGTCATAGCCATGACAGGCACGTGCCAACTTGCGCAGTGTAGCGGCGCTAGGAATAACGCATAACCACCCTACGGGGTTTCCGAACGTGATCGTTACCGTCGAGATGAGATCGGCGGTTGGCGGGGCTGCTCAGCCCAACCGGGCTCAGCCGAACTGGGCTCAATCAAAAAGTGTCGGCAGATCGGCCGACGGCGGCGGGGTCAGGCCGAGGTGAGCCCAGCCCGCCGCGGTGGCCACCCGGCCACGCGGAGTCCTGGCCAGCAGGCCGTGCCGCACCAGGAATGGCTCGGCGACCACCTCGACGGTTTCCGCCTCCTCCGCCACTGCCACCGCGAGGGTGGACAGCCCCACCGGGCCGCCGCCGAACCGGCGGATGAGCGCGTCGAGCACCGCCCGGTCGAGCCGGTCAAGGCCCATCTCGTCCACCTCGTAAAGCTCAAGCGCGGTCCTGGTGAGATCCCTGGTGACCAGGCCGTCGGCGCGGACCTCGGCGTAGTCGCGGACCCGGCGCAGCAGCCGGTTGGCGATCCGGGGGGTGCCCCGTGACCGCAGGGCCAGTTCCTCGATGCCGCCGTCCTCAATCCGCACCCCGAGCAGCCCGGCCGATCTTCTGACGATGATCCCGAGCTCCTCGGGCTGGTAGAAGTCCAGGTGCCCGGTGAAGCCGAACCGGTCGCGGAGCGGCGCGGGCAGCAGGCCCGCCCGGGTGGTCGCCCCGACCAGGGTGAACGGGGCGATGTCGAGCGGGATCGCGGTCGCGCCGGGGCCCTTGCCGACAACGATGTCGACCCGGAAATCCTCCATCGCCAGGTACAGCATCTCCTCGGCCGGGCGGGCGAGGCGGTGGATCTCGTCGATGAAGACGACCTCGCCCTCCTGCAGCGTGGAGAGCACCGCCACCAGGTCGCCCGACCGCTCGATGGCCGGCCCGCTGGTGATCCGCAGCGGCGCGCCGAGCTCGGCCGCGATGATCATCGCGATGGTGGTCTTGCCCAGCCCGGGCGGCCCGGACAGCAGCACGTGGTCCGGCGGCCGGCCGCGCCGCAGCGCGCTGTGCAGCAGCAGGGTGAGCTGCTCGCGGACCCGGTGCTGGCCGACGAAGTCGTCGAGCCGCTTGGGCCGCAGCGCGCTCTCGATCGCCCGCTCGTCGCTGTCGGCCAGCGGGGAGACAACGCTGTCCTGGTGGCCGCCGTTCTCGCGGCCGTACTCGGCGTTGTCCTGGCTTAGCCCGCGGCGCCGCCGCAGCTCGGCTTCCTCGGCCCCGGTCAGGTGGTCACCGATGTCCGTCACTGCCGCGACAGCTTCCGCAGGGCGGCGCGCAGGGCCGTGGGCACGTCAGGTTCGGTGTCGCCGGAGTCGGCCTCGACCGCGACGACGGCCGCCTCGGCGTCGCGGGCCGACCAGCCGAGGTTGACCAGGCCCGACTGGACCTGGTCGCGCCAGGTCAGCTCGGCCCGGCGGACCGACGAGGTCCCGTTGACGGCGAAGTCACCGGGACCGCCGAGGCGGTCCTTGAGCTCGAGGATGATCCGCTGCGCGCCCTTGTTGCCGACGCCGGGGACCATCGTCAGCGCCTTGATGTCCTCGGCGGCGACGGCGCGGCGGAGCGCGTCGGGCGAGTGCACCGCCAGCATCGCCAGCGCCAGCCGGGGGCCGATGCCGCTGGCGGTCTGGAGCAGCTCGAAGACGTTCCGCTCGTCGTCGGTGGCGAAGCCGAACAGGGTGAGCGAGTCCTCCCGCACGACCAGTGACGTCGCGACCCGGCCCTGGGTGCCGGGCCGGAGGGTGGCGAGGGTGTCGGGGGTGCACTGCACCCGCAGCCCGACCCCGCCGACATCGATAACAACGCCGTCCGGGGTGAGCGCGGCCACGGTGCCGTTCAGGTGCGCGATCAAGCGGTGCCTCCTACCACGGGCGCGGCGGCCACCGGGCCTGCTTTCGCCGGGGCCGCGCTCGTCGCGCCGGTTCTCATCGATCCCGCGGTCACGGGTTCCGCGGTCATGGGCCCGGCGCTGGCCGGCCCCCGTCGTGCCTGGAGCGCCGGGGCGCGCCACAGGTGGCAGATCGCCAGCGCCAGGGCGTCGGCCGCGTCGGCCGGGCGCGGCCGGTCGGTCATCCGCAGCAGCCGCATCACCATCACCGTCACCTGCTCCTTGTCGGCGCGGCCGCTGCCGGTCACCGCCGCCTTGACCTCGCTCGGCGTGTGCAGCGCGACCGGCAGGCCGCGCCGGGCGGCGCAGACGATCGCCACCGCCCCGGCCTGGGCGGTGCCCATCACCGTGCGCACGTTGTGCTGGCTGAACACCCGCTCCACGGCCACCGCGTCGGGCTGGTACTCGGTCAGCCAGTGCTCGATTTCCTCCTCGATCGCCAGCAGCCGGGCGGCAATGTGCTCGTCGGCACCGGTGCGCACCACGCCGACCGCGACCATGGCAGGCGGCCGGCCGCGTACCCCCTCCACGATGCCGAGCCCGCACCTGGTCAGGCCGGGGTCGATGCCGAACACCCGGGTCACCGGCCGCGGCGCGTACACCGTCACCGCGTTACCCGCATCCGCAGGGCCACACCGTTACCGCGCACCGCACCGCCCGATCATCCCGCCAGCGAACACCTGTTCGCCACCCTACCGTTCCGGCGCCGAACTGTCCCGCATCCGCCCCGTTCGCGTGTCGCCCGGGCGGGGTTAGTCCTTGCGGGCCACGCCGGCCCACAGTACGCCGGGAGTCTCGGCGTCGGCCGCGGAGTCGGGGCGCCACTGGTGAGTGAGGACCACGCCGGGGTCGAGCAGGGTGAGGCCGTAGAAGAAACCGGTGACCTGCGCGTGGGTGCGCAAGGTGAACTGCTGGGTCATCGACCGGTTCAGGCGGCGGCCCATCTCCGCCATCGCCTCCCGCTGCACGTCGCTGGCCAGGTGCGAGATGACCAGGAAGCTGCCGGCCGGGACGGCGGCCATGAAGCGGTCCACGATGGCGTGCGGGTCTTCCTCATCACGGAGCATGTGCAGCACCGCGACCAGCATGATTCCCACTGGCTTGCTGAGGTCGAGCAGGCGCGCCGCGCTCGCCAGGATCTCGCCGGTGTTCTTGATGTCGGCGTCAAGGTAGGCCGTCGCGCCCTGCGGGCTGCTGGTCAGCAGGGCCCGGGCGTGCGCGAGCACGATCGGGTCGTTGTCGACGTACAGCACCCGCGCCTCGGGGCAGACGGCCTGCGCCACCTCATGCGTGTTGTTCCCCGAGGGCAAGCCGGTACCGATGTCGAGGAACTGGCGGACGCCTTCGCTCGCCGCCAGGTGGCGGACCGAGCGGGCCAGGAACCTCCGGTTCGCCTGGACCGACAGGACCGTCTCCGGGTGGACCTGGAGCACCTGGTCCCCCATCTCCCGGTCGACCGCGAAGTTGTCCTTGCCGCCGAGCCAGTAGTCATACACCCGGGCAATGTGCGCCACGCTGGTATCGATCTTCGGCACTTCGCGCTCATCACCGGGAAGCACACTGCGGAAGAACTTGTCCGGCACAGGCGCCCCTCTCGTCAGGCAACCTCGTGGTGATCATAACCACGATCACACCGGGCCGAACGAAATCCGCATATCCGAAATATCCGATAGGCGGACCGGCTGGGTCGGCGCGGGATCGCGGCGGCCCGGGTCGGCGCGGGATTAGCAGGGATTAAGCTGACCGCGATTAAAATGCGATTAAAAGTCGTCGACCATGTAGGCGGTCGCGGCGAAGGCGCCATCCAGGGCCGCGTCGCTGTCCGGCGCGCCGCCCGCCACCAGGCCGGCCAGCCGCAGAGCGGCGACCGGGGTGCCGGCGTACAGGGCCGCCAGGCCCCGCGCGCCGAGGGTGAGCGGAGCCGCCCGGCCGGCCCGGGATGAGGCGGCCGGAGTCAGCGCCCCCTTGCCGCCGGCCACCTCGAGCTGCCAGCTTCCGGAGTTGGCGGGGCGGGCGGAGTCGTTGATTTCCAGCGGCACGGTGGCCGCGACCGCGGGCGGGAAGCCGCGGGCGGCGATCGCGGCCGGCCCGTCGACCACGCGCAGCATCCACATCGAGCGCTTGCTGATGGTGGCGTCCCGCTCGGTCGTGAGCCACCAGAACGGGTCGCTCGGCGCGGTCAGCGCGGTCACGGTGCGGGCCACCGACGAGTGCGAGGCGATCACCGACCAGAGGGCGCGCAGCGCCTCCGCCGTCACCGCGTGCACCCGCTCGACCAAAAGCTCGCCGTGCGGGCCGTCCCCGCCCCATCGGTAGGCAGCGAACCCCTCGCCGCCAGCCAGGTACGAGTACAGGTCGCGGCGGGCGAGCCACTGCCGGAACGGCTCCTCGTCCCAGGTGAGCGCCCCAGCGTCGCGTGCCGCCTGATGCGCGCGGCCAATGATGGCGATGATCTGGGCGGCGTCCGCCGGCCCGGCCCGGCGGACCTCGGCGCCGATCGCGGCCGATGGTGCGGCTTGCGTGCCCGCCGCGGCGTACTTGTCGGGGGCGGCCAGCGTCCAGAGCGCGCGCGCCGGGACCGTCGCCTGGTACTTGCCGCCCGCAAGCTCCCAGC
The DNA here is from genome assembly GCA_050013875.1 of Trebonia sp. Lineage (GTDB taxonomy): Bacteria > Actinomycetota > Actinomycetes > Streptosporangiales > Streptosporangiaceae > Trebonia. Next base: position 12,133 of record JBEKEK010000168.1, on the reverse strand, counting down.
CGAGCGACCGGTAGATCGGCATCGTGGCAGGAAACAGCGCCGACAGCGGATACCCCCGGTCCGCGGCGGTATCGAGCACCGCGGTCATCAGCCGCCGCCCAACACCCCGGCCCCGGAGCTCGGGCGCGACCTTGACCGACGCGATCCCCGCACATGGCACCTCGCGCCCCATCCACCACTGACGCAAATCATGGATCATGGCTGCCCCGGCAGGCCGCCCAGCGGCGAACGCCCCCAGAAACAGCCCCTGCCGGGCCCGCACCCCCGCGACGTATTTCCAGCTAGCCCGCTGCCCCGCCGTGTAGGCCCCGAACGCGTGCTCCCCCAGGTCAACCTGCGCGTCCAGGTCATCGTCGCCGGTAATGGCCCGAATAACCACGTCAGTCACGAGCCACGACCCGACAACGCGACCGAGCAGAGAACGCTAGCCAAGCCTCTCCATGATCTCGTCGGACACGTTGTAGTTCGCGTAGACGTCCTGGACGTCGTCGGAGTCCTCGAGCGCGTCGATCAGCTTGAAGACCTTGCGCGCCTGGTCCTCGTCCAGATCGATCTCCACGCTCGGCAGGAACGCGAGGTCGGCCGACTCATAGTCGATGCCGGCCTCCTGCAGGGCGGTGCGGACCGCGACCATGTCGGTGGGGGCGGAGATCACCTCGAAGGTGTCGCCGAGGTCGTTGACCTCCTCGGCGCCGGCGTCGAGGACCGCCAGCAGCACATCGTCCTCGCCCAGGTCCTTGGTCTTGTTGACGATGACCAGGCCCTTGCGGTTGAACAGGTACGAGACCGACCCAGGGTCGGCCATCGAGCCGCCGTTGCGGGTGAAGGCGACGCGGACATCCGACGCGGCGCGGTTGCGGTTGTCGGTCAGGCACTCCACCAGGACCGCCACGCCGCCGGGACCGTAGCCCTCGTAGGTGATGTTCTCGTACTGGGCGCCGCCGGCTTCCTTGCCTGATCCCCGGCGGACCGCGCGGTCGATGTTGTCGTTCGGGACCGAGGACTTCTTCGCCTTCTGGATCGCGTCGAACAGCGTCGGGTTGCCCGCCGGGTCACCGCCGCCGGTCCGCGCGGCCACCTCGACGTTCTTGATCAGCTTGGCAAAAAGCTTGCCGCGCTTGGCATCCACCACCGCCTTCTTGTGCTTGGTGGTGGCCCACTTGGAGTGGCCGCTCATGACGTCCCCTTCACCATTGAAACGAAAAACTCGTGAATGCGCCGGTCCGGGGTCAGTTCCGGGTGGAACGCGGTGGCGAGCAGCACACCCTGCCGGACGGCGATGATCCTACCGTTATCCGCGCCAAGCACACAGACGCCGGGAGCGGCCCGCGCTACCTCGGGGGCACGGATAAACACCGCGTGGAACGACGTTACCTCCCCCTCGTGGTTAAGGCGCAGCGTCACGTCGCGCTCGAAGGAATCCACCTGGCGGCCGAACGCGTTGCGGCGCGCGGTCATGTCGATGCCGCCGAACGTCTGCTGCCCCTCGGCGCCGTCTTCAAGCCGGTCGGCGAGCATGATGAGGCCAGCGCAGGAGCCGAAGACCGGCAGCCCGCCCGCTATCAGCTTACGTACCGGGTCGAGCAGCTCAAAGGCAGCGGCCAGGCGCCATAGCGTCGTCGACTCGCCGCCCGGGATGACCAGGCCGTCGACCGCCTCGATCTCGGCCAGCCGCCGCACCGGCCGCGCGCTCGCGCCGGCGTCCTCGAGAGCGTGCACATGCTCGCGCACATCGCCCTGCAGGGCGAGCACCCCGATCACTGGCAAAATCGGCTGCCTACCAGCCGCGGGAGGCGTAGTGCTGGTCGGCCGGGAGGGTGTCGATGTTGATGCCGACCATCGGCTCGCCGAGGCCGCGGGAGACCTTCGCGATCATGTCGGGGTCGTCGTGGAACGTGGTCGCCTTGACGATCGCCGCCGCGCGCCTGGCCGGGTCGCCGGACTTGAAGATGCCGGAGCCGACGAACACCCCCTCCGCGCCGAGCTGCATCATCATCGCGGCGTCGGCCGGGGTGGCGATCCCGCCCGCCGTGAACAGCACAACCGGCAGCCTGCCCGCCCGGGCGACCTCCACCACCAGGTCGTACGGGGCCTGGAGGTCCTTGGCGGCGCTGAACAGCTCCTCGGCGGGCAGCCCGGCGAGCCTCCTGATGCCGGCCAGCAGCGACCGCATGTGCCGGGTGGCCTCGACCACGTTGCCGGTGCCCGCCTCGCCCTTGGAGCGGATCATCGCGGCGCCCTCGGCGATCCGGCGCAGCGCCTCGCCCAGGTTGGTCGCGCCGCAGACGAACGGCACGGTGAACTTCCACTTGTCGATGTGGTGCGCCTCGTCGGCCGGGGTCAGCACCTCGGACTCGTCGATGTAGTCCACGCCGATCGCCTGCAGCACCTGCGCCTCGGCGAAGTGACCGATCCTGGCCTTGGCCATCACCGGGATCGACACGGCGCCGATGATGCCGTCGATCATGTCCGGGTCGCTCATCCGGGCGATGCCGCCCTGCACGCGGATGTCAGCGGGCACCCGCTCGAGCGCCATCACCGCGACCGCCCCGGCGTCCTCGGCGATCTTGGCCTGCTCGGGCGTCACCACGTCCATGATCACGCCGCCCTTGAGCATCTCGGCCATGCCGCGCTTGACCCGGGCCGTGCCAGTCTCAGCGGAAGTCAAATTCGCTGATTCCGAACGGACCGTGGAATCTGCCTCGGCGCCAGACGATGCGTCGACCGTGGACACTGAGAACCTCCTCGTACAGACATTCTTATTGACATCGTATTCGGGTGCGGGCAGCGGGCAGAACGAACTGCGTGCGGGCGGCGGCCGACGGCGAGGGGCCGGCGACCCGCGGCGGGGCTAACCGCGGCCGTCGCCGTCGGCCAGGGCGTCGTCCATGTCGAAGAACTCGGGCGGCGTCGCGGTGCCGGCCAGCCGCAGCACCCGTGACAGCGGGCGGCGGCGGTCGTCGATGGTGCGCCCGGCGAGATCGTTGTAGAACTTGCGGGCGAGGTAGACCTGGTGCGCGGCCGCCTCCACCTCGTCGACCAGCTCGATGGCGCCCTCGTTCTCTTCCAGCTCGTTGCGGAAACCGGGCTCGGCCAGGATGGCGCGCAGCGCCCTGGTCAGGTCGGACTCGGCCAGATCGCGCTCGGCCTGATTGGCCTGCCGGGCGCGGCGGACGGCGTCGGCCAGCAGCAGGCTGGTGGCCGGGTCGATGGTCCCGGACGAGGCGAGCTCTGAGGACGCCGAGGATCGCCTGACCAGGGCCAGGTCGAGCGCGGTGCGGGCGGCCTCCACCCGGTTGTGCAGCCGGTCAAGGCGGCTGGCCCGCCAGGAAACCCAGAACCCGAAGAGGACCAGGATGAGGACGGCCAGTACGACAATGGTCCAGATCATCGGACCGCTCCGCATCTTGCTGTTATCACTGGGCTATGGAGACGGTGGAGCGGCCGAGTACGACCGTTTCGTAGACGCTGACGACGTTCCTGGCAACGGTGCCCCAGTCGTAGTCGGCCACGGCGTCAAGGGCGGCGACCGAGAGCTCGGCCCGGCGGCCGGGGTCGTCGAGCAGCCGGGCGGTGACCCGGGCCAGGTCATCGGGGTCGCCGACGGCGAACAGCTCGCCCGCCCGGCCGTCCCGCAGCACCTGGCGGAAGGCGGGGATGTCGCTGGCCACGATCGGCAGGCCGGCCGCCATCGCCTCGGCGGTGACGATGCCGAAGGACTCGCCGCCGGTGTTGGGCGAGCAGAAGACGTCCACCGAGTGCAGGACGCGGATCTTGTCCTCCTCCGACACCTCGCCGAGGAAGACGGCGCGGTCGCGCAGGCTTGCCGGGAGCTTGTGCCGCTGCTCGTCGGCGTCGCCCGGGCCGGCGATCAGCAGCCGCAGCCCCGGCCGGCCCCCGGCCAGCAGCTCGAACGCCTTGACCAGCACCGACAGTCCCTTGCGGGGCTCGTCCATCCGGCCAAGGAAGCCAATGACGCCGCCGGTCCCCGGAAAGCCGTCGAGGGGGCGCGCCGCCCGGTAGCGGTGGGTGGCGACCCCGTTCGGTATCAGCACGGCGTCGCCGCCCAGGTGCTCGACGAACGTGGTCCTGGCCGCCTCGGAGACCGCGATCCGCGCGTCGATCTTCTCCAGCGCGGTGCGGAGCACGGGCTGGGTGGCGAGCAGCCAGCGGGACTTCGGCATCGCGGTGTGCACCGTGGCCACGATCGGCCCGGACGCCACCCAGCAGGCGAGCAGCGGCAGCGACGGCACGGCCGGCTCGTGCACGTGCAGCACGTCGAAATTGCCGTCACGGAGCCAGCGGCGGACCCGGTTGGCCGACAGCGGCCCGAACGAGAGCCGGGCGACCGACCCGTTGTACGGCACCGGCATCGCCTTCCCGGTGGGGACGATGTAGGGCGGCAGCGCCCGGTCCTCATCGGCCGGGGCGATCACCGAGACGTCGTGGCCCATCCCGATCAGCGCCTCGGCCAGGTCCCTGATGTGCTGCTGGACCCCGCCGGGCACGTCCCACGAGTACGGGCAGGCGATGCCGATCCTCATGGCGCGCCGCCTGCCGGCGGCGGGAGGGGGTCTTCGCCCACCGCGGGGGGCAGCGGCGAGCCGCCGCCCGGGGTGTCACCGTTCCCGCCGCCGTTGCCGTTGCCGTTGGAGACGATTCGACTGCGGCTGCGGGCCAGACGGGCGGGGTCCAGGTCCCTGACGAACACCTTCTGCAGCATGTGCCAGTCTTCCGGGTGCGCGCGGATCGCATCCTCGAAGGCGACGACCATCGCCTGGGTCATCGCGGCGGCCTTCTCCTTGCGCGTGCCGTCGGCCGGGACCGGGACCTCGTCGTAGATGTGCGCGCCCCACTCGTCCTCGCCTTCGAACCAGCAGGACACCGGCATCAGCGCCGCGCCCGTCTGCACCGCCAGGGCGGCCGGGCCGGCCGGGAACAGCGCCTTCTCGCCGAAGAAGTCCACCTCGACCCCGGTGTCCGACAGGTCCCTGTCCGCCACGATGCAGACCAGCTTCCCCGCCCGCAGCCGCTGCGCCATGACGCCGAACGGGTGCGGGCCGCCCGTGGTCGGCAGCACTTCCATGCCCAGGCCCTGCCGGAAGTCGAGGAAGCGCTGGAAGACCGCCTCGGGCTTGAGGCGCTCGGCCACGGTGGTGAACGAGCCGGCCCCGTAGCCGATGATCCACCGGCCGGTGAGCTCGAAGTCACCCATGTGCGGGAGGGCGAAGATCACGCCCCGGCCGTTCTTCATGTACTCAAGGGCCAGGTCGGCCTGGTCGAAGTTGACGTGCATGCCGGACGCGATGCGCTCGTCCGGTATCACCTGCATGCGGAAGGTCTCCAGGTAATAGCGCGCGTAGGAGCGCATCACCGTGCGGGAGAGCGCCCGCAACTCGGCGCCCTCCTCCCCCGGGTCGCCCGCCCCGGTACCGGGAGAGCCGGCCGGTGCGGCGGAGCCACGGTCCGTTCCGAGAACCCTGGTCAGGTTCCCCTCGAGGACCTGCACCCCGCCGCCCTGCCTGCGCCAGGCGACGCCGGCCCCGAAATTGAAAAGCCCGCGCGCCACTGACTCGGGCAGCCGGGAGACCAGATCCCAGCCCGCGCCGAACGCCGCGCTGCTCAACCGCTCTCGCAGGGTCGCCATCACTCTTCCTCGGTCGGTGCCGCGGCCGGTGCCGCGGCCTGGATCACCGTCGGCGCGGGCGGGGCGGTTGACCCGGTCTCGCCCGCGGCCGTCGGTGCTGTTTCCCCAGCCGCCTGGGTCTGCGCGGCCGTCGCTTGGCCGGACGCCGCCTGCCCGGCCGCGGCCCGCGCCTGCGACTTGGCGTCGACGTAGACGGCGCGCATCCGCTGCCCGAGGGTGAGCGCGGTGCCCGCGGCCAGCCCCCACATACCGATCGGGAGCACGTACGGAATGCCCAGACCGGACAGGCCGATCGAGGTCAGCCCGATGATCAGCCGCTCCGGGCGCTCGATCCAGCCTACGTTGGCGTTCAGGCCGAGGCCCTCGGCGCGGGCCTTGACGTAGGAGACGCAAAGCCCGGCGGCCAGGCAGAACAGGCTGACCACGGCGAGCAGGTGGTTGGTGCGCATGAACCAGATGGTGATGCCGCCGAAGACGGCGGCGTCGCCGAACCGGTCCATGGTCGAGTCGAGGAATGCGCCGTACTTGCCCGAATTGCCCTTGATCCTGGCCAGTTGGCCGTCGAGCATGTCGGTGAAGACGAAGACCGTCGCGGTGAAGGCGCCCGGGAAGAGCTCGCCGATCGGGAACATCGAGAGCGCCGCCGCGGAAACGCCGACGGTGCCCGCGACGGTAATCATGTTCGGGGTCACCGGCGTTCGCGCCAGCCCCTGGACAATCGGGTTGAACAGGCGCGCGAAGGCCGGACGGAGGAAGTTCAGCATGGCCGGTCAAGATCTTACTTGGCTCTGGTTTCCGCTCGCGGCGCTTGGGTGTCCCGCTTTGGCTTCGTTACCTTCCGCGATGGTTTCGCATCGTCACCTGTCGCCCGCCCGTTACCGCACCGATTCCGGTAAGGGGTCTTGTGGTAACTCGCCCGACGGGTTCACTCTGTGAACACGGAAGCTCATCGAGCGCGAGGAGGCGACGGGAGTGACTGAAACATCAGCCGCGGGAGGCGCGGGAGCGGCAAACACGGGCAGGGATTCGGGGGCCGGCGGGGCTGGCGGCGGGGCGGAAAACATCCGCAACGTCGTGCTTGTCGGCCATTCAGGGAGCGGGAAGACCACGCTGGCGGAGGCGCTGCTGTCGTACGCCGGGGCCATCCCGCGGATGGGACGGGTCGAAGACGGCACCACGGCAAGCGACTTCGACGAGGTGGAACTGCGGCAGAAGCGGTCGGTGAACCTGGCCTTTCTGCCGTTTTCTGTTGACGGGATCACCGTCAACCTGCTCGACACGCCGGGCTACGCGGATTTCACCGGGGACCTGCGGGCCGGGCTGCGGGCGGCTGACTGCGCGCTGTTCGTGGCGTCGGCGACCGACGGGATCGACGGCGTGACCCGGCTCCTGTGGGAGGAGTGCGCGCTGGTGGGGATGCCGCGCGCGGTCGTCATCACCAAAATCGACCATGGGCGGGCCGACTTCGCGACGGTCCTGGCGGAGTGCCAGGACGCCTTCGGCGAGGGCGTGGCGCCGCTGTACCTGCCGGTCGCGGGGGCGGCGCCCGGCGTCAGCGGGCTGATCGGGCTGCTGTCGGAGACGCTGTACGAGTACTCCTCCGGCCATCGCAGCGGGAAACCGGTGACCCGCGGCAGCGACCAGGAGGCGATGGCCTCGGCCCGGGACGCGCTGATCGAGGGGATCATCACCGAGAGCGAAGACGAGACCCTGATGGAGCGCTACCTGTCCGGGGAGACCGTGGACACCTCGGTGCTCATCGGTGACCTGGAGAAGGCGGTCGCGCGCGGCTCGTTCTACCCGGTGCTCGCCTGCGCCGCGCCGCAGGGGATCGGCCTGGCGGAGCTGCTTGAGGTAGTCACCCAGGGATTCCCTTCGCCGCTCGAGCATCCGCTGCCCGCGGTGACGTCCGCCGCCTCCGACTCGGGCGAGGCGGTTCCCGGGCTCTCCTGCGACCCCGACGGGCCGCTGCTTGCCGAGGTCGTCAAGACCACCTCCGACCCCTACGTGGGGCGGATCTCGCTGGTTCGCGTCTTCTCAGGGACGCTGCGGCCGGACGCCGTGGTGCACGTGTCGGGGCACGGGCGGGTGGCGCGCGGGCACCCCGATCACGACGACGACGAGAAGATCGGCGCGCTGACGTCGCCGCTTGGCAAGGTGCAGCGGCCGCTGGCCGAGTGCGCGGCGGGCTCGATCTGCGCGGTGGCCAAGCTGGCCACGGCGGAGACCGGGGACACGCTGTCGTCGCGTGAGGCGCCGCTGCTGATGGAGCCCTGGTCGATGCCGGAGCCGCTGCTCCCGGTGGCCATCGTGGCCCGTTCCAAGGCCGATGAGGACAAGCTCGCGACCGCGCTTGCCCGGCTGGTCGCGGAAGACCCGACCATGCGGCTTGAGATGAACGCCGAGACCCACCAGCTCGTGCTCTGGTGCATGGGCGAGGCCCACGCCGACGTGCTGCTCGACCGGCTGTCATCCCGCTACGGCGTCGCGGTGGACACCGTCTCGCTGCGGGTGCCGCTGCGCGAGACGGTCGGCTGCTCCGCGCGCGGGCTCGGGCGGAACGTCAAGCAGACCGGCGGGCACGGCGAGTTCGGGATCTGCCACATCGAGGTGGAGCCGCTGCCGGCCGGCGCGACCGGCTTCGAGTTCGTGGACAAGATCGTCGGCGGCGTGGTGCCTCGGCAGTTCATCCCCTCGGTCGAGAAGGGCGTGCGGGCGCAACTGGAGGCGGGCGTGCTGGCCGGGTACCCGATGACCGGGGTCCGGGTGACCCTGTTCGACGGGAAGGCGCACTCGGTCGACTCCTCCGACATGGCGTTCCAGAAGGCGGCGCGGGCCGCCCTGCGGGATGCCGCCGAGAAGGCGTCGCCGATGCTGCTCGAGCCGGTGGACGAGGTGTCGATCCTGGTGCCCGACGACTACGTCGGGTCCGTCATGTCGGATCTGTCGGGCAGGCGCGGCCGGGTACTCGGAACCTCGCCGGTGGGGATCGGGCGGACCCTGATCCACGCGGAGGTGCCAGAGCTGGAGATCACCCGGTACTCGATCGACCTTCGCTCCGTTTCGCACGGCACGGGGTCGTTCACCCGCGCCTACCTGCGGCACGAGCCGCTGCCGTCGCACCTGTCGGCCAAGGTGGCAGCCGACTCGCGGCCTGTCTAGCGGCGGTTGCCCTTGCTGGCCCCGCACCCCCGCAGTGCCGCGGCTGCGGGGGTGCGTGCGTTGGGGGGTACGGTGCCGGTTCCTCGGCTGTCGAGCAGGTCGTTGAACTTGATGCCGGAGGTCTGCGGTACCTGGCGGGCCGCAAATATTTGTTTTTGGTAAGGCTCTAGCCCGCCGCTTCGCGCTCTCCCGTCCGCGCGGCCATCGCGCCGTCGAGGAAGCGTTCCATCGGGAGCGTGGCGGCGCCAAGCGCCACCGCGTCCGGGCCCAGCGTGCCCAGCTCGATCGAGGTCTGGGCGAACCGGTGCGTCAGCGAGTGCTGCCTGGCCGCCTCGCGGATGGCGGGCAGCAGCCGCTCGCCGAGCAGCAGCCCGGCCCAGCCGCCGAGGATGATCCGCTCCGGCCCGAACAGGTTCACCAGGTCGGCGATGCCCGCGCCCAGGTAGACCGCGGTCTCGTTGAGTATCTCCTCGGACCTCGGGTCGTTGGCCGCGACCAGCGCGGCCAGCGCCGACTCCTCGTCCCCGCCGGGCAGCGCGAGCCCGTACCGGTCGAGGATCGCCCCGGCACCCACGTACGCCTCCAGGCACCCCCGAGAGCCGCAGCGGCAGGACCGCCCGCCGACCTCCACGGTGGTGTGACCCCACTCGACCGCGGCGGACGTGCCGCCCCAGCCGGGTGCGCCGGTGACGATGCTGGCGCCAAGACCGGAACCCATCAGGCACACGACGACCTGACGGGCGCCACGGCCTGCGCCGAACCAGAGCTCGGCCTGGCCCATGGTTTTGGCCCCGTTGTCGATATACAACGGGAAATCGCCGGCCGGCCGCAGCAGCTGGCCGAGCGGGACCGCGTCCCAGCCGTAGGTCTGCGCGTAGACCAGCGTCTCCGAGCCTTCGTGCTCGATGACCCCGGGCACGCCGATGCCCGCGCCAAGGACAGCCGACGGCGGGCAGGCACCGTCGGCGAGCACGCTCGCCAGACCCGCCTGAACGCGGTCGACGACGACGTCGATGCCCTGATCGCGCGCGTCGAGCGCGTAATCCGCGCTGGCCCGCACGGCCATGGTCATGTCGAACATCTCGACGCGGATGCGGGTCTCGCCCACATCAACGCCGATGACCCGGCCGTAGTCCGGGTTCATTCGCAGCAGCGCTCGCGGCCGGCCGCCGTCTGAGTCGACCGAGCCGGCTTCGCTCACGATGCCTTCGCTGATGAACTCCCGCACGACATTGCTGACAGAGGCGGTGCTGAGGCCAGTGGCCCAGCTCAGGTCCTGACGGCTGCAGGGCTGCCCGATGAACAGCGACCACAGCAGTACGGACCGGTTGTCTCTGCGCAGATCCCGAACGGTCGATCGTTTACGTTCTGTCACCTTTCCGCTCCACCCCCACTTTTTCTTTTACTTTTTCTTAGCTTCTCCTTAGGTCATGTACGCAGTGTAACCGGCGTAAGAAGAGTGCAATTCCGCCAGGGGCTTGCAAACCTGCCCGTCCAGAGACAAGATCCGAGTTAGTTCAAGCCTTATACGAAGTCAAGGAGGACCTCAATGTCCCAAGCGGAGTGGCGAGAACACGATATCGGCGGCCGACGGCGGGGTCTGGCCAAGCTGCGGTCGGCCTTCAGCGCGCTGCTGCTGGCGGCGGGGTGCATGACCGCCATCGTCGTTTCTGCGTTGGTGGTCGCGCCCACGGTAGCCGAGGCGGGCACCGCGCCGCCCCCGCCCACGGGCTGGTCGACGGTCTTCAGCGACAACTTCGCCGGGGCGGCCGGGTCCGCGCCGTCGTCGGCCAACTGGTTCTACGACATCGGCACCGGCTACGGAACCGGCGAGGTCGAGAACACCACCAACTCGACCAGCAACGTCTACCTCGACGGCAACGGCGACCTGGTGCTCAAGGCGATCGACAACGGTGGCACCTGGACGTCCGGGCGGATCGAGAGCACGCGCGACGATTTCCAGGCGCCGGCGGGCGGCGAGCTTGAGATGACCGCGTCGATCGAGCAGCCTAACCCGGCCAACGGGCTCGGCTACTGGCCCGCGTTCTGGGCGCTCGGCTCGCCGATGCGCACCGGTGGCGGCTGGCCGCAGTCCGGCGAGCTCGACATGATGGAGGACGTCAACGGTCTCAACGAGGCCTCGCAGACCCTGCACGACTCGGCCAACAGCCCCGGTCATGCGCTGATCGCCTGCCCCACCACGGGCTGCCAGACCGGCTACAACACCTACTCGGTGATCATCAACCGGACCAACACCAGCGCCGAGACCCTCGAGTACGTGATGGACGGGGTGGTGGAGTCCACCATCACCGAGGCGTCGGTCGGCACCACCGCCTGGCAGGACGCCATCGACCACGGTTTCTTCATCATCTTCGACCTGGCCATGGGCGGCAACTACCCGGACGGGATATCCGGCGAAACGACCCCGACGTCCGCCACCACGTCCGGCGCCTCGATGAGCGTGCAGTACGTCGCGGTCTACGAGGAGGGCGGCAACTCCACCCCGACCGGCACCGCCACCGCGACCGGGCAGGTCACCGGTGACGGCGGGCTGTGCCTGGCGAACAAGAGCGCGCTGGACACCGAGGGCAACCCGGTTATCGCGGACTCCTGCGACGGCGACGCTGGCCAGCAGTGGTCGCCGTACACCGACGGCACCCTGCGCACGCAGGGCGGATGCCTGGACGTGGTGGCCGCGGGCACAACCAGCGGCACGGATATCGACTGGTACGCCTGTAATGCCTCCCCCGCCCAGGACTGGACCCACGAGTCCAACGGTGAGCTGGTCAATCCGAACTCGGGGCTGTGCCTCACCGATCCGGGAGGTAATCCAAGCGCACAGCTCGAACTCGAGACCTGTACGGACTCGGCCGCGCAGGTATGGAATCTGCCAACCGGCAGCGGCACCGGCACCAATACGGTTACGGTGAGCAACCCCGGCAGTCAGACCTCCACCGTCGGCACCGCCGCCAGCCTGCAGGTCGGCGCGACCGACTCGGCATCGGGCCAGACGCTCACCTACAGCGCCAGCGGCCTGCCCGCCGGATTGTCGATCAACTCCTCGACCGGGCTGATCTCCGGCACTCCGACAACGGCAGGTACTTCCAATGTCACGGTGACCGCGACCGATACCACCGGGGCGGACGGCACCGCGTCGTTCGGCTGGACGGTGAGTTCCGGCGGCGGTACCGGCAGCGGCGGCGTTGACATCTCGGCCGGCGGCCCGGCCGCCGCGCCGTTCGTGGCCGACGAGGACTACACCGGCGGCGCCACCGCGGCCACCACCAACGCGATCACCACCACCGGCGTCACCAACCCGGCCCC
>JBEKEK010000167.1:0-17182 GCA_050013875.1 Trebonia sp. | reverse complement strand
GTCTACCGGCTCTCCGGCATCGGGCGGGCCCTGCCGGTGCTGCCGTTCGCGGCCGGCGTGCTGCTGCTGGCGGCCGTCGCCGCGCGGGCGGGCCAGGGCGGGTCGCGGCTGAACGGCAACGTGCGCGGCCTCGCCCGCGCGGACGGGACCGACCGGGACGACGACCGGTTCTGGAAGGCCGGGCTGGTCTACGTCAACCGCGACGATCCCGCCCTCGTGGTCGGCGCCCGCTTCGGCGTCGGCTGGGCGCTCAACTTCGGGTCACCGGCCGCGTGGCTGGTCATCGCCGGGTTCGTCGCCTGGTGGGCCGGGCTGGCGGTGCTCGGGGCGGCGGCGGGAATTTGACCGGGCTAACCCGATCTCCGCCAGCCCGCGTTGCGCCTGCGAGGAGGTGCGAGCAGGCCAAGCGTGCGGGCCTGCTCGACGGCCCGGCTGCGCCGTCGGATTCCAGGCCGGGACCGCCGAGCACGGCACGCCGGCACGCCGGCACGCGTAATCTAGCCCGGCGTCACGCAGCGAGACCGACAGCCTGGCAGCATGCGCCTGCCGTGGTCGCAGATTGACCTCCGAAGGACCCCTCATGCACCTTGCCTGGTCACCAACCCGACGACCTGCGCCGCGGGGGGCAGGCATCGGTGCTCTGGTGCCTGCGAGGTACACCCCAGGCGCCGACGAACGCTCGGGCCAGCCGCGCCCGCTCTGCCTGTCCGGCAAGGTGTCTCGGACCGTTAGCCCAGTCATCAGCGCACCGCCTTCCCGGCCGCCCGCGCTCCGGGAAAACACGGGGGCGCCGGGCGGACACATGGGGATGCACGCCGACTGGGCTTTCCGCCGCGGAGCCGGGCGGCGGCGATCACGGGCGCCGACAGCGGCGTGCTGACCGTCGCGGCCAGCGCGTTCAGGCCCGGACCAGCAGCGATTTTCCCTGGATCTTGTTGGCCGAACCTCGCGCCTTGCTTGGCGTGCCAGGAGACGCGTTTTTGTGTGGAGTCGATGTCGACGAAGGCCAGCACGTCCGCGCCGGGAGCAGGTGCGCCCGCCGGGACAGGCGGGCCAGGAACTCCCGGCTCGTTTTCTCCGCCTGCCGGACGTTACCCCAGGTGAACGAGCGCAGGAATGACCCGTGCGTGGACGGGGCCCGGACCCCGGCGAACAGCGTGCCCGCCGCGCCGTGCCGCAGCAGTCCCATGTCGTCGATCGAGTCCGCCACGGCCGCCAGCCCGCGACCAGGCACCCGACCTTGAGGTCCGCGTTCGCCCGGCAGTCCCCGGCCGGGCGCACGTGCTCCGCGGCCAGGTCGTGCAGCCCGGCGCGGGCCGCCAGGGCCATGACCGGGACCAGGCGGGCGTGCGACACGAGATTCGGGTCATCGAACGCGACACTGGTCCGCCCGACGGTATGGGACAATCGCACTTGCGAGGTGTCCTCTCGGATGAGGCGATGGGAGCTTAGAGAACTACCATCATCCCAGTTCAGAGGGCGCCTTTGGAATTCCCATGCCCAAAACCACCCCTAACTCGCCGGTGGATTGAGGCCTAAGGCTGGGACTGGCAGGAGGGAGGTTGACGATAGAGGTAGGAGGGGGATAGCCATAAGGAGAAGCAGGGACAGGGACAGGGACAGGGACACAGGAACACAGATAAATACAGAGCTAGCATGCATGTGGCGGGCCGATTTACTGTTGTTTTACGAGCTATGCGCGTAATAAGTCTGGGAGTTCACAGGAATGTTTATTCCGGGCACTGCCTGCGCATTCTCCCGGTCCGGTGTCGGCAGGTTATACGTGATGGAGTGCGGAATAGCTGGCGGTGCGGAATAACGGCCGGGTTGCAGGAAACCGATCTACCCGAGCATCCGGTGCCGTACTTGAGCAGTACATAAGCAGCGGAGCCTGATACGTGAGCACCGGCGGCTTCCCGGTCACCGGCTGCCGGGCGCGGGACGTCGCGGCTTGCCGGCGCATCACCATCCTGGCCTGCCTGAGCGGGCTATGACCAGTCGAACCGAACAGGACGCACGCCAAGTACCGTGGCTGTCCGAGGTCGCCGAGAATGCGGACCGCACGCGAGCGCGTCCACATCACTCGCAACGGCCGCGAGTACGTCTCCCGGGTCTGCGACTACTGCCCGTCGTGGCCGTGAAGATACCGCGGACATCGCGGGCGGCATGGTCGACGAGCGCGTACCGGGCGGCAGGGGCCCGCCCGCCACCAGCCAGCGACCGCGTTGAGCACCAGGCCGACGAGCACAGTCGCGAGGGAACGCTGGCCTGGCTCGAGGGAGCGGGCCAGCCTCCGCCGACGAGCTTCGGTCATTCGAGGCCAGCAGAACCCGTGCTGCGGACCACTGATACTACAAGAACCGCTATCGCGCCGAACACCACCTCAGCCGCTACGACGAGGACACCGTCGAGAACCTCAACCTCGCCGCCCCGTGACCGAAACACCCCCGGAATTAGACGCCTTCCAGAAAGACGCACCCCGCCGCGACCGCGCTTAGGGCGCGAGGCGCACGGCCACGCTGTCTGCCGCACTGTAATCGATGTCGGATGTAACCTCATCAATTGATCGCCACTCGAGGTGGGCGCCTATCCAGGTACCGGGAACCGACGTAGGCTGAGTGGGAGAAGCAGCCCAAACAGATCCTGCGCCAGGCAGAGCACGCGCGCAGGTGCCCGCGTCGCTCCAGACTCCTGGCGGCACGGCCAGTCACGGCCGGTTAGGACCCCAGGTGCCGTAGCGATGTGTCCATCGATCAGCGTGCCCCGCGACGGGAGGCTGCCAGACAGCCGCTCCGAATCAGACAACGCCGTGACCACACCGTCGATCGTGCGCCTCGCACGCCAAGGCGGGGGGGCCGCCGGTAACACTCACAACGGTCGGGTGTGGCAGGTGGTGATCGACGGGAACGTCGTTGGCTCTCTCCCCGACAACGAGACCGTCGAACTACCGGTTGACGCCGGACATCACGCCGTCCAGGTGACGTCGATGCGGTTCCTCCGCAGCCCGAAGGAGTCGCTCGAAGTGAAGGAAGGGCAGGTCGTCGGGTTTTCGTGCCGACGGCGACCTCGTCATCCCTTCGTCGTCCAGCGATCGATCTTCTTCCTGGTGGCCAGCCTGTTCAAGCACGACCTCTGGATCAGCCTCACACCTGAAGACACCGTCGAGACCGGCCCCGAAACCCACGGCGACGGCAACAGACGGCGAACAGTGGCTGCGGGCGCGTTGGAGTCACACGACAGCGCCACGGTCATCACCCGTGTCAAGGAGATCACGAGTGCGCCCACCCTCGATGCACAAGCAGGCCCGGCGGCGCTTTCCGTTTGTCAGCTGACCAAGCGCTTCGGTCAGCGGACCGCGTTTTCCGAGGTGTCCTTCGAGGTTGCTTACGGGGAGGTGTTCGGATTCCTGGGCCCCAATGGGGCAGGCAAGACCACTACTGTCCGCACGCTCGGATCGCTGATCGCACCGACCTCAGGCACGGCCACGGTCGCAGGGATCCCGCTCAGCCCGCAAAACGGGGTGGAGATCCGCCAGCACGTTGCCATCATGCCAGAGGCCCCCGGTCTCTATCTGCGACTGACCGTGACCGAGAACCTGGAGTACTTCGCCGCTCTCTATGGCGTGCACAACCCTGGGCCGAGGATCGAGAAGGCTCTCGACGCCGTCAACCTCGCCGACCGGGCCCGAGATCTGTGCGGTGGGCTCTCCAAGGGGCTCCGCCAGCGCGTGGGCCTAGCCCGAACACTGCTAAGCGATCCGACTGTCATGTTCCTTGACGAACCAACGTCTGGCCTCGACCCGGTGGCCGCACGCGAGGTGCACGACCTGATTCTCGAGCTCCGCCAGCAGGGAGTGACGATCTTCCTCACCACTCACCGCCTCGACGAGGCCGAGAAACTCTGCGACCGGGTGGCCATCATGAACACCACGCTGCGAACGGTCGGCACCCCGGCGGGACTGCGGGACCAGCTCTTCAAGAAGTCCCTCGTGGTCACTACCGCCGAGCCGGTCAGGGATCCAGAGCGGCTGTTCACCAGCATCAAGGGCGTCGACAGCTGGCACGCCGAAGGCCCCGGTTCCTACGTGCTCTCGGTATCAGAGCCGAGAGCCGTCGCACCCGAGGTGGTACGGGGCCTCGTCAACGCCGGAGCTGATGTCCTCACCATCGGTGAAACGCAGCACTCACTGGAGGACGTGTACCTCGAGCTCATTGCCCAAGACGTGGAGGCCCACAAGCCATGATGGGCCTTGACGCTAGTCGTGTCCGCGCCGTCGTCCGCAAGGAGTTGCGGGATTTCCGGCGCAAACGGTCCATCGTCGTGACCATGTGCGTCCTGCCGCTCCTCTTCCTCGTCGAGCCCGTGGTCACCATCTTCCTAGTCACGCCGACCACATCGGGTGCGGCATTGCAGAAGAGCTTCATCCTTCCCATCCTCTACCTACTGTTGATGCCGACGATCATGCCGAGCACTCTCGCCGCGTACAGCGTGGTCGGAGAACGCGAGCAGGGAACGCTCGAACCGCTTCTCACCACGCCTATCCGCCAGCAAGAGTTCCTCCTGGGCAAAGCGACGTCGGTCATGATCCCCACGCTGACGCTCTCTTATGTCGCGTTCGCCCTCTTCTTCGCCGCCGTCCGGCTGCTCGCCACCCCCGTCGTCGCCTCAGCTGTCTTCCACGACAGTCCGACCATTTTCGCGCTGTTCCTCTTGGCTCCCCTGCTGGCTGGCTGGGGCATTGTGGTTGGCATGGCCGTGTCAGTCAGGGCGACCGAGATGCGCGTCGCCCAACAGCTGAGTGTGCTGGCCAGCTTTCCCCCCGTAGTTGGGATCATCCTGCTGGCGGTCGGCGTGGTCAGCCCGACGATCTCCGTGGCCCTCGAGTTTGCCGTTGGGTTGCTGGTGGTCGATGTGCTGCTCTTGCGATTCGTCTCTGGGATGTTCGATCGGGAACGCCTGGTGACGGGAGCCAAAGCCGTCTAAGGCCAGGGAACTGGAACCAACCTCCCAGCCCGTTGCGTGCCCGATCGGGCAGCGCGCGGTGGTCGATCATGGTTGCTGCGGGGCACGCCAAAGCTGAGCAGATCAGGCCCTTTAGGTCCGCAACGTCGTCGCGGCCTTACCTCTCACAGCTCCACTCCCATGTCATGAGAGGGCTAGCAGCCAGCCGACTTCTGAGGGATCCATCTTTTTTGATGGGTATCAATATTTCTTAATCTCGGGTTGAACCGGATCGTCCTGGGAGCGCCTGGGCGCTTCGTGGTCTAGCGGGCATCACCGACAGTGATTAACGCTGCCGTACCTCCGCATGCCTGGGGGAATGATTCCTGCCCAGCATCCCGGAAAACGGGCCCCGGACTCGCGGACCCGGGGAACGCGATGGGCGAGGGCCTGCTCAAGGAGCAGGATTCCGTCGGCTGTGCGGCCCGCAGCCTGGTAAGCCGACGCGAGGTTGTTGCGTGATGCGAGGGTCTCGGGGTGGCTGGCGCCAAGGACTCGCTTCCGGCCAGGGAGGGCCTGCTCAAAGAGCAAGATGGCTCGGCCGTGCGGCCCGCAGCGATTATTGCCCAACCAGTTACGGAAAGTACACATCCGTACCCGCAGGGCGAAACGGGCACGCGGCGCCAGGCGCGTCCCGGCGGCTGACGGGGCAGTCGCTCACCGCGCTCACCGCAACGTCTTAACACCGCCGAGCCAGGCGACTCGGTGGAATCGACGGTGAAGGTTCATCCGTGCCGCAGTACTGGCGGACCAGGTCACCGTTCGCCCGCCGCACCGCCGCCAGCCCCACCACCGGCCATGGCCGCCACGAACCCGAGCCCCCGCCCGCCATCCGCGACACCTCCAGCGAGGCGCGGCTCCGGCACCCCGGGGCCGCTGCGATCGTGGACCCCCACCCGGACGATGCCGCCACCCGCCGCCGCCCATTCCCGCCCGCCCCGACTCGGGAAACACCAGACCGCCGGACGGGCACACGGGGATGCACGCTCAACTCAGTGACGGCCGCAAAGCCGGAACACGCCGCAAAAACGGCCCGTCCGTGGCCGTCCGTGGAAGCCGACGGTGCACACCGACCGCGCTGAGGGCACCGACGCCCGTCCGCTATATGTCCGTGGACACCGCGACACAGCGCCCTACAGCGCGACAAGGTGACACACGACGGGACAGAGAAGAAACGGCCCGCAAGGAGAATCCGCAGCTAGCGGGCCGTCTCACCAGGTGGTGGCAGGTGTTGGGTTCGAACCAACGTAGGCTGAGCCGACGGTTTTACAGACCTCTCTCCTTCGACCGAGTTACAGGCCGCTGACCAGCGCATATGCTTGATAGGGCACGGTTCCCGGCGCCGCTGCCCGCCCGCTCCGCGGCTGGGAAATTCACGGACGGGGGCACGGACAGCGAGGGTGAGAGCGGTTATGCCGACCGTTCCGGCCGTGGTCGGCGCCTTGCTATCCCGGGGGTACGACTGGCAGGAGGACCGCTGAGGGGTGGGCGGGGTCGTGGTAGACGCCCTGCTGTGCCGTGCGGAGCGTCGTCGCCGTCGCCAGCGGTTCTCCGCTGCCGGTGTTCCGGGTGTAGCGGGGGTGGGCGCCGCTGGAGACCTGGAGCCGGATCCGGTGGCCGGGGCGGAACTGGTGGGCGGTGGGCCACAGGTCGATGCGTACCTGCTGGGGCTGGGGACTGGCCGACGCCAGCCGGATCAGCCCGTCGGTGATGTTCACCGACTTGCCCTTTGGGTCCACGTCGCACAGCCGGGCGAAGAAGTCGGTATGCGGGCGGCTGGAGCTGGCGAACAGTTCCGCGGTGACGGGACCGGTGATCTCCAGGGCCGAGGGCAGTGGCTCGCTGGTGTAGGTCAGGACGTCGGGCCGCCGCTCCAGTTCCTGGTTGTCTTTCGGTCCGGCGTTGGCGAAGCTCGAACTGGTGCCGCCGACCGCTGGCGTGGGGTCGGCGGGGTCGTAGGTGTACCGGGCGGGTTCGCCTGCGGGCGGCACCGGGGTGGCCAGCGCGCCGTGCGGCTGCAGGTGCCAGCGCTGGGTGCTGGCCGCCGGCGGCCACTGCGGCAGGTCACGCCATCCGCCGCCGCCCATCGCCTCGATCCGGACGCCCGACCAGGACGGTGTCGGCCCGCCGAGCAGGTGCGCGCCGAACCAGTCCAGGGCGTCCTGGAAGGAGTAGCGGAACAGGTCCTGGCTTGAGTGGTGCCAGGGGCCGACCCGCAGCCGCGCGGTCTGCCCGCCCTCGCGCAGGGCCTGGTAGTCCGCCAGCATCGACGGCAGGGACATGTCGTACCAGCCGCCGATCATGGTGACGGGGATGCCCAGGTCGCGCAGCGCCGGCCGGAAATCGGTGGGTGCCCAGTACGGGTCGCCGAGCTGGTCATGCCGCACCGCGTCGCGGTAATAGCCGACTGGGTGCCCGACGGCCAGCGTGTCGGCGTCGAGCAGGGCAGGTGCGCGAAGGCAGGCGCCAGGGCCCGCCGGGCGCGCAGCGGCGTCCGCATGGATGCCAGCGGCTTTTCCTGGTTCTCGATCACGAATGTCCAGGACAGCCGGTCCAGGGAGAACGCGCCGCCCGGGTAATACAGCGCCCGCCGCTCGGCGCCCCAGACCCCGAGGGCCATCGCCTTGAGCTGAGGCGGCCGGGTCGAGGCCAGCGCAAGCTGGGTAAAGGTCAGGTAGCTGCCACCGAACCCGCCGATCTCGCCGTTCGACCACGGCTGCTTGATGATCCAATCGGCCGCCGCCCGGCCGTCAGCCGCCTCGCGGTCGTAGTCGATCTGCCCGCTGGAGCCGGACGTGCCGCGGGTGCTCTGCACCACGGCGTGGTAGCCGCGCTCGGCGAACAGCCGGGCCATGGTGCCGTAGGCTCTGCGGCGCCCGTACGGCGTGCGCAGCAGGATCACCGGCAGCGGCTCCCGCGCCCCGGCCAGGTACACGTCGGTCAGCAGGTCCGCTCCGTCCGGCGCGCGGACCGGCACGTCACGCTCGACGGTCACCTCGCGGGTCACTGGCGGCCCGATCTTGAGCATGGTCGCGAACGCGCGGCTGGAAACAGTCATGTCTTGCCTCCACGACACCATTGCCAGAGCATTTTTCAGGGGTGAGTGCCGGGCATGGTGCGCCTCGCGGCGTCCGGTGAAGACGCGGGGCTACTTCTTGCTTATCTGCCGAGTCGCCTGCTCGCCGGGGGCCTGGGCCTTGATGAAGGCGGCGATCCGCTCGTTCAGCTCGCCGATGCGGTTGAAGCCGCCGTGGCTGCCGGGGACGACGGCGACCTCGGCGTGCAGCATGAGGCTTCCCCGGGCGCGGGCCTGCGCCGGGGTGAGCAGGGCGCTGCGCGCGCCGGTGACCAGCAGGACAGGCACGTCGATCGCGCGGAGCTCGTCGTCGGTGAGGACGGCGGGGAACTTGGGCTCCATCCGGTAGCCGCGGATGGCTGCCCACATGAGCGTCATCAGCTCCGGTTCCAGCATGACCGGGTTGTCCAGCCACCGGGCGAGGCGGCGGCGCAGCGGCATCGGGGTCAGGGTGGCCAGGCCGCTGATAGTCAGCCACCGGTAGAAGCGGGCGTCGGGCCTGGTGAGCCCGGCGGGGTCGAGCAGCGTGATGGAGGCGACCCGGCCGGGCGCGCGGAGCGCCTGGTTGCAGGCGACCCAGCCGCCATAGGAGAAGCCGACCAGGTGCGCCGGGCGCTCGCTGAGCTTGCCCAGGAGCTCATCCAGCCAGGCGGCGCAGTTCTCCGGCGGAGTCATCAGGGCGCGCGGCACGCTGGGGTTCGCGTCACCGGGCATGTCGATCCCGTATACCGGGCCGTCCTCGGCCAATGCCGCCACGTGCGGGAACCAGGCCGCTGCGTTGCCCCCGGCGCCGGTGAGCAGCACGACCGGCTCTCCGCCGGGATGCGGCCGGTAGGCGTGCACCCGCGTGGTCGCGGTCGCCGTCTCGATATCGAACTCCTCCCGCGGCTGTGGCCACAGCGCGAAGACGCGGTCGTACGCGGCCATGAACTTCTCACGCGCCGCGTCGTTCACCCATGATCCCGGTTCGCCCTCGGGCGCCGGACCCGCTGCGCGGGTAATGTGCCTGAGCCAGGGCATGTCCCGCCTCCTCCTTACTAGGCGCGCCAGCTTAATGATACGAGCGTATCATTAACGAGTCGGGCAGGCAGCGAGGGATACGGTGAGCGGGTGCCGAAGCGAGTAGATCACGAGGAGCGCCGGCGGCAGATCGCGGACGCGCTGGTGCGGACCGCCGCGGCGCGCGGGCTGCACGCCACCGGAATGCGCGAGGTCGCGGCCGAGGCCGGCGTGTCCCTGCGGCTGGTGCAGTACTACTTCGGCACCAAGGAAGAACTTCTGCTGGCCGCCATGCAGCGCCTGGCGATCCAGTTCGCCGAGCGGGGCATGGCGCGGATCAGGCGGGTCAAAGAAACGGAAAACCCGGTCAGCCCGCGCAGAGTCATCGCTGCCATCCTGACCGAGGGGCTGCCTGCCGACGAAGAGAGGCGCACCTTCACCATCGTCTACACGGCCTACCTGGCGCTCTCGCTGACCGATCCGGCGCTGGCGATCAAGCCCCTCGGGAAGAACTCCGACGCGGTGACGGACGTGGTGGCCGCCCAGTTGCGAGCGGCCCAGGCCGCTGGTGACATGCCGGACCGCCTGGACCCGGACCTGGAGGCAGTCAGTCTGATGGCCATGTCCGCGGGCCTGGGCACGAGCGTCATCGCCGGCGGGTCCTCGGTCGAGCAGGCTCAGGCCGTCATCGACTACCACCTGGACCGCCTGTTCCCTACGTCCCGCCCGGCGTTACGCCGAGCGCCCGTGACAACACCACGCATCCCCGCGGAAGGTTACGGCGCGCTGCCGTTAGTTGCCGACGTAGGAGGCGAAGAAGACGGCGAATGGCGGCTGTACTGGACAACGCGCGATCGGACGGCGACATGCCGTCTCGCGCCGACGCTTTCGGCAGGGCCGGGCTAAACCAACCGGAGGCCGATTCGAGCGTCGAGCCGAGTCCATGGCGGTCGGTCCGTGGCCGTCCGTGGAAAACCGACGGTCACACCGACCGTCCTGGGGGCCCGGACGCCGTCCGCCATGCGTCCGTGGACGCCGCAACATAACGGTTCACAGCGCGACAAGGCGACACACCACGGGACAGAGAAGAAACGGCCCGCCAGCGCGAGAATTCGCAGCTAGCGGGCCGTTTCCGCAGCGTGTGGCAGGTGATGGGTTCGAACCATCGTAGGCTGAGCCGACGGTTTTACAGCCCGCTTGCTCCACCCGAGCCCTATGCCACTGACCTGGGGCTATGCGTTCCGAGGTGCGCTTTTGGGCCGCGGCCGTCCGCTATGCGTCCGTGCGCCCCGGGTTCTGGGGCTGTGGAATCCACGGGCACGGACGGCAGGGGTGGGAGCGGTTACGCCGACCGTCCGACCACCTTTGGGCTTTGACCTCGTATTTCAGGGCCCGGGACCGGCCTGGACCCGCCCCTCCTCCTGCTTGACCCGCGTCGCAACAGCCCCTGAGGGTATCCGGTGAAGGCCAGCCGATCGGGAGCCTGTCCAGAGCCACGCCGATGAGATATCCTTGATATCCGAGAGAGGTTCTTAGGATATTCATCGTCCTTAAGGGGTGGCGAGATGGCGATGGTGAAGACACCAGTCGAGATTGACTCCGAGGCCCTCGCGCTGGCTGCCGAGGTCCTGGGGACGAAGACGAAGAAGGATACGGTCAATGCCGCGCTCCGCGAGGTAGGTCAGCGCCTAGACCGGCTGCGTGCGCTGGCGCGCCTGCGTGAAATGGCCGACCAGGGAGACTTCGACGAGTTCGTCGGGAACAAGGCAGCATACCGCCGATGAGCCCGGCGCTGTATCTGGCCGATACCTCTGGCCTGTTCCGCCTTCTTCAGGCCAAGACCGGGGAGGCTTGGGATGAACAGCTAGCCGCAGGCGTCATCGCAACATGTCCCGTAGTAGAGCTTGAGTTCCTGTACTCGGCACGTTCCCTAGCCGACCGACTAGAGAAGCAGCGCCTCTTCCAACGACTGTTCACCTGGGTCCCGATGCCCGACGATGCCTACGAGCGCGCCAACGAGATCCAGCAGCGACTCACCGAGACGGGCCACCACCGCTCCGCCGGGCCAGTGGACCTCCTCATTAGCGTGACAGCCGAACGGCACCGGCTCACGATCCTCACCGATGACCGCGACTTCCTCACCGTGGCCGCGGTCACAGGGCAGCCAGTTCGACTAGTCACCGGCAAGAACTGATCACGATCCCTGCCCTGCCGACGGGAGCGGTTGCCGGTCGAGCCGGCTAGCCGGCCGGGTGCCGGTAATTGATGTCGACGAGGGTTTCCAACCGCGATTTGACCTCGTGCACGTCGTGGACCATGCCTTTGAGCCGTTCCTGCAACCCCTCGAAATCCTTTTGCATCTCCGAGATGCCCGTCTGCATCCCGGGGATGGCATTGATTTTGGCCAGGTAGGGTTCAAGCCAGTTCATTACCTGCTGCACTGTTACTTCGGCGTCGCCCAGGAACGCCGGATCGCGCGGCAGCGGGGGATAGAAGACTTTCACCAGCTGGTCCTCTGACAGGCCGAGACCCGTAGCGACTTGCTTGAGCAGCTCATGCCCGTAGTGGCTGGTCCCAGTTCCGTTCTGCATGTTCCGCAGCGTGGATACGCCGCACCGGGCCCGCCGCGCAGCCTCTGTCCGATTGACGCCATCCCGGCCCATCTCAGCCAGGCGGTCGCTGACGGCCATGGCCAAGCCTGAGCGGTCCACTTCGGATTCCGGTCTCTTGCGGGACGCCCGACGCTTGCCAGCTGGCGTGATGGCAGAGCTGTCCCGCTTATCGGCCACGAAGTCCTCCACAGCCCGCCGTGCGCTCGAAGCGCGGCGGATAGCTGGCATCACGTTGCCATGCTACGGCCGCTATTACTGGCTGGGTGATTCGATAGGCTAATTAGAGCGCTTTTACATCGCCTTAACTATAGCGCCTACAAAGCGCTATAGTTAAGTCACATATAAAGCTCTCTCAGATATTCAAATGGTCGCCTCCACATGACCATGCTCGACTAGTCTCACTAGCGAGCCGGAACGACTGCGGCTCACACCGCTGATCGGCTCCCGTCTTACGAGGGGAGAACCTGCGACCCAAGGCGAAGACGTGGCCGATGCGCGCTCGCGGCTACCGCACGCCAGGAGGACGACATGGCGCTCATCATTACCGGCATATTCATCCAGCTCGTGGGCCTGGCGGTCCAGCTCATACAACTGCGGCAAGGACGCTCGGACGATGCCGGAGCACAGGCCCCAGTTCCAGGCGCCGGACCGGGACGCCGAGACGAGGCTGAGGCAGCCGTAGGGAATGAAGCAAATGAACACGCCCGGCAGGCAATCACCAAAACGGCTTCTCTCGACCATGATGGAACCGCACAGGCATGCCTTGAGCTTTATGACCAAGAATCCGCAGACGACTGACGGCAGCTTCACCTTAGCCACGGCCATCGCCGGACAGGCCGAACCGCCGCCGAAAGGAACCGCTCCGCCCTCCGCCCCAGCCGAAGCGCAGTAGACGCCCTCCTTCCCGGCTTGCACCGAGACCGTCACCGTCTCCCCCGCGACAGCCGAGCCGCTATGCCGGACAGAATCATCGAACAGCTCCCTCACCAGAAGAGGGGTATCCGACCTTCAAAACGAGTCCGGCGGGCCGCCCACCCCTACGACCCCGACGTCGCCGTCCGGATCATCTGCTGGTTCCCCGCCAACGACCAGATCGTGCTCGCACTGGTCGGGTTCGACAAGAAGTCCATCTGGGACGTGTTCCACGCAGTGCCGCGGGAGACCGGAGGCAGGCGACCCCACCCCCGTTCGGGCAGAGGATTTTAAGATCTTCTCCGGAACGGACCGCGGTTTCACCAGTCAGCGCCGCGGTACCGGAGCCCGGTCCTCGCGCCGTACAGGGAGCCTTGGCCCCTTCGCCTAGTTGTACGGGTAGATCGTGGACGTCGCCGGACTTGCTCGCGGTCCGGCCTGCCCCGGCTCGGGCGCCCCGGGCGGCAGGGCCGGCGCACCCGTGTCGCGGCCGTTCACAGCAGCCCGCCGATTAGCCCAAAACCGGGAAATCGAAGAAATTCGAATTTAGCAGCCCACTTTTAACGGCGCCCCTCCCAGCGAATTCACAGGGATTTAATGCACTATTGTCACGGCGCCGTGTAATGGTAGTTACCTCCCCTGTTCTCCACCATCCGTAAATCCCCGAGGCGGTGGTACGCGTGGCCGACGATCCGGTCAGGATCGCGCAGTTCTGGCAGGCAGTCGAGATTTTCAGCCCGCAGTCACTCCCCAGGCTCGACCAGCGGAATCATACGGTCGACTACCAGGATGGCGACCGGGTGCCCTGGGGGCCACGTTCCCTTCTCCCGGAGCCCGATCCCGGTCATGTCTGGCGGCACGAGGTGTACGGGGGACTTTACGACCTCAGCCGGGTGCGCGATGTCCTGGTCAGCCAGTACGGTCAGGACCAAGACGAGGAGCCGCCGCCGAAGGGCAAGTCGGCCTTGTTCGCCTGCACCGTCGACGAGAAAGGCTTCCTCGTCGAGGACTCCATGGTCGTCTCCGCCTGCGCCTGGGGCACCGGGCGGGTCAGCCGGGGCGACTCACCCATCGGCGACATGGCGGCGGACACCGCGCACTACGCCGACAGCCTGGCCCGGCAGGCGAAGGTGCGGGCCGGGGTGCGGGTGCTCGGCGCCGCTCTCCGGGAGGCGGCCCCCGAGGGCGTCAGCGGCGCGGTCAGCGCCGCGGCCGCAGGGGTACTCGGGCCGCTCGGCCCGATCGGGGTCGGCCTCGCCGCGGCTGCGGCGAAAACGGCCAAGTCGCTGGCCGAGTCGGCCGTGGGCAAGAAAGAGGGCGAGGCGCCCGGCAAGCCGGACGACGCCGGGGACAGCAGCCAGCGGGAGGCGACGCGCCTGGACCTGATCGCCATCGCCGGCGAGGACCTGCACGCGTTCGTCAACGGCCTAGCCGACGGCCTGGGGGTCGCGGGCAGCCTGCGGCCAGCCGGCGTCCGGATCCGCAGCCACCAGATCAAGGTCGACAGCGACGAGGAGACCAAGGCCGACCCGTTCCTGAACAGCTTCCTCGCCGACGACCTGCAGCGGGTCACCCAGGCCCTGCGCGACGGCGACGCCGGCCAGGCGCTGGCCAGCTACCTGACGCCGGAAGGCCGCGTCCGCACGGCGCAGCGCAACGATCTCCGCCGCGAGCCGGAACTCGTGCTCGCCTCGTGCCGTCCGGACCTCATCCCGCCGGGCCGGTGGGTCACCGCCACGGACCGCCCGCTGGCCTTCAGCCAGCAGTTCGCGGTCAATCGCATCATGCACGAGCACGGCGACGGCCAGCCCGGCCTGTTCGCCGTCAACGGGCCGCCCGGCACCGGCAAGACCACCATGCTCCGCGACGTAGTCGCGGCGGTCCTGGTGCGGCGGGCGGTCAGGCTGGCGGCGCTGCGCAGCCCGGAGGACGCATTCACCGGCGAGATGATGACCTGGGTCACGCCGGCCTGGACGCACCGCATCTCGAGGCTGCGGCCGGAGCTGGCCGGCGACGAGATCGTGGTCGCGTCGTCGAACAACGCCGCGGTCGAGAACGTCACCGCCGAGATTCCCGGCCCCGGTGGCGTCGCCGACGAATGGCGCGCGGCCGCCGCGGACGTCGACTACTTCACCGCGACGGCCCGGCAGGTCACCGGCCCGGGCGCGTGGGCCCTGCTGGCGGCCGTCCTCGGCAACTCCGCCAACCGGGGCGCGTTCGTCACCAACGTCTGGTTCGGCGGCAAGCGGAAGGGCAAGCGCACCGGCACCGGCCTGCTCGACCTCCTCAAAGCCACCCCGGCGCCCGACTGGCCCGGCACCGTCCGTGACTTCCGGCGGGCCCTTGACAAAGTTCAGCAGCTGTCCGCCGAACGTAGCGTGGTCTCTGCCTCGGTCAGTAACCTCCCCCAGCAGCGCAGCGCCCAGGCGGCGGCCGCCGCTGCCGCCCGGAAATCCATCGCGCAGCGGGAACGGGCGCAAGCGCGCCGCCCCGCCCTGGCGACCGCGGCAGAAGCGGCCGCCGACCGGCAGTCCGAGGTCAACGCCAGTGCCAACGCGTATCAGCTAACCCGCCCGGGGTTCCTCGCCTCACGCGCCCGCAAGCGCACCTGGGCGCAGGGGCAGGAAGAGCTGGCGGGGCAGGTACGCCAGGCGGTGGCGGACGCCGCTGCCGCGCGGAAGTCCCTCGCCGCGCTCGACCGGGAGATCGCCGCCGGGCGAGCGGCTGAGCGGGCGGCCGACGAGGCCCGGTCCCGGGCCGACCTCGCCGTCCAGGGTGCGGAGCACATCGTCGCCGGCGCCCGCAGCCGCTGGGGCGAGCGGGTGCCGGACGGCCCGGAGTACGCCGAGACTGAGCAGCCCGAGCTGATCGAGCGGCGCGAGCTGTCCGCCCCGTGGGCGGACGACGAGTTCAGCCAGGCCCGTACCCGCCTGTTCCTGGCCGCGCTGGCCCTGCACAAGGCGTTCCTCCTGAACGCCGGGCCCCGGCTCTCTCGCAACCTCAGTGCGATGATGAACATCCTCGACGGCAAGGGCAGGCCGGGCCGGGAGCCCCTGCTCGCCGCCTGGCAGACCCTGTTCCTAGTGGTGCCCGTCGTGTCGACGACGTTCGCCTCCTTCGGCCGGATGTTCGCCGGCCTGGGCCGCGAGTCACTGGGCTGGCTGCTGGTCGACGAGGCGGGCCAGGCCGCGCCGCAGAACGCGGCCGGCGCGCTGTGGCGCAGCCGTCGCGCGGTCCTCGTCGGCGACCCGCTGCAGCTGGAACCGGTCGTCACGCTGCCCTGGGGCGGGCAGCGGGCCCTGTTGGAGCAGTTCAGCGTCGAGCCGCTCTGGGCGCCGAGCCGGTCGTCCGCGCAGCAGCTCGCGGACCGGCTCGCCGTCGCCGGGACCGCGCTGCCCGGCGCGGCGGGCGAGGACGTGTGGGTCGGCGCCCCGCTGCGGGTGCACCGGCGTTGCGACCGCCCGATGTTCGAGGTCAGCAACGCGATCGCATACCACGGGCTCATGGTGTTCGGCACGCCCGCCGACCGCAAGCCGTTCCACGGGGAGAACGCCTGGCTCGATGTCAGGTCCAGCGTCCGGGGCAGCAACTGGATCCAGGCGGAAGGAGACATGCTGCGCTCGGTGCTGCTTGGCCTGCGCGACAAGGGCGGGGTCCAGGCGTCACAGATCAGGGTGATCAGCCCCTACCGGGTGGTCGCGGAGAACGCCCAGGCGATCTTCCGGGGCGTCTTCCCCGAAGCGAGCAGCGGTGACCTGGACCAGTGGATCGGCACGGTGCACCGCATGCAGGGCCGGGAGGCGGACGCGGTCATCCTCGTACTTGGCGGCGACCCCGACAAGCCGGGCTCGCGCCGGTTCGCGCGGGAGACCCCCAACCTGCTGAACGTCGCGGTGACCCGGGCCAAGCGCCGCCTGTACGTGATCGGCAACTACAGCACCTGGGGCAGCGAGCGCTACTTCGACAAGCTAGCCGACCCCGCCGTTCTCAGGCGGTACCGGCCTTAGCCACCGGGCTGACCCCGCACGCGACCGCCAGGTCGACGCCGCCCTGTCACTGTGGCTGAACGCCGGAGGAGACCCCGCCCAGATCGCGGCCCGGGCCGGGAACAGCGTCGCCGTCCTGCTCACCGTCTACAGCCACTGCATCCACGGCCGCGACGACCTTCTCAACCAGCAGATCAGCCGCGTCCTCGGGCCGTCCCCAACACCTGGTTCGTGCCCGTCCGTGGAAAGCCAGCGGTTGCACCCGACCGCGCAACTCCACGGAAGCCAGCGGCTACACCGACCGCGCGACGCGCACCCAAGCCGTCCGCTATGCGTCCGTGGATTTCCGCCCGGCCCACCGACGGCCCGCAGACCCACGTCGGCACCAAGCGGACGCACCCCGAAACAGTACCGTTGACAACAGTCGTTTCCCCTGCTCAAAGCGGGAACTAGAACAAGAATCGAACAGCGGCTCGATACCCAGATCTGGCCCACAGCTGGCCCAAAACCCTCCGCCAGCGGTCCGCGAACCGCTCGCACCGGCACGCAAGAGCCGGTGACACCATCCGGTGACACCGGCTTTGACCTGCGGAAAC
>JBEKEK010000166.1:0-22700 GCA_050013875.1 Trebonia sp. | reverse complement strand
CCAAGGGCATCGCGATCGCCACCGCCGTGCTCGCGGCCACCGCCCTGTTCGGCGCGTTCGACACCACGGTCAAGGACAAGCTCAGCGCGGCCGCCGCCAGCACCTTCAACCTGTCCGTCGACCGGCCGAACGTCCTGGTCGGGGTGATCATCGGGGCCTCGGTGGTGTTCATGTTCGCCGGCCTGCTGATCTTGGCCGTGGGCCGTGCGGCCCAGCGGGTCGTGCTGGAGGTCCGGAACCAGTTCCGGACCCACCCCGGGATCATGGACTACACCGAGAAGCCCGATTACGCCCGGGTCGTCGACATCTGCACCAAGGACTCGCTCCGCGAGCTGGTCACGCCGGGCATCCTGGCCATCCTGACCCCGATCGCGGTCGGTTTCGCTTTGGGTTACGCGCCACTCGGCTCGTACCTGGCCGGCGCGATCGCGGCCGGGGTCCTGATGGCGGTCTTCCTGGCCAACTCCGGCGGCGCCTGGGACAACGCCAAGAAGCTGGTCGAGGACGGCAATCACGGCGGCAAGGGCTCTCCGGCCCACGAAGCCACGATCATCGGCGACACCGTGGGCGACCCGTTCAAGGACACCGCGGGCCCCGCCATCAACCCGCTGATCAAGGTGATGAACCTGGTCGCGCTGCTGATCGCGCCGACCGTGGTGGAATACAGCAGCAACATCGGATTGCGGGTCGGCGTGGCCCTCGGCGCCATCATCATCGTGATCGCCGCCATCGTGTTCTCCAAGCGCCGCTCCGCGGGCACGGGCGGCGCCGCGCCGGCCGCCACCGAGGTGGGCGGCGCCGTCTCCCCGGTGCTTGAGGGCGTGAGCCCGGTCAACGGCGCCGACATCGCGGACGCCGCGGCCCGGGTCGACACCGCGGATCGCGCGACCGCCGCCAAGCGAACCGAATAGGCGTTCCCCCGGCTCAGGCGAGCCGGGGTAGGCGTTCCGCCCGGCCCAGGCAACCCGGGCCGCAGGTCCCTGCCGGACCCGCGGCCCGGGTTTTCGTCCAGGACCCGGCGGTGTCCGCTAGGACCCGGCGGTGTCCGCGGCGGCGACTTCCTCGCTCGAGATGCCGAGCAGGTACAGGACCGCGTCCAGGTAGGGGAGGCTCAGCGAGGTGTCCGCCGCGTCGCGCACCACGGGCTTGGCGTTGAACGCCACGCCCAGGCCGGCCGCGGCGATCATGTCCAGGTCGTTGGCGCCGTCGCCGATCGCCACCGTCTGGGACAGCAGGACACCGGCGTCCGCGGCGAACCGGCGCAGCGCGTCGGCCTTCCCGGCCCGGTCGATGACCGGACCCAACAGCCGCCCGGTCAGCTTGCCTGCGGCGATCTCGAGCGTGTTGGCCGTCACGTAACCGATGCCGAGTTCGGCTGCCAGCGGCTCGATCACCTGGACGAAACCGCCGCTGACGATCCCGAACTTGTAGCCGAGGCTGCCCAGGGTCCCGATCAGCGTGCGCGCGCCCGCGGTCAGCCGCAGTTCGCCCCGCACCTCGTCAAGCACGCCGGCCTCAAGCCCCGCCAGCAGCGCCACCCGCTCGCGCAGCGACGAGGCGAAGTCAAGGTCGCCGCGCATCGCGGACTCGGTCACCTTCGCCACCTCGGACGCGCAGCCGGCCCGGGCGGCCAGCAGGTCGATCACCTCGTCCTGGATGAGGGTGGAGTCCACGTCCATCACGATCAGCCGCATGGCCCGCCGGTGCAGGCCGCCGCGCTGGACCGCCACGTCGACCCCCTGCTCGGCCGCGGTGCGGGCCAGGTCGGCCCGGAGCACGGCCGGGTTCCCGCCGGAAACGTCCATTTCGATGCAGGTCACCGGGCGCTGCGCCAGCCTGCCGATCCGGTCGATGTTGGCGCCGCTGGCGGCGATCCGGCCGGCGATGGCGGTGATCGCGGCGGGCGCCAGCGGGCTGCCGAGCACGGTGACGTGCAGTCGCCCGCGCCGGGCGGACTCCGCCGAGGACGAGGAGGAGCCGGGCCGGTCCGGGCCGGCCGTGATCTCGGCCTCCAGGCCGAGATCAGCGGCGAGCGCGCTCACCCCGGCGTGAATGCCGGTCAGGTCCGGCGGCGCGTCGCAGCCGAGCAGGACGCCGAGCACCAGCCGGCCGCGGATCACCACTTGCTCGATGTCCAGGACGGTGAGCGGGTACCCGGCCAAGATCGCGAACAGCCGCGAGGTCACCCCCGGCCGGTCCCGGCCGGTCAGCGTGATGAGCAGGGTGGTCCGCGGTGTGTTCACGGCGGCAGGCTACCGCAAAGGACCCCGCCGGGCCGCCGGACCGCCCGCGCCCTGGGCCGGCGTCCCTGTGGCCGCGGCTTCGGGTTGTCATAACAAAAGATGGCAAGTCGGCATGACAGGCCTCCGGCACGGTCGGCGATAACGACGCGACCCTAGTCCGCACAAATTCGATCTTTGCCTCCAACGCAACCAAACATCATGCTCCGGGCGTCTTAACAGATAGGGGTCGTTCGGCTACGTACCGTGATGGGACTTCCTCCCGGGCGGCCCTCCCGGCCAGATCGTCTGGCCACAAAAGGGCAGTCGGGGTCATGGCCATCCCGCTGCTCGGGAGTGCCCTCGCGGTAGGCGCGACAGCACTCCCGGCCCACGCCCAGACTTGGCTGGACACAGCGCTATCCGCCGGCCCGGTAACGGCTGACACCTTCGGCGGCTCCGCCCTCGCGGCAGCAGATGACGGCGGCACGCAAATTAGCCTGTCTGGGACAGGCGTGACCTCCTGGTCCCTGCATGCACCGCCAGTCGGCCTAACCCTGTCCGGGACAACGATCAGCTGGTCGGGTCCAGCAGTTGGTAGCCCGGCCCCCGTTATCGCCGATGCCACGGACAGCGCCGGGAACGCCGAGGCGCTCGTGATCGGCGTCACGATCGCGGCCACCAATACGATCCAGTTCAGTTCCTATGTGCCGGTGCCTTTGTCCGCGCTGGCCGCTGGGAACACGGCCGGCACCGTGACGTTCAGTGCTATTAGCACAGCGAGCAGCATCAGTTTTGCGGAGTCGAGCTTGCCGGCCGGACTGGTCTCAGGAAGCCCGCTGACCTACGTCGGGGGGACCGCTGCCGCTGGCACGTACGGCGGGGTCGAGGTTACCGCGACGGACAGTGACGGCGCTGTCCTGAAGGGGGCGTTCAGCCTCACCGTTGACGCGAGTTATGTCCACACAGCCGGCACCTACGGTGGCGAGGTTAACCCGTTCACACAGCCGGCACCTACGGTGGCGAGGTTAACCCGTTCGGCAACGGGTTCGATGTGTACCAGCAGCACCAGTACGGTGGGGCGATCATCGCCGGGTGGACCGCGACCCAGGCCGACCCCGCGACGCACTTCCTGGACCTGGCGGGCACGCACTCGGGCGCGGTCAAGTTCGAGTACGCGCCCAGCGGCTCGGGGACCGGGCTCTGCGTGTCAGATCCCGCTGGCGGCTGGGCCGGCGATCCGCTGCGTGACGGCCTGATCCTCGCCGGGTGCAACACCGGTCCGTGGCAGCAGTTCGTTCCGCAGTCGAACGGCACGCTGACTAACCTGGCCACCGGCCTGTTTGTCAACCCGGATGGCACCGGCGCGCAGCTGCGCGGCGGCATCGCGGCTACGACGTGGGGTGGCTCCGTCTACGGCTGGAAGGACTATGACCACCTGGCGGCGTAGGAGGTTACCAACCAAAGCGAGGGGGCCCCGCAAGGGGTCCCCTTCGCCTTTGGTTACGGCGGCGGCTGGTGCTTGCCCGGGGGCTAGGGCAGCAGCAGGTGCACGTCGCCGAACTCGTGCCACAGGTACCCGGAGCCGATCGCGTCGGCGTAGCACCGGGCCAGCAGGTCCGGACCCGCGAACGCGGCCAGCATCCGCAGGTGCGACGAGCGCGGCTCGTGCAGGCCGGTGAGCAGCCCGTCCACCGCCCGGACCCCAGTCTCCTGCGTGACCACGTGCGACGTCCAGCCCGCGGCGGGCGCGAGGCGCCCCGGAGCCGTGCGCAGGGCGGGAGCTGTGCGCAGGGCCGCCGTCTCCAGCGCGCGGACGACGGTGGTGCCCGCCGCGATGACCCGGCCGCCGTGCGCCCGCACGTGGTTGACCAGCCGGGCGGTGGCGGGCGGGACGTCGTAGGGCTCCGGGTACGGGTCCTCGCCGGCTTCCAGCGAGGACACCCCGCAGTGCAGCGTGAGCGGGGCGATCAGCACGCCGCGGGTGGCCAGCGCGGTGACCACCTCGGGGGTGAACGGGCGGCTGGCGCTCGGCATCTCCGCGCTCCCCGGCCGGGTCGCGAACACCGTCTGGTAGCACGAAAGCGGCCAGTCGCGCCGCACGTAGGAGTACCTGATCGGCAGGCCGTGCCGGAGCAGGTAGGGCACCACCGCCACCGACAGCCGGGCCCGCCAGAGCCTGGCCGTCGCGCGGTCCTCCAGGGTCAGCCAAGCCCCGGCAGGCAAGGGGATGACCTGGCCGGGGTGGCCGCGCCCGTTTGGCATCGAGATCTTGTCTTTTAGCTGACGAAGTTCGACCAGCCAGGCGCCATCGGGCCGGGCGGTGGAGAAGTGCACGGCCAGCCCGCCGCCCGCGCGGACCTGGGCCGGCAGCGTGCCGGTGGTGTTAACCACCAGCAGGTCGCCCGGGAGCAGCAGGCCGGGCAGGTCGGCGAAGGCGTGGTGGCTGACCTCGCCGGAGGCGCGGCGGCTGACCAGCAGCCGCACGCCGTCGCGGGCCAGGCCGCGCGCCTCGGGCGGGTCGTGCGCCTCGCGCTCGGCGGGCAGCACGAAATGGGCCAGCCCGGCGTCGGCATCGACCGTCATGAAAGCTCCGATCGGTAAGCCAGGCCGGCGCTGCGGCCGGCCGGCATCAGGTCGGCGGCGCGGTACCGGCCGCTTGGCAGCCGCTGCGAGACAAGCCGGACGAACGCGGGGACGACCGACTCGGGTCGCGGCCGGTCCGAGATGTCCTGCCCGGGGAAGGCCTGCTGGTGCATGTCGGTGCGCAGGTCGCCGGGGTCGGCCCACCAGACGCGGATCGCGAGTTCCTCGGCCGCCAGCACATTCGACGCCTGCTCCAGGGCGGCCTTGGCGGCGCCGTAGCCGCCCCACCCCGCGTACGCCTCCCGGGCCGCGTCCGAGGTGATGTTCAGCACCGCGCCGCCGCTGGCCCGCAGCAGCGGCAGCATCAGCTGGATCAGCGCGATCGGCGCGATCACGTTCGCCTCGAAAGCGGTGCGCAGGTCGGCGGGCGGATAATCGGCCAGCGCGGGCAGCGGGCTCGCGCCTAGCGTGCCGGCGTTGTTGATCAGGACGTCCAGTCTGCCTGCGGCCTCCGCGGCCTTGAGCAGGGCGGCCCGGTGCGCCGGGTCGGTGACGTCGCCGCTGATGGCGGTGACGTCACCGCCCGCCGCCGGTAGCGCCGCCGCCGCCTCGCCCAGCGCGGCGGCGTTCCTCGCGTCGATGATGAGGGCAAAGCCCTCGCGGGCCAGGCCGGCCGCCAGGGCCCGGCCCAGACCGCGAGAGGCCCCCGTAATCAGTGCTATCGGTGTGTTCATGCCTTCGCACGCTAGGTGCTCCGCCGCGGCCGCACATCGGTCCCACGCCCGGGTCGGCCCGCGCCAATGGTCCTAGGACCGCCGTCCGATGCGCCGCCCCCGCCGCCGGGCTACCGTCGGATAGATGAGCGATGGGTTGAGTGAGCTCTACCAGGTGAGCCAGGCGGTGCTCTCGGTCAACCGGCAGATGTCCGTCCGTGACGTCCTGCAGGTGATCGTGCGGTCCGCGCGGTCGCTGGTCGGCGCCCGCTACGCCGGGCTCGGCGTGCCCGATGAGGGTGACTCGTTCGCCGAGTTCGTGGTGGACGGGATGTCGCCGGAGCAGTGGCAGGCGATCGGCCCGCTGCCGCGCCGGCACGGGATGCTCGCCGTGCTGCTGAACGAGGGCCAGCCGGAACGGCTCGCGGATATCCGCGCCGACCCGAGGTTCGAGGGCTGGCCCGCCGCCCATCCGCACATGTCGCATTTCCTCGGGGTGCCGGTGCGGGACGGCGACCGGGTACTCGCCATCATCTTCGCCGCCAACAAGATTCCCGCCGCGGCGGCCAGCCGCGGCTTCACCGGGCGGGACGAGGAGATCCTGTCGGTGTTCGCCGCGCACGCGGCGATCGCGCTGACCAACGCCCGGCTGTACGAGCGCAGCCGGGAACTCTCGGTGCTGCAGGAGCGCTCCCGGCTGGCCAGGGAACTGCACGACGCGGTCACGCAGAAGCTGTTCAGCATCAGGGCGCACGCCCGGGCCGCGGCGGTGCTGGCGGGCCGGGACCCGGTCGACCTGGCCCGGGTCAAGTCCGAGATCGACGTCGTCGGCGCGCTGGGCGCGGAAGCGCACGCTGAACTGCGCGCGGTGATCGACGGCCTGGCCCCGCCCGACCTGGAAGCCGCCGGGCTGGCCGGATCGATGCGAAGCTACGTGGTTCTGGCCGGGCGGGCGTACGGTATCCCGGTCGCGTTCACCGCCGCCGAGTTGCCCGCGCTCGGTACCCCGGTGGAGGCGGCGCTGTACCGGGTCGGGCAGGAAGCCCTGCACAACGCGCTGCGGCATGCGAGGGCAGGCAACGTTCGGGTGGCCCTGTCGCGGACCGGTCGCCGGGTGGTCCTCGAGGTGGCCGACGACGGGCACGGGTTCGCGCCTGAGATGCCGTCCGGCGGCCTCGGGCTCGCGTCGATGCGGGAGCGCGCGGCGGCGGCGGGCGGCACGCTGACCGTCCGCTCTGGGCCGGCGGGCACCCAGGTGCGTATGACGGTGCCCATCAAGGCCGGGCCCGTCAAGGGCGGCCCCGTCAAGGCCGGCCCCGTCAAGGCCGGCCCGTTTAAAGCCGGGCCCAATAAAGCTGGAGGCGAGCGGTGACGCCGCCCATCTCCGTGCTGATCGTCGACGACCACCCGGTGGTCCGGCGGGGGTTGCGAGTGCTGCTCGAGGTCGCCGGCGGGATCGAGGTGGCCGGCGAAGCCGGTGACGGCGACACCGCGCTCGCGCTCGCCGCCGAACACACTCCCGACCTGATCCTGCTCGACCTCAAGCTGCCCGGCATGGACGGCATCGCCGTGCTCAGCGCGCTGAAAGCGCGCGACAGCGCCGCCCGGGTGCTGGTCCTCACCAGCGCCACCGAACCCGCCCTAGCGAGCCTGGCGCTCCGCTCGGGCGCCGCCGGGGTGATCTACAAGGACGTCGACCCCGATGCGCTGGTGCGCGCGATCCGCTCGGTGCACGACGGCCACCTGCTGCTGGCCGCCGAGGCGGCCGGGACGCTGGTGCGTTCGGCCGGTCCCGGAACGGGCCTGGACGCGCTCACCAGCCGGGAGCGCGAAGTCCTGGCCGAACTCACCCACGGCCGGTCCAACCGGGAGATCGCCCGGGCGCTGGGCATCGCGGAGAAGACGGTCAAGGCGCACGTGAGCTCGGTGCTGGCCAAGCTCGGCGTCCAGGACCGCACCCAGGCCGCGCTGCTCGCGGTCCGCCAGGAACGAGAAAGCTAACCGCGGGCGGGTCGGCACCCGGCTGAGCCGGACGGGGCGCGGTGGCATAGGTTCGGTCTCGGCGGCCAATCGAGCCAGCGGATCCACGGTGCCGTGCGAAGAAAGGAGGCCTGATGTCCGACGAGGTGCTGCGGCTCCGCGGCGTCGAGGTCAGGCGTGACTCGGCGCTCCTGCTGCGCAACGTCGACTGGACGGCGCACGGGGACGAGCGCTGGATTCTCATCGGCCCCAACGGGGCGGGCAAGACCACGCTGCTCCAGATCGCCGCCACGCTGGTGTTCCCCTCCCAGGGCACGGTCGAGATCCTGGGCGAGAAGATGGGGGAGGTCGACATCTTCGACCTGCGGCCCCGGATCGGGCTGACCAGCGCCTCGATCGCCGAGCAGGTTCTGCCGGGGGAGAAGGTCATCGACCTGGTGCTCACCGCCTCCTACGCCATCTTGGGCCGGTGGAAGGAGGAGTACGACTCGGCGGACGTCACCCGCGCCGTCGAGCTGCTGGACGCGCTCGGCTGCGCCCACCTGATCAGGCGCAAGTTCGCCACCCTGTCCGAGGGCGAGCGCAAGCGGGTGCAGATCGCCCGGGCCCTGATGCCCAACCCGGAGCTGCTGCTGCTCGACGAGCCGGCCGCCGGGCTCGACCTGGGCGGCCGTGAGGATCTGCTCCGTCGGCTGACCCAGCTCGCCCGCGATTCCAAGGCGCCGATGATGGTGCTGGTCACCCACCACGTGGAGGAGGTGCCCGACGGCTTCACCCACGCGATGCTGCTGCGCCGCGGGTCGGTGCTGGTGGCCGGGCCCATCGAGGAGGTCTTCACCGCGCGGAACCTGTCTCGGTGCTTCGGCGTCCAGCTGGAAATCGAGCACCGGCAGTCGCGCTGGACGGCGCGCGCACGCTGAGTTGCCGTTTGCTGGCTGAAAGCGCTCGAGGTCGGTAACGTAGCCTGCAGGATCCGGCCCGGTCGGGTCAGGGCCTGGGCCTGAGTTCGACCCGGCCGCTGTCGGTCACGCGGGTCTCGAAGGATGGCTGACGGGCGGTAGCGGGTCCGTGCACGACGGTGCCGTCGGCAACGGCAAAAGTGGATCCGTGCCACGGGCAGGTGACGCAGGCGAGGCCCCGCTCCACGACGATCCGTCCCTGGTGCAGGGGCCCGCCGAGGTGCGAGCACCGGTCTGACAACACGCTCACCTCGGGACCGGCCCGGTACACCAGCAGGGACAGGTAACCGAGCTGGCGCCTGACCAGGCGCCGGTCGGGTAGGTCGCCGACAGCGCACAGATCGTGCCAGCCGAGTCCGGCCAGGTGGCTGACCTGCTCGGCGTGGCTGGTACCCGCGCCGAGCCGGAGCGCCAGGTGGCCGCCCAGGTAGGACCCGATGGTGGCTACCGCAAGCCCGGAGGCGGACAGCAGCCGGCCGTAGCCGGCCCGGCCGCCGGCCCGGGCCGCCAGCGAGCCCAGGAACAGCGTGGCCGCGCTGGTCTGGCTTAGGGCGTGCACCAGGCCGACCCGCTGCTGGTCCCGGTGCAGCGCCGACCAGTCGGCCAGCCCGGTGGCCGCCGCGGGCGCGGTGCCCGCGATCCCGGCCGCGATGAGCAGTCCCGACGCGCGTTCGGTGCCGGGGAACGCTTCGAGCAGGACGGCCGAGGTCCAGCAGCCCAGCGGCAGCCGCACCAGCGCGGGATGGGCCGGCTGGCCGAACGGGACGCCGTGCAGGACATCGGTCCGCGTGCCCGAGGGCAGTGCGCGTACCACGGTGTCGGACAGCTCGTGGATCACGGGATCAAGGACGTGAGCCCGCTCGATGCGCTCGGCCAGGGCAGCTGGCCGGGGCAGCAGCGGAGCCTTGCGGGTTTTACGGGCCCGCCGGGGGACGCCGAGGAGGGATTGCCGCACGTCTTGTGCCTACCCGCCAGAAGCGCCTGCGTAGCCCCAAGCCGCGGACGCGAAGAAGAAGTTTTCGCCTGGATCCCGGACAGCGCCGACGCGGACATGTTTACGGCTTGAACCGGTAGCCCATCCCTGACTCGGTGAGCAGGTACCTCGGCCGGGACGGTTCCGGTTCGAGCTTGCGGCGCAGCTGAGCCAGGTAGACCCGCAGATAATTGCTCTCCGTCTCGTAGGCGGGACCCCATACCTCGCGCAGTAGCTGCCGCTGGCTCACCAGCCGGCCGCTGTTGCGGACCAGGATCTCGAGCAGCTGCCACTCGGTGGGGGTCAGCCGGACGTCGCTGCCGTCGCGACGCAGAACCTGCTTCGCCGCCAGGTCGACGGTGAAGTCAGCCGTGGTGACCACCGGTTCGTCCGGGGCGGGCGAGGCTCGGCGGACCGCGGCGCGCAGCCGTGCGAGCAGCTCGTCCATGCCGAATGGCTTAGTCACGTAGTCGTCGGCGCCGGCGTCGAGCGCGGCCACCTTCTGGCTCTCCTGCCCCCACGCGGAGAGCACGATGATCGGGATCGAGGTCCAGCCGCGGACGCCGTGGATCACCTCGGTGCCGTCCATGTCCGGCAGCCCAAGATCCAGGATGATGACGTCGGGGCGGTCGCGGGCCACCGCGGCCAGCCCGGTGGTGCCGTCGACGGCGGTGCTGACGTCGTACTCGCGCGCGGACAGGTTGATCCGCAGCGCCCGCACGATAGAGGGCTCGTCGTCCACCACGAGCACGCGGGTCATGGCTCCGCGCCGAGCGCGGACTTGTCTGTCATGGCCGCCGGGAGCGTGACCGTGACCGTGAGCCCGCCGCCTGGGGTGTCGCCGGCCTCGATGCGCCCGCCCATGGCCTCGGCGAAGCCCTTCGCCACGGCCAGGCCGAGGCCGACGCCGGGGTGCCGGTCGGCGACCCGGGTGAACGGCTCGAAGATACGTTCCTTCTGCTCATCCGGGACGCCCGGGCCGTGGTCCACGAC
The DNA here is from genome assembly GCA_050013875.1 of Trebonia sp. GTDB lineage: Bacteria > Actinomycetota > Actinomycetes > Streptosporangiales > Streptosporangiaceae > Trebonia. The sequence goes on along the minus strand of JBEKEK010000166.1, from coordinate 12,277 downwards.
CTCGAGCCGCACCATGCCGCCGGCAAGCTGCGCCTGCAGCTCGGGCGGCCGCGCGGCCGGAGAGTACCGCAGCGCGTTGGAGAACAGGTTGGCCAGCACCCGCTCGAGCAGACCGGGGTCGGCGAGCACCAGGGGGAAACCCTCGGGCACGGCCAGCTCCAGCCGCAGGCTGTCATCCAGCCCGCCCACGGCCACCGGCGCCACCTCGTCGATCGCCGTCGGGCGCAGGAAGGGCTGCAGCGACCCGGTGTGCAGGCGGCTCATGTCGAGCAGGTTGCCGATCAGGGCGTCGAGCCGGTCGGCGTTCTGCTCGATCGTCGCGAGCAGGTCGGCCTCGTCGGCCGGGGACCACTCCACGTCGGTCTGCCGCAGGCTGCTCACGCTGGCCTTGATCGAGGCCAGCGGCGTGCGCAGGTCGTGGCTGACCGCCGCGAGCAGCGCGGTCCGCATCCGGTTGCCTTCAGCCAGCGCCTCGGCCTGGGCCGCCTGGGTGCGCAGCCTCTCCCGGTCCAGCGCGGCCGCCGCCTGGGCGGCGTAGCCTGCCAGAAGTGCGGCCGTGGCCGAGTCCCGCTGCCCGGTGACCAGCAGGGTCAGGTCGTCGCGGATGTCGATGCGGTTGGCCGCGGGCAGGCTGCCCGCGAGGTTGCTCGAGGCGGTCCGTACCCACCGGCCGCCGGATCGTTCCTGCAGTTCGGCCTGGCCGCCGTGGGTCCCGGTGAGGTGATCGAGCACGGCCGTGGGCGAATCGGCGCCGCCTAGCACGGTCTGGGCCAGCTCGAGCAGCGAGGCCGCCTCTTCCCGGGCCCGCGCGGCCTGGACGGCGCGCCGGGCGGCGAGGTGGACCACGCTGCTGACGGCGACCGCGACCGTGACGAACAGCAGCAGCGCCAGCAGCTCCCTCGGTTGCTGGATGGTGAACGTGTGCAGCGGCTCGGTGAAGTACCAGTTCAGCAGCAGGCTGGCCGTCACGGCGGCGAGCACGGCCGGCCAGAAGCCGCCCACGACGGTGATCGTCACTACCGCGACCAGGTAGAAGAGCAGGTCGTCGGCCAGGTTCAGGTGCGGCCGCAAGGTCGCGAGGACGGCGGTGATCAGCGGCAGCAGGACGGCGGCGAGAACCAGGCCCGCCAGCCGGCGCCGGATGTCGATCGCGCTCGCGGCGTCCGATGTCCCGCCCGCCGCGACCAGACCCGGGCCTGCCGCCCGGTTGGCCCTGGCGCCGCCCCGGGCATCCCTGGCGGCCTTCCTAGCTGCCCGCATGCCCGTAGAGGTACCCATGCTTACCAGTGTGAGCCGTCGCGCGAGCCAACGGAACAGCAGGCCGAGACAAGCGCCGCCTAGCGCGCTCGCGCCGATGACGATGGCCGCCCGGGTGGCGATCGTCCCGCTGAGGTGCAGCTGGGCGTAGGGCGGGCGGGAGAACCCCACCGTGGTGAGCCAGCCGATGCCCGCCACCAGGACGAACGCGGCCGGCTCGGCGGCGAAGGAGGTTACCCCGGCGATCACCGCGCAGGCGATCAGCACCCCGGTGGCCGGCAGGTGGCCGTGCAGCGCGGCCGCCACCGTGCCGACGGCCAGGAACATGGCGAAGCTGACCGGCAGCGCGTAGGGCGCCGGTATCGTCCGCGGTTCTCGGCCAAGAATCATCTCTTGCCATTTCAGCCGTCTTACCAGGCGATATCGGCGTTCTTGACGGAACCTTAACGCCCCGCCCAGCAAGCTTGACGGCACGCATACTGCGGCGCGTCAGCGGCCCTAATAGCGTCGATGGCGTGATCATCAACGCAGCGCCAGGGACGGGGCGGCAAGCCTAGTGGCCGTGCGAAAAGGAGTCAGCCTGCTCGACGGCAGCCGGGTCGGCGCGCTGCCGGAGACCTTCTGGTACACGGCGAAGCGCCGCCTGCTCGGCCCGCCGATGATCAACGCGCAGCTCCGGGAGCAGCGGCTGTCGAAATTTCTCGCGCTGGGCGTGCTTTCCCCGGACGGGATCTCCTCCTCGGCCTACGGCACCGAGGAAATCCTCATCGAGCTGATCAGGTACTTCGGCATTGCCGCGTTCGCGGTGCTGATGCCGATGACCGCGGTGATCTTGTTCGTCATGCTGCTCGTGGTGCTCCTCTACCGCGAGGTGGTCACGGTCTACACCCGAGCCGGCGGGTCCTACGTGGTCGCCAGGGACAACTTCGGGCCGCGGATCGCGCAGGTCGCCGCCGTGGCGCTGCTCATCGACTATGTGGTCACCGTGGCGGTGCAGATCGCGGCGGGCACGGCGGCGGTCGCCTCGGCGTTCCCGGCCATCGGCCCGTACGTGACACCGATATCGATTGGCATCATCCTGCTGATGTGCTTCGGCAACCTGCGCGGCATCAAGGAGGCGGGCAAGATCTTCGCGCTGCCCACCTACCTGTTCTCCGGGTCGGTCATCCTGATGATCGTCGTCGGGATCGTCCGCGAGGCACTCGGTAACCTGCCGCAGCAGAACATCTACGACCTCCACGGGCTGTTCCCCATCGGCAAAGGCACCTCCAGCTTGACGAGCTTGGTGATCATCTTCGTGCTGCTGAAGGCGTTCGCCAACGGGGGTGCCTCCCTGACCGGCATCGAGGCGGTCTCCAACGCCGTCAGCGCGTTCAAGCCCCCCGAGGGCGTCAACGCCCGCCGGGTCCTGGTGATGGAGGGCCTGATCCTCGGCACGCTGGTGGCCGGCATCTCCTGGCTGGCGCACCTGACCCACGCCGCCCCCTATCAGGTCGGCTTCCCGACCGTGCTCTCGCAGGAAGCCGACATCGTGTTCGGGTCGGCCGGGCACTTCATGTTCTGGGTGGTGCAGGCGGCGACCGCGCTCATCCTGTTCACCGGCGGGAACACGAGCTTCAACGGCTTCCCGTTCCTGACCAGCTTCGTCGCCGAGGATTCCTTCCTGCCGCGGTGGTTGATGAAGCGCGGACAGCGGCTGGTCTTCTCCAACGGCATCATCGTGCTCACCGTGCTTTCCGTGACGCTGATAGGGGTCGTCGGCGCCAACGTGAACGCGCTCGTGCCGTTCTACGCGATCGGCGTGTTCACCGCCTTCACCATGGCCGGGTTCGGCATGGCGAAGTACTTCCACACGCACCGGGTACCGGGCTGGCGGCACAAGCTGGTCATCTGCTTCTCGTCCGGGGTGCTCACCTCGGTCGTGGTGGTGATCTTCGCGGTGGTGAAGTTCACCGCGGGCGCCTGGCTGATCCTGATCATCTTCCCGATCGGGGTCTTCGCGCTGATCCGGCTCAACCGCGAGTACCGCAGCGAGGCCCGGGTCCTCGAGACCATTAGCGAACGCCGGGCCTCCTCCGGCGGGGTGCAGCCTCAGCGGAACTACAGCCGCCGGGTGGTCATCGTGTTCGTCGATGACTTCGACCTGTCCACCGTGGCCGCGCTGCGGTACGCGAAGAGCCTGCGGCCCACGACGGTGCGTGCCGTCCACTTCGTCATCGACAGCGAGCAGGCGGAGAAGCTGCGGGCCACCTGGCTGCCCGACCGCCAGGTATCGCTCGAGTTCATGGACTGCGCCGACCGCAGGCTGACCCGGTGCGCCGCCGAACTGGTCAGCCACGAGGCGGAAGTTCCTGGTACGCAGGTGACCGCGATCTTGCCCAGGCGCAGCTTCTCGCTGCTCGGCAGGCTGCTGCACGACCGCACGGCCGACAAGATCGCCGGCGTGGTGAGCCGGGTACCGGACGCCGCGGCCATCGTCATCCCGTTCGACGTGCAGAACCGGGTGCGCATCCTGGCCGAGCGCCACGCCCAGGACGGGCACGCGCCGGTGGCCATCGGGCCGAAGCCCGGCTCGCCCGCCGGCGGCTCGCCCGCCGACGGCCGGACCGCCGTACCGCAGGACCTGGGGTCAGTGGCCGCGGCCGCCACCCCCCGGGAGGAAAAGATCGAGCCACTGCCCGGCGCGGGCGGCTACGACCGGCCGATACCGCCGCCGGGTGTCACCCCCATCGGCTCCCTGCACCAGCCGGGCAAGGCCAGCGTCGAGGGCCGCGTCCGGGTCGTCGAGATCCGGTCGGTGGAGCGCAACTCGGTGCTGGCCTGCGAGATCTCCGATTCCACCGGGGACCTGACCGCCCTGTTCTACGGCCGGTCCCGCATTCCCGGACTGATGTGCGGCTCCCGGGTCAGGTTCCGGGGACCGGTCGGCATCAAGCACGGCGCCCCGATCATGGTGAATCCCGCCTACGAACTCATCGTCCCGTACTCAGGCGGCAAGCCCCCGGCCGGCGGGGAGTAATTTTCTATCCGAACGGTCATCCCTTACAGCGCAGGGAAAAGTAGCTCGTAGGCCGGGTTGATCATGACCGGGTGGCCGCCGGCCCGGAAGCCGACGGTGCCGCGGAGCCGGACCCGGGCGCTGCAGACCAGGCCGGGGATATGAGAGCGGCCGTAGAACAGGGCGGTCAGGGCGCCGGTGCCGTCAGAGATCTCGCAGGCTAGCACGGAGTTGCGTTCCACCGGCTTGATCTCCACCACGCGGATCCGGCCCTCGACCACAGCCCGGCCTGGTGTGTCCAGCGAGCCGATGGGCGTGACGGTCGCGGGCGTGCCTGATTCGCTATTGTCAGGTCTCCACTTGGATGCCCGCTGGCCATCCAGTGCCCCTGGCGCCCGCCTCTTCACCTCGCCGCGCGCCGTTGCCGGCGGTTCGGCGGGTGATTTCGCAGCCGGTGCTGTGGCCTGGCTGTGCGTGGCCGCCACGTCGACCTCGCGGGACGCCACCTGCTGCCCGGCGGAGGCGTCGGCGCTGGTGGTCGCGGCCTTCGCGGCTTGGCGTTCCTGCAGGACCCGCACTCGGCTGGTGACGTCATAGGGGACGATGGTGGCCGCGGACCGCGGGATCCGGCTCACCACGGCGGCGATCTTGTCCGCGGTGCGGTCGTGCAGCAGCCGCCCAAGCAGCGCGGAATAGCTGCGCCGGGGCAGCACGACGGTCACGTGCGTCGAGGGATCGGCCGCCTCGCGCTCGACCAACTCGGCGGCGGCCCGGGTCAGCCTGCGGTCGGAGACGTCGATGAAGTCGAGTGGGACGCCGCGGTCGGCCCGGGTCCACTTGTCCCTGAGCTTTTCCGCGCGGACGCTGTCGATGACGAAGTGCACCGCGCGGATCGTGGTGGGGCGCATGCTCCTGGCGTAGCGCAGCGCGGCCAGGGTGGCCAGGTCGAAGCTGTCCACGAAGACGAATACGGTGCGGCGGCTGTAGTGCGGCGGTGGCGGCGGCTGGTTCTCGCTGATCGTCTCGAGCACGTCGGTCTCGGCCTGGTACTCGTGATTGAGCCGGATGAGCGCCGGGACCAAGATCACGAACAGCAGCAAGACCACCCAGGCGCCCTCGGTGAACTTCACCACCGCGAAAATGACCACCACGATCCCGGTGAGCACGCCCGCCGAGAAGTTGATGATCATCCGGCGCCGCCAGCCAGGCGTCCGGTGCCTGCTGTGGTAGCGAGCCATGCCGAAGCCGGCCATCGAGAACGCGGTGAACACGCCGATGGCGTACAGCGGGACCAGGCTGTTAACGTCGGCGTCCTTGATGATCAGCAGCGAAATGGATACCACGGTCAGCAGGATGATCGCGTTGGAGAAGACGAGCCGGTGCCCCCGCTTGAGCAGCCACCGGGGCAGGAACGAGTCGCCGGCCACGTAACTGGTCAGGAACGGGAAGCCGTTGAAGCTGGTGTTGCCGCCGGTGTACAGGATCAGCATGGTGGCGCCCTGCAGGAGGTAGAACAGGGCCTGGCCGTAGAAGGTGTGCCCGAAGATGAGCTGGGCCTCCTGCGCCAGCACGGTCGGGTAGCCGAGCGTGCGCGGGGTCGCGTGGGTGACGTGCGCCAGCCAGGAGATGCCCGCCACCAGCGTGCCGAGGATGATGCCCTCGGCGATCAGGACCTGCCGCGCGTTCCGGCCCTCCGGCGGGCGGAACGCGCCGACCGCGTCGGACACCGCCTCGATGCCGGTCAGCGAGGCGCCGCCGTTGGCGAACGCCTTCAGCAGGATGAAGATCATGGCCCCGGTCATCAGGCCGGCCGAGCCCGAGCCGATCGGGTAGGTCCCGTGCAGCGTGTGCGGGTCGTACGGGTGCAGGGTCCCGAGCACCGAGCGGATCAGCCCGACGACGATCATCAAGATGACCGAGCCCGCGAACAGGTAGGTCGGCACCGCGAAGGCCCGGCCCGCTTCCTTGATGCCCCGCAGGTTGCCGAACGCCATCAGCAGGACGACGCCGACCGTGATCTCCAGCTTGTACGGGCCGATCGTCGGGAAGGCCGAGGCGACCGCGGCCGTGCCCGCCGCGGTCTGCACCGCCACGGTCACGATGTAGTCGATGAGCAGCGCCACCGCGCACACCTGGGCGATCCGCGGGCCGAAGTTCTCGCGCGCCACCACGTAGGAGCCACCTGGCCTGATGTAGACCATGACAATCTCGCGGTAGGACAGGACTACCAGCACCATGACGAACAAGATGACCAGCGTCATCGGCAGGATCAGCGTGAACGCGGCCAGGCCCGCCATCGGCAGCAGCGCGATCAGGATTTCTTCGGTGCCGTAGGCGGAGGACGAGATCCCGTCGGGTGACAGCACGCCGAGGGCGAGCGGCTTGGTCAGCCGCTGCTCGCCAAGATCCTGGTTGACCAGTGGCGGGCCGAGCAGCTTCCGCTTGGTCGAATACCAGAATGTGTCAGGCAGGCTGCCTCTTTCGAGCAGGCCTGTTGCCTTCCGCGTGGGCACTGATCTGCGCCTCTCATCCCGCCCTGCCCCTTGCGGGGTGCTTGAGACTTCATACCATCACCACCGTGTGATCGTAACCCCGTGGCCGGTGGCCACTCCGGACTACCCGGTTCACCGCCTGTTCACCCGCCTGTGCCAAGGTGGCGGCGGGCGACATCACGCCAGGCCTGACGAGAAGACGTCAGCGCCCGAGTAAAAGAGGCGTCTCATGACCACGACACCAGCGGCCGGGCCGAGCGCTCCGGCGGATAACAAGTCCACGATGTGCCTGTCCCGGCTGCTGAAACGGCCGGTTGCAGACAGCAGCGGGGAGTCCATCGGGCGGCTGGCCGACGTCATCGTCCGGCTGCGCGGCAACGATTATCCGCTCGTCACCGGCTTGGTGGTCGCCGTCGGCGGGCGCGAGATCTTCGTGCCCATCGACCAGGTCAGTGACTTCGACAGTGATCCGCTGCGGCTGTCAACGGCCCGGCTGAGCCTGCGGCACTTCGACCGCCGCGAAGGGGAAGTGCTGCTCCGGGCCGACGTCCTGGGCCACCGCTTCATCGACGTGGAGAACGCCCGGCTGGTCCGCGCGGCTGACCTGGAGTTGGCCAAGAACGACCAGGAAAAGGACGGCCAGGAATGGGTGCTGGCCGGGGTCGATACCAGGCGGCGCCCGCGCCGGCTGTTCGGGCTGCTCGCTCCGCAGACCCAGGATGACGCCGCCGTCTTCCGGGACTGGCACGACTTCGAGTGGCTTATCGGGCACGCGGGCAGCGCGCTGCTGCGCGGGCCGTTCGCGCGCGTCCGCAGGCTGAAGCCGGCTCAGATCGCCGACCTGCTGGAGAACGCCTCCAAGGAAGAGGAGACGGAGATCCTGGGCCACGTCCACGCGGACCCCGAGCTGGAGGCCGATGTCTTCGAGGAACTCGACGAGGACCTGGCCACCCGGCTGCTGGGCGCGCGCACCGACGAGGAGATCGCCGCCGTGCTGGCCAGGATGCGCGCGGACGACGCCGCGGACGCGATCGCCGAACTGCCGCAGCGGCGCAGGCAGCCGGTGCTCGACCTGCTGCCGCCCGGCCAGCGGACCAAGGTGCTGACCCTGATGGGCTTCAACCCCACGAGCGCGGGCGGGCTGATGTCGATGGACTTCGTCGCCGTGCCCCGCAAGGCCAGCGTCGCCGACGCGCTGGCCCGGGTCCGCGAGGCCGTCTCACTTCAGCCCGAGGCACTGACCAGCGTGCACGCCCTCAGCGACAAGGGCCGCCTGCGCGGCGTGGCCAGGCTGGTCACCCTGGTCCAGTCCGATCCTGATGCCATCGTGATCGACGTGTCCGACACCGATCCGGTCCGGGTGGGCCCGGACGCCGACATCACGGACGTCGCCGTCCTGATGACGGACTACAACCTCATCACCATCCCCGTCGTTGACGACGAGCGCCGCCTGCTCGGCGTGATCACCGTCGATGACGTGCTTGAGGTCACATTGCCCGGCGACTGGAGGCGCCGCGAGACCGCGGCGCCGCCGGACGCCCACTATGGGGACGCTCACGGTGAGGACGCCCAGCATGGGGACGCGCAGTGACGACGCCTGGTGAGCGCGTGTCACCGGGTGAGCCCACGCTGCCGGTCCCGCCCGAAGCCTCCCCAGACGTCCGGCGTTCTCAGCAGGCCCAGCCCGCTAAGAGCCCGGACCCACGGGAGCCGCTGTCCGTCACGGAAGCCCCGGTGGCTCCGCAAGCGGCTCAAGGCCGCCCGGTTCGCCAGGGTCCTCAGCCCGGCCAGGCGCAACTCGGACATCCCGCCGCGCAGGCCAGCGCGGTGCTGGACGAGGCCCACCTGGGCGACATCGAGGGCGCGCTCGGCCATATCAAGCTCGGCGATGTTCAGCAGGCTGGCCTCAAGCACAAGCTGATCACGTTCCTGGCCATCGTCGGCCCCGGGCTGATCGTGATGGTCGGCGACAACGACGCCGGCGGTGTGTCCACCTACGCGCAGGCCGGGCAGAACTATGGCTACAGCCTGCTGTGGACGCTCCTGCTGCTGATCCCGGTGCTGATCGTCAACCAGGAGATGGTGGTCAGGCTCGGCGCGGTCACCGGTGTCGGGCACGCCCGGCTCATCAACGAGCGGTTCGGCCGGTTCTGGGGCTGGTTCAGCGTCGGCGACTTGTTCGTCCTCAACTTCCTGACCATCGTCACCGAGTTCATCGGCGTCTCGCTCGCGCTGCGTTATTTCCACGTCTCCCCGTACATCTCGGTGCCGATCGCCGCGCTCGTGCTGATCGCGATCACCATGAGCGGCAGCTTCCGCCGCTGGGAGCAGGCGATGTTCGCGTTCATCGCGGTGAGCGTGATCCTGGTCCCGCTCTTTTTCCTCTCCGACCCGCACTGGGGTGCGATCGGCTACCACTTCGTGGTGCCCGGCATCCAGGGCGGGGCGAGCTCGACCGCGGTGCTGCTCATCATCGCGATCGTGGGCACCACCGTCGCTCCGTGGCAGTTGTTCTTCCAGCAGTCCAACGTCATCGACAAGCGGATCACGCCGCGGTTCATCCCGTACGAGCGCGCCGACACCACTCTGGGCGCGTTCGTCGTGGTGATCTCGGCTGCGATGATCCTTGCGGTAGGCGTCTTCGCGGTGCGAGGCACGAACCTGGTCGGGCACTTCACCAGCGCGCTCGGGGTGGCCGAGGCGCTCGCCGCGCACGGCTGGTGGTACGGTGCGGCGTTCTCGGTCGTGCTGCTCGACGCGTCCATCATCGGCGCGTCGGCGGTCACCCTGTCCACCAGCTACGCGTTCGGCGACGTGTTCGGCATCAAGAACTCGCTGCACCGCAAGTTCCGCGAGGCCAAGCCGTTCTACACCATCTACGCCGCGATGGTCGTGGCCGCGGCGGGCATCGTGCTCATCCCCGGCGTTCCGCTCGGCCTGCTCACCGAGGCGGTGCAGGCGCTGGCCGGGATCCTGCTGCCCAGCGCGAGCGTGTTCCTGCTGCTGCTGTGCAACGACCGCGAGGTGCTGGGCCCGTGGATAAACCCACGCTGGCTGAACATGCCACGCTGTTCAGCAGCCTGCCCGCCCTGGCGACCGCGATCTGGATAGCCATTGGGCTGGTGGCCGTGGCCGCCGTGGCTGGAGCCTGGTTCATGCTCACCAGGAACCGGCGCCCGGCGCCCCCGCCGCACCCGCGCGACACCATGTCCGCCGAGGAACGCATGAACTGGCGCATGCCGCCGCTCGCGCTGCTCAAGCCAGCGGAGTGGTCGTCGGGACGGAAGATCGCCATGCTGCTGCTGCGCGGCTACCTCGTGATCTCCGTCCTGCTGCTGATCGTCAAGGCGATCCAGCTGGGCTGAAGCACATCCGGCCTAGCTCCGCCGAGCGTGCTGCTCCGGGGTTATCTCGTGGTGTCTGTGCTGCTGCTGATCGTCAAGGCTGTCCAGCTAGGTCACGGGTCACGTCGCCCGGATGCCGCGCCCGCGTCGTCGGCCGCGTAGCGGGATCAATGCGTGCGAAATGAGCGGCCAGTCGCCAGCAGCTTTACTAAAAGCACCGTTCTGACTACTCAACGTAGGCTACTCTCACGCTTCGAAACCAAAAAATTCGTAGCGTCAGAAGGGTTTATCCATGTCTCTTCGTCATTGGTCGCGGCCCGCATTGGCTACCACCGCACTGGCATTGCTGGCCGCCGCCGCCGTGGCCGGCTGCGGTACTTCGGCCAGCACCAGCCAGGCTAGGACGACAGAGACGGCTAGTGCGGCCGCCGCCACCGAGTCCAAGGCCTACACCGCCGCCCAGTTGAAGGACGCGCTGCTGACCAAAGTCCGCGGGGAGCGCCCGGCCGCGGCCCCGGAGGCAGGTGACTACGGAACGTTGCCAGACGTTCAGACGAGCAAGCAGACCATGAAGGGCGTCAAGGTCACCCCGGCCAAGTGCTCCGGGGTGACGGTGACGGGATTCAACTCGGCCGCCCTCTCGCATGCTCCTGCGGCGCTAGTGACGTTCCGGGTCGGCCGCGATGGCGTGTCCGAGGTGCTGGTCTCGGCATCGTCGCAGCTCGCGGAGACGGCCCTGAGCGCCCTCCGGCCGACTCGATGCTCGCACTACCGGGCCACTACGGACGGCAAGACCCTCAGTTACACGGTGCGCCAGTCCACCGTGGGCGGCCTGGCCGACCAGGCCCGGGCGCTGAACGTCAAGGCCTCAGGCTACGCCCAGGTAGACGCGTGGTCGGTGGTCTACCGGGGCCGCGGGTTCGTTGGCGCGGTCACCATGGTTGGCCCCGGCGCCTCGCTGCAAGGCGTCAAGACTCTGGCCCGCCAGTCCTACTCCTACGCCGGGCAGTCACTGTCCTAGGTGGTGCAAACTGGTGGCATGAATGACGCATCGCCGCGTTTCCGTTCGGTGCTCGACGGCTTTCCCGCCTACCAGCCGGGCCGGACGCCGGTCAGCCGCACCGGGCGGACACACAAGCTGTCGTCCAACGAATCTCCTCATCCGCCGCTGCCCTCGGTGGTCCACGTCATCGCTGAGGCGGCGCGATCGGTGAACCGGTACCCGGATAACGGTGCGCAGCGGCTGACCCAGGCCATCGCCGACCGGTTCGACGTCCCGCCACGGCACGTCGCGGTCGGGTGCGGCTCGGTCGGCGTGGCGCAGCAGCTCCTCGAGGCCGTCGGTGAGCCCGGTGCCGAGGTGATCTACGCGTGGCGTTCCTTCGAGGCGTACCCCACGCTGGCAGACCTGGCCGCGACCGAATCGGTCCGGGTTCCGCTGCGGGACGAGACCCACGACCTGGCCGCGATGGCGGACGCGATCACCCCGCGCACCAGGCTCATCTTCATCTGCAACCCCAATAACCCGACCGGTACCGTGGTCCACGCGACCGATCTCCGGGAGTTTCTCGACCGGGTGCCACTGGATTGCCTGGTCGTTCTCGATGAGGCGTACCACGAGTACATCCGCGACGAAGCCGTGCCCGACGGGATGCAGCTATACCGGGACCGGCCGAACGTCGCCGTCCTGCGCACGTTCTCTAAGGCGTACGGCCTGGCCGGGTTGCGCGCCGGGTTCCTGGTCGCGCACGAGCCGGTGGCGGCGGCGGTCCGGATGACCATGCTGCCGTTTAGCGTGAACAGCATCGCGCAGGCCGCCGCGGTCGCGTCGCTGGCCGCGGAGGACGAACTGCTCGAACGCGTGGAGCTCACCGTCAAGGAGCGGACCAGGGTGCGTGAGGCGCTGGTCGCCGACGGCTGGACCGTGCCCCCGACCGAGGCCAACTTCGTCTGGCTGCGGCTGGGCGAGTACACCGGGGCCTTCGCCGCCGCCTGTGAGGCGGAAGGCATCGCGGTCCGCCCGTTCGCCGCCGAAGGCGCCCGGATCAGCATCGGCGACGCCGAGGCCAACGACACCCTCCTAACCATCGCCCGCGCCTTCCCCCACCGCAACACTTAGCCCAGAATTAACGGAAACTATCTGCATTAGCAGCGCGCCCGCGCCGCGTAATCCCGCACCGTCCCGC